>NZ_JBMPOV010000003.1:0-626945 GCF_049340405.1 Undibacterium sp. Ji42W
TGGTGGTAACGTCAACAACACTACAGTCAGCAATGCTGTAACAGTGTCTGGCGGCGCAACAGTAACAACAGGTGTTGTTGGTACATCCCCAATCAACGGTGGCGGTTCTGCTTTGTCTCCAACAGCATTCACTGCTGGCGGTACATTCAACAGCGTTGCAGGCGTGAACGATAACTTCACAGGTAATGCAGCAGCGCTGGTTGGCACAACTGTCAATGGTAACGCTGGCGATTCAGACATGATCACCTTTACTGGCGGCGGCAGTATCGTTATTGGTGGTGGCAATACTATTACCAACATCAAAACCATCGCTACAGACAATACATCAACCGACGTGTACTTCAACGTTGCGACTGCAGGTGTTACTACCATCAACGGTGGCAGCGGTAATGACCGCGTTTTCCTGGCCAACTCTGGCAGCTCCATGCTGGCTGGCAATATCAACCTCGGTAATGGTAATAATCAGTTGACACTGGAAGGGAAGACTTATAGTGGTACTTTCACTGCCGGCTCTGGTACAACTGACTTGTTGATATTAGCAAATGGCAGCAATATTTCCGCAGCCAATATCACTGGTTTTGAGCAGGCATTGTTCACATCAAATGGTTCATTCACGATGACCGCTGCGCAGTGGGCTGCTTTCGCCACGGTGACTGCAGCAGGGACAGAAACGCTCACACTGACAACAGCGGGTACGGTTACAGCTCTGGCCAACACTGAAAACTACAACCTGGCTAACGGTACCAATACATTCACCGCTGCTGTTAATACAGCGAGCGTTGTTGGTGGTACAGGCGATGACACACTGAACATCAGCGAAGCAATCTATAACGCTACCATCGCTACTATCAACGGTGGCTTGGGTAATGATGTGCTGAACGTTGGTGCAGTAACCGCATCAATTAACTTGAGCACAAAAACAACTGGCGTTGAAACTGTCAATGTAACTGGTGGTACCAATGCTGCATGGACAGTGACAAATGAAAACGGCGCTGGCGTGACTTTGAACTTCACTAAGTCTGCTGCTACTAACATCAGTAATGTTGTTCTGGGCACAGGTGGTCAGACTCTGAATATTCTGGGGACTGGTACAGGTAACACCACCATTACTGGCGGTTCTGGTACTGATACGATCAATTTATCCACCACTGCAACGGGTGCTGATGTGATTGCTTCCGGTTCTGTATTGGCTAACATCGATACAGTGGCAAACTTCAAAATTGCTGGCGCGGACGTATTCAAAACTGGCACAGCAGCGACAACATTGAACCTGTTGTCCATCGCAACCGCTGACGTATCTACCCTGGCAGCAGCAATCGCTACAGCAGCAACTGCAGCTGGCGCGTCTCTGGCAGCAAATACCCAGGCTTACGTGATCACTGTAGCCGCAGGTACAGCAGCTGGTACTTATGCCTTCCAAAATATCGGTGGTACTGTAGGTACTGTTGATGCAACTGACTTTATCGTTAAACTGGTTGGCGCAGGTTCCATCGTCGCTGGCGACTTCATCGCTTAATTCGGTTGGTAATAACAGGAGAGCAATCTCCTGCATAGAGTGATAAAAACAAACGAGCCCGACACTGCAAAGTGCCGGGCTTGTTTGTAACTGTCGTCATCAGACACAGATACAATAAAATTGCTGCGCCTTTGCATGTGAAGCATCACAATCACCTCGAAGACACCAGCCAAATTTTTATGTACTCATTTCCTCGTTCGATCAAGTCAGCAAGACACGCCATGCGCACCTGCACATATGCAGGCATGTTGCTGTTTACTTCCACGATACACGCGGAGCCTTCGCAGACTACGCTACCAGACTGCAGCACAATACTGCCCTCAAAATATCAATGGCAGGCACTCGACTGGTCACATCTGCATGCTGCTGATTTACCACGCGCATTTAAAATTTTTCCTGATCAGCAGCCAGTTTGCGCAATGAATGCGGCCATGTGCCGCGAAGCCGAAAGCAAGAGAAGCATAGAAGTCGATGTGGCTGTGTTTTTCAAGGACTCTGCGATCTGGAGTAAGCCAGAACAGTTGCAGTCTTATATGGCACTCGTCAACCGCTATTACCAGCAGGCGCGCATTACTTTCAATTTCAAATTCCGTCCAGTAAACGAGTTACCCGCGTGGACTGAGAACCGCAATCAACTGACCATCATTTTTGCTACGGCAATGCCCTCCCCGGCAGGCAAAGTGGCCGATGCATTTGGCAATTTGCCCGCAGGTAAAGCAGTATTTAACGATGTACTTATGCAGCGCCAGGACAGACATGCCAATCCCTATTTCCTGATGGGCAAGCCTCTAGGGCATGAACTAGGTCATATACTAGGCCTGGCGCACACACAGGACAAGGCATTGTTGATGACCCAGGGCACATCGCCGCAAAACGCGCTGGATATATTGCCTGAGCAGGCACTGATCATGCGGGTCATGGCATTGCAGCGCTTTGGCGGTAAGCTTGATCCTGTAATTGCATGTCATTAAGAAAATTTGGCGCTGAACGAGTGTTGCTACTTCAATATTTTTCCAACTCAGCCCCCCAGTGAAATGTCACTGGCCTGTGCAGGCAAAGGTGCTTAACACGGATGGAAAAGGTAAAATGCCGGTATTCCGTCACTGCGAGCTACCATGACTGCCTCTACTACTCACACATCCCCGCAACAAATCACCATTACCCGCCCAGACGACTGGCATTTGCATGTACGCGACGGCGCAGCACTGGCCAGCGTGCTGCCGCATACAGCAGCGCAGTTTGCCCGCGCCATCATCATGCCTAATTTGAAGCCACCAGTCACGACAACTGAACAGGCTGCTGCCTATCGTGATCGTATACTTGCGGCTCTGCCAGCGGGCATGAACTTCGAACCGCTGATGACCCTGTACCTGACGAATAACACGCCACCGGATGAAATACGCCGAGCCAAGGACAGTGGCTTTGTGCATGCCGTGAAGTTGTATCCAGCAGGTGCCACCACTAATTCTGATGCTGGCGTGACTGATCTCAAAAATTGCTACAAGACGCTGGAAACCATGCAGGAAGTCGGCATGCCCTTCCTGGTGCATGGTGAAGTAACAGATGCCGAGATTGATTTGTTTGACCGCGAAGCTGTGTTCATCGACCGCGTCATGCAACCACTACGCAAAGACATGCCGGAATTGAAAGTGGTATTTGAACATATCACCACCAGTGATGCTGCTGCCTATGTAGCAGAATCTGGCGGCCCGATTGCCGCAACGATTACTGCCCATCACCTGCTGTACAACCGTAATGAAATTTTCAAAGGTGGCATACGCCCGCATTATTACTGCCTGCCAGTACTGAAGCGTGAAACGCATAGATTAGCATTGGTCAAAGCGGCCATCTCGGGCAGCAAACGCTTTTTCCTGGGTACTGATTCTGCCCCGCACGCCAAGGGTTTGAAAGAGCATGCCTGCGGTTGTGCCGGTTGCTACACTGCCTTGCATGCGATGGAATTGTATACCCAGGCGTTTGAGCAGGCTGGTGCACTGGATCAACTGGAAGCATTTGCCAGCTTCAATGGCCCTGACTTTTATCAATTGCCACGCAATAGCGGCAGCATCACCCTGGTGCGTGAGGACTGGCAAATGCCGGCAGAATTGCCGTTCGCCGATAGCAGCATAGTGCCGCTGAACAGTGGTGAAACCCTGCACTGGAAAATACGCATTGCATAAATTTGCCCTGCAATTCATGACGCCGCGTTTTTTTGATGACATAGACTGGTCGCAAGCCTGGTTTTCTGCAGTCAGGCCAGCGGCTCAAGGCTTGCTGGCCGCAGACGACTGGCGTGTACAACTCAATCAGTTTGCCGCGCAGGCAGGTTTGAGCAATCATCTTGAGCTGCCGTTACGTTTTATCACGCAGGAAGAATTGCCTGAGGGCGCGGCTTATGAAGCGCATATCAGTGCTACTGGCCTGGTGCCCACGCGGGAGAACCTGCATGATTTTTTCAATGCCCTGGTGTGGCTGACTTTTCCGGCCATCAAGCGGCAGTTGAATGCCTTGCAGGCTGCACAAATTGCTGCTTTGGGTATAGGCAAATCACGCGGCCCGGCGCGTGATGCTGCCACTATCTTTGATGAGAATGCTGCCTTGCTGATTCTTGCTGATACGACTGAAGGCGCGAACCTGATCGCAGCCTTGCGCACCCATGCATGGCAGGATGCCTTCGTCATGCAGGCAGATAAATTCGGTCGCTGTGCTGAAGTCTGGTGCTTTGGCCATGCCCTGATGGAAAAGCTGGTCCAGCCTTATAAGGCGATCACTGCACACACCTGGGTAGTGATGGTGGAGCCGGCTTATTTCACACTGGATGCAATCGCCAGACGTGCGCATATTGACGCCGTGGTGGCGCAGCAACTTGCCAGTCAGGCGTTGACAACAGCAAATTACACGCCATTGCCTGTGCTTGGCTTACCAGGTTGGTGGCCCCAGCAAGATGCGGCTTTTTATGAAGACCAGCATGTCTTCAGAGCAAAACGCCGACACTGAGCCCGGCGTTTTCAGAACTCAAGTTGCATCAATCAGACCGCAGCGCTGGTCTGCAAGATATGGAATAACTGATCTTTCAGGCTGAGACGTATTTTCTTCAAATCCTCTAGTGCGACATCACCCAGGTGTTCTGCGCCGTTTTCTGCACGATTGACGGCCTTGTCTGCCTCGTCATACTCAGTAAACAGCTTGGCAAAATGAGCATTGTCAGCTTTTAGTTCATGTATGGCTTGTTTGAATTCAGGGAACTCGGTGGAAAGAGGATGGTGATCAACTTGCATGGATACTCCTTTGACGATTGAGGAAAAGATTTTCCTTGTCTTCATGTTAAGCTTATAAAGTTCACCATCCTTGATCTACATCAAGGTAAGGCGAGAAATACTGCCTGCCGGTTTTTCAGATTTGCCACAGTGAAATGCTAATCAAAGAAGGCATAATCAATTTCAGGTAGAATATTTGTGCAACGCGGAGTACCTTCAGGTATATGCCATTGAGACTCAGGCTACTGCTTCTTTGCAAATCAATCAGGTCTGGATCCATGGTCTGGACAAATTCTGCCGTTATGGCTTTAGGCTAACACCGGAACTGGCTGCAACGATGTTCAGCAAGCACTCTCATCCTTCCGTATCAACAGGCCAGCAGACAGGGTGGCGTTCAGCTACTTTGTCCTTGCGTAAGGCCATCGTACTGGGCATAGGCCTGGGTATCCTGATCCCTGCCATCCTGCTTGGTTCTGTACTGGCCAAGGATAGTTATGAGCGCGAATATGATGTGCGCGTGCGTGGCCCGCTCAAGCAATATGCCAGCATGCTGGAACAAACCATGCCCGTGCCATTGTGGCAAGTCGATGCAACCAGCGCCCAGAGTTTTGTCAACTCAGTCATGCTCAATCCGGATGTCGTGCGCATTATTGTCGAAGATGCCGCCTTGGGCCGTTTCGTCCATGCTGAGCAGGCAATACAGCAAAGGCAGGGCTTGATCAGTGAAACCCGCAATATCCGCAAAGATGGCACGGTCATAGGCCGGGTCACGATAGAGATGAGCAGTTACTGGATGGAGCAGGAATTCCTCAAAAAATTCCTCAAGGGTGGTGCTGCCATCCTGGTGCAATTGCTGATTTCTTTTTTCCTGTTATGGCTGCTGTTCCAAAAACGCATGATGCGTCCCTTGCAGCAATTGCAACGCGATGTAGATCGCCTCGGTGAAGGACATCTGGAAGAAGTTGTCAGTGCCGCCCGGCCCGATGAACTGGGTAGCCTGGCCCTGGGGGTGGATTCCATGCGTTTGCGTCTGGGTGAGTTGATGAACGAGCAGGCCAGCCATAATGCCACGCTGGAGCAACGGGTTGCAGACCGCACCAAAGAGCTGAATGTATCGAACCAGGAATTACGCACAGCCCTCGATAATTTAAATAGTGCCCATGCCGAAATCCAGCGCAGTGACAGAATGGCCGCCCTTGGTTCGCTCGTGGCAGGTGTGGCCCATGAACTGAATACGCCGATCGGTAATTCAGTGACGGTAGCCAGCACTATCCATGACCTCAGCCGCGAATTCAACAAGAAAATGGTGCAGGGTGTCACCCGCGCGGCTTTGCAAAATTATATCGAGAATAACCTGCAGGCCAGCGATATACTCTTGCGCAATTTGCACAGCGCAGCTGACCTGATAGGCAGTTTCAAGCGCGTGGCGGT
This sequence comes from Undibacterium sp. Ji42W, assembly GCF_049340405.1. Taxonomy (NCBI): domain Bacteria; kingdom Pseudomonadati; phylum Pseudomonadota; class Betaproteobacteria; order Burkholderiales; family Oxalobacteraceae; genus Undibacterium; species Undibacterium sp. Ji42W. The sequence goes on from NZ_JBMPOV010000003.1 coordinate 6,205, forward strand.
AGACAGGACCAGCGCGCAGCGCCGTTTGTTTTTCCTTGATGAAGTCGTCAGGGAAACCATGCTGACCATGGGGGGCAGCATCAGGCATCATGTGCATGAAGTCCGTATCAATATCCCGCCTGGAATACGCTTGGACGCCTACCCAGGTTTACTCGGGCAGATCATCAGCAACCTCGTCAATAATGCCATCCTGCACGGCTTTGATGGCCGCGAAAATGGCATCATCGATATCAGGGGACATTTGCTGGATACGGAGCCGGCCAAAGTGGAATTAAGCGTCAATGACAACGGTGTTGGTATTGCTGACATCAACCTCGGGCGTATCTTTGATCCCTTCTTCACCACCAAGCTGGGGCAGGGCGGCAGTGGCCTGGGTTTGAATATCGTTTATAACCTGGTGTGCGATGTGCTCGGAGGCAGCATACGAGTATCGAGCGAGCTGGAAAAAGGCAGCAGCTTTATCATGCAAATGCCACTGTGTGCTCCTGGTCATGCTGATGATATGGAGTAGTAAAGGTGGCGTAGTGAAGCTGAGTAGTGAAAGCGAATGGTGAAGACGAATTCAGTGATTGGACTTGGCCACATCAGACCAGCCTTGCGGACAATTCACCTGGGAAGACAGTTTTTGATATTCGCCAGAAGCGCGCAGCTTTTTCAAGCCATTATTGAATGCAGCAACCCTGCCCGCACTGGTGGGAAGGCCACGCGACATCATCAGGTGGGTAGTAAAACTTTCTGTCATCAGTTTTGGGTGCGCAGACAGTTGAGCCGCATCAGCAGGGGAAAAGTTCTTTGCCAATAAATCACAGGTGACGTTTCTCTCCATTGGGGCAATATCTACCCGTTTCAACAGCAAGAGCTTCAGGGCCGTCGTATCATTCGGCAGTTTTTCCATCTTCAAGTCACCCTTATTCGCCATGGCCCAGATTTCTGGCGTATAGGTATAGTCTTGTATCATCGCGATACGGTAAGGCTTGAGGTCGTCCAGCTGCTTCCATTTGAAGTCCAGGGCATTGCGATACACAAATACCCATTGCTCGGTGATGACGTTGTCACTCAGAAAAAAACTTGCATCATGCTCAGGTTTGTGACCCCAGTAAGCCGTGCCATCCCATTTACCTGCCCGGCTTTCAGCCAGTGCGCGTGACCAGGGCAGGAAAGTAAATTCCACCTGATAACCTTCGAGCTCAAAAGCGCGCCGTACTATGCTGAGGGCGATGCCTTTGTCTGCGCGGCTTTCGGTGGCATAAGGCGGGAGTTCACCTGTGGCAATTTTGAGCAATTGCCCTTGTGCCCATGACAAGCCAGGCAATAGCAGTATCAGTAGAGCAACAGCAAACCAGGATGAGCATGCTTTTTTCATGATACCGCCTTCATCGAAAAGGGATTCAGTAGCCTATCATCTGCCTTATTGCTATTTCTGGCAAGTCGCTGGCGTGCAACAGGGGGGGGCTGACCACAGTATGCAGGCCAAATCATGCTGGATCATGAATGACAAACATTAACGGGAGCCTGCGCTCCCGTTGTAATGTTGTGTTGTGACCTTATCTGGTGTTGCAGACTTATTGCTCGCGCAACCAGGTCTGTGTACGGCCAAACATCGGTGCGCCTATGTAGCCACGTACATTCAGCTTCTTGTTGTTTTCTATGATACTGAGTTTGCTGCTGTACAGCTTGCCATTGCCCGGATCGAGGATTTTTCCACCGGTGTATTCGTCACCCTCTTTTTTTAGGCCAGACAAGATGATCATGCCGACGATGGGCTGGTCTTTGTTGACACCTTCACATTTGTCGCATTTTGGGTTCTTTTCGGGCGCATCCGCTTCCAGAAACAGTTTTTCTATCTTGCCCTGCAATTCGCCAGCGGTTTCAGTGATGCGTATCAGCGCCTTGGGCTTGCCTGATTTGTCATCAATGCTCTTCCAAAGGCCAACAGGGCTTTCTTCAGCCTGTGCCAGTAGTGGGATGCCTGCGAATGCGATGAATGCTGATAATACGAATGGAACTGTTTTTTTCATGCTGTCTCCAAAAGAAAAACTGAGGTCTCTGATTTATGTGATTTGATTGTACGTGGCAAAATTTTCACCACGTACAATATTTTTAGAGTACCTACTTTAACCCATAGTACTGCCAGCTTAGTGACGCTACTTTATGCTGGTGGCAATTTGCCCAATTGTTCAAGCAGTTTTTGCAAAGTGGCTTTGAAATTTGCGAGGCGTTCTTTCTCAACCGCGATGACCTGTGCAGGTGCCTTGGCGACAAAGCCTTCGTTACCCAGCTTGGTCTCCAACTTGGCAATTTCACCTTCCAGACGGGCGACTTCCTTGCTGATACGTGCACGTTCTGCTGCCACGTCGATTTCCACTTTCAGCATCAGCTTCGATTCGCCAACGACGGATACCGGTGCCGGTGATTCAGGCAAGGCATCAACCACGGATACCTCAGACAGTTTCGCCAGTGCTTGCAGATAAGGCGCAAAAGATTGCAGGCGGGCCTTGTCTTCTGTATTCGCGGCCTGCAACAACAGTGGTACGCGCAGAGCAGGAGACAATTGCATTTCACCACGCAGGTTGCGGCAGGCGTCGGTCATGGCTTTCAGTGCCTGCATCCAGGCTTCTGCCGCAGTATCGACGTTTTCAGCGACAAACAGCGGATAAGGCTGGATCATGATACTGTCACCAGCCGGGTTCAAAGTCTTGCCTGCCAGCGGAGCCACTGTTTGCCACAGTGCTTCAGTGACAAAAGGAATGATAGGGTGGGCCAGGCGCAAGATCACTTCCAGCACGCGCAATAAAGTGCGGCGAGTCGCGCGTTGCTGCGCTTCATTGCCTTGCTGTACCTGTACTTTGGCGACTTCCAGATACCAGTCGCAATATTCATCCCAGACAAATTTGTAGATGGCAGAGGCGATATTGTCGAAACGGTAGTCAGCAAAACCTTTTTCTACCTCTGCCTCTGCATGTTGCAGCGTAGAGATAATCCATTTGTCGGCTTGCGAGTATTCCAGATCTGCTGCGCCTACATCTACGCCAAAGCCGCAATCCTTGTCCTCAGTATTCATCAAAACAAAGCGGGTTGCGTTCCACAGTTTATTGCAGAAGTTGCGATAGCCTTCACAGCGGCCCAGGTCGAAATTGATATTGCGACCCAGTGATGCATAGCTGGCCATGGTGAAGCGCAAGGCATCCGTACCATAGGCAGGGATGCCATCGGCAAATTCCTTGCGCGTGGCTTTTTCTATGCTGGCAGCCTGTTTAGGGTTCATCAGGCCAGCTGTACGTTTCGCTACCAGTTCATCCACTGTGATGCCGTCGATGAGATCGATAGGGTCCAGGGTATTGCCCTTGGACTTGGACATCTTCTGGCCACTGGAATCACGCACCAGACCATGCACATACACGGTATTGAACGGCACCTTGCCTGTGAAGTGCGTAGTCATCATGACCATGCGCGCTACCCAGAAGAAAATGATGTCAAAGCCGGTCACCAGTACCGACGATGGCAGGAAGTGTTTGATGTCCGGTGTTTCTTCTGGCCAGCCCATAGTAGAGAAAGGCACCAGCGCAGACGAGAACCAAGTGTCGAGCACATCATCATCACGCTTCAATGCGCCAGTGTAACCAGCAGCAATTGCCTTGGCTTGTGCACCGGCTTCATCATGCGCAACAAAGATTTCGCCATTATCGCCATACCAGGCCGGGATTTGATGGCCCCACCAGAGTTGGCGTGAGATACACCAGTCCTGGATATTGTTCAGCCACTGGTTATACGTCGTGGTCCAGTTTTCCGGGATGAATTTGATTTCACCATCAGCGACTTTTTCCAGCGCTACTTCAGCGATGGATTTACCTGGGAAGAACGTCCCTTCTGGTGCTGGTTTGCTCATGGCCATGAACCACTGGTCAGTCAGCATCGGTTCGATGATCACATTGGTACGGTCACCGCGTGGCACCATCAGCTTGTGCGGCTTGACTGAATCCAGCAAACCTAGTGCATCCAGGTCAGCAACGATTTGTTTGCGGGCGACGAAACGGTCCATGCCTTGGTATACGGCTGGGGCGTTTTCATTGATTTTAGCATCCAGAGTGAAAATGCAAATCATCTCCAGTTTATGGCGCTGGCCAACTGCATAATCGTTCAAGTCATGCGCAGGCGTGATCTTCACGCAGCCAGTACCAAATTCCTTGTCGACATAGCTGTCAGCAATTACCGGGATTTCACGGTCTGTCAGTGGCAGCTTGAGCATTTTGCCAACCAGGTGGATATAGCGTTCGTCCGTTGGGTCAACCGCCACGGCCACGTCACCCAGCAGCGTCTCTGGGCGGGTTGTTGCTACCGTCAGGTGGCCCGAGCCATCTGCAAACGGGTAGCGGATATGCCACATCGAGCCATCTTCTTCTTCCGACACCACTTCCAGGTCAGACACCGCCGTACCCAGGACAGGGTCCCAGTTGACCAGGCGCTTGCCGCGGTAGATCAGGCCTTGCTCCACCAGTTTGACGAAGACATCGGTCACACTCTTCGAGCGTTCGGCATCCATGGTGAAATATTCACGGTCCCAGTCGGCAGACGCACCCATGCGGCGCATCTGGCCGGTGATGGTGGAGCCCGATTTCTCTTTCCATTCCCACACTTTTTCCAGGAATTTTTCACGGCCCAGATCATGGCGCGAAATCTTTTGAGCATCCAACTGGCGTTCCACCACGATTTGCGTAGCAATACCAGCATGGTCAGTACCCGGTACCCAGGCCGTATTGTGACCGCGCATGCGGTAGTAACGCGTCAGACCATCCATGATGGTCTGGTTGAAGGCGTGGCCCATGTGCAGGGTGCCTGTCACATTTGGCGGTGGCAGTTGTATCGAGAACGAGGGTTTGCCTTCATCCATGGTGGCGGCAAAATATCCACGTTTTTCCCACTCGCCACGCCAGGATTGTTCGATTTCTGCGGGCTCAAAAGACTTGGCTAATTCCATAATATGATCTGCGGTGATTGCTAAACCTTTGATTATAAATGAGGAAAGTGCAGAAGGCGGTTTTTCCTGCGGATAGCATTTAATAAAATATGTTAAAGACAATAAATATTTTAAATCTTGTCATTTGTCGGCAGCAAAGCGACAAATGCCATATTGCTGTCATGCATCTGGCTTGTTGTTGCCGGAAAGATTGGATTAAGATGTTTGAAAATCTCAGGGGATATCATGAAAAGCCTGAACAATACGGCATATGCCCTGCATTTTGTCTTGCTGCTGATAGTCCTGCCTCAGCCTGTGACGGCTGAAGAACGGAATACGGAAGAAGACCTGGCCCTGGCCTATGGTGACAAATCCGGCGATAAATACGGTGACGAGTCTGTCATCAGCCTTGCCACAGGTTCGACCCTGCCTTTTGCGCCGCGCACCCGCCGTGGCGACGGTAATTACTGCTGCCGATATAGAAGCAACCGGTGCCACCAACCTGGATGGCATACTGGAAACCATACCCGGTTTGCATCTGGAACGTTCTACCGTATTGAATATGGCTACTTACGCCGTACGCGGGGTGTGTAGTGCGCTCAGTAAACCAGAAGTACTGGTGCTGATGAATGGCGCCCGCTTTGGTATCAGTCTGGGTTCCTTCAATAGCTGTGATACCTTGGTTTTACATGGAGATGAAAGGGGCCGCATCAATGTTGCGGTATCTGTGCAACATAGTCGCACCGCCGGGCTACGTGCTTTGGTTGAGCTAGATGCATCAAGGGGATTTGATCAGTGTGAATGCTAATCTGGTACTGAGGATAAAGAGAATGTGCACAACTGAATTGACGCTGCCCTGGCAGGCGCGACCAGGTTTGCAATCGGGCCTGATTCTGTTTCATCATCAGATGTCCGACATCGTCAGGACTGGTAATAACTGTCAGAATGAAAACGGTGGCAGGCAGAGAGGATCTGGTGATACCCCTCCGAATCTGAAGGACTACATCAAGCTGGGTTTGACCATAGAGACAAATAAAAATATACGGGTTGGGACTGGACTGTGATAGTGCGCAATCTCCTGAATGCCGATGTACGCGAACCCAGCCCCTACAGTACGACTTTTATCAATATGCCAAACGACATTCCCATGGGGGGCCGTTCGGTTTTTTTGCAATTTAGCTATAAATTATAGAAATGCCGAACATCTTTTATCGCGATGCCTGACCGCTTGTCGGGTGAATAAAGCAGGCGCATCAATTTCGATATGGGGGCGTGCGTAAATCTGTTAATGTTGATGGTTAATTCGCAGTATGGCTGTGGCAGCCTGATAGTTTGTTTGTAAAAAAACAGCAGTAATAATGGTAGCAATAATGGCAGGAATAACGATAGTAATAACGATAGTAATAACAGCAGGAGCGGCAAGCGCCACAAAAAGCAGGACGAAACTGTGTTGAAAATAGAAGAAGGAATAAAACGTTAGATGCTGGAAAAAGGCTGTTCTTATTTTTCTGATATCCATGCTTGCCGCCTCAGTCAAAAAACTGATGCGAAAGCAGGCTTGCTTATGCACGCCTGCCAGTTTTTCAATTTCGTGCTGTGTATGTTGTTTTTGCTCGTGTCCCCTGTCATGGCTCAGCAGCCCATACCTTTGTCCATGCTCAAACCAGACCTGGCCATGCTGCAAAACCAGGTGCCGCAATTACCTACCCCGACGCCCGCACTGGCCCAGGATTTACGCATGGGCTACCATTATGGCGAACATCTGGTCTTCGCTGATGCCGTTACCCAGGGACGCCGCCCTGAGGTCAGTACGGGCGGCAGCCTGGCGGTACTTTATCCGGACATGGGTGAGCCTTACCGCAGTATTTTTGCCAAGATCATCGAAGGCATAGAAAGCAAGTCACGCATGCCGGTGATCAGCATGCCGATAGGCGCCAAGCTGGAAACCGCCGACTTGAATGTACAATTAAAACGTAACGGTGTCAGGGTCGTCATTGCCCTTGGCCGTCAGGGAGTCAAGCTGGCCAGTGGCCTGGACCGCGAGATTGCCGTGGTGGTTGGTGGTGTCCTGAACATCCCGGAAAGTGAAAGCCGCAGTATGACGGGCGTCAGCCTCATGCCCGATCCGGCCTTGTTGTTTACCCGCCTCAAAAGCCTGCTGCCAGGCGTCAAAAGAGTCATCGTTGTGTATGACCCCAAAAACAATGAGTCGCTGATCAAACTGGCGCGTGAGGCAGCGAAGCAGCAAGGGCTGGAGCTGGTGACCTATGAAGCCAAAGATCTTGCTGGCGCGGCCCATCAGTACGAAGCGGCCTTTGCCAGTGCAGACCGACGTGACGCCTTGTGGTTACCACAAGACTCAACGACGGTGGAGGAAGGCAGCATCCTGCCGCTGGTCCTGCGTGAGTCATGGAACCGCGGCATCCCCTTCTTTTCCAGCAGTTTTTTACACGCAAAAAAAGGCGCTTTATTCGCGCTCTATCCGAATAATCTGGAGCTGGGGCATAGCCTGGCCATGGCTGCCCATAGTGCGGTGAGTGGCGATGGCCGCAGGTCTGGTGTGTCCTTGTTGCGCGAAGTCCTGGTGGCAGTGAATTTGCGCACGGCCAGCCACATGGGTTTGAACATTGATTATCAAAGCCAGAGAAGTTTTGATTCCATCTTCCCTGAGCCTTGAAGATGACGATTGATTGTTGTTGCAGGCAGGTTGCCGTGCGCCTGCGATGTAAAGAATAAAAAGCAGAAACGAAGAGCATAGAAGTGAAAGAGCCAAGCATGTCATGCATACACGGGGATGCTGAGATGATCTTGAATATTCTGAGACAGAGTGCTGTTCACCAGCGATGCCAGATGGTGAACGGCCATAAGTAATGTGGTTCAAGTATGAAGTTTTTCAGCAATTACTTTCGCCGCACAGGTTTCAGTCTCCAGCTCACGGTCATCATCACGGCCGCTATCCTGGTGCTGGCCTTATTTTCTTCCATCATGAATTCATGGCAGGCCAGCCATCGCATGCGCGCTTACTTTGTTGTGCAAGGCCAGCAAGTGGCAGAAAATCTGGCCCGTCAAAGCCGCTTGGCCCTGTTGTACCACTCTGCTGACAATGCCAGGGAAGTGGTGGCCACCACCCTGGCTTTCCCTGATGTCCTGCAGGTAGAAATTGCCAATGCAAATCATGAGGTACTACTTTCACAAAGCAAACCTGGCGTCGTTTTGCCACCTTTGCAGGTGCATCCTGCCGGGCCATTGTCGAGTGCCAGGCTGGAACAGGAAAGTGAGCAGGACTGGCGTTTCAGCGCCCCGGTATTTGCCGGTGAAGCGGAAGCCTCACCGTTTGAAGTCCAGGAGAGCAAGCCGGAATTGTTGGGTTATGTGCATGTGGTGATCGGTAAGACCACGCTGGATAAACTGGTGTCGTCGCTGTTGATGGGCAATCTGGCCATCACTTTCTCATTCGCGTTGATCCTGCTGGCCGTGATACGCCTGATGTCCAGGCAGATGATACGTCCGCTGAACCAGTTGTCAGCCCTGATGGGCAGGGCAGAAGCGGGTGAGTCCGGCATGCGCGCCACACCTCAAGGTTCAAAAGACATCATGGAAATGGCGCATGCCTTCAACCAGATGATGGCAGTGCTGGAAGAGCGCGAGGCTGAGCTCAAGCAATCACGCGATCAGGCCTTGCATACCGCCGTCATGAAGGCGCAATTTGCTGCCACCGTCAGCCATGAAGTACGCACTCCCTTGAATGGCGTGGTTGGCATGCTCGACATGCTCAAGGAAATGCGCCTGACCCGTAGCCAGCGCGAATGCGTGGATGTAGCCTGGAATTCTTCCCAGTCCCTGATAGAACTCATTAATGACATCCTGGATTTTTCCAAGATGGAAGCGGGCAAGGTAGAGGTCGAGGAAATCGAGTTCGATTTGAATAAACTGGTGGCTGAAGTGCTGGAATTATTGTCCAAGTCTGCCCAGCAAAAAGGCTTGGAGCTTGCGTATCTGGTTGCTGATGAAGTCCCTCTGCGCATCAAGAGTGATCCTTTGCGTTTGCGCCAGATACTCATGAACCTGATAGGTAACGCCATCAAGTTTACCGAGCATGGTGAAATAGCGGTACGGGTGGTATTGAGCCAGCACCACGATCAGACAGATCCTGCTGCCACGATAAGCTTGCGTTTTGAAGTCAGCGATACTGGCATAGGCATGTCGACAGACGCCGTCGCCAATGTGTTTGAATCCTTCGCCCAGGCAGACCGTTCAACGACACGCAAATATGGTGGCACCGGCCTCGGTCTGGCTATCTGCAAGCAACTGGTGGAACTCATGCACGGCGAAATTGGTGTCAGCAGCATGCCGGGTCAGGGCAGTAATTTTTACTTCAGCATGCAATGCAGGGCCGGCAGTGCCAGCGACATCAGCAGCACTGATAAGCCAGCCCTGGCTAGCACCGAGTTGCAGGGCGAGCGTATACTCATCGTTGATCCCAGTGAGATTGTGCGCAGTTTTTTGCTGCAACAACTTTCCCGTCATGGCATGGCATGCCATGCAGTTGCCAGTGGCATGCAGGCCCTGCGCTTGCTGGATCAGGCCGTCAAAGAAGGCGCACCCCATTCCCTGGTCATCATGGATGTTGCCAGCATGGATGATGATGGCGTTGAACTGGCGCGCCGTTTGCGCAATGATCATCGTTTTAGCGGCATCCACACGCTGGCGCTGGACAGAAATGGCTGTGCAGGAGATACCAATTCCACGGCAGCAGAAATCTGCCTGAGCAAGCCCGTGCATATAGAAAAAATGCTGCAAGCCTTGCGGCATTTATTGCTGACTGAAACCCAGGTACAGTTACCAGCTGCGGCAAGCATGGTCAGGCCACCTGTGCCCATGCCTGCCAGGGATATGGACGTGGCGCGTCATCCTGCACAGGGTGGTCAGGTTGAGTGGCGCGTGCTGGTGGTTGAAGACAACCGCACTAACCAGATGGTGGCAGCGGGCATGCTGTCACTATCCGCCTGCCATTGCGAATTTGCCGGGAATGGCAAGGAAGCGGTCGAGGCCGCACGCCGCAACCGCTATGACCTGATACTCATGGATTGCAGCATGCCGGAAATGGATGGCTATGAAGCTACCGTCAGGATACGCAGTTATGAAGACGGTCTGGGCAGGCGCACACCTATCGTCGCGATGACCGCCAATACCCAGCGTGGCGATGCAGAAAAATGCCTGGCGATAGGCATGGACGATTATCTGGCCAAACCTATCACCCTGGTAGAGTTACGCCAAAAACTGGAGCGCTGGCTTACCCATGGCGGTGCAGCAGGGCGGGCCTTACCAGCGGACGGGCAATTGCAACCGCTCGACAGTAACCCACTGGACCGCATGGTGTTTGACAAGTTGCGCGACATACTGGGGCCTGGTTTGCAGCAGACAGTATCCCTGTTCCTGGAAGACACTCCAGTCTATCTGGAACAACTGAGCCAGGGCCTGCAGCAAGGCGATGCAGAAATGGTGCGTGCCATGGCACACTCCATTAAAGGAAGCAGTGGCAACCTGGGGGCCAGCAATCTCCTGCAATACGCCAAGGAAGTCGAACAACTGGCACTGGAGCGACATCTGTCAGAAATTCCTCCCTTGCTCAATAGCCTGCACCAGGCCTATGAAGCGGTAGCATCTGAACTGGGTAATGAAGTATTCCTGGAAGACCAGGGTGTCGTCAGCCATAGCCGCCATGTTGCCAAAGTACTCGTGGTGGATGATGACCGCAGCACCCGCAGCACACTGCGCCATACCCTGCAAAGAGATGGCTTCAAAGTCGAAGAGGCAGCTGATGGCTCGCAAGCCTTATTGATGCTCAAGCGCATGCGCCCCGACGTTATTCTCATGGATGCCGTCATGCCTGTCATGGATGGTTTTACCGCCTGCAGCCTGATACAGGAAATGCCGCGTGGGCGCAGCATACCGGTGTTGATGATCACCGCCCTCGAAGACAATACGTCGGTGGAAAGAGCTTTTGCTGCCGGTGCCTGCGACTATATTCCCAAACCCATCCATTTTGCCGTGTTGTCACAGCGCGTGCGCCGCATCATAGAAGCGAACCAGGCGGAAAAACGCATACGTCACCTGGCTTTCAACGATGTGCTGACTGGCTTGCCGAACCGCACACAGTTTCTGGATCAGCTAGGTCGCAGGCTGACCATGGCCAAAGAAAATGTCGAATCAGTGGCAGTACTGTTCCTTGATCTGGACAGGTTCAAGAACGTCAATGATACGCTCGGTCATGACGTCGGTGATCGCCTGCTGATCGCCGTTGCCCAGCGCATACGCCGCAGTGTGCGCAATGCCGATTGCGTGGCACGCCTGGGTGGCGATGAGTTCACCGTGGTGCTCAGCGAGCTGGCTGAACCAGCTGCCGCCGCATCGGCGGCACAAAACATTTGCCGCACGCTGGCCAAACCCTTTCAGATTGATAGTCATGATATTTTTGTGACCGCCAGCATAGGTATTTCTGTCTATCCCAGCGACGGCATGGACGTAGGCACCTTGGTCAAGCATGCAGACACTGCCATGTACCGCGCCAAGAAAACCAATACCGACTTCCAGTTTTTTGAAGCGGCAATGGAACATTCGATTTCTGAGCGGGTACGTCTGGAAAACGACCTGCGCCGTGCACTGGAGCGCAATGAGCTGGCGGTGTTTTATCAACCGCAGGCTCGCATGGACAGTGGCGAGATCATCGGTGCCGAGGCGCTGGTGCGCTGGTTCCATCCTACCCGTGGTATGGTCTCGCCATTAGAATTTATTCCCATGGCAGAAGAAACCGGCCTCATCATTGCACTCGGCGAATGGGTTTTGCGCACCGCCTGCGCGCAAATGCGCAACTGGATGGACAAGGGCATGAAGCATCTGCGGGTTGCTGTGAACCTGTCTGTCAGCCAGTTATTGCAAAAAGATTTTGCCAATACCGTGGAACAGGTCCTATTCGATACTGGCCTGCCAGCGAAAATGCTGGAGCTGGAAATCACCGAAAGCACGCTGATGGAGCATGCGCAAGATACCCTGGCCGTACTGGACCGTTTACGCAGCCTGGGTGTCAGGCTGACCATCGATGACTTTGGTACTGGCTATTCATCTTTGTCTTATCTTAAACGCTTCCCTGTTGATATCATCAAGATAGACAGGTCCTTTGTGCGTGATATTCCGGGTGATGCCGACGATGCAGCCATCGTCACTGGCATCATCGCGCTGGCACACAGCCTGCGTCTGGAAGTAGTGGCCGAAGGGGTAGAAACTCGCGAACAACTGGAATTTTTACGCGCCCAGTCCTGCGATATACTGCAAGGCTTCTATCTGAGCAAGCCTATACCGGCGCAGCAACTGGAAGACGAAATATTATCGCAAGTGGGCTGCGTATTCCTGGACCAGACAGGTAAATAAAAGCGGGGTGGAATAGCCCTGGCCTGAAAAAAATGAACAGAGACACGGATAGAATAATGAGAGCTTGCATGTCGCAGCTTCAACTCCCCAAGTGGCACACCAGGCTGATGCCGGGTTTGCTGGCTATTACCTTGTTATGCATGGGCGGCGCTGCGCAGGCACAGGCGCAGGCCCAGGCCAAACCTGATTTTTCTGAGATAGAAATCATCCATACCCTTTCAGACCGTGACAATACGGCAGCCCTCAAGCAACTGCAGGACTACAAAGACCGGCTCGGCAAAGATGCCGAGTATGTCTTGCGTGCCGAAGTCTTGAATACACTGATAGGCATCTTGTATGACGCTGGCAAGATCAAGGAGGCTGATGCCGCCAATGCAGAATTGCTGCAACTGGCAAGGGCACAAAAAGACAATGACATGATCAATATGGCGCTGATAGGCGAAGCTTTTCAGATGCTGGACCAGGGCAAGTTCGCCATGGCGCTGGTGAAGCTCAATGATATACAGCAAAGCCTGCGTGATTCAAAAAATGCTGAAGTGCTCATGCGTTTGAATATCGCCTTTGGCATGGTGCAGCTGGCGATAGGTAACTTTGACAAATCACTGCCCTATTTTCTTGAAGCACTGAAGCTGGCTGATCAGGTGCCACGCCGCAGCGCACAAGCCAGGTTGTACCGCATGGAATCCATCGCCAGACTTTACCTGAATATGCATAATGCAGAAAAGGCGCTGGAAACCACTAATGAAGCCCTGGCAATGTTGCCCGGCATAGACTCTCCCAAAATCACTTCTTCACTGCAAATGACGCGCGGCCTGTCCCTGATAGACCTGGGTCGTCATGATGAGGCACTGGAGGCCTACAAGACCGTATTGCAGATAGCCACCGATGCTGGCATGCCCGCAGTGGCCGCCACGGCGCTCGGCAATATCGCAGACTATTACCTGCATGTGCGCAAGTTTACAGAAGCTGAACGCGCCGCCCGTTTTTCACTGGAAAAAGCCCAGGTTGTGAATGATCCTTTTGCGATTGCCATTGCCAAGGCGAATATAGGCTTCGCTCTGGCCGGTCAAAAGAAATTCGCCCAAGGCATAGGCTACATCAATGAAGCCAAGAAGTTTTTCATGGAAACCGGCTCCAAGTCGGATGTGGAAAACCTGCTCAGTGAAATCGGCAATATGTATGAGGCCGCCGATATGTACAAGGAGGCGCTGGCGACGGTACGTGAGCAGCAGAAACTCAGCGATGAATTATTCCGCTCTGACCGGGCGCGTGCCGTAGCCACTTTGCAAGAGCAATTCAATGCCCAGCAAAGGAAAAAACAGATTGAATTGCTGGCGCGCGAGAACCAGCTCAAGGACGCCGATATCAAAAACCGGCAATTGCAGCAAGTAGTGCTGATGCTGGCTGCCGTCATCATGGTGATGGTCGGCATGGTGGTTTTTTTCCTGTATCGGCGAGTGCGCAAGACCAATGAAAAGCTGCGCGAAGTCAATCAACAACTCGAATTTCATGCCGTGCGTGACCCCCTCACAGGTTTGTATAACCGTCGCTCTTTTGTCGATATGATGAAGGGCAGGGCGGTCTTGCCAGAAGGCGAAAGGCGTGAGGATGCGCTGGATAATCCAGATTGCCTGATACTCATGGATATTGATCATTTTAAAAATATCAATGATAACTTTGGTCATGCAACCGGTGATGCTGTACTGGTTGAAGTAGCGCGCCGCTTGCGCAGTACTGTGCGTGACAGTGATATGGTGTTGCGCTGGGGTGGTGAAGAATTCCTGATTTATTCCCCACGCTCCAACCCTGCACAACTCAAAGGCCTGGTCGAGCGCATCTTGCGTAGCATAGGTGAAGAAAACATTCAGACTGATGGAGCAAGTGTCCCCGTCACACTCACTGCCGGTTTCATCAGCCTGCCATTTTCTGGTTTACCAGAAGTCATCTGCAATTGGGAAAAAGCCCTGCAAATTGCTGACATGGCCTTATATTTGGGCAAAGTCAATGGCCGCAACCGTGCCTATGGTGTCAGCAAATTATTGATCGCCTATGAAGAAGCCTTGCCCGTACTTGATCATGATCTGTCGGCTGCGATCAAGGCAGGTATGGTCGAGTTGATAGAGGTGCATGGGCCGGTAAATCTGCCAGAAGGCAACCTTGCTGCGTCGGCAACAGTGTCGGATGAAGAACTTGCCAGCGCCATCAAATAAAGCACTTGGGTTTAAAAAAGTCGTATAATCTGCCGTCATCGCGGTTCTGGATTTATTTCTGGAACCCGAAGAAAAAATGCTAGGGGTCCTGCCATCAATCTTGTTGGCGGGTGAGAAATACCCTCGAACCTGATCTGGATAATGCCAGCGAAGGGAAGCTGCCGAAGCTTGTGCCGCCTGTGTTATGTATTGATCTGCGCGCGCACCTGTTTTGGAAACTCCTTTGCTGGCTCCATGCCAACAAAGCAAAGGAGCCAAAATGAACGCCAACCCGCAATTCTTGTCCGCTACCGCTACGGTAGATGAGGCAGCCGTACAGCCACTGCCGAATTCCCGCAAGACTTATATACAGGGCAGCCGCCCCGATATCCGCGTACCCATGCGCGAAATCAGTCAGTCAGATACACCAGCCATGTTTGGTTCGGAAAAAAATCCACCTATCTATGTGTACGACACGTCTGGCCCTTACACCGACCCTGCCGTCAAGATCGATATCCGTTCTGGCCTGGCATCCGTTCGCGGTGCCTGGATAGCCGAGCGTAATGACACTGAAGAGCTGACTGGTCCCACATCTGAATATGGCATTGCCCGCCTGCATGACCCCAAGCTGGCCGAGCTGCGCTTCAACCTGAAACGCCTGCCACGCCGCGCTTTGGCAGGAAAAAATGTCTCGCAAATGCACTATGCACGCCAGGGCATCATCACGCCGGAAATGGAATTTGTTTCCATCCGTGAAAACTTGCGTAGAAAAGAATATCTGGAAAACCTGAAAGCTTCTGGCCCCATGGGCAGCAAGCTGGCAGAAGTCATGGGGCGCCAGCATCCTGGTCAGTCTTTTGGTGCCTCAATTCCGGCAGAAATCACGCCAGAATTCGTGCGTTCAGAAATCGCCCGTGGCCGTGCGATTATCCCCGCGAATATCAATCACCCTGAAATCGAGCCGATGATCATAGGCCGTAATTTCCTGGTCAAGATCAATGCCAATATCGGCAATTCCGCAGTGACCTCGTCCATCGGTGAAGAAGTCGAAAAAATGACCTGGGCAATACGCTGGGGTGGCGACAATGTGATGGATCTTTCCACTGGCAAGCACATCCACGAAACCCGCGAATGGATCATCCGCAATTCACCTGTGCCTATCGGTACTGTGCCCATTTATCAGGCGCTGGAAAAAGTGAACGGCAAGGCAGAAGACCTGACCTGGGAGATCTTCCGCGATACCCTCATAGAGCAAGCCGAGCAAGGTGTCGATTACTTCACCATCCATGCTGGCGTGCGCCTGCAGTATGTGCCGATGACAGCCAAGCGTTTGACTGGCATTGTGTCACGCGGTGGTTCCATCATGGCAAAATGGTGTCTGGCGCACCACAAAGAAAGTTTCCTGTACGAGCATTTCGAAGACATTTGCGACATCATGAAGGCCTATGACGTGTCCTTCAGCCTCGGTGATGGCCTGCGCCCCGGCTCCATCTATGATGCGAATGATGAAGCGCAGTTAGGTGAATTGAAAACTCTGGGCGAGCTGACTCAGATCGCCTGGAAGCATGATGTGCAAGTCATGATAGAAGGCCCCGGTCATGTACCCATGCACCTCATCAAAGAAAACATGGACCTGCAACTGGAGCAATGCCATGAAGCACCTTTCTATACCCTGGGCCCTTTGACGACCGACATCGCACCCGGTTACGACCACATCACCTCTGGTATCGGTGCCGCACAGATAGGCTGGTATGGCACGGCCATGCTGTGCTATGTGACACCGAAAGAACATCTGGGTTTGCCCAACAAGGTCGACGTCAAGGATGGCATCATCACTTACAAGATTGCTGCCCATGCAGCAGACCTGGCAAAAGGCCATCCGAGTGCGCAGATACGCGACAATGCCTTATCCAAGGCACGTTTCGAGTTTCGCTGGGAAGACCAGTTCAACATCGGCCTTGACCCCGACAAGGCACGCGAATTCCATGATGAAACACTGCCTAAAGATTCTGCCAAGGTTGCCCATTTCTGCTCCATGTGTGGCCCGCATTTCTGTTCGATGAAAATCACGCAGGAAGTGCGCGACTATGCCAATGCACAAGGTATCAGCGAGATCCAGGCACTGAAAAAAGGCATGGAAGTCAAGGCTGTTGAATTCATCAAGTCTGGTGCGGAAATCTATAAGAAGCAATAGTCATGGTGGAGATACAGCTTAATGGGGAACCACGGCAACTGAGCAGCGCGCTGCTGGCAGATTTGATTGCACAATTGAACTTGTCGCAGCAGGCGATTGCCGTGGCGGTGAACCGGCAGATTATTCCGCGGTCGCAGTGGGCGGAGCATCAGTTGCGAGTCGATGACAAGGTTGATGTGGTGAGGGCGATTGGTGGCGGATGAGTGTAGGTTGGGCTACGCTTCATCAGCCCAACACTCGGCATTCAAATAACGTGCATGTTGATTCAAGGCCCAGTGTTGGGCTGGTAAAACGTAGCCCAACCTACGGCGCTAACAGGGTGCAGTCCAATCTATGACGTATTACTTGGCCTTCACAAATTTGAAAGAATTTTATGAACACAGAAAACACACAAGGCTTAAGCATAGCCGGAAAAACCTACCGCTCCCGCCTGCTGGTTGGCAGCGGTAAATACAAAGACCTCGAACAAACCCGCCTGGCAACGGAAGCCAGTGGTGCCGACATCATCACGGTGGCAATCCGCCGTGTGAATATAGGGCAAGACCCGAATGCACCTAGCCTGCTGGACGTAGTGCCACCGAGTAAATACACCATACTGCCTAATTCAGCCGGTTGCTATAACGCTGAAGATGCAGTGTACACCCTGCAACTCGGACGTGAATTATTGGGAGGCCACAAGCTATGCAAGCTCGAAGTGTTAGGGGATGAAAAAACTTTGTTCCCGAATATGCCTGAAACCCTGAAGGCGGCCAGGACATTGGTGCAAGATGGTTTTGATGTCATGGTGTATTGCAGTGATGACCCTATACAGGCACGCATGCTGGAAGACATAGGTTGCGTTGCCATCATGCCGCTGGCTTCATTGATAGGTTCAGGTATGGGTATCTTGAATCCCTGGAATCTGTCGCTGATTATCGAGCAGTCTAAAGTGCCGGTACTGGTGGATGCTGGTGTAGGTACTGCGTCGGATGCCGCCATCGCGATGGAACTGGGTTGCGATGGCGTATTGATGAATACCGCGATTGCAGGTGCCCGAGACCCGGTACGCATGGCGCGCGCCATGGGCCTGGCGGTGGAAGCTGGACGTGAGGCATTCCTGGCGGGGCGTATGCCACGCAAGTTTGCGGCTTCACCATCATCCCCGATGGCTGGTCGCATTGTCTGATATTCGTTTGATGGCCGTTGAATGAAAACGATTACGCGTCCCTGTGTGCTGGTATTTGCCGGGCATGATCCCAGTGGCGGTGCAGGCATACAGGCAGATATAGAAGCCATTGCTGCGCAAGGTGCGCATGCCTTGCCGGTGATTACTGCGTTGACAGTACAGGACAATGACCATGCCTATGCGGTGCATGCCGTTGACGTGCAAATCATCTTGCAGCAAGCCATGACCCTGGTGGCAAAAATGCCGGCCAAGGTCGTCAAGCTGGGCATCGTCGCACATAAAAAGAATGCCACGGCGATTGCCAGTTTTATCCAGAAAATGAAACTGCAACAGCCTGATTTGCAAGTCATCGTTGATACTGTATTGGGCAGCGGTCATGGTGACAGTCTGTCTCTCGATAACCCGGTAGAGGCGATTGAACCTTTACTCAAAGTCGCAACCTTGATCACACCGAATTTGCCTGAACTAAAACGCCTGTCACCACAGTTTATGGATATGCAGGCACAGGTAGAAAACCTCATGCAAACCTATGCGGCGGATGTTTTGCTCAAAGGTGGGCATGCAACAGAAGCGCAGGTTAAAAATATCTGGTTCCAGCATGGACAATGGCAGACTGCACAAGAATGGTTGTGGCCGCGTTTGCCCGGTGAATTTCACGGCAGTGGCTGCACCCTGGCGTCGGCGATTGCTGGGCAACTGGCAATTGGCGCCAGCTTGCCTGTAGCGCTGCAACAGGCGCAAAGCTATACCCAGCAGAGTTTGCGACATGCGTATGCGATTGCCGCGGGGCAGCTCATTCCGGCACGCCAGCCAGTTCTGACTACAAGAAAGAAATCATGAATAATTTGAGCAAGCATCAACTCAGCGGCCTGTACATCGTGACCCCCGACTGGGACGATACGGCGAAACTGCTTGAAATCACCGAACAGGCTTTGCTGGGCGGCGCAAATGTCGTGCAATACCGCCACAAAACTGCCAGCGATGAATTGCGCAAGACTCAGGCATTGGCCTTGCTGGAACTCTGCCGCCGCTTTAACAAGCCCTTCATCATTAATGACCACCTGCAACTCTGTCTTGATATTGATGCGGATGGTTTGCATGTAGGCGGCACCGATATCTCAGTGGCCGATGCCAGGGCAAAGCTGGGCGCGGACAAAATACTGGGTGCGTCCTGCTATGGTGACCTGGAACTGGCTCGTACCGCCATTCAGGGTGACGCGAGTTATATTGCCTTTGGCGGTTTCTACCCTTCCCGTATCAAGAAATATGCAGTGACGACACCCGCCAGCATAGTTGGAGATGCGGTCAGGGAATTTGATGTCCCAAATGTCGTCATCGGTGGCATGACACTGGAGAATTGCCAGACCTTGCTCGTACAAGGCGCGCACATGGTGGCGGCAATCAGTAGCGTGTATATGGCAGAGCAGCCGCAACAGGCGGCGCGGGCATTTGCCAGCTTGTTTGCTTAGTTTGGTTACGCAACGGATTTCAATTATCGACGGGCTCAAAAACTGCTCAAAGACATGCCGGGACTTCAAGTATTTATTGTTTGGGGTTTTCTCCCGTGACAGGGTTTTCTGTGCCGCCAGCGGTTTGCTGGTCCAGTTCCTCGACCTTTAATAATTCTGCCGTAGTCAGGATGCCGACGCTGATAATATCGTGGCCTTCTATGGTGTCGCATTTGCGCGGATTGGCCAGCGTGCCTTCCGTGCAAAAGCGGATATTGCCCTTCTTCTTGTCAGCACCTGGATAATAGAACAGCATCATGTCGCTGGCTTTTTTGATATACATGGCCTGATCCAGTAATTCTTCCGGGAATTTTCCCTCAGTGGCTTTTAACAACCATTCACGCAATTTGGGGATGGCTTCGGTACTGACTTCGCGGGTTTCCTTATTGTGCGGTCCATGAAAACCCAGTCGTGTGCGAGCCAGGTTCTTGCTATCAAGCATACGTCTTTCCGTGCCTGCCATGAACATGATGGCGCAAGAAGAAAAGCAATTGCCCTGAACGGCAGTATTGATTTTTCTGCCTTTGATAAGCTGGGCAATGCCATATGCAGCACCCAGGTCACCGCCTGGGCTTTCAGTCAAAACGACATTGTGCACTTCACCAGCAGACAGATTGCGGCGAAAGCGTTGTGTGTCATCTGCTTCTACCTTGCCATATAAAATCAAGGTGTCATTTGACCTGAGCATGGTCATGGCAACAGCAGGTGCGCCTTGGAAAAACAGGCTAGTGGTCAGCAATGCAAGCAAACGATTCGGGCGCATCATGTTTTATAGTGAAATAATTGAAGCAGCATTATCCTTTGCTTGTGCTGGCAGGGCAATCTTCTATTTGATGGGCTCAAGTTGTTCCATCGTTCGTAATAGCTTTTCTGTCGTTGCTGAAGTCGCTGCTTGCATGGGTGCGCGCAGATTGACCTGTATGAGCCCCGATGCTGCCAGCGCAGCTTTCAGCGGGGCAGGATTGGGCTCATCAAACAAGGCCTGCATCAATGGCAGCAGGCGATAAAAAATTATCCTTGCCTGCGCAAGCTCACCGGCAATGATCAGTGCTTGCAGACGTAAAAAAAGATCAGGGCGCACATGGGCTGATGCCAGTATGCCGCCTGCACCGCCCACGCATAGGGTAGAAAACAATTGATGGTCTTCCCCGGTCAGCACCTGTATGTCGCCATCCATGATGAGTTGCATGGTGGCTTGCAGATTGCCGCCGCAATCCTTGATGGCGACGATGTTTGGATGTTTTGCCAATTGCTGTAGAGTGGGTAATTCCATATTCACTCCCGTGCGGTAAGGAATGTTGTACAGCAGTACCGGCACAGCAGAGGCCTCAGCAATTTCATGGAAGTAATGCAATATGCCTGCCTGTGATGGTCGTATGTAATACGGTGGCGTGACCAGTACTCCAGCGACCTGTCTTTGCCCTATGGCTGCCAGCCTGTGCAAGACTTGCCCCATGTGGTTGCCGCTCAAGCCCATGATGACTTGATGGGCAGGCACCACGGCCAGCGTTGCATCCAGCACCTGCAATTGTTCTTCTTCACTGAGGGCAGCAGCTTCACCGGTGGAACCACAGACGACCAGGCCAGTGACGCCTTCCTTGATCAACTTGCTGGCCAGTGCCTGCAGAGCGGGGAGATCCACTGCCGCGTCTGGGCCATTGCAAAATGGCGTTATCAAGGCGACCCAGATGCCAGAAAAATCGTCGCGCCTTGCCTGGTGGACAGTTTTAATATGAGTATTACTGGAGTTGCTCATGTTGCTATTGCTATTCCTGCTGGACATACCTGTTCTCCTGTGGACCGGTTAAAGACCCGCAGGGAGTTGACATGGAACGCAAAGGGGGAGAGTACCGTTTTTGCCATCCTGTCAGCTCACCTGACGGGACAGCACGCCCCGGTCAGATGAGCGTCTGTTTCTTGGCTTTAGCAAAGACCATACACAAAGCAGTGCTGCCTTGTGCGTGTAACTGATCTTTGGTTTGAATTTGCATCATGAAAATGAGAGTAAAATTTCTATTGCGATTGAAATGATTATCTGCTGATGGACGCTTGTCTGTCAAGGATACATTCTGGAAGAAAATTTCCGCTGTCCGGGAGCTGCTTAAAGCGTAGTCGGCATAGTCCCGTATAATCTGACTATGCAAAATTTACTCCACAATTTAAATCCCGAACAACTTGCTGCCGTGACGCTGCCGGCACAGTCTGCCCTGATTTTGGCTGGCGCAGGTTCCGGCAAGACACGTGTGCTGACTACCCGCATCGCCTGGCTGATACAGACTGGCCAGGTCTCGCCCGGTGGTATTTTGGCAGTGACCTTTACCAATAAGGCCGCCAAGGAAATGCTGACGCGTCTGTCTGTGATGTTGCCGATTAATACACGCGGCATGTGGATAGGCACTTTCCATGGCTTGTGTAACCGCCTCTTGCGCGCTCATCACCGCGATGCCGGTTTGCCATCGACTTTCCAGATTCTTGATTCTGGCGACCAGTTATCCTTCATCAAGCGTTTGCTGAAGGCTAACAATATCGACGATGAAAAATTTCCGCCCAAGACCCTGATGTATTTCATCAATGGTGCGAAGGATCAGGGTTTGCGTGCTGCGCAAGTCGATGCCTATGACGATTTCAACCGCAAGCTGGTGGGCTTGTATGATCTGTATGACACGCAATGCCAGCGTGAAGGGGTGGTTGATTTTGCTGAGCTCTTGTTGCGTACTTATGAATTGCTGAGCCGTAACCAGCCTTTGCGTGAGCATTACCAGGACAGATTCCGTCATATCCTCGTCGATGAGTTCCAGGATACCAATGACCTGCAATACAAATGGTTGAAACTGATGGCTGGCGAGGGTGGTAAAAAAGGTGCCGCGGTATTTGCCGTTGGCGACGATGACCAAAGTATCTATGCCTTCCGTGGTGCCAATGTCGGTAATATGTCAGCCTTTGAGCGTGAATTTCAGGTGCAGAACCTGATCAAACTCGAGCAGAATTACCGCTCTCACGGACACATCCTCGACAGTGCCAATGTACTGATAGAACATAATAGCAAACGCCTGGGCAAGAATTTGCGTACCGACGCCGGTCATGGTGAACCTGTGCGCATCATGGAATCCAGTAGTGATATACAAGAAGCCAACTGGATCATAGAAGAAGCCAAGAACCTGATACGTGAAGGTTCATTGCGCAGCGAGATCGCGATTCTGTACCGTTCGAATGCACAGTCACGCGTGATTGAGCATGCATTGTTTACAGCGAATATCCCTTACCGTGTATATGGTGGCCAGCGCTTTTTCGAGCGTGCCGAGATCAAGCATGCCATCGCCTATCTGCAATTGATGGATAACCCGCATAATGATTCGGCCTTTTTGCGCGTGGTGAACTTCCCTACCCGCGGTATTGGTGCACGTTCGCTGGAGCAATTGCAGGATGTCGCCAGGCAGCAGAATATGTCCATGTATGCAGCAGTACCTTATGTGGCTGGCAAAGCTGGTTCTTCTTTGGCAAATTTCGTCAAGCTCATTGAAGGTGCCCGTTTTGAAACCCAGAATCTGCCTTTGCCCGAGATGGTCAAGATCGTGCTGGAAGTCAGCAGCCTGCTGACGCATTACCAAACTGAAAAAGAAGGCGCAGACCGAATAGAAAACCTGGAACAGCTCGTCAGCGCTGCAACCCTGTTCGTGTCGGAAGAAGGTTTTAACAAAGAAGCGCCAGCCTTTGCGGGCCCAGCCAGTAGCGCAGCAGTCTTGCTCGACAGCGGGAATGGCGATCAGATCATTGATGCCGACGCAGCTTTGCCAACGGTGATGTCACCGCTGTCTGCGTTCTTGTCACATGCGTCTCTCGAAGCGGGTGATAACCAGGCACAGGCCGGGCAAGACGCCATGCAGCTGATGACCGTGCATTCCGCCAAGGGGCTGGAATTTGATGCGGTATTTATTACCGGACTCGAAGAAGGCTTGTTCCCACATGAGAACAGTGCGCAGGAAGAAAGCGGGGTGGAAGAAGAACGTCGTCTTATGTACGTGGCGATTACGCGTGCGCGCAAGCGCCTGTACCTGAGTTTTTCACAAACCCGCATGCTGCATGGCCAGACCCGTTACAACATGCGTTCCCGCTTCCTTGATGAATTGCCTGAGGAGTCCTTGAAGTGGCTGACCCCGCGTGTACAGCCGACCTGGTTTGGCAATAAAAAATCCGCCTGGGATGAGGCGCCGGATGATGCAGCCAACCGTATCGCACAGACTTTTAAGAAGAGCAATGACAGCATGAGCTGGCGCATAGGCCAAAATGTGGGGCATGCAAAATTTGGTGAAGGTGTCATTGTGAATCTGAATGGCGGCGGTGGCAGTGGCAGCCTGAGAGCGCAAATTAATTTCGGCAAGTTTGGCATGAAGGAGCTGGACTTGAGCATCGCCAAGCTGGAAAAAATATAAGTAAAAGACTAACGCGCAGTCCAGAGGCTGCGCGTTAGTTGCTCAATTGCCCGGTTGCTCAAGTTCATAGGTTAGCCTTCACCTTTTTTTGCTTTTCAAGGTTTTCGGGCTTAAATATAGTAAGCCGTCGTCGTCATGACTTTGGCCATGAGTTTCATGCCTGCCTGCACGGGAGCGGCGAGTGCGCTGGCACCCAAAGCCTGCGCCGCTGCACCGTGGGCAATTTCATCCACGCGCATTTGTTCTACCACGGCGCGTGAGCGCTGGTCTTTTGCCGGTAATTTCTTGAGGTGACTGGACAGGTGTGCTTCTACCTGTTTTTCCGTTTCAACAACAAACCCGAGGCTGACTGCATCGCCAAACCTGGCGGCCAGTGTGCCGCAGGCATAGGCTCCCGCATACCACAGTGGATTCAGGAAGCTGGTATGTGAATTCAGCTCATGCAGTCTTTTTGCTGTCCAGGCCAGGTGGTCTTCTTCTTCTATGCCAGAAAGCTGGAATTGTTGCTGTATATCTTTAGTATGCGCATTCGCTCCCTGTGAGTCGTACAGGGCCTGGGCGCAAATTTCACCGACATGATTGACGCGCATCAAACCTGCGCTATGGGATTTTTCCTGTTCTGACAAATGGCCATCGGGCAAATCTTGGCCAGGATAAGCGCGCCTGGCCAAGGCCTGGCCGCTGATTACGCGCAAGGCGCGGTCAAACTTGCCTATGAGTTGATCCAGGTTTAGCTTGGGGGATGTTGTTGGAAGATTCATATTGTTTTTGAGCATGTGATGATGGGGCCGGTGAGCAATATCAGGCTGGAAAGTGCCTATTGTAGAAAGGATTAGGGATTCGCGCCATCAGACCAAGTCTGGAAACCTACAGAAAACTTAAGATTGTAATAATAAGAAAGTAGATGCTTGTTGCGATAACGCCACATAAAATTTGCTTAAAAACGATCGTTCGCAAATTCTCTTTGCCCTAATACCTTTAATTTGTTTCAATGGAATCTAGCTTCTTAATCAGCAGGTTTCGAAGTCTTGGCAAGACTAAATTCGTAAAATAATGGCCGAAGCTTTTCAGGTGTGGCCGCATAAATTAATAATTTTGGAGACGCTTTCAATGAAAAAATCGATACTGGCATTCGCAGTCTTGAGCGCATTTGCAGCAACCGCTTCCGCACAATCTTCAGTCGTCATCTACGGTATCATTGACGCAGCCGTTGTAGCTACTACCAACCAGACACCAACTGGTGGTTCTAAATTCTCCATGGATGCTGGTCAGTTACTGACCTCCCGTTGGGGTATCAAAGGTTCTGAGGACCTGGGTGGCGGTTTGAAAGCTAACTTCAATCTCGAAGGCACACTGGCCAATGACACAGGTACTGCAGGTGCCGGTTTTGGCGGTAATGTATTTAATCAGGCCGGTAACAATACATCCCTGTTTGACCGTCTGGCATGGGTAGGTTTGTCTGGCGATTTCGGTACAGTCACTCTGGGCCGTAACAATATTCTGGGTGTGGATTCTGTCGGTCTGGCGGATCCTATCAGCCTGGCACACGCAGGTTCCAATCCTAACGTGATGTTCAGTGCCCTGAATGCAGGCGCATTCTTTGGTGGCTTCGGTACCAACCAGGGTGGTACTGCTCTGCGTCAAAACAATTCCATCAAATATGTATCTCCATTGATGTCTGGCTTCGGCGGTGCGTTGATGTACGGCTTCGGTGAAAAAGCGGGCGACAATAGTGCCAGCAACTATGCTGGTCTGTCTGGCTTCTTCACAGATGGTACGAACGGTGCAGCGCTGTCATACGCAAAACTGCGTGATAATGCCAATGTCTCCAACCTGTCTGGCTGGGCTGGCGGCGCCAAGTTCAAAGTTGCCCCTTCTGTGATGTTGCGTGGTACTTACTCCAGCAACAAAGTTGAAGGCAATGTGAAGATTGATGCATTGCCAAGCGCAAATGGCCGCAAGATTGCTGTCATAGGCCTGGGTGCAGACTTCTTCTTGTCTGATCAAACGACATTGACTACTGCTTATTACAACACCAAACGCTCTGGCGATATCGACGGCAAAGCTGATCAGTACATCTTGCTGGGTAAATATGCATTCAGCAAACGTACAACTGCTTATGCTTCTCTGACATATGCAAAAGCTGGTTCTGTTAATGCACAAGATGTGTCACTGGCATTGGGTATCATTGGTGCAGGCAATAGTTCTGCAACACGTACAGCAGTAGGCGTATTGCACGCATTCTGATTGTAAATAGCTGGTTTTACTTGCAAAGGTCGCTCAAGGCGACCTTTGCAATTTTGTTTTTGTTTCATTTTTATTGCTAATGATGTAATTTTTCAGCCTTTGTCCTGCATTCTCTATGTTATTTAAATTGCATTAAAATTATTGCCTTTAGTGCAATATTTGTTGCTTATTCGAGACAAAACACCTCCATATTCCCTCCAAAAGCCGATTTAGCTTGGCTGCCTGACACCATTTTTGGTCAAATACGTTAACTTCTTTTTAGCTGTCTTGTCGGTTCTTAAGTATTAGCGCGTTTCGTACGATCAATTTTTTGGCTCTGTTTTGCGCGAACTGTGCTTAATGTAGTTCATATCAATGTGAAATCCTTTGGAGAAATATCAATGAAAAAATCACTCATCGCTCTGTCAGTTTTGGCTGCTGTTGCTGGTACAGCGCAAGCTCAATCTTCCGTCACTATCTACGGTGTAGTTGATATGGCTTTGCAACATCAAAACACTGGCGATCCTGCTGGCTCCACAATTGGTCTGGATAGTGGTATTCAATCCGGTTCCCGTCTGGGCTTCAAAGGTTCTGAAGACCTGGGTGGCGGTCTGAAAGCAAATTTCCAATTGGAAATGGGTATCAATGCTGATACAGGTAGCTCCGCTCAAGGTGGTCGTGCATTCGGTCGTCAAGCTTACGTAGGTTTGTCTGGTGATTTCGGTGCGGTTAACTTCGGCCGTCAATACACACCAGCATTCGTTGCCATTGACAGCTTCGATCCGTTCGGCACTGGTATCACCAGCGGTACAGCAGGTAGTGGTACTTCCGGCCTGGGCGCTGCAGCTTACTTCGACCACGGTGGCGTTCGTATCAACAACTCCGCTATCTACAACACAACTAACCTGGGTGGTTTCACAGGTACTCTGGCTTATGGCTTCGGTGAAGTTGCTGGTAACACAACAGCTGGCCGTTACATCGGTTTCTCTGGTGCTTACTCTGCTGGTCCTCTGTTTGCTGAACTGGCATACAGCAATGCACAAAACGCTACTGGTTCCAATGCAACCAAGAGCTACTTGCTGGCCGGTACATACAACTTTGACGTAGTCACAGCACACGCTGGTTTCTCCTCCATCAAAGATGATGGCACAGGCGCAGCTGCTCTGGATCGTCGCGTATGGTTGCTGGGTGCGACAGTACCAGTTGGTTCTGGCAATATCATCGCCAGCTACATCCGTTCCACTAACCAAAACAGTTTGTTGAAAGCTGCTAACGGTACACAATTGGCTTTGGGTTATACATACTCCCTGTCCAAGCGTACTAACCTGTACACTTCGATCTCCCGTGCAAGCAACGACGCAAACATCAACCTGGGTAGCGCTGATTCTTCAGCAACTTTCCATCCAGTTCCTAACGGCGCTGATGTACGTCTGGTTAACGTTGGTATCCGTCACAAGTTCTAATTTAATGCTGACTTAGGTCAGTATTAAAAAGAAGTTGGCAAGATTGAGAAAGCACTCCTGGTGAGTGCTTTCTCTTTGTGTGTTTAGCTTGTGGGTAATTGCCTGCAATTCTGGCGGTGCTGAACAGGCAAGGCAAATGCGCTTTTGCAAAATTAAAAAGGCTGACATGGCTTACATGTCAGTCTTTTTAATTTTGGCTATTCGTAATTGTTGAGGATGCAGTCTTATTGCTGCGGGTTTATATGCAGACTTAGCTGCTTTTAAGCAAAGCTAACGCTCAGGCCTGGTAGCGGGATACCAGAAAATGCCGTTCCCCAGGTTTGCCCGGCTTGTACCGGGTAAGCATCAGTCCAGGTACCTGTGGTGATAATTTCACCTGCCTGCAAAGGTAGAAACTGCGGCTGCTTTTGCAACAGGCCATGCAGATGCCAGATCGCATGCAAAGGACTGTCCAATACATTGCTGCCATAACCAGCACTTAGCAAGGTCCCATCGCATGACAGCGAGACGCTGGCATTGGCCAGCAGCTCAGCCAGATGCTGGCGGCTGGCGCTCGACAAGATACGTGGCTCGCCTATCAGCAGGGTACCGTGCAGGCCCAGTGCGGCTATCGCATCGGCAGCCTCAAACTTCCAGTCAGGGTAGGGACTGACGACGATTTCTATGCCGTGTGCCATCCATTCCAGGCAATCTGCCAGCTCTTCCATGCAGGCGTTGGCAGCCGGCGTCCTGCCCAGCTTGAATACCACTTCTGGTTCTATGCGTGGTTGCAAAGCACCTGTCAGGCTTTGGTAGGCGTGGTTGTCTTCAACATAGCGCACCGTACTGTCAAACAGGCTGCTCCAGATCGGTTCGCAGATGGCAGCTTTCTCGCCGTATTTGTTCCACAGCTTGCGGTTGGTGAAACCGAGTTTACGGCCGATGCATGTTTCGCCTTCGGCAGCGCGTATGATGTCGGATGCTTTGGCGATGTCATAAGCGTCGTTAATACTCAGTTCAAATTGCCAGCTCAGGGGGTTAATATGCTGGGTTCGCGCCCTTGCCTCAAGGACGGTATAAGCATGTTGTTCAGCTTGTAAGGACATGGCATCAAATTTGGTTGGATTGAGCACAACTATGGAGCAGGTGGAATATCAGCTACCTCAACTGCCCCATAAGTCACCGTTATTACCCGTTCTGGGCATGGTCACGCCAAAATGTTCATAGGCGGACGGAGTTGCTATCCTGCCCCTGGGCGTGCGTTGCAAAAAACCCTGCTGTATCAGATAGGGTTCCAGTACATCTTCTATTGTGTCGCGTTCTTCACCGATGGCGGCTGCGACATTGTCCAGTCCTACCGGGCCGCCACCAAATTTAAACAGTATGGCTTCCAGCAGTTTTCGGTCCATCAGATCAAAGCCAACGGCATCAACATCAAGCATTTTCAATGCCGCATCGGCAATTGCCTTGGTAATTTCACCATTGCCCTTGACCTCGGCATAATCGCGTACACGCCGCAGCAGGCGATTGGCGATACGTGGTGTACCACGCGCCCGCTTGGCAATTTCACGCGCACCATCGGCCTGTATCGGTGCGCCAAGCAGAGATGCTGAGCGGGTCACGATCTTGGTCAATTCTTCTGGTGTATAAAATTCCAGCCTGGCGACAATGCCAAAACGGTCACGCAGCGGATTGGTCAGCATGCCGGCGCGGGTAGTGGCACCAACCAGGGTAAAAGGTTGCAAATCCAGCTTCACCGAACGCGCTGCCGGCCCTTCGCCTATCATGATGTCGATCTGGTAATCTTCCAGCGCTGGGTACAAAATTTCTTCTACTACTGGCGACAAGCGATGTATCTCATCAATGAAGAGCACATCATTGGCCTCCAGATTCGTCAGCAGGGCAGCCAGGTCACCGGCACGTTCGAGCACCGGGCCAGACGTCTGGCGCAGGTTGA
This sequence comes from Undibacterium sp. Ji42W, assembly GCF_049340405.1. Taxonomy (NCBI): domain Bacteria; kingdom Pseudomonadati; phylum Pseudomonadota; class Betaproteobacteria; order Burkholderiales; family Oxalobacteraceae; genus Undibacterium; species Undibacterium sp. Ji42W. Next base: position 35,698 of record NZ_JBMPOV010000003.1, read on the forward strand.
CACCCATCTCGCGCGCAATGATGTGCGCCAGTGTGGTTTTACCCAGGCCTGGGGGGCCGAACAGCAAGGTGTGATCAAGCGCCTCACTACGCTGCCTGGCTGCCGTGATAAAAATTTCCAGCTGGCCGCGTATCTTTTCCTGTCCAACATACTCATCAAGTTGCTTGGGGCGCAGGGCACGTTCTATCGCTTCTTCATTGGGTGAGCTGGGTGTAGCAGCAATAATGCGCTGTTCGCTGAAGTTGGAAGAAAGATTGTCGGTCTGTATCGTCATCGCTTAGCCTTTGGACAATGCTTTCAATGCCAGTTTGATGCCATCAGAAACCCCACTGCCAGCAGGCACGGATTTCATTGCCAGCAAGGCTTCCTTGTCGGAATAGCCAAGTGCCTGCAAGGCATTCAGGATGTCAGCGCTATGGTCACCTGCAGCCAGTGCCGCAGTGGCATTGCCAAGGTCAGCACCGAGCTTGCCTTTGAGTTCCAGCAGCAAGCGTTCAGCAGTTTTCTTGCCTATGCCCGGCACGCGGGTCAGGCGTCCCGCTTCTTGCAGGGTAATCGCCTGGGCCAGATCGGCTACCGACATGCCAGACAAAATAGAGAGGGCAGTGCGGGCACCAACACCGCTGATTTTGATCAATTGCTTGAAGGTGCTACGTTCTTCTGCCGTGCCAAACCCAAACAGTACATGGGCATCTTCGCGTATCGCAAGATGCGTCAGCAGGACCACTTTTTCACCCAGATGCGGCAGGTTATAAAAGGTACTCATAGGCACATCGACTTCATAGCCTACACCCTGGCAATCGACCAGCAATTGCGGAGGATTCTTTTCTATCAGAGTGCCTGCAATGCGACCTATCATGAGACTGCTTTCATACTGTATGAATAAGCAGTGATAGTAAACGATTCTTGCACGTTTGACGAGGCTCGCAGGGAAATTATATTGATATTGCGATACTGCAATTAAGCTTATGCAGACCAGTCATATGATCTGGCCAGGGCGTAAGGCAGCTTCAGTGAGCTTGCAGCCCTGTATTAACCGACCAGCCGGCCACCCTTGACGCGCAAGCCCTTCTTCGCCAGTCCCGGCGCAATTGCCCCCAGGGTTGCCAGGGTATCACCACTATGGGCATGACAAATCGCCACACCCAGCGCATCGGCAGCATCGCTGCCAGGCAAACCGGACAAAGCCAACAGGCGTTGCACCATGTCCTGCACCTGCTCTTTCTTGGCACGGCCATGGCCGACCACGCCTTGCTTGACCTGTAACGCCGTATATTCTGCCACTGACAGGTCCGCCGCCACCAGCGCACAAATCGCTGCACCACGCGCTTGCCCCAGCAACAGGGTGGATTGCGGATTGACATTGACGAAAACTTTTTCTATCGCCGCGCAATCAGGCTGGTAAGTGCGTACTATTTCTGAAACACCAGCCAGTATGGTCTTCAAACGTTCTGGCAAAGTACCATCAATGGTCTTGATCGTGCCTGAGGCGATATACGTCAGCTTGCTGCCCTGTTTATGGATAACGCCAAAGCCGGTGGTGCGCAAGCCGGGATCTATGCCTAAGATTTTCATGAATTGTTTTGTTGGTATCTATGAGCTGATGCTGATGTTGCTGAGCGGGTCTTGCTGGGGAGTATAGCGTATCAGTCTGGATTTTATTTGTTGCTATGTGAGTGGGTGATTACTTTGGATTATTGTTATTTGTGATTGATGTACGTGGCATGCGGTGAGTAGTGATTGCTTTGTAAATTGCATTTTTGGTCGGCGAACGCCAGCTTGCGCCGGAATGAAGTTAATTTGATTTGAGACCTAGCGCGGTTTGTATCGTCGTAATGCGGCATTGTCGAATAAGTCCGTATTCTCAAATTCGTCATTCCTGCACAGGCAGGAATCTAGTGGCGTTTGCGGTATGCCGAGGTGTTTATTGCATGCGCAAATATTCTTTGCATGCCCGGGTTGTTGCTACTTGCGAATGATATTTGTGTACAGCGAACGCCGCTATGCTCCAGCCTTCACTGGAGCGACGTCAATTAAATATGGGAGATTTAACCAGTCACATGTTTGTGTTCGGCTCACACAATATCCAAATACAAATCCCGCCAGTAAGGATTGGTTTCTTCAAACAACCTGATCTTCCATTCCCGCTTCCAGGCCTTGATCTGCTTTTCGCGTTGAATGGCAGAAAGGATGGAGTCAGTCTGTCCAAACCAGACCAGTTGATGAATCTTATATTTCGACGTAAAACTGTCAACGAAGTCATTCTTATGCTGATAAACACGCGCGATCAAATTGCTGGTAACGCTAACATATAAAGTGCCATTTCTGGCGCTGGCAAGAATATAGACGTAAGCCATGAAAATGAACTTGGAATAAAAACGGCTCTGGTTGAACAGAGCCGCTTTAAGCATAATCGCTAATTGATCAATACCGCATCAACCTCATATCAATGACGGAAATGACGTGTACCGGTATACACCATCACCACACCACGCTCATCCGCAGCATCAATCACTTCCTGGTCACGCATGGAGCCACCAGGGTGGATCACGCAAGTAGCACCTGCATCCACCACTACATCCAGACCATCACGGAAGGGGAAGAAGGCATCAGACGCGACGGCAGAACCAGTCAGTGTCAAACCAGCATTCTGTGCCTTGATCGAGGCGATGCGGGCAGAGTCTATGCGGCTCATCTGGCCAGCGCCTACGCCCAGTGTCATGCCATTGCCGCAGAAGACGATGGCGTTTGATTTGACATACTTGGCCACGCGCCAGGCGAACATCATGTCAGCCATTTGTTGTGGAGTTGGCTGCAATTTTGAGACGACGCGCAGTTCTTCCTGCAAGACGTTTTTGGCATCCGGTGCCTGTACCAGCAAGCCACCGCCAACACGCTTCATGTCATACAGGTTGAAGCCATTGCCCATAGAAATTTCCAACAGACGCACGTTTTGTTTTGTTGCGAAAATCTGTTTTGCTTCGGCAGTGAAAGATGGTGCGATTAATACTTCAACGAATTGCTTGGCCACGATCTCAGCAGCCTTGCCATCGAGTTCGCGGTTGAAGGCGATGATGCCGCCAAAAGCAGAAGTCGGGTCAGTCTGCAAAGCCTTGCTATAAGATTCAAACGGTGTCGCACCCAGGGCGACGCCGCAAGGATTGGCATGCTTGACGATGACGCAGGCAGATTCTGCGAAAGACTTCACGCATTCCCAGGCGGCATCAGCATCGGCGATATTGTTGTACGACAGTTCCTTGCCTTGCAATTGCTTGTAGTTCGCCAGCGAGCCTTCGAGAGATTTCAGGTCGCGATAGAATGCAGCTGACTGATGGGGATTTTCACCGTAACGCATTTCTTGCACTTTTTCAAAATGCAGGTTCAGGGTTTGCGGATAAGCACTGCGTGTGGTGTGTACCTTGTCTTCACCCAGGCTGCTCAGGTAATTGGTGATGGCACCATCGTATTGGGCTGTGTGGGCAAATACTTTTTTCGCCAGCGTGAACTTGGTGTCATAGCTGACGACGTTTTGATTCGCCTTCATCTCTGCCAGCACGACTGCGTAATCAGCCGGGTCAACAATGACAGTCACGTCTTTGTGGTTCTTGGCAGAAGAGCGCAACATCGTCGGGCCGCCGATGTCGATATTTTCTATCGCATCTTCGAGTGAGCATTCACCCTTGGCGACAGTTTGCTGGAACGGATACAAGTTGACCACCACCATGTCGATGGTAGGGATGCCATGCTGTTCCAGCGCTGCCACATGTTCAGGGAAATCACGGCGTGCCAGGATGCCGCCATGCACCTTGGGGTGCAGGGTCTTGACACGGCCATCGAGCATCTCAGGGAAGCCGGTGTAGTCTGCCACTTCTGTGACAGCCAGGCCGTTATCGGCCAGCAGTTTGGCCGTGCCACCCGTGGACAAGAGCTTGACACCGAGCGCAGACAATTCACTTGCAAATTCGAGCACACCAGTTTTGTCGGAGACGGAAATGAGGGCTTGTTTGATCATGATTTTTGGTATGAGTAAGGAAATCGGTGTCAAGCCTCGCGGATGGATCAGAGCAAACCGTGCTGCTGCAATTTCTTGCGCAAGGTATTCCGGTTAATGCCCAACATATCAGCGGCTTGTGACTGGTTGCTCGATGCGCGCGTCATGACCATTTCCAGCATTGGTTTTTCAACGGCTAACACGACCATGTCGTAAATATTGGATGCGGGTTGCTCGCCCAGGTCACGGAAATACTTTTCCAGGTTTTTGTGGACGGCGTCTTGAATGCTATCTTTGCTCATGCTATTTTTATCACTGTTCGGTTATGCCAGGCGGCGGGTAGTCCATGCTTCATGGACGGCAAGACAAATTGGTTTTTGTAAAAGTGCTTTGTCTTATGCTGCCAGTTTTTCTTCAAAGGGGCGGTATTGTAACCGCTCCCCAGTCATGTGATCAAAAAAACTGCTGACGGCGGCAAGTTGTTCATCACAGTCGGTCAGTAAGTTCATTTGTTGCCGGAAATCTTCACCACCTACCAGGTCCTGTACATACCAACCTATGTGCTTGCGTGCCGTTCGTACGCCAAGATAGTCACCGTAGAAGGCATAGTGCTCTTTCAAATGAGCATCCATGAGTCCACGAACTTCAGAAATCAGTGGGGCAGGCAAGTGTTGTCCGGTAAGAAGGAAGTGCTCGATCTCGCGAAAGATCCACGGTCGGCCTTGCGCCGCCCGGCCTATCATGATGGCGTCTGCACCAGTAACCTCTAATACATATTTGGCTTTTTCCGGTGTCGTGATGTCGCCGTTGGCAACTACGGGGATATTGACTGCAGCCTTGACGGCGCCAATGGTGTCATATTCGGCATCACCCTTATAGCCATCGGCGCGGGTGCGTCCATGCAGGGTCAGCATTTGTATGCCAGCCGATTCAGCCATGCGGGCAATGTTCAGTGCATTTTTATTTGCCCTGTCCCAGCCGGTACGGAACTTGAGTGTGACCGGAACATCGACTGCGCCAACCACGGCATCCAGTATCTGACCAACCAGGCTTTCATGCTGCAACAAGGCTGAGCCACACCAGGCATTACAGACTTTTTTGACAGGGCAACCCATGTTGATATCGATGATTTGCGCACCTTTATCAACATTATGCTTGGCGCATTCTGCCAGCATTTGTGGGTCAGCACCGGCGATCTGCACGGCCTTGGGTTCCATTTCGCCTTCATGGTTGGTACGGCGCGTAGATTTCTCTGTTTCCCAGAGTTTGGGATTGGATGCCGCCATTTCAGACACGGCATAACCCGCACCCAGTTCTTTGCACAACTGACGAAAAGGTCTGTCAGTCACACCAGCCATGGGAGCAACAAAAATATTATTACGCAGCACGTAAGAGCCGATTTGCACGATCAGGGAAGGGGAAATTCGAAGAAGCGCTATTCTACCTGAATCCTGCCTAAATATTCGGCAAAATCGTTACTGCTGGTAAGGAATATTTTTATCTATATTCATTAGCTTTTTGATAGTTTAAATTTCACAAAAATGTGAACAACATGGCAGATTAGACTTGCCTCTCTAAACTCTTGTTTATGCTTGGAATGTGTCTGTGATTTGCATGTAATGTCTGTTTTTGGCTTTGCTTTGTTCGTCAACTCACTCTCGGTTCTGCCAGTTCTGTGTATACTCCATGCATACATTTGTCATTTTTACTCCTGACAAAAATGTATTCCTTTGCCATTCATCTTTTTAACCCTGCAGTCAGCGAAAGATGATCAGCAAAGGAATATATTTTTCATATAAGGGAGCCGTTCGTGAATACGCAAAACAAGGAGGCAGTACATAGAATTACCATCGTTGGCGGTGGAGCAGGCGGGCTGGAATTGGCAGTGCGCCTGGGCAAGAAATTAGGCAAGCGCGGCAAAGCTGTCATTACACTGGTTGATGCCAGCCGCACCCATTTGTGGAAACCCCTATTGCACCAGGTTGCCGCAGGCACCCTCGACAGCCATGCAGACGAGCGCGAATACTTCGCCCTGGCAAGGTCAAACCATTTCAAATTCCGCCTTGGCCGCATGGAAGGACTTTCTCGTGAAAAGAAAGAAATTTATGTTGCCCCCATGCTGGATGAAAACGGGGTCCAACTATTACCCCGCCAAGCCATCGCTTACGACAGCCTGGTCATAGCATTGGGCAGCCAGACCAATGATTTTGGTACCCCTGGTGCGCGCGAAAATTGCATCATGCTTGATTCTCCTGCTGCGGCAGAGCGATTCCATCAACGCCTCATCAATTATTGTTTGCAGGCGCAAAGTCAGCAGCAGACATCGGGCGAAGGCCGTTTTACCGTCACCATCATAGGTGGAGGTGCCACCGGTGTAGAGTTGGCGGCAGAACTGCATATGACCACCAAAATTTTATCCAGTTACGGGCTGGTGAATTTCCATCCCGAAAAAGATTTGAAGATCGTCATCGTCGATGCCGGTACCCGCTTGCTGCAAATGCTGCCAGAGCGCGTATCTGATTCAGTTGCCCGTGAATTGCGCAGCATGGCAGTAGAAGTGCATACCAATGAAAAAGTGGTGGATGTCTCCAAGGCCGGTGTGCAGATGGCCAGTGGCAAATTTATCCCCAGCGGTATCGTGGTCTGGGCAGCGGGCATTAAAGCGCCAGAATTTTTAAAAGACCTGGATGGGCTGGAAGTCAACCGCATCAATCAACTGGTTGTGACGCGTACTTTACAAACCACGCAAGACCCGGCCATTTTCGCGATTGGTGATTGCTGCGCCTGTCCGCAAGGCGAGGGTTTGCCAAACGTACCACCACGCGCACAGTCTGCCCACCAGCAGGCAAGCACGTTGGCAAAAACCCTGGTACGCCGCCTGCAGGGCAAATCTGCGCTGGAATTTACCTATAAAGATCATGGCTCACTGGTATCGCTGGGTAATTACAGCACCGTTGGCAGCCTCATGGGTTCTCTGGCCAGCGGCTCTGTATTCATCGAAGGCACGCTGGCAAAATGGATGTACTGGTCACTGCACAAACAACATCAGATGGCAGTCAATGGTTTGTTCCATACCTGGCTGTCTACGTGGGCAGAGACTATCGACAGGGTGCGCAATCCGCGTATCAAGTTGCATTAAGCTGTATTAAATTTCTTCTGGTCAGCGATATAGACTGGTTGTCACTCCAGTCTATATCGTGGATCAAAGCCCGTTCTTTAATTGCTTCATATAGACAGCACTATCTGGCCGGAAGAAGGCCGCATTGATTTTCAATGCCAGTTTATCGAAAGCCCGTTCTGCCATTACTGCATAGACCTGGCCCTCAGGCGCTTGTTTTACAGGATCGCGGCTGGATGTCTGGTATTCCACTTTGAATGTATCTGGTGGTGTTACTTCCAGGTCGAATTTCCAGCGGTCTTTGATTTCCGGCACGATGAGCGCAGCCTTGAAGCGTACCAGCATGCCAACAAAAGCATTATCATGCTTTTCAGAGCCGAAAATCTCGCCAGAAGGTTCTATCTGATAAGTAATTTGCAGACTGGGAGCGTTGTCGGGTGCGACAGGACTGGCATTGAATGACAGCACATCATTTGGGAATATTGAACTGAACGCGCTGCGTATACCTTGAATAATTCGTGTCTCCCTGACAGTAGCACTATTGTTGGCAAAATATGTTGCTGCCGGTATGATCTGCTTGCCACGTATCTGTTTTTCCTTGAGTTTCAAAACAGCGTCCAACTGGCTCAAATCACTTTCTGTCGGGCGATTAAAGTTGACTGCCACATTCGGATCATCATGTTCCTCGGCAAACTTCAACAACTGTTCCATGGAGCGTATCAAGGCCGTATCTGAATTAACTGCCTGCTCCCTGAATTTTTGCATGGAGCTGTCATACAGCACATGAATTTCTTCAGACACATCAGGCAAGATATCGGATTGTGGGAAGCGCAGTTTCAACTGACGCAGCATGGTCACAGAGTTTTTTTTCTGCACTTCATTGAATACCACGCGCGGCAATTCTGCCTGCATTTCAGCGATCTTGAATTTACCGTGTGCCAGATAACCCAGGTAAGCCGCTTCCGTCTGCAAGTGCTTGGCATTCAAATACATTTTCTTGTCTGCTGCGGCATTCCTGCCATACCAAAACAAGGCAGCGATGAAGATGGCTAGCACCAGTAGCGGTACTTTGAATTGAGTCAATTGATTGATAAAGCGCTTACCCAGGCTGGCGGCGCCATGTGCTTCCCGCCACTTGTTTCTCCGCACATCCAGAAGAGGGTCAAAGCCATACAGGCTTGCGATATCGCGATCGTGAAATGCATCCCTCGCCTTGGTTTTATAGATATTGAATTTCCCCAGCGCAATTTCGGCCTGGTTCTGGTTGTTGATGACCAGGTCTTTACGCGTGCCATCATTGAAATTGAAAGAGAAGATCGTTTTTTGATAACGGCCATTCGATTCATGATGGGTAGCATCAAATTTGCGCAATTGTGCCAGATCATGTACCGCGATCTTATTGCTGCGTATATCAACCAGTGCCAGTGGGAACAGGTAGCAACCAGGGGCGAAGCGAAATTTTGCGCTCAACTGCATGCGCTGCCATATTTCATGGCCAGCATAGACCACCCCAAAAAACAGTATTGCATACCAGACTATCAGACCAGTATTATCCCAGGCCAGATCATTGACAGGGTCTCCAAAGCTTGATGCCGCAGCCAGGTAAATAAAGAAAATGCATGCGGCCATCAGGGCAGCATGCCGCAGGTACCAGGACCGATTCGACATGGCGTCAGCATGCACCAGATAATCCGGGCTTCTGACCGACCTGGCCAATTGTTTTTTGACGTCACGGGGGAGTGCGTCATAATCGAGTTGATAGAAGGCTCGCACTACAACTTTCCTTCAATTTATAGAGACAGATCAGCAAAAACGACACGCAGACAGCATGCGCAAAAAAATTTCAAGCTAAAGCTGGCAGTATCGCTATTTACCATGCCATGGTCAATTCACTTGTGTCATTCTGGCAGCCATGCATAAAACTATTTTTTAACAGCTCCATTCATCAGAAATTTCCCGCCATTTATCGGCGGTGACGGGGCAGTAATCGCAAAGTGAAGGAAGCCAAACTTGTTCATCCGTATATTGCACATCATCAACAACCCACATGGAGTAAAGATGATGAAACACTGGAAAGTTCTGGCCGCAGCCAGCCTGATTGCACTTGCGATGAATACTTCGTTCGCTGATGGCGTCAAGTCAGGTGTCCCAAGTGGCTGGCAATTATGGGGACCTTTGGGTGACAAATATGAGATTGGCATAGACCCGGCAGAAAGCACGCCCGATCATCCCGCGCTTATCATCGCCAGCAAAGACACGCCGACTAATGAAACCGTGACCCTGATGCAGCAAGTGAATGCCGCAGAATGGGAAGGTGGCATGATCGAATTCAGCATGATGGCTAAAGCGGTCGGGGCAGAAAAGAACAGGATATGGTTACGCCATTTGAAAGGGCGAAACCCTGTTACCGGTGAAAAACGCAGCGTGCCGGAACTGATGTTGAACTCACGCAGCATACCGGACGGCAAAGGGTGGGAGCGTATTATCATCATCAGCTATTTACCCAAAGATTCAGGTGACGAGGACCGGCATTTTGACATCGGTATCTCACTTGCCTCCAAAGGCAAAATATGGGTCAGGGATATTAAATTGGAGCGCAAACCTTTTGTACCTGTCAGTAATCCCGTTGAGCTACCAGGTTTTCGCATGGGCTTACCCACCTATCCTCCCCGCAATCTGAACTTTAGCGGCTAATTTTTCGACCTTGCGCATGTGCGCAATACAGATATGCACATAGATTATATGAATACAGGAGCCAACATGAAACACTTGAAAATCGTCATCGCCGCACTCATGGTCGCGTTTGCCGTCAATTTTTCTTTTGCCGGACCGGTCAAAAATGGTATCCCCAAAGGCTGGACAGGTAGTGGCGCAATTGCTAGCCATTATGAAAGTGGGCTTGATGAGTCGCAAGGAAGTAAAGAGCAACCAGCTTTCTTTATTGCTGCAAAAGAGATAAGCACGGATGATGACTTTGCCGCCATCACGCAAGTGGTCGATGCCAGTGCATATCGTGGAAAAATCATGGTTTTAACAGCATCCGCCCAACACACTGGTGAGCTGGGGCGCTACGAACTCTGGATCAGAACGACTGATGACAAAGGTGGTGTTCGCATCACCTCCTCTAGCGGAGCTAAAGGGGACGCTTGGGAAACGGTGAAGGTTCAGACACCAGTGAGCGCCAATGCGCAAAAACTGGAGTTAGGGATAGGTATCAGAAAACAAGGAAAATTGTTGGTGAAAGACCTGTCCTTTGCTGAAGCCCCTGCAAATAATTCCATATCTGAACGCAGACCTATAGCAAACGATGTCAACATCGGTCAGGCAAGCGCAGCCATAAAAAACCTGAATTTCTCGGAATAAAAAAATGCGTACAGACATGACGATAACTCATGCGGATAAGGATGAGTCAGGCACATTGAACGCTTGGCCGTTGTTACCCATGCTGGCAGTGCTGGGTTTACTGGTTTATGCAAGCCTTGGCCCAGGACGTTCAGCCTGGCTGGCAGATAGCCTGGCCATCCTGCTGGCCTATACCCTGGCGCAAGCTGGCTTATGTCTGTCGCAAAAAATACTTTGGTTCAAACATGCCAGCCAGCGCTGGACTATCCTGGCCTTGTCCGTGGCGCTGGCATTGTTCGCAGGGCTCAAGGCAGAAGCTGCATTCTGGCCAGCGATGAGCACAGGCCATGTCAGCTGGTTATTGCCCGCCATTATCCTTGTATTTATTTTTGCCACCGTCTTGCCTGCTGCCATAGACCTGGAAATCAGACATCGCACCCAGGCCAGCCTGGCGGCGGAAGCCAGCAAGCATAAAGTCGAGAGGCAAATGCTGGAAGCCAGACTGGCGGCACTGCAGGGCCAGATAGAACCCCATTTTTTGTTTAATACCCTCGCCAATACCCGTGCCCTGATACATCAGGATGCCGCCATGGCAGAACAAATGCTGAACCACCTGATTGCCTACCTGCGTGCTGCCATGCCCGACATGCGCCTCAGTACCACCACCTTGGGGCAAGAGCTGGACAGGGCAGCGGCGTATCTGCAAATCTTCCAGATTCGTCTGGGCGCACGTTTCCAGTTTTCTGTGTGGGCCGCAGATGAAGTGCGTGCCTGCCTGATCCCGCCACTGGCCATCATGAGCCTGGTAGAAAACGCCATCAAGCATGGCATAGAGCCCCAGCCGGGTGAGGTTCGCATAGACATTAGTGCCAGCAGCGAAGCCGGCCAGTTGCTGGTCACCGTCAGCGATAATGGCCGCGGTTTCCAGGATGAACTGGGTAGTGGTGTTGGCTTGCTGAATGTACAGGAGCGCCTATCGGCCTTGTTTGGCGAGCAGGCCGAGCTGCAACTACAGCCAGGTGACAAGGGAGGTGTATGCGCCACCCTATCCCTGCCAGCCAGGACAGGTGGATTGGCATGAGTATCATCAAACCCAAAGCCCTGATCGCTGAAGATGAAGCCATTCTGCGCCATGAGTTGCAAGACGCATTGGCACAGCTATGGCCAGAACTGGACATCATCGCCGCTGTTGATGACGGCATCAAGGCCATGCAAGCCATTACCGACCTGCGCCCCGACATCGCTTTTCTGGATGTACGCATGCCTGGCCTGAGCGGCATAGACGTGGCACGCCTGGCACAGCATCCATGTCACACCGTGTTTCTGACTGCCCATAATGATTATGCCGTTGATGCCTTCGATCAGGGCGCGGTAGATTACCTGCTCAAACCCCTGGACTTGGGCCGCCTGGCGCTGGCAGTGCAAAGACTCAGGCAGCGTCTGTCACAACAACCGGCAGACTTGTCTGCCCTGCAAATCAAAAAGCCACAAGAAGCACTGCGCTGGATACAGGCGTCGGTCGGCAACCAGATACGCTTCATCAATGTCAGCGATGTGCTTTGTTTTCGTGCAGATTCCAAATACACCAAAGTCATCACTGCCAAACTCGAAGCCTACATACGCACCACGATCAAAGACTTGGTGGCGCAACTGGAGGCAGATAAATTCTTGCAGATATCCCGCAGTAATATCGTCAATGTGGCAGCGATAGATGCGGTGCAGAGAAGTGATGGAGGCCTGGCTTTGCGTTTGCAGAAAGAGCATGAGTGGCTGGCAGTGTCGCAGGCGTATCAATACCAGTTTCGCCAAATGTAGCTGCTAAGTGCTGGTTAAGCTACTGCGCAGCTCAATTTTGAGCCTGCGATGCTCGTCGTACTTGAGTACGACTGCGCTTCTTAACGCAAACTTGAACCGCTCGCTACGCTTACCCAGCACTTAGTGGAATAAGCTTTGGGAAATGTCGTTTGTTTTGGATGCAGTATTTCCTGTATTCATGGTGTTACTCAATAGCACGAAATTTGTTTGTCCCCTAATCATCCTTTTCCACAAAACGCTTCAGTCTGCCCAGTGCCATTTCCCATTCGCGGCCTATGGATTCGAGTGTTTGCCTGGCTTCATCTATGCTCGCAGCTTGCAGTTGCCATAAACGTTCTCTGCCAATTTTGATGTCGCTGACGACACCTGCTTTGGCCAGTACGCTCAGGTGCTTGGTGACGCCCTGGCGACTGATGGCTGTGGATTGCGTCAGGTGGGAAATCGAAAATGCGCCACCAGCGCAAAGCACCGCCACCAGCTTCAGACGCGTGGGATCACCAAGCGCCGCGAACACATGAGCAGGCGTGTCGTTTGCACTGACGATGCTGGAGACGGATGCGTTGGCTTTGCTGTTTGTTTTACTTGCCGACATGGTTCGCCAGATTTTGCAGTTGTATGTCCCAACCTTCGGTATTCATCTCAAAGGCGGTGCGGCGGCGGTGCGCTGGCACTTTGTCAAAACCTGATTCAACGACAGTCAGCAAGACGGCATTGCCGGGCGCATCTTGCAAACTAAAGCTGACCAGCGTCGGTATCTCACCAGAATAATCGACAGCAGTATCGACCGCATACGGGTGCCAGTGAAAAGACATGGCATCTTGTGGTTGTATATGCTGAATGACAATATCAAACATCAAACCTTCACAACCAGGATGGGTAAACAGCCCACATGTGCGCTGGCCAGGAACAAATACCTGGCCGTTCAGATCGACACCAAACCATGCGCCAAATTCTTCTGCATCAGTCAGGGCGCGCCACACGCGCTCACGTTTGCCATTGATGACGATGCTGCACTGTATGCTATCTGTGTGATTGCTCATGCTGCTGCTCTCCTTTGCGTGGATAGGGTTTGCGGCTGACTAGCCATTGCAAACGGTGTGCCTGTGCCAGTTTCCAGAAACTGCTGCAGGCTGGCGAGGAAGCGCTGCCAGCCATTCTGGCAAAGGGCATAACACTGCAGGGAGGGCAGCAAGCCGATGTGTTCCAGATCCAGCTGCGTCCCTCCCATTCCTGCATCGCTAATACGGAATACGATGTAGGTGCCCACCCATTCGTCAGTACGGCTGACTGATTCAGCCACGATATACGCGCGGGTGCATAGCCAGCTTACTTCATTGTCTGGCTGTAATTTCTCTATGCGCATATCCTTGTAGCACGCACTGAAGCGAAATTTCAGCGTATCACCAATGGATGTACCACCTTCACAATCCTGAGTCCACCAGGCGCGCATGCCATCTATCGTAGTGAGGGCTGTATAGACCGCGGCAGGGCTGGCTTTGATGCTCAGGCTTTGCTGATAGTTTTTCATGGGTATCTCCATTTTACAATATGCGCAACCAAATGGCTGCATATTTATTATGGAGTGGATTTTAAATAAATGCAACCCAATGGTTGCGTAGTATTTTATGCGTTAATTCTTGAGGAAAAATGGAAAGTCGCTTGACTTGATATTGTTCGTTAGGCAATCTTGCCGTGATGCAGATACAAAATATGCGAACTATCCTTCATTGCTATTACCTTGAATTGTCTATCCCATGATCAACATTCGACTATTTGTTTTTCTGCTGAGTTTGGTTGGATTTGCCCATGCAGGAGAGAAAAACGAAGACATTATCGTGGGCACGATAGAGACCATACATTCAAATGCCTTGAATGAAGATAAAAAGATCTGGGTATATGTTCCTAAACCGAATGCTGCTATGGGACCGGAGAAGCCTATCTATCCGGTTGTCTATTTGCTGGACGGCAGTGATCATTTTCTTTCGATGATGGGTTTGATGGAAAAGAAATGCCGGGGTATTGGCCACTCTTGTCCCGAAATGATCTTGGTTGCGGTTATCCACAATAACCGTCAGCGTGAACTGACACCGACGAAGGCAGGTTCGTATACCCAGCCAGAAAAGATCAATGAAAACTCTGGTGGTGGCGAAGCTTTTTCTACTTATCTGGAAAAAGAGCTGATTCCCTACATTAACGCAAAATATCCGGCTGCTCCCTATCGGATATTGGTTGGTCATTCTTTGGGTGGCTTGACCGTGTTACATAATCTGATCAATCACAGTGCATTGTTCGACGCCTATCTGGCGATAGATCCCAGTATGTGGTGGGATAATGCCTTGCTGGTCAAACAAATGGAAGTCGCGCTAAGCGATGGCCGCTTCGCTAACAAATCGCTATATCTGGCGGTTGCCAATACGCTTGCCAAAGGCGTGTCTATGGATCAGGTCAGATCTGGCAGCGATCAGGAAAGCAGGCATATCCGTTCCATACTCAAACTAGTCGATACACTGGATGCACATCCACAAAGCGGCCTCCACTGGAAGTGGAAATACTACCCGGACGAAGGTCATGGTTCTATTCCGATTTTGGCCGAGTATGACGGCTTGAATTTTTTGTTTGACTTTTACAAGCTGGCCGATTTCGTACGCTTGTATGAGGCGAAGATAGATGGTGCAGGTGAAATGAAACAGCAGTTTGAAAAAATTAGCGCGCGTATGGGTTATCAGCTTTTACCTGATCTGGAAACGATGAACGGCTTGGGACAGTATTTTTTACATGAAAAAAAATTGAAGAATGCCCATGATTTTCTCAACATGAATATGGAAAATTATCCGCGTAATGCCTTGTCCCATGAAGGTATGGGCGATTATTACACAGCAGCAGGTGATCAGACCAAGGCGAAAGAAGCCTATCAGCAAGCCGTGAAACTGGATGTCAGTTCCAAAGCTAAAGGAAAGCTGGAAAAATTAAGGAAGTAAAAAATAAGTACCAGCATCGTGAACGCTATTGATACCTGTTGATGATATTTTATTAGCCAATCGCTTTTACTGTGTACCACGAAAGCCGCGGGATTCCTGCTGCGCAGGAATGACGATTTGAAGGGGCTAAGGTAGGCAGGCTCTTGTCCATGCGTAACTTTAAACTAATTACAATGCATTAATAACTATTAAAATAAATTAAGGTCGCTGCAGCGCAGGCTGGAGCACAGTGGCGTTCTTTACCTGACAGATAATGCCCGTTATAGCCATCGCAAAGATATCAATGCTTCTCGACCTTGCTCTGATTAATCTCGTCCAGCCCGTCGGCATCCAGATGCGCAATATCACCCCATTGCACCAGTTTGATATCCTTGCCTGTGACTTCAAAGCGATTGATGCTGGCGTTGTAGATGGTGACTTCGCGTGGTGCATGCAAAGGTAAATCCTTGGCTGAACGGTAGGCGCATTCGAGCACGCCGCCGTGGGCGACGATGGCGATTTTCTTGCCTTCAAATTGCTTGGCATAGTAAAACACATGTTCCATCACACGCTTGTGGAACTGGCGTATGGTTTCACCTTCGTTTTCGCCTGGCGGGAATTGCGCATCTGGTTCATGCGCTTGCCAGGCGTTATATTCCTTGCGGTACAAGCTGGGTAGTTCGCTGTACAGCTTGCCTTCAAAACCACCAAAGCAGCGCTCGCGCAAACCCTTGTCTATGCGGGTACTGATTCCTTGAAGGCGGGCGATTTCACCAGCGGTTTGTACCGCGCGCTGCAAGTCGCTGGAGACTATCGCATGCAGTTTTTCATTTTGCAAAGCCCAGGCCAATGCCTTGGCCTGGCGAGTGCCTTCTGCATTCAGGGGAATGTCGAGATGGCCTTGCAAACGGCGTTCTGCATTCCAGGCGGTTTCACCGTGGCGTATCAATAAAATTTCAGTGGGTTTCATTTGTTTATTTTGTTCTTATTTTGTTTTTAGCCAGAAGGTCACTGGGCCATCATTTGTCAGTGAGACCTTCATGTCGGCACCAAAACTGCCGGTTTCTACCTGTGCATGTTTGCTGCGTGCCTGGGTGACGAAGTAATCGAATAATTGCCTGCCCAGTTCTGGTGGAGCCGCTGGTGTGAAAGAGGGGCGCGTGCCGGAATTGGTATCAGCCGCAAGCGTAAATTGCGGTACCAATAGCAAGCCGCCTTGTACGTCTGTAACGCTGCGGTTCATCTTGCCAGCGTCGTCAGAAAATACACGGTAAGTGAGTAATTTTTTCAATAAATCATCGGCTTGTTTTTCAGTATCTTCGCGTTCGGCGCAGACCAGGACCATCAGGCCGTTGCTGATGGCTCCGACGGTGCTACCATCGACGACGACTTTGGCTTCGGTGACTCTTTGTAGTAAGGCGATCATGGGACTTTGGAATTGGTGCTTGGAATTGGGGTGAAGAGAGGAGGGGCGAAATTTTGTAGGTTGGGCTGGACCTCGTAGTTTGGGCTACAGTTTACCAGCCCAACACTAGGCCTTAAATGACTTGTACGTTATTCAAGTGCCGAGTGTTGGGCTGATGAAGCGTACCCAACCTACGAAGCCGGCGCAACCTACGACATCAAGCCGTCAACGTCACTTTCGCAAACTTGCGGCGACCAACTTGCACCACAAATGTACCTGCTTCAACTTTCAAACCCTTGTCACTGATAACGACGGAATCTATACGCACGCCACCTTGTTCAACCATGCGCATGCCTTCACCTGTCGATGCACACAGATTTGTCTGTTTCAGCAATTGACCTATGCTCAAAGGTGCGCCGCTCATAGTCACTTCTGCCACATCATCCGGTATCCCACCCTTGGAACGATTGACAAAATCAGCCAGCGCATCTTCTGCTGCCTGCCTGTTATGGAAGCGCGTCACGATTTCCTGTGCAATCGCCACTTTGATATCACGCGGGTTCTGGCCTTCTGCCACGGCTTTTTTGTAAGCTGCGATCTGTTCCAGCGAGCAGAAAGATAGCAGCTCGTAATAACGCCACATCATCGTGTCAGAAATACTCATGATCTTGGCGAACATGGTATTTGCCGGTTCAGTGATGGCGATGTAGTTGTTCTTGGACTTCGACATTTTCTCGACACCGTCCAGGCCTTCAAGCAAAGGCATGGTCAGGATGCATTGCGGCTCTTGTCCATAATCTTTTTGCAGTTCACGGCCCACCAGCAGGTTGAATTTCTGGTCAGTGCCACCAAGTTCCAGATCAGATTTCAGGGCGACTGAGTCATAGCCCTGCATCAGCGGGTATAAAAATTCATGCACGGAAATCGGCGTGCCCGCCTTGAAGCGCTTGGTGAAGTCATCGCGCTCCATCATGCGGGCGACCGTGTATTTGGATGACAGTTGTATCATGCCGCGTGCGCCTAGCGGGTCTGACCATTCAGAATTGTAGCGTATCTCGGTTTTGCTGGCGTCCAGTACCAAAGCAGCCTGCTTGAAATACGTCTGGGCATTGTCTTCGATTTGCTCACGGGTCAATGGCGGCCGCGTGGCGTTGCGGCCAGACGGGTCGCCGATCATGGAGGTGAAATCGCCAATCAAAAAGATCACGGTATGGCCCAGATCTTGCAGCTGGCGCATCTTGTTGAGCACAACCGTGTGGCCCAGGTGCAAATCTGGTGCAGTCGGGTCCAGGCCCAGCTTGATGCGCAGGGGTTTACCGGTCTGTTCGCTACGGGCCAGTTTTTGGGCAAATTCAGATTCAATGAGCAGTTCATCAACGCCGCGTTTGGCTACCGCCAGGGCGTGTTGCACCGCATCGGACAAGGGCAGGATTTTGCTGGCATTGCCAGTGTTTTCAGGGGAGCTGGAATTATGTTCAGAAGTCATCATTAATTTAGATCAATTTTTTTGTAACACCGCTGGTCGAATTCCAAATCTGAATCCATAATCAGCGTTTGCCAAATTCTGGGTGTTGGTTAATTTGCAGGGATTATCGCTTAAACCGGATGTCAGCAATTTACTTGCGCGTTGCCTGGTTTTATAATCCCGAACTTTAGTGTTGCTGTATTGATACTTTGCACATTTTATGTGCAAGTCCATCTCACTGCAACGATCTCGAATTTTCGATAAAAACAGTCAATTTTAACTTATTGCATGCGTCCAACAGATAAATTACTTCGATTAGTCTCTGGTGGCAGGCTGTTGTTTGGCACCACACGCGCCTCGCGCATCGTTTCCGTCTCCGCACTTTTCTTTGCAGTTTGCGCATTTGGCGCAGTTGGTGTTGCTCCTTTGGCACCAGACGCGTCTGACCTGCCGGTCAAGCGTATCAAAGAAGAGCTCAGCCTGCCTTCACTGGATGACCAGGTCGCCGCACTGGAAGCGGTTGACCAGCAATTCATCCGTGAAGCCACCTTCAAGAGCAGTGAGCAGTTAGCCACTTTCTTGCAGCGCATAGGTGTGGATGACGACGAAGCGGCACAGTTCATCAAGTCAGACAGTATTGCACGCGGTATCCTGCAATTCAGGGCTGACAAAACCGTGGCAGTAAAAACGGATGAAGAAGGTGAGCTCTTGTGGTTGCAAACAACGGTCTCCGATGGCCCGGACAAACCAGTCAGAAACATCATCATCAGCCGTGATGGCAATGGCAAACTGACATCTTCCGATAGCAGTGCCAAGCTGGAAAGGCGTGTGGAAATGGCAACAGCCTATATCCGCACTGCCTTTTATCCGGCTGCCGATGATGCCATGATCCCCTATAACGTCACTGAGCAGGTCAAGTCCATGTTCGAGACCAATGTTGATTATCAGCGCCTGCAAAAGGGCGATTATTTCAATATCGTCTATGAAAGCTTCTGGCAAAACGGTGAGCGCGTCCGCACTGGCCGTGTGCTGGCTGGTGAATTCAGCAATTCTGGCAAGCTGTATCAGGCTGCCTGGTTTGAAGAAACCGGTGGCAAGGGTGGCTATTACACCTTTGACGGCAAATCCCTGAAAAAAGCCTTCCTCAAGTCACCGATAGAATTTACCCGTGTGTCTTCTGGCTTCTCCATGCGCGTGCACCCTATTTCCGGTCAATGGAAAGCGCATAAGGGTGTTGACTTTGCTGCAGCTACTGGCACACCTATCCGCGCCTCTGCTGATGGCGTGGTTGATTCAGCTGCCTCCAGCAATGGTTATGGCAATCTGGTGGTACTCAAACACTGGAATAACTACAGTACGGCTTATGCCCACATGAGCCGCTTTGCGCCTGGAATACATAAAGGCAGCAAGGTCAGCCAGGGCGATATCATTGGTTATGTAGGCACGACAGGCTGGTCTACCGGCCCGCATCTGCATTATGAGTTCCGCGTCAATAATGAAGCCCGTGACCCCATGAGCATCAACATGACAGAAGCTGCACCACTGGCAACTGCTGAAATGGCACGCTTCAAAGGCTTTGCCGGTGATATGAATCATAGATTCAATCTCCTGCACCCAGAACGTATGGCAGAAGTCATGCGCCTGGCCAAGCGTTCATAAGCACTAATGAGTTAGGTATTGGGCAATTTGTCCACAGCGAATGTCATCATACGCAAGGCAGAGACAGCAGATGTCTCTGCCTTGACGGTTTTGATACTCCAAGTCTGGCTCGACACCTATGTCAAGCAAGGCGTCACCCGATCTGTTGCCAGCTATGTCTTGTCTGAACTGACAACGACGCGCACGGCCGCCTATCTCGCTCAAGTTGATACACACATCCTGCTGGCAGACGTTGATGGTCGCCTGGTTGGTTACTGCCAGACACTGAATGGCAAACGTCATGCCCAGGTAAAGGGCGAATACCAGGCCGAGCTTGATCATCTCTATGTACATCCGGCATTTTTTGGCCGTGGCATAGGCCGCCAGTTGCTGGCTGAGGCTGAAGAACATTTACGTGCGCAAGGCGTGCAGCAACTCTGGCTGACAGCCTGGGTCGGCAATGACAAGGCCCTGCGCTTCTATCCACGCACGGGGTATGCCGACATAGGTGCAAGCATCTTCCGCATGGAAAATGAAGAAGTCGCCAACAGAATTTTTTGCAAGACGCTGTAATACCCGGCTGACTCTTTTATACTCATGCTGATTAAAATACAGGTGGAATCAGCATGCCGCAAAATCAAAACAATTCAGCAAAAACCTACGTAGGCCTGATGTCAGGTACCAGTCTGGATGGTGTCGATGGCGTCATGGTACGCCTGTCAGAGCCAGTTGATAAAGCTGACGCAGGCATGCAGATCATCGCAACTGCCTATATCCCGTTTGATGCAGGCCTGCGCCAGCAAGCCATGCGTCTGCAACAAACCAGTGAAAATGAGCTTCATCATGAAGCACTGCTGGCAAATGACCTCGCCAGAACTTATGCCGCCTGCGTCAAAAAACTGCAGACAGCAGCAGGCGGGCAAACCGTGCATGCCATCGGTGTACACGGGCAAACCATTCGGCACAGGCCAGAGCTGGGTTATACACGTCAGACCAATAACCCCGCCTTGCTGGCAGAACTGACAGGCGTAGATGTGATTGCCGATTTTCGCACCCGTGACATCGCTGCCGGCGGCCAGGGCGCGCCACTGGTGCCCGCCTTTCACCGTGCCGTATTTGGCCGCGCAGGTGCTTCCAGCGTAGTCGCCAATATTGGCGGCATCAGCAATATCAGCGTGCTGGCGGCAGATGGCAGTACGCGCGGTTTTGATACCGGCCCCGGTAATGTGCTGATGGATGCCTGGGTGCTGCAACATCAGGGTAAAAGCTATGATGCCAATGGTGACTGGGCAGCGCACGGCGCTGTCATACCTGCCTTATTGAGCAGCATGATGGATGAGGCTTACCTGAAAATGCTGCCACCAAAAAGCACGGGGCGCGATTTATTCCATCCGGCATGGTTGCAAGGCAAACTGCAAGGTTTCGAGGCTGCATCACCTGTCGATGTGCAGGCAACTCTATGTGAATTTACCGCACTGACCCTGGTCAATGATATTGCCCGCCATGCCGCCGATGCTACCCATGTCTATGTCTGTGGTGGCGGTGCCTTCAATCATCAACTCCTGCAGCGCTTACAGGCTTTGCTGGCAGCGCAATCATGCGCAGCGGTCGTCAGCAGCACCGCTGTGCTCGGTGTCGCGCCTGAACAGGTAGAAGCTCTGGCCTTTGCCTGGTTGGCACAACGCTTTTGCCTGCGTTTGCCGGGTAACCTGGCCGATGTGACGGGTGCTGCAGGCGGGCGAATTTTAGGGGCTCTATACCCAGCGTAGTTTTGTAGGGTGCGCCGTGCGCACGGCGGACGCTACCAATTCGCAAGCAACAGCCAATCCCAAGTTTCTATACAATGGGAAATCAATATTGATACTTTGAGATTGCCTTATGACGCAACTGATTTATGTCGCTGACCCTATGTGTTCCTGGTGTTATGGCTTCGGGCCAGAATTGCTGGCTTTTCTTGACACTATACCTGCTGCCAAGATTGATTTGATCATGGGTGGCTTGCGCGCTTATAACAAGCAAGTGCTGGATGAGGCAACACGCAACACTATCATGGGTCACTGGCAGCAAGTAGCCGAACGTAGCGGCCTGCCTTTTAGCGACACTGCCATGTCGCAAGCCGGTTTTGTGTATGACACAGAGCCCGCCTGCCGTGCCGTGGTGACGGCGCGCACGCTGACTGACGATAATACAGGGCGATCTGCACTGGCTGTCTTCCATGCGGTACAGCATGGCTTTTATGCACAAGGGCGTGATGTGCGCGATCCGGCAGTCTTGTCTGCACTCTCAGTCGCTGCCATGAACAGGGTTGAAGGTGAAGGTAGTTTTGATGTCGCCAGCTTTGCCGAGACGCTGGTTTCACCGATGGCAATGTCAGATACGCGCGAGCATTTTGAGCAGGCAAAAAGCTGGGGCATACGTGGCTTTCCCGCGTTGTTGCTGGTGCATAATGAGGCTCTGCACATGATCGCTTCTGGCTACACTACACGCGATGATTTGATCTCTACCTTTCAACAGTTAAAACAACAATGACGACCAATTTGCAAATCACCCCTAAAGCTGCTGTGGCCCCTATCGCTCCAAATGGCCCAGAGTTTTCCCGGATCGTACTTGGCCTGTGGCGGCTCGCCAGTTGGCAAATGACGCCGCAGCAAAGAGTAAGCTTTCTTGAGCAAGCTCTGGCGCTCGGCATCAACACCATAGACCAGGCAGATATCTATGGCAATTACGAAAGCGAGCAATTGCTCGGTGAAGCGATTGCGCTGGCACCGCATTTGCGCGACAAGTTCCAGTTCGTCAGCAAATGTGGCATCAAGCTGCTGTCTGATAATCGTCCTGCCCACGGCATGCAGCATTACGATACCAGTGCCGCACACCTCATTGCATCGGCAGAACAGTCATTGCGTGCGATGCAGATAGAGCAGCTTGATTTATTGCTGATACACAGACCAGATCCATTGATGAATGCCGACGAAATCGCCGGTGCTTTCCAGCAATTGCAAGACAGCGGCAAGGTCAGGTATTTTGGCGTTTCCAACTTTACCAACAGCCAGTTTGAATTGCTGGCATCACGTTTCCCGCTGGTGACCAATCAGGTGGAATTATCGCTCTTGCATATGCAGCCCCTGCATGATGGCACGCTGGATTCATGCCAGCGCCTGCGCATCGCACCGATGATCTGGTCGGCCCTTGGCGGTGGCAGCCTGTTCCGTCCCCTGCATGAACAGGATGAACGTGGCCAGCGCATTAGCACGGTGCTTGCCAGTATTGCGGCAGAACTTGATGTCAGCCCCAGCGCCATCGCCCTTGCCTGGATTTTGCAACATCCATCCAAGCCATTGGTGTTAACCGGTTCAGGCCGGATTGCCGCCATCGGAGAAGCTGTCAGTGCCACAACCATCATGCTCAGCCGTGAGCAATGGTTTGCCTTGTGGTGTGCCTCAGCTGGTAAAAACGTTGATTAAGTGAGCTTTTGAGCTTGCCGCCTGGCGCAAAGGCATGTCAAAACACACTGCCTTTGCGCCGAGGCCGTGCAACTACACTATTGCCCAATGTAAATGCCATTTTGTCGCTTTTTGCTAGCGTGGGCGTATTTTCTGTCTGAATAGATAAATGTTGGTATAGTATTACCGTTCCGGCCGCTAAACCAAGTCTGGCCTGTTTCATGATGTGATTGCAGAAGGACAGGATTTGTGACTGTTTTTCAATTCATCCGCAGTAATTTCATGGCTAACTCTTCGGCACCGGGTGAAACCCACCAGTGGCGTGAGCAGGTCTTGTCTGCCATCCTGTTTTTTGTACTCGCGCTGGGTGGCGCAACGGCCATACCCAGCATCGTGCTGGCCATCAGCGAAAACCTGTGGTCAGTCGTGGTAGTTGATATTTTTGCGCTGGGCTGGGTCGCCACGATCTGGCGTCTGCCTTTTTTGAACTATCAGCAGCGCGCCTGGAATTTTCTGCTTTTCCTGTATTTGCTGGGTATCTGGTTTCTTATCAAGGTCGGCCTGACTGGCCTGATTTATCTGCTGGCTTTCCCCGTGCTGACTGCCTTGCTGCTGAACATGCGGCTCGCCATGCAGGCACTGGTACTGGCTTCTCTGAGTTTGCTGGTGGTGGGCTATATCTCGGATTCCAATTTGCATGTGTATGGTTTCGATTCCCACCCTTTCATGCAACTGGTGGTGATAACCATCAATTTCACCTTCATTGCGGCTGTCATGTCCATCTCTTGCAGCGTGTTATTGCAAAGGCTGGATAGCTCGCTTGAACACCAGCGCGTCATCGCTGCCTCACTACAACATGGGCAATCCTCACTTGCCTTGGCGAATGAAGAACTGCGTCTGATTGTCGCTGCCGTGGCGCGTCTGAATGACATCGTCATGATCATCAAGGTTGATATCGATGGCGGAGGAAAACGCCGCCTCAAGATCGTCTTCGTCAATGACGCCTTCGTGCGCCAGACCGGCTTTAAAAGCGAGGATGTCATCGATAAGTCCCCGGTTTTTTTACAAGGGCCACGCACCCAGACAGATGAACTCGATAAACTCAACCAGGCGCTGCTGTCCTACGAGTCTGTCCATATAGAGCTGATATGCTATACCCACGATGGCAGTGAATTCTGGATGGAGGCGGACGTTGTACCGCTGGCCGACGAACATGGGCTGTTCAGTCATTGGGTTGCTACCGGGCGCGACATCAGCGACCGTAAAAAAGCCCAGGAACATATACACAGGCTAGCCTATTTTGATGTGCTGACAGGTTTGCCCAACCGTCGCCTGCTGCTGGACCGCATGAGCATATTGCTCGCAACAGCACGGCGCAGCAATATGGTCAGTGCCATCCTTTTCATCGATCTTGACCATTTCAAATACATCAATGATGCACGCGGCCATGCGGTGGGTGATACCTTATTGAACCTGGTCGCCCAAAGGCTCTCCAGCAGCCTGCGCGAGGTAGATACGGTTGCACATATTGGTGGCGATGAGTTTGTGGTCATGCTTTGCCATATCTCCAATAACGTGGCTGCAGGTGCCCATGCAGCTCAGGCCGTGGCAGAAAAAATCCGCCAATCGATATCGCAATTTTTTGATATTAATGGCCTGCAATACAGTACTACCTGCAGCATAGGCGTGACCCTCCTCCCGCGTGAAAACCAGAATTCACACGACTTGCTGCGCGAGGCGGATACTGCCATGTACCGCGCTAAAAGTAGTGGCCGCAATCAAATCGCTTTTTATGAAACTGGCATGCAAACCGAGGTTGAACTAAGATTGACCATGGAAAGAGAATTGGGCGAAGCCATCTCAGGTGGGCAGTTGCACATGTACATACAGGCGCAGGTTGACAGACTGGGCAGGCCAGTGGGTGGTGAAATGCTGATGCGCTGGATACATCCTGAGCGCGGCTTTGTTTCTCCCGCACTCTTCATTCCTGTGGCAGAAGAATCCGGTATCATTTTGCGTCTGGGTGACTGGGTCATGGAGCAGGGTTGCATGGCCTTGCTGCAATTGCAGGCTGCGGGTTGGGACATGCCCTTGTCTGTCAATGTCAGCCCCAAACAATTCCGCCAGCCTGATTTTGTTGAAAAAGTCAGGCGCGTATTGCGCTATACAGGCGCACCACCGACACGCCTGATCTTTGAAGTCACAGAAGGCCTGCTGATCGACAACTTGCAAGACACAATCGCGCGCATGCTGGAATTGACGACCTTGGGCATACGTTTTTCCATCGATGATTTTGGAACAGGCTATTCCAGCCTGGCTTACCTGAAGCGGCTGCCTTTGTATGAGCTCAAGATAGACAAGAGTTTTGTACAGGATACGCCAGGTGATGCGAATGGCACGGCCATCGTGCAATCGATATTGTCCATGGCTTCCCACCTGGGTTTGCGTGTCGTGGCAGAAGGGGTCGAGACCAAAGAGCAGGCAGAATTTTTGATCGCCAACGGCTGCGCATCCATGCAAGGCTTCCTGTTCGCCCGCCCCATGCCGCTGGATAAATGGCTGGCTTTGCAAAAGCAGATAGCGCAACCGGGGCAGGAAAGCAGCAGGGTGGTGTAGCGCAAGACAGCTTTGGGACGCACATAGGCTATTTTAAAACGTAGCCGTAACGTAGGGCGCATTGCAATGCGCCGCATGCCATTTCAAATCGCGGGGAAAAGATGATTGCCGTGCGTGGCGCACACATACGGCGCATTATAATGCGCCCTACAATTATTTTTCTGCCCATGTCGCGGTGATTTATTCGCCTGAGCAAGTTGTAGGGTGCGCCGTGCGCACCCTCGTTTACAACAAATATAGGTTTGTACAGGCATGTCCGTACCTCAAGCGGTGCGCACGGCGCGCCCTACAAAACCTGTCACTAAGCCTGTCACTAAGCCTGTCACTAAGCCTGTCACTAAGCCTGTCACTAAGCCTGCTGATAAGTCGCCTGCATCCAGTCTATGAAAAGTGCTACCTCAGGCCGTATATTCGCCTGCGCCTCATGCACCAGGTAATAGGCATGCGGTGGCGTTGCCAATTGCGTGTCAAACACGCGCACGACTTCACCCTTGTTGATCATGTCCTGGGCAAAATGCTGGCGTGTCAGGCCTATGCCATGGCCGTGTTTGACCGCTTCCAGCAATAAGCCCAGATCGTCGATGCGCAAACCGGTAGTTGGTTCTGGCCAATCCAGTCCCGCCACTTCAAACCATGGCTGCCACGGTTCAAGCGCTGAGCGCAAGAGCTTGGCATTGCGCAAATCTGCTGGTGTTTGTATGGATGGCAGAGTCTTTAAATAATCCGGGCTACCGACGACAAAGCTTGGCTCCATGAATAATTTCTTGGTCACCAGGTTAGGGTATTCACCCGCACCAAAACGTATCTCTACATCGCTTTCTGACAAACTCAAATCATACAGCGGCACAAACAGATAAACTTCAATTTCTATATCCGGGTGTGCCTCAGTGAAGCTAGCCAGACGTGGCATGAACATATAGCGCGCAAAAGTCGGTGGCACCGTTACCTTGACGCGCAACTGGCTTTGCGTAACCTTGTTAGGCAGTGGGAAATCAGACAAAGTACGCAATGCCACACGCACCACATCCAGATAGCGTCGCCCAAACTCAGTCAACGTGACACTGCGCCCCTCGCGCACAAAAACGCGCTCACACAAATGCTCTTCCAATAAGCGTATGCGGTGCGACAATGCAGAAGGCGTAATACAAAGTTCCTCTGCCGCCACAGCAAAAGAACTATGCCGCGCCGCAGCCTCAAAAGCAGATAATGCATGTACCGGTGGTAATCGTGTTGCCATACTTTTCCTGATTTATTTTATCTATTGTATTCAGATATCCTCTCATCACAATCAGTTGCAGACATACAAGTTTTCAACAAAAAAAATGTAATGCAAACAAAAAACCTGCTATTCGATTTTCTCAGCGCCTGCTCTGCGTCTCTGTGCCTCTGTGGTGAGTGGTTTTCTCTCTTTCAATCGGCCTCATCCCACGCAATAATCTTGCCGGGATTTAAAATATTCCTGGGATCAAATGCATGCTTGAGCAAACGCATCATGTGTATTGCATCTGCCCCATGTTCTTCAATCAAAAATCCCATCTTGTGTATGCCTACACCATGCTCACCCGTGCAGGTGCCATCCATGGCAATCGCCCGCGTCACCATGCGCTGGTTGATGGATTCTGCCATTTCAATTTCTTCAGGTCTATCCGGGTCTACCAACATCAATACATGGAAGTTGCCATCACCGACATGGCCGATGATGGAATAGGTAATGCCATGGTTTTCACAATCAATCTGGGTCTCGCTGATGCATTCAGCCAGGCGTGAAATCGGTACGCAACAATCGGTAGAAATAGAACGTGAACCTGGCCGCAATTGCAGCAGCGCAAAATACGCATTATGCCGCGCAGCCCACAGGCGGCTACGGTCTTCTGGCCTGGTCGCCCATTCAAAATCACCGGCACCATTGGCGGCAGCAATCTCTTGCACCAGCTCAGCCTGTTCTTTCACGCCATGCTCAGTGCCATGAAATTCAAACAGCAGTAAAGGCTTGACTGGCAAGTTCAATTTGTCATGCGCATTGATGGCACGCACGCCATTCGCATCCAAAAATTCTACCCGCGCAATTGGCACACCCATCTGTATGGTTTGTATCACGGCATTCACTGCATCGGCATTATCCGGGAAGCTGCACACCGCAGCAGAGATGGCTTCCGGCAAAGGGTATAGCTTGACGGTGACTTCCGTGATAATGCCCAGCGTGCCTTCGCTGCCGACAAACACCCGCGTCAAATCGTAACCCGCAGATGACTTCTTGGCACGCGAACCCGTACGTATGATGCGGCCATCTGCCGTGACCACCGTCAGCGCCATGACGTTTTCACGCATGGTGCCATAGCGCACTGCATTCGTGCCAGACGCCCGCGTGGCCGCCATCCCACCCAAGCTGGCATCCGCACCAGGGTCTATCGGGAAGAACAGGCCAGTATCACGGATCTCGGTATTCAACTGTTTGCGGGTGACACCAGCCTGTACGGTGGCGGTCAAATCCTCGGCATGCACTGCCACCATCTTGTTCATTTGTGACAAGTCTATGGTCACGCCACCATGCAAGGCCAGGATATGGCCTTCCAGCGATGAACCGGCACCGTAAGGAATTACTGGCACATCATGCGTACGACACAGCTTGACGACCTCAGCAACCTCTGCCGTGCTCTGGGCAAATACCACCGCCTCTGGTGGCATGGGGTCATAGGAGGATTCATCGCGACCATGATGCTCGCGCACCGCCAGGGCGATGCTGCAACGGTCTTCGAGCAGGGCTTGCAAGGCATGCAGCAGGCCAGCGGGCAGGGGCTTTCTGACACTCGCCAAAATGGCAGGATGGTTCATAATGCGGTCCGTACAGGTGGTGGTGGCCTCTATTATGCTGTGTCCGACCAGATTTTGCCGTATCCTTTCCAACTTCCTGCCTTATTTTATTTATCTGGAGCAATCAGGGTGCAAATATTGCCAGCCAGGCAAGTAAGGCTATGCAGTGCTGCTTCAGCCCAGTTGTATGGACTGTGCTTTGCCATCTGCCAGTTTGAAGAGCAAATCTTCCAGTGCTGCCTCAGAAACAGAACCCAGATCTATGCTGACTTGCAGGGCTTGATCTTCCTGCGTGATGGCAGACATGAAATGCACGACCCCATACAGACCCTCGGCATTTCTGGCATTTTTATCCTCACCATCAAACCATGTCGTGAACCACTGCACCAGTGTAGCCTCGGCAAGCACATGCGTCAGGCTGCTGATCTGCAAGGGCAGCCAGTCCCAGGTGAAGGGGACAATACTTACCTTAGTAGCAGACAGCTGAAAACTCAGGGGTTCAAATTCCAGCTGGGTTTTTGCATCCACAGTGTGCGACTGCCCGGCAAATTCACCTTCAACAGGTATCCAGTCTGCCCGACAAGGCAGGGCGGGATTACCCTCCAGGCTCAGCAAGCCATCAGCATTGCGGTAGGCAGGTTCGACATGGACACTGTCTTTATCAACAGCAGCCGCAAGCACGGCAATATAAGAGGCGCGAATCGCGGCGAATAATTGTGTAAGTGTCATGGCGCGATTATAGTGATAAGGCACAAGCAGGGCAATCATGGCGGGCAATCATGCGGCAATACCAGATATGCTGTGTTCAAGCAGATTTTGCCGTATCCTTTCAAACTTCTTTTCTTATTTTAATTGCCATGGGTAATCGACTCTCAAAAATCGCAACGCGTACCGGCGACAAAGGTACCACCGGCCTTGGTGACGGTAGCCGCATCGCCAAAGACGCCCTGCGCGTGCACGCCATGGGCGACGTGGATGAACTCAATTCTCAGATCAGCGTCCTGCTGTGTGAAGACATGCCAGAGCAGATGAAGCAGGAATTGTTTTCCATCCAGCACGACCTGTTCGACATGGGCGGCGAACTCTGCATCCCCGGCTACACCATGATCACCGATGCCCAGGTGGAAAGGCTAGACGCCCTGCTGGAAAAATACAATGCCGACCTGCCGCCACTAAAGGACTTCATCCTGCCAGGAGGCTCCCGCGCCGCCGCCATCGCCAACGTCTGCCGCACAGTCTGCCGCCGCGCAGAACGCGCCATCGTCAGCGTAGGCAATGCCGAGGCTATCAATGAGGCACCAAGACAGTATATGAACCGCTTGTCGGATTTGCTGTTTGTGTTGTCGCGGGTGTTGAACCGGTATGCGGGGGGATCGGATGTGTTGTGGGAGAAAGAGCGCCAGCGCTAGTCGAAACCCTGATTAAGCTACTGCGCGACCTTATTTTGAGCCTGCGATGCTCATCGTACTAAAGTACGATTGCGCTTCTTAACTCAAACTAAGGCCGCTCGCTACGCTTATTCAGGGTTTCTTGATTGAGTGCAAATATAAAGACGGTTAATTTTCAATATACAAATTTATTACGGTAACTATAAGTTGAGTATCTAGGCTTGGATTAGATGACTACAAATTCGCCCAAGAATCAAAAACTTGATGGTCATCGTTTGATTCGGCGATCGTGGGGCAGAATTAAGAGATGACGAACTACTCTGATAAATTCGAAAAAAAAATATGTCGAATTCATACGCTTCTCGCGGGTAGTGGATCTACAGTGACTTGGAACGATAAACTTCCTGATCCTGATAATCCAGATCAAACAAGACAAATTGATGTCACTGTAAAGCGAATTGATAGTTTGACTTTAATTGAATGCAGAATTCATAAAAAAGTTCAGGACGTAAAATGGATTGAAGAACTAATAGGGCGGCGATTAAGTTTGCGGGCAGATGTGGTTATCGCAGTTTCTAATTCTGGTTTTACGATCGGGGCAAAACAAAAAGCAAATCAGTTCGGCATAATACTTCGGGACTTGCATAGTCTTAGTGAGCGAGAAATTCAGCAGTGGGGCCAGAATACTCGCGTATTTCTAACATTCTTAGAGTATGCAGAGGTAGAGATTGATTTTGTTGTGACAAATGCAGCGGGACATAATGCATCTCTTGACGACATATTAAAAAGCCTTGAACACACAAATTCTTTACGCGACGTATTTGAAATGGCATCTAATGCAATAATTTCAAAAATTCCGACTGATAAGAAATGTCGTTTCAATGGCAGTTTGAAAGTACAGAAGCTTGCGATAGCCGGAATGTCAGTTGAAGAAGTAAGATTTAGAGCAACTGCAAAAAAAATAATACAAGACCTTCAAATACCGTCGGTCGTCACCTATGATGCGCCGCACATTAAAAATACTCAAAGAGAAGTGATAGTTGAGGAAGTCGCATTTGGTGATTTTGAAATTACACAATCATCAAATAATGTCTTTATTGCCATTGATCTCTCACCAGTGAAATGCCCACCCAATTCTCAATTTATATCCGTCAATTTTGACTTCGGTAGAACAGTAAAAATAATGCATACGGAAATTCTGGGACGGCATCAATTTTCGATTCCGCTTGAAACACTAAAATTGGGCTTGATAGTTGTTTAGTGAATTCAACCTCTAAATTTCACCATAAATTTCTCAATAAAAAATAGAGTGTTCATAGACCCGCAACCTAGCGTTGCGGGTCTTTTATAGCAAAGTACGAGTGTTTTATTTCATAGCGAACCTTACTGCATATGCCACCCATGACTAACCGTGATGGATTGGCCAGTCAATGCATTGGTACCAAAGGCCGCGAGGAATAGCGCGGTTTGGGCGACGTCTTGTACGGTCGTGAATTCGCCATCGACTGTTTCCTTCAGCATCACATTCTTGATGACTTCTTCTTCTGTGATGCCAAGTTCTTTTGCCTGCTCCGGGATTTGTTTATCGACCAGTGGGGTACGGACAAAGCCTGGACAGATGACGTTGGCGCGGATATTGTTTTTGGCGCCTTCCTTGGCTACGGTTTTTGCCAGGCCAATCAGGCCATGCTTGGCGGTGACGTAAGGCGCTTTCAGTGGCGAGGCTTCGTGGGAATGAACTGAGCCCATGTAGATCACGCTGCCGCCTTTGCCACTGGCGATCATCGAACGCATGCAGGCGCGGGTGGTCAGGAATGCACCGTCCAGATGGATGGAGAGCATTTTTTTCCAGTTATCCAGACTCAAATCAACCAGCGGGCTGATGATTTGTATGCCTGCATTGCTGATCAGGATATCGATATTGCCGTAGGCAGCCACTGCGTCAGCCACGCCTTTATCGACCTGTGTTTCGTCAGTCACGTTCATGGCCACTGCCATGGCGGTGCCGCCGGATGCTTCGATTTCTTTGGCGGTGGCTTGTGCTGCTTCCAGGGCCATGTCGGCGATGACGATTTTTGCGCCTTGCTTGGCGTATTCTATGGCGATTTCTTTGCCTATGCCGCTGGCAGCACCGGTGATGAGGGCAACTTTATTATTGAGTAGCATGTGAATTCCTTTATTTGGTTGGGGCGAGATAATCGTACGCAACTGTGCCGTAGGGCAGAGTCAGGTCAGAAAGGATATGAACTGCAGATAAGACTTCAAGCACTGGCAAGCCGGCGATGGGGGCAAGAGCGTGGGGATGCAAATCAAGTGCACCAGGGCCACCCCATGCACCTTTCACGATGATGTCGGTGAGCTGGTACTGCACCAGTTCGCAGATGCGCGGTGTGCCATCGACATGCGGGATGATTTTCAATAAAAAAGTTGGGAGTTCCATGCCAGCCTTGACGGCAGCATGATCAAGCTTGGTATGCTTGAAACCCATGGTGCCCGTGGCAATGCGGAAGTCGCTATAGTCCAGCGTGCCAACCAGTGTGTCTTTATGGACCCTGAGTTCAGGGTCACCCAGTTTTTTAGGGAAGCCCCACAATTCACGGCCAGCTGCAATCGGTGGGTGATCATTCAGATACATGCTGTGCACGTAGGCACCTGGCACGCCATCAAGGGTCACCGGGATGACCTGGCCAGATTCGCAATAATGCCCAAACCCTGTCGAGTCAGGCATGTTGATGAACTCAAACTTGACAACAGGTTCTGCCAGCTTCAATGGTGCCGGGATTATTTTTTCCAGCAACTCAGGGTCGGTGCGGTAGGTGATGATCAGGTATTCCCTGTCAGTAAAGCGGTAAGGACCCGGTGGGAAAGCAGTATTGGAATAGGGCATTGCAAAGGCGTTACGGCGGATTTCATCTTCTGTCATTTCTTTTTCCTTAGCTAATGCGTGGGTGAGGATGGGGAGTGAAGACTACATGGGATGAGTCAGTGTTGCACTTATGGTTCCGTAAGTTCCTGCTCTGGAGTAAGTAATCGTCATGCCCATACCCTTGTAGATATAGCCATATGTGCATAAAAAAAGTGGGCTTATCTGATTTTTTAATGCTTATATATTAATTTATCAGGAAAAGTAATGTGTATCAATTTGTAGTTAGCTGGTGCAGCAGCATACGGCAGCAGTCACTTGAATTGGCTGGTAAAGTGCATATATAGATTGGCATATCGGTGCCTGAGGTATTAGTTGACGCACCATCAACTGGATAGCTGCGGCATATAGCCTGACAGCGGAAAGAAATATCATGAGTAAAGAAATCAGAATTGACTTCGTGTCGGACGTGTCATGCCCCTGGTGCATCATTGGACTCAAGTCGCTTGAGCAGGCCATAGATCGTGTGGGTGATGATGCCAAAGTGCAATTGCACTTCCAGCCTTTTGAATTAAATCCCAAGATGGTGCCGGAGGGGCAGGACATCGCAGAACATCTGGCAGAGAAATACGGTGCGACGCAGGAGCAGACCACCAAGAACCGCGAAATGATACGGGCCCGTGGCGCAGAACTGGGTTTTGAGTTCAATATGGCGACGCGCAGCCGTATTTATAATACCTTTGATGCACACCGCCTGCTGCATTGGGCAGAAACGCAGGGGCGTCAGCATGCCCTGAAGGTAGCACTGTTTGAACTGTATTTCAGTAAAGGTGAAAGCCCAGCTTCGCATGAGGCATTGCTGCGGGTAGCGGGTGAAGTAGGGCTGGATACGGCAGAGGCTGCACGCATCCTGGCATCCGACGCTTATGCTGCCGAGGTACGTGAGACTGAGAGTTTCTATCACCAGCGAGGCATCAATTCGGTACCGGCGATCATCATCAACGAGCGCCACCTGATTTCAGGCGGCCAGCCGCCAGAAGTATTTGAACGGGCGCTGCGCCAGATAATGACGCAGGAATAAACTGTAACAGGAAAAAAAAGCATGGGCAATCCCATGCTTTTTTTGAGGGCTATTCAATCACCCTTGAAGTTACGATGTGTGATGAATAGCTGACTGCTTGCCCGGGGTTTTTACCAGGCGACATTGCACTCCTGCTTACGGAGTGATCTCCAGTGATTGCAAGAACTTGTCCGCCACTTCTGCTGCCTTTTTATCTTGCGGCGCATGACCTGCCTGCTGCATATAGATAGTATGCGGAGCCACGTAGGCGCGCAAAACAAAATCCTGATTCTCAAGCCTGCCTTTTACCTGCTTGCCTTTCAGGTTTGAATTGGGCAGGTCTATATCTTTCCAGCCACCATCGCTATCCAGCAAAAACTTGTTAACGAAGCTTCTGCGCATATTGTCCAGCATGGTGTTCAGGTAGGCGGTTTCATAACCTGGCGCCGATCCATCATCCTGGCGAAACTCCAGTATGCCCAGCATGAGCGTGCTGCCGCCAGCTTCCATGGTGTAAGTGGTGCGCTTATAGGGAGCACCCTTGCGCTCGGGCATGGTTTCTTCGGTTTTTTCTGGCGTGCCTGCCGCCCAGAATTTGACGTGCTTGTCGTCAGTCGTCATTACCTGCCCGCCTGCATCTGCTGCCTGTGCGTATCCGCAAGACAGCGCACCTAGCAGGAGGATGGCTGACCAGAGTCGTTTGGAGTGAATATGCATACGTGTTTCCTTAAAAATCATAAGAGTCTTGTCGCATTGTCGTCTTTATGTGCTTTCTTCCCACACATAAAAACCACGGAGCATTGATTATATGGATGTAGTGCGCCTGGTTCAAATGTCAGTCGATCAGCGGTAATGCTGGGCGATGTATGGTAACCAGTCAGCATTTCATGACTGGTTCAAGGCGCTTGGCAAGTTCGTTAGTCGTATGGTGTAAAATTCTTGGCCGATAATTTTGCGGTATTCCTGAGCCGAGTTTTTTATATGTTCATCCTTGTATGATAGGAAAAGATTCAGGTTTTCTGTTTTTGCATCCTGGGCATTTACCAGATGCTGCCGACTCTCTCACTTAAATCATGCAACTTCCCGTAATGACTATTCCATACTTGCTATTTGCACTTGCTTCTGTCGCCCATGCTGACGAGACAAGTTGCAACTCTTATGCCTTCGTAGAAGATCACATCAAGTTGGCATTAGTGAGCGTTAAGGTAGACCCTGAGCAAAAATTATATTTTTACAAAGACGAAAAATCCTGCCCGGAAAAGGGCGATGCCTGCAAGAGCAAGGCCTATGTGCTGGCAGGCGATGAGCTGATCAGCAATCAGCGCAGAGGAGATTGGGTATGCGCCTGGTATCCCGGTGCCAAACGCGAGACCGTGGGCTGGGTCAGGGTAGACCGCTTGCAGAATAAAATCAGCCTTGCCGAAGCGTCTAAGGCGAAACCAGAGGAGTGGTTGGGTAATTGGGCTTACTACAAGTACGCTGAACTGAATATAAAGAAAAAAGGGAAACTACTAGGCTATGAAGGAAATGCAGTTTGGGATGATGGTGGTGGGAATAACCATGTTGGAAGCATATCTGGAACGATGACGCCGCAGGCTAACAAAGCCTTTCTGAAAGAGGGTACTGCTGAAAATGCTTGCAAGCTGGAATTGAGTTTGCTTGGATCTTATCTGGTCGTCAAGGATAATAATGTATGTGGCGGCCTGAACGTCAGTTTCAGCGGTGTTTACCGTAAAGCAAAGCTGAAGTGATGCCTCGCTTTGATACTCTTTCCGAAAAAGGTAATGCAGTAATTTACAGATGGGTATGATGTTCAACACCAAGACATATATAGCGGCAATTGCCTGCATAATTTTTGCAGGTCCTGTGCAGGCTCTTGAGAAGCCATCAGCGCCGAAGATAATCCAGTTTGCCGGTAAAGATATAGTACTGGGTGGGAATTGTTTAAACCTGCCGGAAATGGACCTTTCCCTGCTGTCTTGTACAACCATGGCAGTGCATCGTGAATGTGGAGCAGCGAGGCCAGCAAGATACTTGGCCCCTTGTTTGCCAGCCGCGGCTGGGTATTTTTCATGCCGTATCGCCGCGGGCAAGGCCTGAGCGCCAAAGCCGGGCCATATATCAGTGATGAAATCACCGTAGCGCAAAGTCATGGAGGTATGACAGAAGCAGTTGCAACCATGGTGCGGCTATTGAGCACCGATCATTTGCAAGACCAGATGGCGGGTTTGCATTGGCTGAAATCGCAGTCCTATGTGAATGTGAAACAGCTTGCAGTTGCAGGGCAATCATTTGGCGGCATCCAGACGGTGCTTGGCGTGGCGGCTTACCCGTATTGTGCGGCGGTCGATGCTGCGGGTGGTGCCGAGAGCTGGAGCAAAGCTGTGCCGCTGCAAGATACCATGAAGAGCGCAGTCAGATCCGCCAGTGCACCGGTATTCTTTTTCCAGGCAGAGAATGATTATGACCTTGCACCCAGCAAAGTGCTCTATGCCGAGATGCAGTAAGCTGGTAAAACTGCTGAAATAAAAATCTACCCGGCCTTTGGAACATCAAATAAAGACGGACATAGTTTTTCTTATCGGGGTAGCGATATCTGGTTTGAGGATGTATTCGCGTTCTTGAGCAAGCATTGCTTGAAATAAGTTGATCAAGCAGTAAACCGAATTAAGCTGCCTATGCAACTTTGAGGCAAGGGCAGTCCACCAACAGACTCAGCCCTTACCCGTTTTGCGGTGACTCAGCAGTGAGATTTTTCGCTGCTAGCAGGTCTCAATGATCAAACCTTGCCCGTATCGACTTTTCTATGCCCACGGCATCCAGCCCGCATTGCGCCAGCAGCAAACCAGGGTCGCCGTGATCGACAAAGCGGTCTGGCAGGCCCAATATCAGCAGGGGCTTGTTAATACCCGCTTCGGCAAGTGCTTCAGCAACTGCTGAACCTGCACCACCCATGGTGCAGCCTTCTTCGACGGTGACCAGTTCATCATGGCTGGCGGCCAGGGATTTGAGCAATTCCAGATCCAGCGGTTTGACAAAACGCATATTCGCCAGGGTGGCATCAAGTTGTTCAGCCGCTTGCAGGGCAGGGTGTACCAGCGAGCCAAATGCCAGTACCGCGATGCGCTTGCCCTGGCGTTTGATTTCGCCTTTGCCAAAGGGGATGGTATCCAGGTCTTTGCCTGTTGACACGCCTATGCCAGCACCGCGCGGGTAACGCACAGCAGCAGGGCCGGGATATTGATAGGCTGTGCTCAACATCTGGCGGCATTCGTTTTCATCGGAGGCTGCCATGACGACCATATTGGGGATGCAGCGCAGATAGGCCAGATCAAAATTGCCCGCATGGGTTGCACCATCGGCACCTACCAAGCCAGCGCGGTCCAGTGCAAAAGTCACGTCCAGGTTTTGCAGGGCAACGTCATGGATCAACTGATCATACGCACGCTGCAAAAAGGTGGAGTAGATGGCGACGACAGGTTTCAAGCCTTCGCAAGCCAGGCCAGCGGCAAAGGTGACGGAATGCTGTTCCGCGATGCCGACATCGTAATATCGTTTGGGGAATTGTTTTTCAAATTCCACCATACCCGAGCCTTCACGCATGGCAGGGGTGATGGCCACCAGTTTTTGATCAGACGCAGCCATGTCGCACAACCAGTTGCCAAAGACTTGCGTATAGCTTTGCTTGGCGGGGGCGGTGGCAGGCTTGATACCTTCAGCCGGGTTGAACTTGCCGGGGCCGTGGTACAGGACTGGATCAGCTTCGGCCAGTTTATACCCCTGGCCTTTTTTGGTGACGACATGCAAGAACTGCGGACCTTTGAGGTTGCGGATGTTTTGCAATGTCGGTATCAGCGAATCAAGATCATGGCCGTCGATAGGGCCTATGTAATTGAAACCAAATTCTTCAAACATGGTGGCTGGCACTATCATGCCTTTGGCGTGTTCTTCAAAACGTCTGGCCAGTTCCAGCACGGGTGAAGGCAAGACCGATTTGCCGACATTGCGTGCTGCCGCATAAAACTTGCCTGACATCAGGCGCGCCAGATAACGGTTCAGCGCACCAACGGGCGGCGAAATTGACATGTCATTGTCATTCAGTACCACCAGCAAATTGATATCATCATGTACGCCAGCATTATTCATGGCTTCGAATGCCATGCCTGCCGTCATCGAACCATCACCGATGATGGCGACTGCGTGGCGGTCTTCGCCCTTGGTGCGGGCGGCCAGCGCCATGCCCAGTGCAGCAGAGATCGAGGTCGATGAATGCGCAGTGCCAAAGGTATCGTATTCACTTTCAGCACGGCGCGGGAAGCCGGAGATGCCATTCAACTGGCGCAGGCTATGCATCTGGTCACGCCGGCCCGTCAAAATCTTGTGCGGATAAGTCTGATGGCCGACATCCCATACCAGCCTGTCTTCTGGCGTGTTGAAGACGTAATGCAGGGCGATGGTTAATTCCACCGTACCCAGATTCGACGACAAATGGCCGCCCGTCTTGGAAACGGAATCAAGCACATACTGACGCAACTCGTCGGCCAGGGGCTTGAGTTGGCTGCGCGTCATGCTGCGCATGTCAGCGGGGGAATTAATGGTGTTTAATAAAGTCGTCATTGTTCTTTTTCATTACTTGGCTAAACGCCTCTGATGATCGGCTACTTTGTACCTGGCCGACTGCCAGAGCTGCTATCGCATACTTGCACTGCATTACTGTTCCTGCGTACTTCTGTCTGGTGACTATCCTTTGGCGGAATTCGTTGCCAAATCTACCGTTCACTTTACTATTTTTTGCTGCTGTGGTGCGCACGGCGCAGCCTGCTAACTTCGTCTATCTGCGTGAACGGATCTTGCACAAATGGATTCCAGCCTGCGCTGGAATGACGTAAATATTATTGCCCTTACCTGCAGGGTGCGCCATGCGCACTGTTCGCTTGCACGTATCGTTCTGCTGCTGGTACTACTACCATGGTGCGCATGGCGCACCCTACAACATAAACTACAACATGACATCAGGCTTGGCGTTGTACGATCAAATCTGCCAGCTCATGTAATAAGTGTGCCTTGTCATCAAAATTATCCAAGGCTGCATGCGCATCATGGCATAGTTGCGTGGCTAATGCGCGTGAAGCGTCCAAGCCCATGAGGCTGACAAAGGTGGGCTTGTTATCTGCCGCGTCCTTGCCTGCCGTCTTGCCCAGGGTGGCAGAATCTGCTGTTGCATCGAGCACATCATCCACTACCTGGAAAGCCAGGCCTATGGCGGCAGCATAGCTATCCAGTGCTGCGGTCTCATCTGCTGTCAGGGTTTTGCCGCACATGGCCCCTAATAATACCGAAGCACGCAGCAGGGCGCCGGTTTTCAGTCTATGCATCTGCTCCAGTTGTTCACGGTTCAAGGCAAGGCCAACGCTGGCGAGATCAATCGCCTGGCCACCGCACATGCCAACAGACCCGGCAGCGCGGGCCAGCAATTGCAACATCGCCAGTTTGGCGCTTGCATCACCTTCACCCTCAGCCAAGACCAAAAAGGCCTGTGCCTGAAGGGCATCGCCGACCAGTAGCGCCGTTGCCTCATCATATTTGACGTGTACAGTGGGTTTGCCACGGCGCAGGGCATCGTCGTCCATGCAGGGCATGTCGTCGTGCACTAATGAATAGGCATGGATCATTTCCACTGCTGCTGCAGCCCGGCTTAGCAAGGCGGCAGGCGCATCAAACAACTGGCCTGCTGCATATACCAA
Source organism: Undibacterium sp. Ji42W (assembly GCF_049340405.1). Lineage (NCBI taxonomy): Bacteria > Pseudomonadati > Pseudomonadota > Betaproteobacteria > Burkholderiales > Oxalobacteraceae > Undibacterium > Undibacterium sp. Ji42W. Next base: position 75,351 of record NZ_JBMPOV010000003.1, read on the forward strand.
TAAAGGACGTACCCGTTTGCCACCATCCAGAGTCGCATAACGCATGGCGGCATGCAATTGCTGCGGGACTGTATTTTCGTCGGGTAAGAACTGTTTCAGACTGGTTTCACACGCAGCCTGGGTTTGTCGCATCCAGTTACCAAATTGTTCACTCATGTTGTTTCCTCGTCACTGTTGCTGCCACCATTGTTACTGGAATCAACAAATGGTTTGAGCATGCCAGCTTCCAATACCTTGACTTGCTGCTCTACTTTTTCGAGCTGAGCTGCACAATATTTCACCAGTTCAGAACCACGTTGGTAAGCACTTACAGAGACTTCCAGCGACAACTCTCCTGCTTCCATGCTGTTGACGAGCTTATTGAGCTCAGCCATGGCGTCTTCAAAGGAAAGACCTTCCAGATGGGCGGGAACAGCTAGATTTGCAGTTGATTGTTTTTTTGTCATAAAGAAATGTTTGTTTCGCGCCGTTAACAAAAAAAAGTGAAACCAAACGTAAAAATCGGCGGGAAAAGCAAGGTAAACAAGGTTCAACCTGCTATTTTAGAGCAATCCCAAGAAATTTACTGTTTATTGCATTCCTTGCAAGCAATTTTAGGGGAATTGTTCGAACCCGTTGCTGTTTTGAAATTTATTCGCAAGCCCTACTTAAAATTAGTGGAAATTGCGTTTCAAACATTTCCATGTGGAAATTTACGGTATATAGTAGCTTCAACGGTTTTGATTAATTCTTGTGCAGATTAGCTGTTTTCCAACTATCCTAATTAATTAGCAAGCAGCGTCAAAAACGATAAATGTGTCATGAGTTTGTCTTAATTTTTTGCAATTGTAATGCGCAATTTGCACTATAGTATTACTTGTAAATATTTTTTTACTTTCATTGTCTTAATTGTAGCCTGAGCAAAATAACCTGATTTCATTGTTGCCATGTCCACGACCGCCACCCTCTCCAAGCCTACCGGTACTGTATTACAGTCCCGTGATGCGGTCCTGCGCGGTCTGATTCCATTGGCGAATCATTTGGTAGCATCGCAAATTGATGCATTCTCTGCCCGTCTGGCAAATGCCTTCCTCGCTTTGTCAGAACAAAGCATGGATGCGCGTGAAGCAAACTTGAGCTTCAATGCCGGACAATTGCTCAAAAAAAATGGCTATGCCTTTTTCTACCTGACTTCAGCAGGATTTGAAGCTGCTTTCCGCAAGGAAATCGATGCTCTCCTGCAAGGTGTCAAAATCGTCGCCAGCAATGCCGACGTTGCCCTGACATTGGTCACTTACGAAGAGATGGACAAAAAGCTGGCCCTGAGCAGGGCTGGCCGCACGCTGGAACTCGATAGTGCCGAGCAATATGCCGCACTGAACATGCGCTTTGCCCACCTGATGGAACATGATGCGCTGAGCATTGCGCAGAACCCTTTCCGTCCAGAGATTTTCCTGCACACCATTTATTCTGCCTGGTGTGAATTTGATCCGGAGGTGAACACCCATGAACTGGTGTTGCCACTGTTGCGCGCCGACATACTATTTGACCTTGAACCAATTTTAAATTCGCTCAATGAAGCGCTGATCGCCAAAGGCATCTTGCCTGACTTGCACGAGTCCTTCCGCATACGCCGCAGCCGCAATTCAGAAAAACGCAAAGAAGCAGCCCCTGGCGATATCTCACAAAAACTCAGAAACCTTTTGTCTGGCAATCCGCAGGCTGGCGCCGCGAATGAAACAAGTGGTCACGCTGGCGGTGGACATGGTGGTGCTGGTGGCATGAGCGCAGGTGGTGGATCAGCCGGTGGTTTCGCTGGCGCTAGCTCAGGTAATTTCAGCGGTCACCCAGGTGGCGCTGGCCAGGTGGGTGGCGCATCACAAGGTGCTGGTGGTTCTGCCCCTCATTCTGGTTTTGCCCAGTCGGGTGAGACACAGACAGTGGCCCGTGCCGAGCTGTTCCAAAAACTTGCTGATCTGCAAAAGAGCGTCAAGCTGCAGCAGATGATGGCTGGTGCGCAAGACGTATTGCGCCTCTCGCAAATGCGCGAGCAAATGCCGGAAATTGCGAATATCGCCAATACCGGCATAGAAAAAAATACCCTGGATTTGCTGTCACAAGTATTTGACAGCGTGTTCCGTAATCAGGCAATTCCTACCCAGATCAAGGAATTGATTTCAGTTCTGCAGATACCTGTCCTCAAGGCCGCCTTGATGGACAAGGAATTCTTCTTCCAGGAAGAACATCCTGCCCGTCGCCTGGTTGATTTGCTGTCACGTTACAGCCTGGCCTGGGATCAGAAAAAAGGTCAGCAAGATCCCTTGTTCCAGACCATGCAGCGCAATGTGCACCGTGTGCAGCAAGAGTTTGACCAGGAAGTCGCTTTGTTTGACGAAGTCGTCAACGATCTCGAATCTTTCATCCAGAAAGAAGAGAAAGAAGCGGCCGAGGCATTGCAACTGCCGATCAAGACAGCGCTCAAAAAAGAAAAAGTCAAACAGGCTGGTATCGCCGCCACCCACGAGGTGTCCTTGCGCGTGGGTACTGGTGAAGTCGTCGCCTTTGTAGAAACCTTCCTCGAAGACCGCTGGACCAAGGTCTTGACCCTCGCCTATAGCGTCAAGGAAGAAAAGCCTTATGCCGTTGAAGACGCCATTAAGACCATGGATGACCTGATTTGGAGTGTCAAACCCAAGATCACCCTGCAACAGCGTCAGGAATTACTGAACCGCCTGCCCGCCATCCTGGCCCGCCTGAATAAATGGCTGAGCCTGATCAAGTGGGAAGATGCTGATCGCGTACAATTCTTTGCGGACCTGGCAGAATGCCACGCCTCCATCGTCCGTGCACCGCTGGACCTGTCGCCAGAACGCCAGATAGAAATCGCAGTCGAAGTCGCACAGCAAGCCGCCGAACGCAGGATCGCAAAACGCGCAGAAGCAGAAGGCAAGGTTGACGCTGAACCAGCGCCGCCGCCAGATGAACATGTCGACACTGTCACTGAGCTTGAACGCGGCGTGTGGCTGGAATTCACCAAAAAAACTGGTGGTACCAACAAAGTCAAACTCGCCTGGGTCAGCCCCATGCGCAGTCTGTACATCTTCACGACCGGCGACAAAGAAAGAACCTTCCAGGTCACCGCCGAAGAACTTGAACAAACCTTCCGCGAAAAACGCGCGAAGATACTCCAACTTGACCGCGTTGTAGACCGTGCCTTGACCGAAGCTCTGGAAAATACACCAGATGAGCAAGAGGACGAAGAAGAGATGAGTCTGGTCTGAGTATCGCTGCTATACAGTGGTGCTGTTTGCATTAAATGCATACGCGATTCTTCTGAAATAATGTCCCTGCAAGTTGTGTCAAGGCCTGGTTAAAATGACACACTCACTACCCCATTGTTACACGTCTTGAAGATAGCTTATTTGGCATTCGCGCACTTGTGCGCACATCTTTCTTGCAAAATAAAAAATAAAGCTGCGTCAAACAAGTATTCATCGTTTTCTGCCAGGGCACCTATCGTCCTAAGCTCTACCATGACAAACAATACCAACCCGATTTATCTGCACCTCAAGCCAGGTGCGGAGCCAACTGACATTTCAGCGTTGTCGCCCTATCTTGCCGTCATCGTGATTGAAGCGGATGTTACGCCGGAATGGCGTTCTATGATCAGCAAGTGGCTAGCCAACTCAGGTTGCTTGTACATGTTGGCTTGGGGACCTGAATGCTCTTTGTGGGACGATGCTCGATTGGGCAAATATAGAACAATTTGACTATAAGCCTATTCCTGACGATAGCTTCATCATTACGTGCTGGTTTTCACATCATAATCTGGAAGATGTATTTGAATTCGCCAAGGTCACTGCGAAGCACCCCACCATAAAATTTATGCACACGGTGTTGCTTCATATTTCCAACCAAAATGATGAAGCTATTTTTCTGAAGAAATATGCAGATGCCTGAACCAAAGGAGTTGCACCTGCAATTTTTGACTGGCTTAATTCGTCAATGTAAATAGCGAATGATCTCACTCATACGCAGGCAACCTGCGCTGTTCATCCGCATTGAAATACTGCTTGCGTACCTGATCCAGCGCTGTCTGTTTTTCGGTCGCGCTGTGGAATGCCATTTCGGTATTCAGTTTATTCTTTTGCTCCAGGTATTGTTGTATGCGGGCTTTCCATATGCTTTCTTCCCTATCGACTTCGGCGAGTCTGCTGGCGGCTTCTGGTGAAGTGGCGGCGGCGCGCATTTTATAGATGTCATCCTCACTAGCGCCGGTCGCACGCAGATTGGCTGCCTGTTCTTCGAGGCGTATGACCTGGTAGGGGGCATTCTTTTCTTCACGCAAGGCAGCGGGCAGGGCGTCGTCAAGGGCTTTGAATTGTGCCTGTTTCTGTTCGGTGGTAAGGCTGGCGTTTTCAGCGACATCAAGGCGGTTCAGGGCATCGATGTCGTAGGCGTCATCAAAGCCAAACATGGCCTGGTTTTCTTTTTCACTGAAGAAGCGCTGACGGGTTTGCTGCATGGCAGACCAGCGCTGGCGGGCTGCTGCGGCCATGCTGGTTTTACCCGCGCTGATGTTTTGTGCATTGGCTTCTACACTGACCAGGGCTTCTTTGTACTGGATGTAGCGGGCCAGCAGGTTCTTGGCTTGCAGGGCAGCATTGCCGCTGAGTTTTTGATCCAGTACTTTTTCAATTTCGGCGCGTATCTCGGGCAGTTTTTTCTCACCGGTCGCTGCCAGGTAGTAATCAAACAGCAGGCGCAATTCTGCACTGACCTGTAAATGGTTCATGTCACTCTGGCTGATATTGCCATCGCGGGCAGTGCCTTCAAACGAGCGGACAAAGTCAAAGCTTTGATCGGTCTTGCGTTGTTTGATGGGTTCGCTATTGTTCTCTGATTTGAGGGAAGTAACAACGAAAAAAACCGCGACGACCAAGGCCGTCGCGCCAGCAAATGCCAGATTGACTGTTCTCATAGACTACCGCTCCTTGTTCAAATTTGCATCTTGTTGCGGGGACTACATTCAGGATCAGTATTACTGTCTTAAAATCTATTTACGATCTGTAGCGAGCGTCAGCGGGGTGAAGAGCAGCGCAAAAAGCGGAATGTACTTTAGTACCTAAGCATTTGAGCAGCACATGAGCCCCGATCACGCTCGCGTAGTAAGATCGTGAACAGGTTCTTACAGACCCTGATTTTTCAGGCGATTCGCATGTTGACGATACAGCGTAACCGGGTTGGTTTCAAAGATATTGATCAGGCCTATGGTCTGATTCACTTCGTCCAGGTGGTTCATTGCATAGTCATCACGTATCACCTTGCCCAGATGGCTGGAGCAACTGGCGACCAGGCCATCATTCTTTTCACCAGAAAATGCCAGTGAAGTCAGTGCCAGCGCAGGGTCGATGATGTCGAGCACATTGGTATAGGGCTTGGCACCACTCCATGAAAAATATGCGACACCGCGGGCCGTGTAGGCACCTTCACCGCAAGCTGTTGTTGGCACGCCTTCCGGGTATTTGGCGTTGAACTTCAGCGAACCAGCCGTGCTCAGCGAATTGGCTGCGGCCAGAGAGTCTTGCGACAGGGTGGGTTTACCTGACAGGAAGCTGATGACTTGTGCCAGACCATTTGTGATCGACACCAGTACGGTGTTCGACAAGGAACCTGCCGGTGCTACACCAAGCAAGACGTCTGCCACCTTGGAGCCACGGTTGACACCACCTACCGAGGTAGCTGACGCCACCAGGTCAGGCCTGACGGAAGCCACATAGCGGATGGTGGGCCCACCGTGGCTATGTCCTATCAGATTGACTTTGGATGCACCGGTAACGGCCAGGATCTGTTTGACCTGGGTCAGCAATTGTTCACCCCGGACTTCGGTGCTGTTGGCAGCCGCCACCTGGGTGACATAGACTTTGGCACCATCGCTGCGCAAGGCAGAGGGGATTCCATACCAGTAATCTACCGGGCCGATGTTATCGAAACCGAACAGGCCGTGCACCAGCACGATGGGATATTTTGTCTCCGTATAACCTGCTGCCCACGACGGTGCTGGTAACACCATCATGGCCATGACGAACATCACTACACTTTTTACCATTTGTTTTTTCATTTTGTCTCTTTCATTGTTATCGTTGAAATGAAACGCAGCGGTGCCTATGTGCCTGCCTCTGTGAGCAGGTCTTGATATGGCAAGCTCAGGCTAGGTTTCCTGTCGATGATTAGCAAGTTGCTATGCAACATAAAAAGGCAAGAAAAAGAGGCGGATGCTCAAAAATGGGGAGGGCTTGCACTGTTTTGTAATGGGCTAAACCATTTATATTCCCTCTGTAACCCGGCTTTCTTGAGCTGCTACAGATGAGTTTTAGATGAAGTTCACTAAAATGCATGCTTGTGCTTTTTATTAGGTAAAACTGTAGGTTGATCGCAACGTCTGTTCAAAACTTTGTCGTTTGGTAATTGCTGCCTGGATATTTTTGTTGGGAATTACTTTGTCTTTGCGAATGAGGACTAGTTTCAATGTAAATCCAAAAAAATCAGTCAAATACCGAGCTTCCAGGCTGATTTAGTATGGGCTTGACTACTATTTCTGCAATTCGGGTATAATTCGCGGTTCTGTCCAAAATTTCCTCTTCAAGTCGTTTGATCGTTTGAATTTTCGTCTGGATTGAAAGTCCTTACGGAACAGGTTTTTGTGGATTCTTTCTCTCTTAGGTTGGTGCAAATTAATTTGGGGGGTGGGGATGTCCGATCTGGCTTCTTTGTCTACACTCGCGCGTTCTGACGCGCAACTTCCGGTTCACGTATATTTTGATGAAACGCTATTACAGCGCGAAATCAAAGATTTATTCCATTCTGGCCCACGTTATGTCGGTCATGAACTCATGGTGCCCAATCTCGGCGACTTTGCCACGCTTGCTGCCGAAAACGAAGGCCGCATGCTGGTGCGTAGCGCGCAGGGCATAGAACTGATGTCGAATGTCTGCCGTCACCGCCAGGCATTGATGTTCAATGGGCGTGGCAATACCAATAATATTGTCTGCCCGCTGCATCGCTGGACTTACGACCTCAAAGGAGAGCTCATCGGTGCGCCGCATTTCGCTGACACACCTTGCCTGAATTTGCAGCGCACACCGCTGCAAAACTGGAATGGCCTGCTGTTCGAGCAAAACGGTTACAACGTCATGGAACGCATGTCCAAGCTCAGTGTTACCCAGGATCTGGATTTCACTGACTATATGCTCGACCATGTCGAGGTGCATGAATGTGATTACAACTGGAAGACTTTTATTGAAGTCTATCTGGAAGATTATCACGTCGAACCTTTCCACCCTGGTCTCGGCAGTTTTGTTTCTTGCGATGATTTGATGTGGGAATTCGGCGAAGACTATAGCGTGCAAACCGTGGGCGTACACAAGGGCTTGCAAAAATCCGGCTCGCCCACTTATCAGCGCTGGCAAGAACAGGTGCTGAAATATCGTAATGGTGAAGCACCCAAATACGGCGCGATCTGGTTGACCCTGTACCCGAACATCATGGTTGAATGGTATCCGCATGTGCTGGTGGTATCGACTCTGTGGCCAACGGCGACTGGCAAGACTCGTAACGTAGTCGAGTTTTATTATCCGGAAGAAATCGTCTTGTTCGAACGCGAATTCATAGAGGCAGAACGTGCCGCCTATATGGAAACCTGTGTCGAGGATGATGAGATCGCCCAGCGCATGGATGCCGGGCGCAAGATTTTGTTTGACCGTGGCGTCAATGAAGTTGGCCCGTATCAATCGCCCATGGAAGATGGTATGCAGCACTTCCATGAATGGTACCGAAGAAAAATTGCAGTGTAAGGTAGAATTTTAAGGGAGGCCCGTGCCTCCCTTATCTTTTGGCGTTGAGTTTGGAGTTGAGTTCTTATGCAGTCTTTATGGATGCTGGTTGCCAGCTTTCTGTTTTCCATTATGGGTGTCTGCGTCAAGCTGGCATCGGTCGATTATTCCACCGCTGAAATCGTCGCTTATCGCGGTGCGATAGGCATGCTGATGATCGCCATGCTGGTCAGGTTCCAGGGGGGCACTTTAAGAACAGGCATGCCTCGCCATCACCTGGTACGCGGCGGCGTAGGCGTCATCTCTCTATGGTTATGGTTTTATGCCCTGGGCAAATTACCGCTGGCGATGGCGGTGACACTGAATTACATGTCCCCGATCTGGATCGCCGCCATCTTGCTGACAAGTGCATGGTGGCGCAAGCAGCGCGGCCTGACCTGGCAACCCATCGCCGCCATCCTCATGGGCTTTGTCGGTGTGGTCTTGCTGCTACGTCCCAGCATACACACTGATCAGGTCATGGGTGGCGTGCTTGCGCTGATATCTGGCATGCTGGCAGCCTGGGCATATATGCAAGTCAGACAGATGGGTTTGCTGGGTGAGCCTGAATACCGCGTGGTGTTTTATTTCTCCCTGACCTGTGCGGTCGCCGGCTTGATGGGTACCCTGATCGGCAAATCAGTGTATGCCGCAGCGGGTGAAGTCACCTGGCATCACTTGGACAGCAGGGGCATCATGCTCTTGCTGGCGATAGGTGTGACAGCCGCCAGCGCGCAAATGGCCATGACACGCGCCTACCGGCTAGGTAATACCCTGGTCACAGCCAACCTGCAATATGTGGGCATTGTGTTTTCCAGCGTCTGGGATGTGTTGATCTGGAAAGTCAGCCTGGCCTGGTTAAGCTGGATGGGCATAGTCGTGATTTTATGCAGCGGCCTGATCGCAACATTCTATAATGCCAAAACAAATCGCAAATCCATACCCGGCGATGCCATCAGTTCAGAATAATTACTTTTACAGGAGACCAGGATGTACACAACATTGATCAGTGCAACAGAGTTGGCCACACATATCAACGACGAGAACTGGGTCGTACTGGATTGCCGCCATGATTTGATGGACAGCAATGCAGGCCAGGCTGCCTATGACCAGGGCCATATCCCCAGCGCACAATTCGTGCATCTGGACCAGCGCCTGTCGGCTGCCAAGGTCGGCGCAGATGGCTTATTCCGTGGCCGCCATCCCCTGCCTGAAAAAGCTGACTTCATCGCCACTCTGCAATCGCTTGGCATCAACGCCGATAGCCAGGTCGTCGTCTATGACGCCCATGGCGGCATGTTTGCCGCACGTCTGTGGTGGATGTTGCGCTGGGTAGGCCACAAGGCCGTGGCGGTGCTTGACGGTGGCTTGCCAGCCTGGATCGCAGCAGGCCAGCCTGTCACGACAGAAGTGCCTGCTGCACGCAGCGGCAATATCAGCGAAAAACCAGCACTGGTAGGCACAGTCGATGTCAGTCAAGTGCTGGCAAATATCAGCAGCGCTGCCAAGACGCTGGTCGATGCCCGTTCCGCTGACCGTTTCCGCGGCGAGAACGAAACGATAGATCCAGTCGGCGGCCATATTCCCGGTGCCAAAAACCGCTTTTTCAAAGACAATCTGCAAGCCGATGGCCGTTTTAAACCAGCAGAGCAGTTGCAACAGGAGTGGTCTGCCGTGGTGGGCGATGCCAGCCAGGCCATCATGCAATGCGGCTCGGGGGTCACAGCCTGCCATAACTTGCTGGCGCTGGAAGCGGCGGGTTTGCAGGGAGCCGCTTTGTATCCGGGATCGTGGAGTGAATGGTGTGCGGATGCGTCCAGGCCGGTGGAGCGTTGAGTAGAGTTTGAGCCGAGGATATGCGTAGGTTGGGCTACGCTTCACCAGCCCAACACTGTGCCTTAGCTAAACGAATACGTGATTTGTAAGCCGAGTGTTGGGCCGGGCCTCGGTAGGCTGATACCCCGTAGCCTAGCGAGGCCCGGCCCAACCTACGAGAACACGCATATTTCCAATACTTACCTGTGACTAGTCACAAACAACACCAGCACCACCCCCAGTGATATCAGGATAATCTGCGGTATCGTTTCTTTCAGCGTCGCACGTCTCTGCATCTGCGGCATCAGATCACTGACTGCGATATAAATAAACCCTGACGACGCAAACACCAGCACATAAGGGATCATGCCGCTGGCGCTTTCCAGCGTGTAATAACCAAGCACGCCGCCAACCACACCCATCATGCTGCAGATCAGGTTATACATATACGCACGCATGCGGCTGAAGCCGGCATTGAGCAAGACAATAAAATCACCAATCTCTTGTGGGATCTCATGGGCAATGATCGCCAGACCCGTCACCAGACCCAGCTTGGGGTTAGCCAAAAATGCCGCCGCGATCAAAATACCATCAGTAAAATTATGCAGTCCGTCGCCCACCAATATCATCCAGCCAGCCTTGCCCGCTTCATGCGCATCATGGCCATGTTCATGGTGATGACCATCGCCTTCATGATGGTGTGAGTGGCGCAGGATGGCGAATTTTTCCAGCAAGAAGAAAGCCAGCAAGCCGCCCAGCAAACAAGCAAACAGCGTGCGGGTGTCTGCCCCAGACTCAAAAGCCTCAGGCAGCGCATGCAGCAAGGAAGTGGACAGCATGATACCCACCGACAGGCTGACCATGCGTTCTACGACTTTGGAGAGCAGTGAAAACGAAAAAATGGCAGCCGCAGTGATGCTTAAGACACCAGCAATCGTGGTAGCAAACAGGATGGATAACAGCGTGGAGTGAATTTTAAACCTCGGGAATTTGCAACCAGGTTGCAAATTAAAGCATATTGCGGGGTTTTCTGCAAATGCAGTCTTCACTTGCGGCGATGTCGGCATCAGTTGCATCGCCATGAATTCTTGGATAAATAGGGCACATCTGCTCATGACGCACATTGATGATGTGCTAATAGTCATTGCATTTTTGCTATAATACTATCGATATGCTTTTACTTCTTTACGACCTGTAATTGATCCATCAATCAATGAAAAAACGGATTTTATATTCCCTGATATTGCTATCGGCGTTTGGCATTTTTAGTCATGCCCAGGCGGCAGGCAATGTGAAGAGTAATCAGAAATCACTACTCGATGATACGCCAGATTGTGAGCCCGTACCTGTATCCAAATGCTGGAAGCGTCTTGCTGATTATCTGGAAAAAGCGAAGCCGCCTGCGAACGAGCGTGAATTTGGTGAGCAGCTAGTCGCTTATGTTACGTTGGCAAAACTGGCATATTGGGTGAGAGATTTTTCTGACGCGAAAAAATTTAACCTGCTTGCACTAAAGTTTAGCAAACAAACAAAATTCGCAGTTAGAGATGCTGATATGAGCGCCAGTTTGTTTGGCGCCATGATCAATATCAATCTGGCGAATCTCGCCCTGAGCAAGCATGAGTATGCAGAGGCGTTGGGCTATCTGGACCAGTATTCTTCGATCTGGGAAAAATTGAGCAAACCTGATGGCGAGCCTGAAGAGCTTGTGTTGATGCACGGTGCCGCTTTGATTGGTTTGCAGCGTAATAGTGAAGCCGAGGTCTTGTTTGAGCAATTGCTGAAGAAATTCAATTTTTCAGGGCAGGCTCCTTGGGAAGCGAGTCCACTGATGCTGGTGCTGGAGCCAGTCAATCCCTATGAGGCAGGGCGCCGTATTGCAGCCCATTTCACGCGGGAAGGAAAATACGAAAAAGCCCTGGCCTTGTTGCAAACCATGGAACAGAGTCGCACAGAGACCATTGCACAAATGCCTGAGGAGCCTGTGCCTGGAGGGTATTGGGCTACTCACGGTGAGCCAACCGCCTTGCTGGATGATCAGGCAGCGATTTACCTGAAGCTGGGGCGCGACACTGAAGCTGAACCGCTGTTGCGCGCATCTATATTTACGCAGGGAAAGAAAGCTGGCAAGCGATTGTCGCTGGTACTGACCAGACTGGCTGAACTGACCCGGCGCAAAGGCCAGATTGCCGAAGCCGATGCCCTGATGTTGCGGGCGAAAGCAGTCCTCAGGCAAGAGCATTGGGAAAAGATAGATCCATTGGCGACTACGTTGGGGTATATCGATTGAACAAATCAGGGACGCTGCGAACACTGTGAATACTGCAAATAACTCGTCTGTAGGGTGCGTTTTAACGCACCGATTTTACATTGCCACTGTTCTCGATCTATCATTATGGCCATCACAGTCAGTGCGTTGAAACGCACCTTACCTGGCTGTCATTCATGTGTCGCTTTGTCGTCGGGATCAGTGAAGTGGTGTTAATTAGCCTGACTATTTCTAAACTTGGTATTCAAAAAATGAAAAATAAAATATTTTCCCTCTTTTTTATTCTGAGCATGGTGCTTCCATTTGCCGTGAAGGCAGCAGACCAAAGCAGCCAAAATCCTGTCAACCAAGAAACCTTGATGGTTTGTTCTAACCTGGATATGTATGCAGACTTCGCAGTAGACGGACGTGACTCTGCAATGCCGAAGGAGATTGCATTCAACATGGTCAAAGCATCAATGAATCGTCATCTCAAAATTCCAGCAAACTTGCTTCCTGAATACATTGTGGTTGTTGGCAAAATCTATGAGCTTATTTATGCAGATCAGACCATAAAGCGTGGCGCGGCTCAAGCTGCAATTGTTGAGGCCTGTTCGCATTACAAAGGTCAAAATGCAGATAAACGCTATATTGCCAACTATCTCGAAAGGAACCCACGGTCTGCATGGAACCCGTTGGTGCGTGTGCCTCTGTGTGAAAATGTCGGACAATCCGCATCCAATATTGCCGTTGCCAGAGACAAGGGAATGTCAAAAGAAAGTGTCAGCGCTCTCGTCAAAACTGGATTGCAAAATGACCAGCTTACTTTGCGGTTAATGCCATCAATAATCAACGAGGTTTTTGAAAATCCTGATGTCGACACTACCTATATTTATGTGTACAACTTAAGGAAATGCGTAGCGATAGAAAGCAATCAAAAATATACCGAACTGACAGAATTAAAACCACGTATGCGTAACTGTGAAAAATTGGAAAAAGAGGACGATAGACTGCAGTGTGATCGAAAGATATTTGGTCTATAAGTCAAGCTGAAACAGCTTCATCTGGATCGAAGAGAACTGGAATTGGGGTAAGAGTGGATCACATGGTTCCCCCTTGACGCGCAAACGAAGATGGTTCGCGATGATTAATTTTCGTGCGATTATGCTCTGTTAATCGCACGCTAGCTGAAATAATTTCAACAATATTTCTTTAAACAGGCAGTCATATCAAACTAAACTACTGCCGTCCGCATCGTCACAAACTCTTCTGCAATGGTAGGATGCACACCGATGGTCGCATCCACTTGTGCCTTGGTCACACCGCATTGCATTGCCACTGCAAAGCCCTGGATGATTTCACCAGCGTCCGGCCCTACCATGTGCATGCCGAGTACGCGGTCGGTATCAGCATCGACGATCATTTTCATGAGGCAGCGTTCGCTGGAACCAGACAGCGTGTGCTTGAGTGCCTTGAATTCACTTTTGAAGATGTTGACATGGGCATGTTTTTCACGGGCCTTGGCTTCAGTCATGCCCAGGGTGGCGACATTCGGATGGCTGAATACGGCAGTGGGAATATTTTCATAGGACATCAGCTTGCGGCCATGCTGGAACAGGTTGGCTGCAACAACCATGCCTTCTGCCAGCGCTACCGGGGTCAGTGCCACACGGTCGATGACATCGCCGATGGCATAGATATGCGGGACATTGGTGGCGAAGTGCTCATCCACGCTGATGGCGCCATTCTCGCGCACCAGCACGCCTGCGTTCTCCAGCCCTAGTCCTCTGACATTAGGCTTGCGGCCTGTGGCAAACAGAATGCAATCACTATCCAGGGTGCGACCATCACTGAGAGCCACTTGTTTGCGGTCACCATGGGCAGCGATGGACAATATCCTGGTATCGAGCGCAATTTCTACACCTTTCTTGCGCATTTCAGCAATCAGGAAGTGGCCAAGGTCAGTGTCCATGCTACGCAAAATTTGGCTGCCACGCTGTACCAGCGTGACTCTGCAACCCAGACCATTGAGGATAGAGGCCAGCTCTACCGCAATATAACCACCACCTTGTACTACCGCATGGTTCGGCAGGGCAGGCAGGTGAAAGAATTCATCCGAAGTAATGCTCAATTCACTGCCTGGTAATTCTGGTTTGATGGGATGGCCGCCAGTAGCGATCAGGATGTTATGCGCGCTATAGTTTGTGCCGTTCACTACAACCGTGTGCGCATCGACTATCTGTGCATGACCAGCGATGACATTCACGTTGGCATTCGTCAATATCTGCTTGTAGATGCCATTGAGCCTGGCGATTTCCTTGTCCTTGTTGGCAATCAGGGTAGGCCAGTCAAAGCGCTGCTCACCCAGGCTCCAGCCAAAGCCGGCAGCCTCTTCAAAGTCGTTATGATAATGCGCCGCATACGACATCAGTTTTTTAGGGATACAACCTGCATTTACGCAAGTGCCGCCCAGTGGGCCGGATTCAGCCAGAGCAACCCGGGCACCATACTGCGCCGCAAAGCGGCTGGCCCGCACGCCACCAGAACCGCCGCCTATCGTGAATAAGTCATAGTCGTAAGTGTGCATGCTGTGGTCCTGGGATAAGATAAAAAAGAGGGGGCAGATCTGGAAAGTCGCTTGCACCAGATCTGCCGGTGACACAGAGATGGGAATATTACACTACGCCATTTGCCTTGAACCAGGCCAGGGCGCGGCCCCAGCCATCTTTGGCGTCAGCTTCGTTATAACTGGGGCGATAATCAGCATTGAAGGCATGGCCAGAATTTTCATAGACCTTGAATTCTGATTTGCTATTGCCTTTTTTGAGTTCTACTTCCATCTTGAAGACAGATTCAACTGGAATACCCTGGTCCTTGGCGCCATACAAGCCCAGCACCGGCGTTTTGAGGTTGGCGGCGATGTCGATGGGGTGCTTGGGCGTCAATGCCGAGGCATCGCCGACCAGTTTGCCATACCAGGCTACCCCGGCTTTGACATTCGGGTTGTAGGCAGAATACATCCAGGTGATACGGCCACCCCAGCAAAAACCGGTGATCCCCAGGCGCTTGGTGTCACCACCATTATTCGCTGCCCATGCAACTGAAGCATCGAGATCACCCATGACTTGCGCATCAGGCACTTTGGAAATAATTTCCTTGATCAGCTCAGCCACGCTGGCAGCATTTTTCGCATCGCCCTGGCGCACAAACAATTCAGGGGCAATTGCCAGATAACCCTGCTTGGCAAAGCGGCGGGCGACATCGGCAATATGTTCATGCACACCAAAAATTTCGGATATCACTAGTATCACCGGCAGATTGCTCTTGCCATCAGGCTTGGCAAAGTACAAAGGTACTTCTGCACCCGCGACAGTCAATTTTGCCACGCCATCTGTCAGACCAGCACGGTCAGTCTTGATCATGGTTTGCGCGCTCACTGGAGCAACTGCTGCGGCAAAGCCGACACCAACTGCTGTTTGCATGAAACTGCGGCGGTTGACTGCCGTACTATCTTCAGTGCTACCGACCAGGCTATTAAAGTCTTCGCGAAGCTGCATGGTGTTCTCCTGTAAGGTTTCTTCGTAGGTTATGTATGAAACGCTGGATAAAACAGCATTGCATTGTACAACCGATTATCAAAACCTACCTGCCAGCACCGCTGGCTTCAGGGCTGCGGCAATACAGGCGGCGTGCTGTCTGCAAAAGTCAGATAGGCCTTCCACACATCATGGGTGCGGCTTTGTGTCAGGTCTAGCTGGCACTGGGCAGACTGGCGAAGGCGTATGCTGCCTTGTACCCAAAAAGTGTAGACATCACCACAATGGGCGGCGCGGTATTGTTCCCAGGCCTTTTGCGCGGTATCGAGGTTGAGTTTGGCATCCGGGGTCTTGTTAATCCGGCTTTTGGCAGCTTGCAGATAGGCGTCCAGCTTCTTGTCTGCCTTGCTCACTTCGTTAGCCATGCACTGGGCTTCTTCTTGCGTATTTTTCGCTGTTGCACACAGGATTTCAGCCTGGCTGGATGTTGCTATGGTGCAGAGCAAGGATAGCAGTGCTAATTGAATGGATTTCATAAAATCCTTAAGTTCTTTGAGATTGTCACAACATATCAGCACTGGAATAGTGTTAAGCAAATAATAACACAAAGAATTATCAGGGCTTACCCGGAAACAACTTATTTTGAAGCACTGTTTTTGTTTCATCGATACGGTGATCGTGAATAGCGTTGCGACCAGAAATTTGAAATATCAGTATCTGGATTTGTTTCCTGGGTTGCGTGATCAATGGCAGGTATGAAGTTGATCCCTGGTGTCAGGATGCGTTACACAGCGCCAAGCCATCCATGATTGCCTGGTTTTGATTCAGTGCAGTACAAATCAGGAATAGAGAGTTAAGGATTGCGTGCCGTCTTTAACGGGGTTGCCACGTTCTGCCGTATCCACGACTGCATGTCTTGCCAGATACGCTGTACTTCAGCATCAGGCGGCATTTGCGTGGCATTTGGCAACTCTATGGTGACTACCGGGATGTCCTTGTGCAGGCCGCTATAGTTGCCCAGTGAGCCGGGATAGACACCGACGCGGTTATAGATCAGGCGGCCAAAGCGGTTGGGTGGCGTGGTCGGGCCATCAAAGTCGAGTACGCCGAAAGGGGCGTGGACCGAGATGATGACGTCCGGTTTGTACTTCTCTATGGTCTCATAGACCCAGCGGCTTTCCGGTTCAGAGATCGGTGCTTTGCCGGGATAGCGGCGCGGGTCACTGCGGGTCACGCGTGCCCAGTAGCTTGGTGCTTCTTTTTGCCAGTTGGGCGTGGGGAAGTTGCGGTTCAAGTCTATGCCGCGGGCATTGACGCGGCGTGGCTTGGGTGCCAGCAGGCCATCAGGATTCACCACGGGGGCCACGCGCCAGTTGAATTCCAGCGGGCTTTTCTGCATGGCGTCCATCCATTTGAAGACAACTGAAGATGCCGTTTGTTCATCGCCATGAATGCCGCCCAGCAGTAGTACCCGTATCGCTTGCGGATGTTTGGCATCTGCCTTGATATCGCGGAACAATACCGGGAAACCATTGAGTGAATTTGCGCCCGTAGGGCTGAGTTTACTGTTCTTGCAGTCAGTCAGGCTGACTTTAGGCAAGCGCGCTACCAGTGGTGTGCACCAGTCGCTGACGGTTTTTGGTTTTACAGGCGATTTGGCTGGGGTGGATGAAGTAGGTGCCGCTGGTGCCGTTGATGCTATAGATGGTGCCGGAGGCGTTGACGCAGCAGACAGGCTGTTTGCAGATGGCATGGCCAACAGGCCAGCCACCGCAAACAAAGCACCGAGTTTTTTGCAGCGAGATGCACAGAACTTACTTCTAAAAAGAACAACCGGCATTCTTGCTTCTACTCCTAGTGCTACCTAATACTTAAAACAATGAAGATAAATTACAGTCCAGCAGCGGCACGCAAAATTGCTGCCTTGTCAGTGCGTTCCCAGGTGAATTCTGGCTCTTCACGACCAAAGTGGCCGTAAGCGGCTGTCTTGGAGTAGATAGGGCGCAGCAAGTCCAGCATCTGGATAATACCTTTTGGACGCAGGTCAAAATGCTCGTTCACCAGTGCGGCGATCTGGTCATCAGGGATGACGCCTGTGCCTTCAGTATAGACAGTTACGTTCATCGGGCGTGCTACACCAATCGCATAAGCCACCTGGATCTGGCATTGACGGGCGATGCCAGCAGCGACGATATTCTTGGCGACATAACGGGCAGCATAGGCAGCAGAACGATCTACCTTGGTAGGATCTTTACCAGAGAAAGCGCCGCCGCCATGCGGGCAGGCACCACCGTAGGTATCAACGATGATCTTGCGGCCAGTCAGACCACAATCACCTTGCGGGCCCCCGATAACGAAACGGCCAGTCGGGTTGATCAGGAATTTGGTATCCAGCAACCATTCTTTAGGCAAGACTGGTTTGATGATCTCTTCAATAACAGCGTCAATGAAAGACTGCTTCATCTTGGTCGAGGTTTCGCTTTGGTCAGGGTGATGCTGGGTGGACAGCACGACAGTATCGATACTGTGCGGTTTGCCATCGACATAACGCATGGTGACCTGGCTTTTGGCATCCGGACGCAGGAAAGGCAGGCGGCCATCCTTGCGCAATTGTGCCTGGCGTTCTACCAGACGGTGCGCATAGTAAATTGGCGCAGGCATCAGTTCTGGTGTTTCATCGCAGGCATAACCAAACATCAGACCCTGGTCACCGGCACCGGTGTTGAGGTGATCATCAGACGCCTGGTCGACGCCCTGGGCGATATCATTGGATTGCTTGTCATAAGCAACCAGTACGGCGCAACCTTTGTAATCGATACCATAATCGGTATTGTCGTAACCGATGCGCTTGATGGTGTCGCGTGCGACCTGTATGTAATCAACGTGAGCATTCGTGGTGATTTCACCAGCCAGAACGACCAGACCAGTATTGGTCAGGGTTTCGGCAGCAACGCGGGAACGGGGATCCTGTTCAAAGATCGCATCCAGAATCGCATCGGAAATCTGATCGGCGACTTTGTCCGGGTGTCCTTCGGATACCGATTCAGAGGTGAAAAGAAAATCATTAGCCATCGCAGGCTCCTATAAAAAATTGACCGTAAAAATTATGCCGCAGTCGGAAGAGTCCTGCGACGCTTTAGCGAATTTTATTAACCGCCTCGCAAGTTGTCATTAACTCGGCGGTGGCTTGCCTTCTGTGTTTATCCTGCCCTAAAGCAGGTCAGAGCTAGCCAATATGTGATATTTTACGCTCGTTCTGCATAGTCTGTCGAATATACCCTTATTATTATACTGATAATTGAGCAGCATCATGCTTGTCACTTTGTTTCGTTTCCTTTCCATTTTTCCATTGTCGGTCTTGCATTTTTCCGGAGCCGCGCTGGGTTGGTTCGTCTATTTGCTGTCGGGATCGTATCGCCGCCGTCTGAAACAAAATATCACCCGCGCCGGTTTTCCTGAGCATTTGCATGTCGCTGTGCGTGAGGCCGGCAAGAATATCCTGGAACTGCCCTTTATCTGGTGCGCCAAGCCTGACAGGGTATTAAAGACGGCGACGATAGAGAACTGGGAATTGGTACAGGCCGCGCTGGATGCCAAGAAAGGTGTGATATTTTTGACACCGCATCTGGGCTGTTTTGAAATTGTCGCCCAAAGCATCGCCGTACGCACCCGCCTGACCGTCTTATATCGCCCGCCACGCAAGGCGGCTTTAAAACCACTGATAGAGGGTGCGCGCGCGCGTGACAATCTTTTGCTGGCACCGGCAAATTTCTCTGGTGTCAGGATCATGGCCAAGGCACTTAAAAAAGGCGAGGCGATAGGTTTGCTGCCTGATCAGGTGCCGCAAGAAGGCGAGGGCGTCTGGGCTAAATTTTTTGGCAAACGCGCCTACACCATGACCTTGTCTGCCAAATTGCATGGCATGACAGATGCACCGATTATCCTGACTTTTGCAGAGCGCCTGCCCGGCGGTCGCGGCTATGTGATCCGCTTCGTGCCCTTTGAAGAAGAGCTGGGTACAGACCCGGTGGCACAGGCTACGGCCATCAACCGCGGCATGGAAAAACTGATTGCGCTATCCCCCGCACAATATTTCTGGAGTTATAACCGCTACAAGAAACCGGATGGCGTCGATGGGCCAGAGACCGGTACGGACAGGGAGCCAGTATGAGGGCAGTGCTGGTCCTGATGTGGGTATTGCACTGGTTGCCGTTGCCGCTGCTTGGCCGCCTCGGTGAGGGTGTGGGCAGCATATTATTTATGCTGATCAAGAAGCGCAGGCATATCACGCTGACGAATCTGGCGCTTTGCCTGCCGCATTTGAGCCAAGCCGAAAGGCAGGCTATCGCCAAACGCCACTTCCAGGTCTATGCCCGCAGCGTGCTGGAACGCGGCATACTCTGGTGGGCATCAGAAGCGCGTTTGAAGCGGCTCATACAGATACACCCTGCCGTACCGATGGCGGCAATGGCAGAGAGCCCTACCATATTGATGTGCCCGCATTTTGTCAGTCTCGATGTGGCAGGCGTAGCGGTGATGCTGGAGTCCTCGCTATGTTCCATTTACACCCGCCAGCGCAGCAAGGTGTTTGATGCTGCCTTGCGCAAGGGGCGCTCGCGCTTTCGTCCGGTCAAGCTGTTCTCGCGGGCAGAAGGCGTCAAGCCCATCATCCGTGCCATGCGTGAACACCTGCCATTCTTCATGTTGCCAGACATGGACTTTGGTGCCAAGGATGCCGAGTTCGTGCCTTTCTTTGGCATACCTGCAGCGACCCTGACAGCAGTACCAAGAATAGCGGCCACGACCGGTGCCAAGGTCATCCCCGTCATCGCCACGATTTTGCCTGATTACAAGGGCTGGAAAGTGACTTTCCATGAGCCTTGGCAAAAGTATCCGGGCGACGATATCGTGGCGGCTACCCGTTACATGAATGCCTTCATTGAGCAGGAAATCCTGAAAGCGCCAGCCGAATATTTTTGGGCGCATAAGCGTTTCAAAACACGCCCTCCTGGCGAACCCAGCGTTTACTGAGCCATTTTACTGATACATGCCAGTGACGGCCTGCGCCGTTACTTCAAATTCTCGCTGTAACCAATTCAAAAAAACCTGACGGCGCTGGTCCTCATCAAAGGGTATGGCTGACAGCAAGACATAGTCTGTGCTATCTGCCATGAATGCATGCGGTGCTAATAACTGCCTGCTGCGGATTTCATCTTCCACCATATAGCCCGATGCCATGGCGACACCCAGGCCAGCGCAAGCTGCCTGCAGGCTCAGGTAAAAATGTTCATACGTCGCCCGGTTTTTGCCGCGAGCGGTTTGCCCGCTGAGTTTCTGCCATAATGGCCAGGCATCGGGCCGACTTGCCGTGTGCAGCAGGCATTGTTGGTTCAGTGGCAGCTTACCTTGTTTGAGCAGACCAGGAATGCAGACAGGGGCGATCAATTCACTGGCAACTTTGGCGACATGGTAGCTTGCATCCCACACAAAATCATTGCGCCGCAAAGCCAGGTCTATATGACCGTGACGCAAATCCACAGAACCGCCAGCGGCAAATAAATGAATCTCCAGTTCAGGGTGGAGTTGCCTGAATTTGCCCAGACGCGGGATCAGCCAGCGCATGGCTATCGTTGGTTCGCAAGAGACGACCAGCGGTTGATCATCTGCCTGCCTGAGCTGGCGCAAGCCTGCTTCCAGTTGCCGCATGATGTCAGTGCAAGTGCCTTGCAGACTCAGGCCCGCACGCGTTAAAAATATGGCGCGGTTGCGGCGCTCGAACAATTCCACGCCCAGGTTCACTTCGAGTTGCTTGATCTGGCGGCTGACCGCGCCATGGGTCACATGCAGTTCTTCCGCCGCCCTGACCAGGCTCAAATGGCGGGCGGCGACTTCAAATACACGTATGGCATTCAGAGAGGGAAGGTGATTTGGCATCTGTGATATTTTCTCAATGATATGTCTGAGTATAAATCGATTTTCATCATTGTGTCTGGCTTCAGAATTCATGCATGCGTGAACATAGATCACAAATTAGATCCCACATAAATTTTTTTATCTTGAGGAAGAACATGACAGAACTCATAGCCGTTGCCATCATCACCATTTTGGCCGTCATCAGCCCCGGTGCTGACTTTGCCATGGTCACCAGGAACAGTTACCTGTATGGCCGCCGTGCAGGCTTGCTTGCTGCGAGTGGCATCGCGCTGGGTGTGCAGGTGCATGTGATGTACACCATGCTGGGTGTGGGTTGGTTGATTGCCAAATCACCCAGCCTGTATTTCGCCATCAAGATCATCGGTGCGATCTATCTGATTTATATCGGTTACCAGACATTTTTTGCCCGTGCTGTCATCAGTGCAGAAGCAGGAAATGGGCAGTCGTTGAATAATCTGGCAGCCTTGCGTGCAGGTTTCATGACGAATGCCTTCAATCCCAAAACCACTTTATTTGTCTTGAGCACTTATACCCAGGTCGTGCAGCTTGATACCAGCTTGCTGGCGCAATTTGGCTACGGCTTGTTCATGTCTGTCGCTCACTGTATATGGTTCAGCCTCGTTGCCCTGTTCTTTTCAGATCATCGCCTGCGTGCTGGCATGCTCAGACAGCAGGTGATATTGAATCGTTTCATTGGCGCTGTGCTGGTCATTCTGGGTGTATCACTTGCCAGTTTGCCCGCCTTGCATTAGTTGCATGGTTGACGAAATTCTGAGGCGCGCCTACAATTGCCGCAGGTGCTAAGGGGCGCCTACCCGCACAAGAGGCTCTCACCCTGCAAATGCACATCCATATTAATGTGATAATTGCCATGTTTCGTTTGACGTCAGCGGGTCGTCGATAAGCGAACTGGAGTTCATCATGTTATCGTCGTATTACCCCTCATTGTTCATCACACAACAGCCCATATCGACTGGAGCTGCAGCATGAACGCACTTACTATAGAAATCAAAACCCGCGCCCGTTTATTGCAAAAACTGCTGGAGACGCGCAACACCGCAGCCAGCAAACGCGCCATGATCTTGAGCCGCCAGCGCAAGTGGGACATTCCCGAGGTCTGGCAACTCAAGCACTGCATGAACCTGGCCGCAGCCGATGCCGGTTTCCATAACTGGGAACAGGCCCGCATCGTCCTCGGTGGCGAAGCCAAACCTGGTGAAGACATGGGAGACTTCTGGCACGGTGCCGAAGTGGCTGTCTTCATCAATCACTGGTATGCCAGCTATGCCGAAGCGCAGGCGCAATTGCAGGCGAGTGAAGCCGGTTATCTGCTGCCTTACCGTCGTCAGTATCTGGTCGTCACCAGTGATTATTTGCAGGCGCTGGGTGTTAGCGCTGCACCGGAATTCTGGGAAGTTATCGGGCGTGATCTGGTACAGGGCTATGGCAGTGCAAGCTGGCTGAACCTGGCGCAGCAACGCTTGCAATCCAGTCGCACCGAGCGTTTCAAGGCGAACTGGGATGCTTCCCAGATCATGCTGGATTTGCAATCCACTGAAGTTGAGGCTGAACGGGTGATGAAGTCTTTTGTCAAGGATGGGCGGCTGGTGAGTATTCCTGAACAGCGTAAAAAACGGCTGGTGATCTTGCGCTGGCTGGTGGAACAATTACAATTTGAGCATCGGTATGTGGAGGCTGATATCAATAGCTTCTTGTTGCAGTTTCATGCTGATTTTGCGACCTTGCGGCGGGAGTTTATTATGAATGGATTGATGGAGAGGGCGGAGGGGGAGTATTGGAGGGTGTGAGCTATGTCTGCGATTTAATGCAGATTAGCTTTGTTGTACCGCCCTGGCTGCTGAGTCTTGAATTTGACGGCAATGTAGTTAACGTCATTCCTGCGCAAGCAGGAATCCACCGGGCTGGCGTTCCAGCGACGTTCGCAGTATGCCGTGCTGTTTGTTGTATGCCGCACTTTGCCTAAAGCGATTGCCCTTCGTGGATACAAGCCGGGTCTCGGCCCGGCAGCCGAAATACTTTCTTTGCGTCGCCAAAGAAGGTATTCCAAGAAAGTCGACCCAGGCATAGCCGCCCCTTCGGGGTTCCCATTTGTGCAGTACAAAAAATGGGAAGATCCGAAACTCGCTACCCTCAGACAGCGGCTCTTCTTGATCCATTTTCTGTACTGCACAAATGGCGGCTACACATGGGAACGGCAAAAGTCAAAAGCAACTGCAAAGTCAAATTCAACGGCAACCCCAACGTCAAATTCAACAGCATTGTCACCATGACCGCCACTCACATTCTTCGCGATCAATTGCTCACCGATTAAACCTACCCCACCGCAGCCTGCAAGGGCAGGCTGACACTCACCGCCAAACCGCCACCTTCACGATTGGCAAACCGTATCTCCGCATGCAGTTGTATAGCCAGTTGCGCCACGATAGCGAGGCCAAGGCCAGCGCCTCCGGTATCACGGTTGCGGGACGATTCGAGTCGCACAAAAGGTTGCATGACAGCTTCCCATTGTTCTTCCGGGATGCCTGGGCCTCTGTCCTGTACCGTGATGACTGCATGCTGCTGGTCACTGCTCAGAATAAGCTCGACTTCACCGCCGAACTTCAATGCATTGTCGATGAGGTTGCCGAGCAGGCGGGACAGGGCCAGAGGGCGGGTTTGCAGGGTCTGGTGGGTATTGCCATTGAGGCTGACTTGCTGGCCGGTGTCGCAATAGTCTTGTACCAGGCTGCCAGCCAGGGCATCGAGCTTGATCTTGCTGCTGGCTTCCTGGTCGGTTTGCAGCTGGTTTTGTACCTTGGCATAGGCCAGGCCCTGCTCCACCAGTTTTTGCATGGCTTGCAGGTCAGCCTGCATTTTATCCCGATGGGTATCGTCGTCCATGAGTTCGGTGCGCAGGCGCAGGCGGGTGATGGGGGTTTGCAGGTCGTGGGTGATGGAAGCCAGGATTTGCATGCGTTCTGCCAGGTAAGTGTCTATGCGTTCCTGCATGTTCTGGAAGGCAGTCGCTGCGCGGAATACTTCTCGCGGCGCGCGGGCAGGGAACTGTGGCCTGGCACCAGGCTTGACCATCGCATCGGCAGCATCGGCCAGCATCGCCAGTGGGCGTGTCGCTGTCCTGACTGCCAGCCAGGCTGCCACCATGAGGATGGCAAGCTGTACGCAGAGCAGCGAGAACATGCTCCATTGTATGGTGTAAGGCGACGCAGTCAGGCGCACGGTGAGCGGCGCGCCATCGCTCAGGGCCAGATGCAATTGCAGGATTTTTTTATCAGCTTCCATACTGGTGCTGATTTTGATCTTTGCCGGATGTTCAAGATTATTCTTGATGGCCTCTATCGCCTCGTTGGCAATGTCCAGGTCTATACTGTCCTTGGCATCAGCAGGGGCGGCCTGCAAAGTATATTCATAGTTGTTGCGGGCAAGCTTGCCCAGCCAGGCCTGGCGTTCGCTGACTGGCAGGCGGTCAAGAAAGGAAATCGCATTGGCGACATCTTTGCCTACCGAATAAACCATATGATTTTTCCTGACCTGCATCTTGTCCCACTGCGACGAGGCAAACGACAGTGCGTAGGCCATCAGCAGGGCACTAAGCAAAATCAGGCATAGGCGGCCAAACAGGGTGTGCGGCCAGTGCGGGCTTTCTATGATGTGCATCAGGCTTCCTCTGGTGCGGTAACTTGCGCGCAAAATACATAGCCTTCACTGCGCACGGTTTTGATATAGCGTGGTTCGCGGGCATCATCACGCAAATGCTGGCGCAGGCGGCTGACCAGCAAGTCGATGGAGCGCTCGAACAGGTCGGCATCGCGACCCTGCGTCAGGTTCAGCAACTGGTCACGGTTCAGCACGCGCTGCGGGTGTTCGACAAAGACTTGCAGCAAGCGGTATTCCGCCCCACTGAGCGTGACCAGGACACCGTCTTTATCAAGCAGATGGCGTGCCAGGGTATCAAGTTGCCAGTCACCAAAATGCAGCATGGCGGGTGGTTTTTGTTCGCGCAATTTAGGGGGAAGCATGCGTGTACGACGCAAGACCGCCTTGATGCGTGCCAGCAATTCGCGTGCAGCGAAAGGCTTGGTCAGGTAATCATCTGCGCCCATTTCCAGGCCGACGATGCGGTCAGTTTCTTCAGCGCGTGCCGTCAGAAAAAACAGGGGAATAACTTTATGTGGGCCAGAGCGCAACTCACGGCACAGGCTCAAACCATCTTCGCCGGGCATCATGATATCAAGAACAACCAGGTCGATGGCACTGCCTTCCAGCAAGGCGCGCATTTGTTTGCCGCCCGCAGCCGTACTGACCTTGTTGCCATTCTTGCGCAGGTACAGGGCAGTCAGTTCGCGTATTTCTGCATCATCATCAACGATGAGGATGTGATCCGGGGATTCAATGTTTTCCATGTGCTGGGCTGGTTGGGGGGCTGGTTGTGCATTCTTGATGCGCATTTTTTGATAATCTATTCCATGGTGCTTTATAGCTTAAATCTTGGCAGAGACAAAATCTTTTGTATCCCAGTGTATCTGGGCACTGTTGACACATATGTAGATGCAAATATGGCATTTCCTGACATCTGCCAGATACCTTGCGCTTGTTTAATGACCTTGCCGTGATGAATTCATCACCTCGACAACTCAAGGAGAACTGACATGAAAAAGCAAATGATCGTTATCACCACTTTCGCCACTGTATTGATGAGTGCCTGGTCTGCCCAGGCGCAGCAGGCTGGTTTGTCTGATTACTACCTGGCACCCGTGGAAGCTCAAATCCAGGCCAACAATCCGGCCAGCGGCAAAGCTGGCGCGGTCGCGGGTACATGGCTTACGCAAAGTGGCAGTCTGGAAGTGCAGATCAGTCATTGTGGTGAGGCTTTGTGCGGCAAAGTCAGCAAGGTCAATGATGTGGCAAATTTGAGCAACATGACTGCGATGGGTAATGCCGCAACGCCTGCATCTGCGGTACCGGTATTGGGAAAGACCATCATGGAAGGCTTTACACCAGGCAATGCCGACACCTGGTCAGGCAAGATTTTTAACCGTGCCGATGGCCAGACCTACGCCTGCCAGATGCGCATGCTGAGCCAGACCGAGCTGGAAGTCACTGCCTACAAGGACAAGCCAGAAAATGGCCGTGCCCAGGTGTGGACGCGCGTATCCAACATTATCACGGCGCAAAAATAAAAATGGGAGCATCACCTGATACTCCCATTTCATTTTTCAATATCAATCTTCAATAGCAATCCAGACTTACGCCAGCAATTCAACTTCACCAGGCAATAAAGTATTGGCTGGCAAGGCATCGCGTTGTTTCAGGCGTTCATAATAAGGCGTGAAATCCGGTGCCGTGCCATCAAACAATTGCTGGAAATTGTCGATGACAAAATAGGTTTCCTGGTAGCTGTCTATCTTGTACAGCGTTTGCAGGCAGCGTTCTATGTCGAGATGGATATGGCGCGAAGTCGTTCCCGGCTTCAGGCAATATTCGACCTCGCCACCAGACGACAGGATGCCTGCGCCATAGATGCGCAAACCCTTGTCGGTATTGATCAGGCCAAACTCTACCGTGTACCAGTACAAGCGCGCCAGAAAATCCAGGCCACCCAGTTTCATCGCCTTCAAACCGCCTTGGCCATACAGCTGCATGTAGTCGGCAAAAATTGGATTGAACAGCATGGGCACATGGCCGAAATAATCGTGGAAGACATCGGGTTCGACGATGTAATTGAATTCTTCCGGCGTGCGCAACCAGACCGTGATCGGGAAGCGGCGGTTGGCCAGGTGTTCGAAGAAAGTCAGTTCCGGAATCAGGCCAGGCACGGCCACGATGCGCCAGCCGGTTGCGGCAAATAATTCTTCTGAAGTACGCTCAAACTTTGGGATGCCAGCCGAGGCATCCATCTTGTGCAGTGCTTCTATGAACTCGTCACAGGCACGGCCGGGCAAGAGTTCCATCTGGCGCTGATACAGCTTGCGCCACAGTTCATGCTCTGCTTCGGTATAGGCATCCCAGTCTTGCTCGACGACATATTGCGC
Organism: Undibacterium sp. Ji42W; assembly: GCF_049340405.1. Taxonomy (NCBI): domain Bacteria; kingdom Pseudomonadati; phylum Pseudomonadota; class Betaproteobacteria; order Burkholderiales; family Oxalobacteraceae; genus Undibacterium; species Undibacterium sp. Ji42W. Next base: position 102,784 of record NZ_JBMPOV010000003.1, read on the forward strand.
GTCGGCTTTTTCATAATTTCCACGCAGGGCTGCACCATTGGATTTTTCGGCAACGGTGGCCAGAAAATCGTCGTTGCTGACAGTCGTGTCAACACTAGCGGAAGTAGCGATAGTATCCATATTTTTCAGTGAAAAAGGCCGGCATCAAGATGATGACCAGCCTCTTTCATATCTCCATTAGCTATTGGCGAAACAAAGTTTTAATACATCAGGCAGTTGTTTCGTCTTTGATGACGCCACGACGAATCTGATCAAGCTCGATAGATTCAAACAGGGCGCGGAAATTACCTTCGCCAAAACCCTGGTCGCCCTTGCGCTGGATGATTTCAAAGAAGATAGGGCCGATGACCGTGGTCGTGAAAATCTGCAACAGCAATTCACGCGATGTTTCTGTGCTCTTGCCATCGACCAGGATGCGCAGCTTGCGCAATTCTTCCAGATTTTCACCATGGCCAGGCAGGCGACGATCGACCAGATCGTAGTAAGTTTCTATCGTGTCCTGGAATACCACGCCATTGGCTTTCATGCCGCCAACTGTGTCATAGATATTGTCGGTGCCCATGGCGATATGTTGCACGCCTTCGCCGTGGTACAGGTCCAGGTATTCAGCGATCTGGGATTTGTCATCCGAAGATTCGTTGATAGGAATACGGATTTTGCCGCAAGGTGAAGTCATGGCTTTGGACTTCAGGCCTGTGTGCTTGCCAGCGATATCGAAGTAACGGATTTCACGGAAGTTGAACAGGGTTTCATAGAAATCTGCCCATTCCTTCATGCGGCCACGGTGTACATTGTGGGTCAAATGGTCGATGTAAGTCAGACCCTTGCCGACAGGGTTGGAGTCCACACCAGGCAGTGCCACGAAGTCAGCGTCATAGATACTGATATTGCCGATGGCACCTGCATCTGCGCCATCTTTACCATGCCAGCGGTCAACGAAATAAATCAGGGAATCACCAATGCCTTTGATGGCAGGGATATTCAGTTCCATAGGGCCGGTTTTATTGTCGAAACCCCAGGCACCCAGTTCCAGTGCGCGCTTGTACGCAGCGTTGGCATCCTTGACGCGGAAAGCGAATGCGCAAACAGACTGACCATGTTTGCGGGCAAATTTTTGTGCGAAAGAATCAGGTTCTGCATTGATGATGAAGTTCACATCGCCTTGACGGAACAGCGTCACATCCTTGGTGCGATGTTTGGCTATCGCGGTAAAACCCATGGTAAGGAATAATTCGCCGAGTGCTTTTGGATCGGGTGCTGCATACTCGATAAACTCAAAGCCATCGGTACCCATAGGGTTTTCCCAAGTTTGGAATGTCATGCCTGTCTCCTTAGTGTGATCATCAGTATTGCTTCATCGGGCTAGATTCAGCTGGCTAGTGTTAAGTCTGGCTGAGTTGTAGCTCAAGCTCTCAGTATAGTCTGCAAAACGCGCCATATAATTGCAAAATAACCCAATGGTTTGCCGATTTGAGCAATAATATTGCTTAATTCATTTTGTATTGGGCAGATTATGCTTGAGGTTGAACTGGACAAGATAGACCGCAAGATCCTGGCGATTTTGCAGGCAGACGGCAGGCTCACCAATCAGGAAGTGGCTGAGCGCGTCAACCTTTCTCCCTCACCCTGTCTGCGTCGCATCAAGCGCCTGGAAGACAGCGGTGTTATCCGCAAATATGTCGCCTTGCTGGAACCCGCCAAGATAGGCCTGGGTTTGCTGGCTTACGTCAATGTGCGATTGGAAAAGCACAGCGATGCCCCCGGCAAGGGCGCTTCACGCTCACCGCGCGATGACTTCTCGGCTTCAGTAGGACAGTGGCCAGAGGTGGTGGCCTGTTATGCGATGACCGGGGAAATGGACTATCTCTTGCGTGTGCATGTCGAAGACATGAATCACTTTTCGCGCTTCATGATGGAGACGCTATTGCGGCATGCTGCTGTGCTGGATGTGAAGTCGAGTTTTGCCTTGCAGCAGATTAAGGATACGACGGCATTGCCGGTGGTGGTGGGGACGTAAGGGGAGAGTACGTTGACTGGGACGTTTTAACTGGGGCGTTTTAATATAATTGGCCTTGACATCGTCGCTCCTGCGAAGGCAGGAGGCTACCGGGCTGGCACTCCAGTGGCGTTCGTTGCACACTGTCGTCGTATGTAAAACGATTGCCGTTCGTGGATGCAAGCCGGGTCCCGGCCCGGCAGCCGAAATACTTTCTTTGCGTCCCCTACAAAGAAAGTATTCAAAGAAAGGCGACCCAGGCGTCGTCGCCCCTGCGGGGTGCCCGTTTATGCACTACAAAAAATGGGAAAGTCCGAAAACTCGCTTGCCTTGCAGGGTGCATGCAATCTGCCTGCGCAACGATCAGGCCTTGCAAGGCCTGATTCCGTCCCTAGAGGGATGCAGGGCACATGGGAACTGCCAAAGTCAACAGCAACGTCAATGCGCCTTGCAAACGAGATTCGTTGGACTGGAGTAATCAACGAACTGGATACAAAGAAGTCAGTTTTTGCTCTCTTTGTAACTTTCTCTGATCTCCGTATGTCCGTGGTGAGATGCCTTAGCTCAATTACTTCGAACTATCCTTCATCCCCGGCAAATTACTCAGCCATTTGGCCGCGGCGCGGGTATTTGCCTTGATGCGGTAGTCAATCGCAGCGACCTGCTCCTGCATGGCTTCTTTAAGCATGCTGGCGGCGTCCGCTGGCATGAGTTTGAGGTAGGCGTCGGCTTCGCCGTAGGCGCGGTGGATTTCCATACCGGCTTTTTTGGCGATGTGTATCATGGTCTGGTTGGACGACAGGCAATGCATGTACAGGGTATCGACATCATCATTGCGGCAGTGAATGGCACCGCGTTCAAACAGTTTTGAACCTATGCCTTTGCCGCGGGCAGAACTGGACACGGAGACGCCAAATTCGGCGACTTTGTCTTTGTCTGTAGCTTCATCATCTTCTGCGCGTGGGGCATAAGCCAGATGGCCGACGCCGACGATGCGGAAGTGGTGGCTGATGACGCCAAATACCTTGTCGCGGGAGAAGTCTATGCCTTCTACATATTTTTCTACCATGGCATCGGGCAGATAGGTGCCAAAGCGCAACAGACGGTCACTTTCTTCAAGACCAAGAAAGTGTTTCATGATGCGGTGCCTGTCCTTCTCTGACAATTCCTTGACGAAAACTGTGGACTTGGATGTTTTTTTTGCGGAATCTGACAAGTGTGTGGGATCTTCTGGAAAAACGTCTGACGCATTCATAGCAGCTCCTTATGGGTAGCCTTTTGTGCACTGCACAATGCATTGTAGATGATCTGTCCGGATTATTCCAGAAAAGCCCATGTTTTGAGAATAAAACTTCTATTCTCTTCATTTTAACTAAATTTAACTGAATTTAACTGTTTTTGGCTTCTAGCGCGGCGATTCTGGCTGCCCGTATTGCTACCGGAATTTGTGCTGGATTACTGACATGCAAGCTGGCTATCTCGCCACCGTTGACTTGCTGTGCCACTTCCAGTGCCTTGCTGAGCAGGATTTGTGGTGCATAGATAGTGTCCTCCTGAGCATACAGGCAAGCTGCAGCACTTAATAATTCATCGAAACGCTGGGGCTTGCGGTAAGCGTCGCAACGCCCCAGCAAATCGATGATGTCAGCTGCTGACAGCGATGCGGCATCTTTGAGGCGCACATGCTCACGCGCCAGCATGGCAGCGAGGTCGCGGCATTCTGCCGGTACTTTTAGTCGCTGGCTGATCGCATCGGCCAGCGCCATACCCTGTTTTCCTTGCTCAGCTGCAACTTTCCCATCAATTTTAACAGCTGCCAAGTCATGCAATAACGCGGCATAGCGTGTAGTTAGTGGCTGGTCTGTTTGTACGGTGGCGTCCAGTAAAAGCATCAATTGTTCAGCCTTGCTGGAGTAATCTGTTACGGGAATAGTCCACAAGACATCAAGTTCTGGCAACAAGCGTTGCAGTGCGCCGCAACTGCGCAAGACTTCAAACATGCGTGAAGGACGTGCTTCCATCAAGCCGCGAGAAATCTCTTGCCATACCCGTTCTGCTACCAGCGCATCCACTTCACCGGCAGCCACCATGGTTTGCATCAGCGCGGTAGTTTCTTGTGCCACGCTAAAATCTTTCGGCGGTATGGCAAAACGGGCTGCAAAGCGGGCCAGACGCAGTATGCGTACCGGGTCTTCGCAAAAAGCCATCGATACATGGCGGAATACGCGGTTTTTGATATCTTGCAGGCCACCATAAGGATCGATGATATTGCCGTCATCATCCTGCGCCATCGCATTGATGCTGAGGTCGCGGCGTATCAGGTCCTGTTCCAGCGTGACTTCTGCATCGGTATGAAATACAAAGCCCTTGTAACCCGCAGCCGTCTTGCGTTCAGTGCGGGCCAGTGCATATTCTTCATGGGTTTTGGGATGCAGGAAGACTGGGAAGTCCTTGCCCACTGGCAGAAAGCCTTTTGCCAGCATGTCTTCCGGTGTGGCACCTACGACGACAAAATCGCGGTCTTGTACCGGGAAGCCCAGCAAGGCATCGCGCACGGCACCGCCTACGATATATGTCTTCATCGATGTCATCATCTATATCTTTGCAGCACTAACGCTCAATCGCCATGGCGGTTGTCATGGCCGGGCATGTTTTCTGTTTCCAGCAAGGCCTCCCTGACCCACAGGGCTACCGCCGGATGGGCGATGACGCGGTCAACATAGGCTTGCAGGGCCGGTGCCAGCGAAACACCATAAGTGCGGAAGCGCATGACCACCGGAGCGAAATAGGCATCGGCAATAGAGAATGCACCGAACAAAAATTCATGGGCTCCATACAGTGCCAGGCAATCTTCCCAGATTTCACTGATGCGGCCTATGTCTGCCTGTGAGCCTATGGTACGCCCCTTGCCAAACAGGTCGGCGCGGATGTTCATGGGCATGTCAAAGCGCAGGGAAGAAAAACCGGAGTGCATTTCAGCACAGATACTGCGTGCCGTTGCCCTTGCGGCGACATCTTCCGGCCACAGATTGAGTATGGAAAATTGCTCGGCCAGGTATTCGCAAATTGCCAGTGAATCCCAGATCGTGATTTCACCCGCCAGCAAGACCGGTACGCGGCCAGCGGCAGAATATTCGGCAATGCGGTTGGTGGTATCTGGCTGGTGCAGCAGTACGCGAATTTCTTCAAATGGGATGCCAAATGCCTTCATCAACACCCATGGGCGCATGGACCAGGATGAATAATTTTTATTGCCTATCACCAGGCGCAAACCTGCACGGTGCTGGTCCAGCATGGCGGCCAGGGCGGGTTGCATTTCTGTATCTTGCATGATGTCTACACTTGAAAATTAAGGAAGATCGGGGTCGCCGGCAGTCATGCCCTTGGGCACGACGATACCGAGACGTGACTTCAGTGATTGTGGCTTTTTCTCGAACAGGGCGGCGTAGTAAGTCGCATTCGACAAGACGTTTTTGACATAGCCACGGGTTTCATTGAAAGGAATCGTTTCAGCAAAAATAGCTCCCTCTACCGGCTTGCTGAGCTTGGAACGCCAGGCACGCGGGCGGCCAGGGCCAGCATTATAGGCAGCAGAAGCCAGTGCTTGCGAGCCACCGAGATCAGTCAGGACCATGTTCAGATAATTTGTGCCGAGGGCAATATTGGTTTCCACATCATTGACCTGATTGGGCACAAAATTGCCCAGGCCAATTTTCTTGGCCACATAGCGCGCTGTTGCTGGCATTAGTTGCATCAGCCCAGATGCCCCCACATGCGACTTGGCATTCATGATGAAGCGTGATTCCTGGCGTATCAGACCATATACCCAGGCCATGTCCATGCCCAGTGCCTGGGTAGTTTTGTACATGCTATCGTTGAACGGGGTAGGGTAACGCTGGCTAAAGTCCAGTTCACCCTTGGTGCGGTCAGAAGTATTGACCATGCGGTCGAGCAAATTGTTTTGCCTTGCCAGTTCAGCCGCTGCCAGATGCTGGCGTTCGCTCATCTTGCGCAATTCCCAATTCCATTCACGCGTGCCTTCAAAGCGCAAGTTCATGGCATAAAACCTCAAAGCCCTTTGCAGATTGGGATTTTTTTCCATCGGTGCCAGTTCTTCTGGCGTCAATGGTTTGACACTTGCTGGCAAGCCTATTTTTTGGCCCTGCTCTTCCAGCGCCAGTTGCCCATAGAAATGCAGTTGATCTGCGATGCTGGCAAACTGTGCCCGTGCTTCTTCATTCTTTCCTTCTGCCTTCAGGGAACGACCATACCAGTAGACCCAGGTTGGATCACTCTTCAGGCTGGCAGGCATGGCGGTGATGCTGGATTTCACCAGTTTCCAGTCAAGTTCACGCAAGGCAGTGCGGGTGCGCCATTGATAGGCTTCCAGCGTCAGTGGCGCGCCTTCGCTTTTTTGCCAGTAGCCTAAAGCTTCTGGCTCCAGTTTCAGTGCAGCCTGCATGGCGATTTGCGCCCAACCCAGGGCTTTTTCATTGTCAGTGAACAGAGCCGCGTGACGGTTGAGGGTGGCGGCAGCCTGCTCGTGATCAGTTTTAGCCAGGCGGCCAAGGGCGATCAAGTAGAGCTCATGCGCTGCATGGCCGGCATCCGGTGCTTTTTTCAACACGCTGGCGGGTTTGTCGATGACTTCTGCGACTTGATTTTCTGGCAGGTTCAGCAACTTGCCTAGGCGTTGCGCCAATGGCGTGGCACCGTTTTCACCCGCCATGCGCATTTGCGCCCACAAATCATACTGGTTGAATTGTCCGGTCGTGACCAGATAAGTCACCATGGCATAACAGCCTTCACCATAATCGCGGGGGCTATTGAGCAAGTTGCGCGCTTCGGTCGCTACTTTTTGTTGCTTTACGGCTTTTGATAGCAGGGAATAGCAGCGCAACTGATTATCATCAGCGACGATAAACAAAGGGTATTGCTGATCAAATAAGTCCCACTCGCCGCGCCTGCCCAACATCAGCAGCCAGTCATTACGCAGGCGGTCCGCGATGGCACTGCCTTCATACTTGTTAATAAATTCACGGAATTCGCTATTGCTGGTTTTTACCAGGCGCGAGCGTATGCGGTAATAATCGATATAGGAAGGAATGTCATAATTCTTCAAGGCTGCAGCATATTGCTCCACGCTGGCAGCGTCATCATGCATGGCGGCATCGCGCAGCGCCATGAAGCGGTCATCATCATTGGCAATCAGGCTCCTTTTCGCGGGCGCTGCATAAGCGAAAGGACTTGTTGCGAAACCTGCTAAGATCATCAGGCTAAGACCAGCTAAACTTTTTTTCACAGACATCTTTTGACAGTTTGAGATTACATTTCTGACAGTATGACACAGCCCAAGAATAGCGAACACAAACTCAGCATTGAAACAGCGCAAAGTCGCCCTGAATTGCGCCAGCTGTTACGCAAAAAACGCCTTGATATGAAGACAGAGCAAAAACTGGCATTGGATGCCGGGATTGGAAGGCAATTACTTGTATGGTGTCAGCAACATAAGCCTTCCAGCATAGGCGTATATTGGCCGATACAGGCTGAACCGGATTTGCGTCTGCCGTATCAAGAATTGCAGGAAAGTGGCGTCCACCTGGCCTTGCCACTGGTCGTGGCCAGGGATCAGGCTTTGAGTTTTCTGGATTGGCAGATGGGGGACGCAATGGTGGTTGATCAATATGGCATTGCCATCCCCGCGCACGGCAGGCTGGTCAGCCTGCCTCAGGTATTGATTATCCCGTGCCTGGGCTGGAATCAGGCCGGCTACCGGCTGGGTTATGGCGGCGGTTTTTATGACCGTACCCTGGCTGCAAGCCCACGGCCTGTGGCGATAGGTATTGCCTATGCCTGCACTGAGGCTGAATTTGTCTCAGAGCCACATGATATTGCGATGGATGTCATCATCAGGGCCTAGACGCTATCATTCAGCCCTATTTTTCACACCAGGTTTGCCACATGGAACGGTAAGCGGCTTCCACCTTGCGGCAAAAGCCGGTTTCATCCATGAGTTTGCTGTTTTGCATCTGGCTGCGCTGGCTCATGCGCAGGGTGTTCAGGTAATCTGGGTTCGATGCCAGGCTGACGACTTTTTCCACATATTCATCTTCTGTACGGGCTATCCATTCTGGCCGCCCCAGGCCTTCCAGTATGCTGGCGCCTATGCCACCAACACCTGGCCTGCCCAGCAAGCTTACAAAAGGTACGCCCATATACAGGGTTTCAAACAGGGTCGTGCCCGAATTATGCGGGAAACAATCGAGGCCTATGTCCATGCCCCTGAGCACATCCCACGGCGGGCTGTGCACGCCAATTTGCAGGCGGCTTCTGTCTATGCCCAGTGCAACAAACTTGTCTTCCATGGCCTGGCGCGTGGCAGTATCACTGAAGTTACTGCTGTCTATCACCAGCCTGGCGTTTTCCAGGCGTTGCAATATCCTGGCCCAGGTGCGTATCACTTGATGGTTGATGCGCACGGCACGACTTAGTGTGCCCAGCGTGATATAGCCATTGTTGAGTGCTGGCAGGCTGGAGACTGCTCCCATGCCTTCCTTGGGTCTATAGGCAAATACCGGGCTATCGACGCGCCATACATTTTCAGCAAAAAGCGCTTCTGTCCGGTGCGGGGCCGTGGAAGAATCTGCCAAAAAATAATCGATGGCCTGCAAGCCGGTCGTGTAACCAAAGCCCAGCCAGGACAGGGATACCGGCGCTGGTTTGCGGGCAAATACCCTCAGACGGTTATTGCTGGTATGTCCGGCCAGGTCTATCAGGATATCGATGCCATCAGCACGGATTCTGTCTGCCAATGCGTCATCATTTAAGTGTGTCGTAGGTATCCAATGATGGGCGTAGCTGCGATAGCGCTCTGACACTGCATCTTCAGTCAGCAATTCAGAGTAGGCATAAATTTCAAACTGGCTTTTGTCATGATGTGCCATCAGCGGTTCAAGAAAATGCTGTACCGGGTGGCGGCGCAAGTCTGGTGATACATAGCCTATCTTCAGGCGGCGTGCAGCTGTCTTGTTATTCGTAGGCGGGCGCTGCAACTGATACAACGGTGTAGCAAAGCGCTGTTCATATTCACGGTAGGCAGCAAAAATTTCTTCTGCACTCAGATCCGGGTGATAGTTGAGGGCAAACAGCAGATTGCCATAGGCTTCAGAAAAATTAGGCCGGTATTCCAGTGCCTGGCGATAAGCATTTACTGCCTCAGGGATCATGCCCTGGTCATCAAACAGGGCACCCAGGCTATTGTAGGCGTCAGCAAAATCCGGCTTGAGTTTGATCGCCTGTTCAAAGCACTGGTGTGCTGCTGTCAGGCGGCTGAAGTGCATGTGCAGTTTGCCATAATCGTGCAGGGCGTTGAAGGAATTGGGATTGAGTTTCAGCGCTTGTTGAAAACTGGTTTCGGCTTGGGCATAGCGATTTTGCTGGTATAGCAAACTTCCCAGATTGCCGTGATGGTCTGCATTGCCTGGTTCAAGTGCCAGTGCCTTGCGATAATTTGCTTCTGCCTGTAAAAACTGTCCGCTACCGCTGTAAATGTGTGCGAGATTGCTCAAGGCGATACTGAAGCAGGGATTGCATTCCAGGCAACGCTCATAACTGGCTTGCGCCTCTTTCAATTTACCTTGCTCTTGCAAGATGACACCAAGATTACAGTGTGCCTCGGTAAAGTCGGGCTTGAGTTGTACCGCCTGCTGATAATGCCGTATCGCTTGCTCAAGCAGGTCTTGCTCCTTGAGCACGACTGCCAGGTTGTAGTAATGAATTGGCTCTGCCGGTGTTTGGTTCAGCATCTGTTGATAGATATTAGCTGCATCTGCAAAACGCCTTTGTTGCATGTACAGATTCAGCAAGTTGTCACGCGCATTGATATTCTCAGGTTGGCGCTGATAGAGATTCTTGAGCAGGGTTTCCGCATCAGCTTGTCTGTCTTGTTGCTGGTACAGGTTGATCAGGAAAAAATCTGCATTGAACAATTCAGGTTGCGCAGCAATCGCTTTTTGGAAACAGGATTCTGCCTCAGCCATGCGGCCCTGGCTGGCGAGTATCATGCCGAGGTTGCAATAGGCGTAGTAATGTTGTGGATCAAGTTTCAGCAGCTCTTCATAATGATGGATGGCCCCGCTAAAATGGTCGCGCTGCTGGAAAAGTATGCCGAGGTTGAAATGCGCATGCGTCATTTGCGGATTGATTTCCAGTGCGCGCAGATAAGCCTGCTCTGCCTCAGGATTTTTCCCCAGCAATGACAGGCTGACGGCAAGATTGAAATGAGCAATCGTATTACCAGGCTCTTGTGCAATGACGTGCTGGTAACACTGTATGGCCTCTGCAGAGCGCGATTGTCCATCCAGAGTCAGGCCCAGATTGATCCAGTTTTCCAGCGATTCTGGCCTGGCTTGCAACACCAGACGGTATACTGCCTCTGCTTCTGGTAACAGCATTTTTTCATATAGCTTGTCAGCGAGGATATTGGCTGGCAGGTTTTCTGCCGGATCAAGTTCCAGTCTTTGATAGGCGACAGCGAGGGCATTCTGGTCACCTTCTACCATCACGGTAGTTGCCTCTGTCGTTGACTGAGCAGTTTGTTCTGGTCGTGGTTCGGGCGCGGCCGCAGTCGCAGTCATAGTCACAGCGGCTTCAGCCACTGGCAGATTATCCTGGTCAGCGGGTTTGCTGTCATGCGCTTGTTGGAAGGTGTCTGTCGATTTTGAAAAAGTGTTTTTAAGCCATTTCAACATGGGAGCAGGTCATCTGGTTGGTATCAATTCCAGGTATTTTACCCAGTAATCAGCCTTGCTGGCTGCAAATTGATTTACCAGATGACCGCACTCAGGCGTATCAGCGGATGATATCCGGATTCAAGACTTCTTCATCCACTCGTGGTGTCTGCCCACGCAGCACCGAATTGCCACTGTAAAGTGTGCGCTGGTCTATCTTGGCAGGCTGGCACCAGTGGGCTTCCTGCATCTCCTGGTTCAGGCCATACACAGACAAGGCATTGGCATACACAACCTGATGTATCACCTCGGCAGAAATGCCACGGCTGGCCATCAGGCGCGCTGATTTGGGTACGGCCAGTGGGTCAGACACACCCCAGTCACAGGCCGAGTTGACGATGATGCGCTCGGGGCCATATTGATTGACGATGTCAGCCAGTCTTTCATTGCCCATCTTGGTGGATGGATAGATCGTGAAGGCGCACCAGTAGCCACGGTCCAGTACCTCTTGCACGGTTTCTTCATTATTGTGGTCGATAACGCAGCGCGCCGGGTCAAAGCCGCATTCTTCCAGCACGTCCATGGTGCGGGTGGTACCGCGTTTCTTGTCGCGATGCGGCGTGTGTATCATGATAGGCAGTTCAAATTCCATTGCCATGGCGATTTGCGCCCGCAGGGCTTTGTCTTCGAGTTCGGTCTGTTCATCGTAGCCAATTTCACCCAGCGCGACCACACCTTCCTTGCCGAGGTAGCGTGGCATGATGTCGAGCACCGCTTCTGCCAGTGCCGGGTTATTTGCCTCTTTAGGGTTAAGACCTATCGCGCAATAATGGCGTATGCCAAATTGCCCGGCACGAAAACGCTCAAAGCCGGTGATGGTAGAAAAATAATCGATGAAACTGCCGACATTGGTGCGCAATTGCCCGAGCCAGAATGCCGGTTCGATGACGGCGACAATACCGGCTTTTGCCATGGCTTCGTAATCATCGGTAGTGCGGGCGATCATATGTGCATGTGGGTCTATCATCATGCCATTGCCGCCGCTGGGCAATTGACGGAATGCAGCCTGGCCCTGTTGCAATTGCCCAGCCTGGGCCAGCAGGTTTTGCAGCATCTGCGGCGTGATCGTGCCATTGCAGCAGGGGCAGGTGACGGCACGGTCAGAAAACATTTCATCGACTATCGTGCTGTCGGCGACGAAGTTGCCAGGGTACTTATCTTGGGGTGTGCCATTCTCGTTCATTTGCCTGCTCCTGAGTGTGCATCTTTAAACACGATTTTCAAACATGATCTTCAAACATGATTTTCAAGGCGATGTCCTTGATATCTGCCGCGTGCACTTCGTTCACGCCATCTGGCCTTGCCTGGTCAAGTATCAGCAAGGGGCCATCGGCCACATCATCCACCGGCCTGCCGTGCGAACCCTTGACCAGGCTGGCATCAAGGCCGATGACATTCATGAGGCTGCGCAAACCCAGCAGGCGCTTGCCCAGCCGCCATGCGACGGCGAGTTTCGGGAAGCGGATATTTTTATCGACAAATAATTCAGCCGGGTCATAGCCGGGTTTGCGGTGTATCTCTACCGTGCGCGCAAAGTCAGGCGCCAGTGCATCATCTTGCCAGTAATAGTAGGTGAACCATGAGCGCTTGTCTGCCATGACGACCAGTTCACCAGAGCGCGGGTGATCCAGCCCTATTTCTGCACGCTCGCTACCGGCCCAGATACCTTCTACACCAGCAACACCGGCCAGCAGCCTGCGCACCGGCGCAATCAATTCGGGTCTGGAGATATATACATGGGCAAACTGGTGGTCAGCCACCGCATAGGCGCTGGAGGCAATCGGGTCCAGCAGTTCTGCACCATCTTCCTGGCGCACCACCAGATAACCGGCTTCACGCAGTAGGCGGTTCAGGTGCACCGGGCGATCGACAGCAGTGATGCCATATTCAGACAGTATCATGACGCGACGCCCGGCCTGTTGCGCATGGGCGATCAGGTCTCCCGCCACTTCGTCTATATCACGCAGCGATTGCTGTACCGCCGGGCTTGTCAGGTCTGGCCCATGTCTTTGCAAGTCATAATCAAGGTGAGGTAGATAGACCATGGTCAGGGTGGGATTTTTTTCCGTGATCGCCAGCTTGGCGGCATCAGCGATCCAGCGGCTGGACTTGATCGTGGTGGCCGGGCCCCAGAACTGGAACAGCGGGAAGGCACCGAGTTTTTGACTCAGCTCATCGCGCCATTCTGGCGGCGTCGTATAACAGTCGGGCAGCTTGCGGCCGTCTGCCTTGTAGATAGGGCGGGGTGTAATGCCATAGTCATGGCTGGAGGCCATGTTGTACCACCAGAACAGGTTTGCACAAGTGAACCTGGGGTCGCGCGCCTTGCCTGCTTCCCAGATTTTTTCTCCCGTGATGAGCTTGCTCGATTGCCGCCAAAACCAGATTTCTGCCAGATCACGGAATAACCAGCCATTTCCGACTATGCCATGTTGTTGCGGCGGCAGCCCCGTCATCATGGTGGCCTGTACGCTGCAAGTGACCGCTGGTGTCACGGTTTGCAGGGGCAGCAGCTTGCCCTGTTCAACAAATGCCTTGAGCCTGGGTGTGTAGATCCCTATCAGGCGAGGTGTCAGTCCAACGATATTCAGTATTAACAGGGCTTGGGCTTGCATGGAAAATCTTTGTTTATTGGCTATATGGCTCGGTGGGCGGCCGTGACGACAAATGCATATCGCAAAACGCTACTCTGCCATTGTCGGCCCCGCTTGTTGCCTGATTATTATCTTATCCATGGTTTACTGCAACATGCTTTGTGTAAAAAATGTTTCTTTTTGGTTAATTTAAAAATGTCATCATAATTCAACATTTGTTTTCAAATAATCATTGATTATTTTGCATTAATGTTTCAATATTTGTAATTGTGTACTGCCTGTTCAGAGCGGCACGACGGTTATGCGCAAGCAGCGGGTGCCGTCATCTGTGTCATCACAATCAACATGACAAAGCCAGCAAACCCAGGTAAGCCCGTCAATTCACTTGATATCTACCTCAGGAGTAATCATGAGTTATCTAAGCCTTCCCCGTCTGGTTTTTGCCGGGCAGTTTCAAGCGGATGTATCCACGGTCAATAATGACCCTGAACATTTCAATACAGCGCGTTTCCGTTCGAACTACCAGATGCCGGGGCCAGGTACCAGCAATGGCTGGTGGAATCCTAACGGCACGGGCGCATGGCGTTTCCGTCAGTGCGTAGTGACCAGCGTGGCGTATAAGGATGGCAGCACTTGCAGCGACCCCAGCCTTGATCCTGTCATCGGCCTGGCCGTGAATGGCACCGACAGCAGGGTAGAGGGCAAGCTGGTTGATCTCGATAGTGAACAACAGATGGTGTCGCAGATCTGGGGCTTTTCGGTCAATCTTGGCAGCGAGGCATCCGGCATGGGTTTCCGTAGCCGTTTTGCGGTCGCGCCGTTTGCTGATATCTGGGTCAATTACCCACCTGGCGAGCCAGATTCATTCTTTTGTGCTTATTACCAGTCAGTGCTGGAGCAGATCAGCATCACCGGTGCCGGGCCTTCACGCTTCCTGCAAGAGTTGCTGGCTGAGAATAAAACGCCAGACAATTTCAGTATCAAGTTTAATGTCGATAGTTTTGATGACACCATGTCTTCACCCAATTTCACCTTTGGCCGCGTGGTTGGCAGCATAGGCTTGCATGATGCGTGTGAACCACGGCATTTTGTGCCTGGCCGCCGCCTGTGGGCAGTGCCAGGGCAAACAGCCAATGACGCCATCGGGCAAATTGTCGGCAATGTGCTGACACTGGATCTCGGTAATAGCCTGCCTATTGAAGAACTGGGCGGTGCCCGCGCAGATTCTGGCAGTTTGACTGTAGCTTTGCTGCCGAATGATGGCCCGCCGCAATTGCTGGCGGAAGTCAATTACCAGGGGCAGCACTGGTATGAAAGCACGGCAGGCATCGTCTCCATTCCCTTGAGCAGCACACAGCTCGCCGCTGCCAATAATACCCCGCTGGGCCTGGTCAAAAACGCGACCCAGCCTTTGCTGGCGGAAGCACCGAATGGTCAGTGGGTGCGTGCCGATAATTTTGTCTTCAGGTTCAATCCGCCAGAAAACACCAATGTGCATTTTTATGCGAGCAGCTTTGGGCAGCCGCTGGCAAATACCCAGATCAGTCTTGGCTTTGATCCCTCAGCAATGGAAGGTCAGGTCACCCAGGGACCGGTATCGGGCCCGCAACAAGTTGGTACACCTACCGAAGCACTGGCTTTTCAGACCAGCATTACGACCAGCAGCGATGGCCGGGCAGAATTGACACTGAAAGCGACAGACCCCGGTAATCCGCGCGGCTATATTGATGGTCAGGTGTATTGCGTCACCTACCAGATAGGCAGTACGCCACCGCCGCTGGGCAGTGTGGGTAATGGCGCACTGACGCTGAATGCGCTGGTCTTCAGCGGCTACGCCATACCCGACAAGCCAGACTGGATGTCGGATGTACGTCCTATCTTCCAGCAATATGCTGACCTCTATCCCATCATGCACAAGATTGTTGATCTGTCGAATTATGCGAGTTTGACCAGCAAGATTTATGCACTCAAGAATGTGTTCAAGGCACCCGTATCAGACCCCAATTACATGCCGGTGACACGCGACCTTTCTACCCAAAAGCGCGAGATGCTGTTGAAGTGGCTGGAAAGCCCGCTCTACATGGAACTTGATTCTGTTCCCGACCTGCATCGTGCCCTGCAACAGGCAATAGAGCTGGAGCATGCGACCATACCGCCTTACCTGACTGCGCTCTACAGTATCAAACCGAATGCCAATATAGAAGTGGCGCAGTTGATACGCAGTGTCGTCATGGAAGAAATGCTGCATATGGCGCTGGTCGCCAATCTGATGATATCTATCGGTGGCAAACCCACGTTCAACCGCCCAAAATTCGTGCCGGTTTATCCTGGCTCCTTGCCCGGTGGCCTGCGCGCAGACCTTAATGTGCGCCTGCGTAAATGCTCTATCGATCAGTTGCGTGCCTTCATGTCCATAGAGCAGCCAGAAAAAACCATAGAGCCCGTGCATTACCGCGCCAAGAGAGGAGAGCCTGTTGATACCTCGAAATACACCATAGGCTGGTTTTATGACGAAATCAAACAGACCCTGACGGACTTGAGCAATGACGGACAGATCAGTTTTGGCAACGCAGAGAAACAGGTTACGGAATGGCATGGCACAGGCAAATTGTTCGCGATCACTTCACTGGCGGATGCTTGCCGCGCGATAGATGAAATCAAGCGTCAGGGCGAGGGCGCAAGTGCACGTCATCCGGGTGATGGCGATGGTGAATTGTCGCACTATTACAAATATGCAGAAATCGTCAATGGTTACCGTCTGGTCAGAAGCGAGCATGGTTTTTCCTATACTGGTGAAAAAATCCCGTTTGACCCCGATGGTGTCTGGCCGATGATGGATGACCCCAACCTGGCGCTCTATACCAAAGGCTCACGCGCCCGCATCTTGCAAGAGCAATTCGCCAGTACCTATCAGGCGCTGCTGAATGGCTTGCACATCGCCTTCAATGGTGAGCCAGACAAGCTGGGTCAGGCTGTTGGCCTGATGTTCTCATTGGGTCTGGCGGCGCAACAATTGATGGAGACGCCTTCAGGTTTGAATGATGGCACGACGGCTGGGCCGAGTTTCCAGCTCCCTTCCCCCGGTTGAATGAGCCCTTGTGTTTCCTCCAGACAGTGTTGCCAATATTGTTTCTGGGGGATTGATAAATTTGCAAATAAATGCATATCAGTTTTATAATCAAATCCAGCATGATGGCGAGCTGGAGTGGTATCCATGAAAAGGACTTATCGTGAAATTGGCTGAACTCAACAGGCTGCCCGATCTCGATGTGACGGCACCATCTGCCTTGCGCGGTGCCTGGCAACAGCAACATGTGCGCGTCGATTATTCTTTCCCTGTGGTATCCACCCGCGATGCCTTTGATATTGCCAATCCTGATTTTCGTGCGGTTGTGACGCTGCGCGAACCGCAACGCCGCCACCGCCTTGCCATTTTTCTTGATGAAGGCGTTGCCAGGGCCATGCCTGGTCTTGCCGAACAGATACTGACGTATATCAGCTTCCATCATGAAGCCATGGAATTGATAGCTGACATCTTCATGATGCCCGGTGGCGAAGCCTGCAAGAATGATCCCGCCCTCGTAGAGAAATTACTGCGAGCGTTGTCAGATCGGGCAATAGACCGGCATTCCTATGCCATCGCCATAGGTGGCGGTGCCGTGCTGGATGCCGTCGGTTATGCGTCTGCGATTTTCCATCGCGGGGTGCGGCATATACGCTTCCCTACTACGGTGCTGGCGCAAGATGACAGCGGGGTCGGTGTCAAGAATGCCGTTAACTGGAAGGGACAGAAAAACCTCATCGGTACGTTCGCACCGCCCTGGGCTGTCATCAATGATGCAGCTTTCATTGATATCCTGCCTGCGCGCGAAAAACGGGCAGGGCTGGCAGAGGCTGTCAAGGTAGCCCTGATACGTGACCATGCCTTCTTCCTCATGATGGAAAAACAGTTGCCCGCACTGGCTGCATTTGACAGCGCGATCCTGAACAACGTCATCGCCCGTTCAGCCAGCCTGCACATGCACCAGATCGCGCATGGTGGTGATCCGTTTGAAAGCGGCTCTGCCCGGCCACTTGATTATGGCCACTGGGTCGCCCACAAACTTGAGCGCCTGACCGCACATGCGCTGTCGCATGGAGAGGCGGTGGCCATAGGCCTGGCGCTGGATGCCCGTTATTCCTGCCTCGCCGGTTTATTGCCAGCAGGAGAAGATGCCCGTATCCACCGCTTGCTGACTCAACTCGGTTTTGATTTGTGGCACCCGCAATTACTCGCGCAGAATACGCAAGGCGAATTACTTGTGTTGCAGGGTTTGCGAGAATTCCGTGAGCACCTGGGCGGAGAATTAACCATCACCTTGCTGGCGGCGATAGGCAGTGGTGTAGAAGTGCATGAGATGGATGCCGGACTGGTGCGGGCAGCGATAGACTGGCTGCAAAGCCTGCAAACAAGCGCACCGCCGACAATATCAACCGCAACATCCATCACAATCGCAGGCTGAGACTGATATGTTGATATCCCTGCCACCGCAAAACGTGCACCTGACTTACTGCACGAATATCCATGCAGGTGAAAGCTGGGAAGAAATCAGCGCCAGCCTCAATGAAACCATACCCACACTCAGGAAAAAGCTGGAGTTGCTTGATGACCAGTCCTTTGGCATAGGCCTGCGCCTGTCGGCAATTGCCGCTGACAGCCTGGTCCAGCCTGCGGTCTTGCAGCAATTCAAGGCGCAACTACAAAACCTGGGTGCCTATGTATTCACCATCAATGCTTTTCCCTACGGGCCTTTTCACACCGTCAGGGTCAAGGAGCAAGTGTATCTGCCAGACTGGCGCGATACTGAACGTTTGCGCTACACCAGGCAATGCGCCGTGATTTTGAGCCAGCTCCTGCCTGATGATATGGAAGGCAGTATTTCCACCGTCCCTGGTGCCTACAAATCCGAAACACAAACTGCCGATGCACAACAGCAGATTGTTGAGCGGCTCATACAGGCAGTTGCCATGCTGGCCGAGATCGAACAAGAAACAGAAAAATGCATAGCCCTGGCACTGGAACCAGAACCCTGTTGTTTTCTGGAAACCATGAGCGAGACCACGGCTTTTTTTTGCGGTCAGCTATGGGCAAAAGACAGCATCAGCAATCTGGCTGCATTGCTCACCTGCACAGAAGCGCAGGCTGAGCGCTTGATGCGCCGTCATCTGGGTGTGTGCTATGACGTTTGTCATGCTGCAGTCGAATTTGAAGACCCCGTTCATGCCATGCAGACTTTGACCGCGCTCGGCGTACGCATACCCAAGATACAGCTATCTTGCGCCTTGCGCATTCCTGTCATGCATGCAGAGTTGTTGCGTGAATTGCGGCGTTTTGATGATGGTGTTTATCTGCATCAGGTCGTGATCCAGAATGAAGATGAGTTGCAGCGTTATACCGACCTGCCTGCCGCACTGTCAGCTTACCAGGCTGGCCATGCAAACGGTGAATGGCGTGTGCACTGCCATGTGCCTATTTTCTGGGATAGTGAACAACAGCAAGCTTCAACACTGGGATCAACCCGTGCAGAGTTGCTGGCGACTTTGCAGGCTTTGCGCAAGCAAGGTTTTTCAGGGCATCTGGAAGTCGAGACTTATACCTGGGATGTCTTGCCAGCCCATTTGAAGACTGAATCCAAAGCGCATGCCATTGCGCGTGAGCTCAGTTTTATCATGAAAGAACTGCTGACATGAATACTTTAGTCATGAATAACAGCCGCATGAGTATTTATCTGCGACTGGGCCGGGTATCCAACCTGCCTACGGTATGGACCAATGTGCTAGCGGGTGCCATCGTTGCTGGCAGCATGACTGGCCGCCCTTTATCCCTCATGCATACGCTATTGGTGATGCTGGCGATATCGGCTTTTTATTGTGCGGGCATGTATCTGAATGACGCCTTTGACCGTGAAATTGATGCCCGCGAAAGGCCGGGGCGACCGATTCCTTCTGGTCAGATCAGCGCGGGGGCAGTGTTTGCCATAGGCTTTGTCCTTCAGGTGGCGGGCATTGCTATACTCAGCTATTACGGCACCTGGGCTATCGTCTGCGGCTGCGCACTGGCCGCGACCATCCTGCTGTACAACGTCTGGCACAAGGGCAATCCACTGAGCCCGCTGATCATGGGCCTGTGTCGCGCACTCGTTTACTTTGTTGCCGCTGCCAGTGTCATGATGGTTGAATTGAATACTGCTGTTGAGCCACCGCAGACCGGCATTGTGCTGCTCAATACTACAGTGGTGCTGGCAGCACTGGCTATCTGGGCGCATGTAGTCGGTCTGACATATGCTGCAAAACAAGAGAGCCTGAACCGTCTTGGCAGCCTGTGGCCCCTGCTGATATTGGCCTTGCCTGTGCTTTTATATGGCAGCCGCTCTGTCACCAGTTGGGACGATGGTGGACTGGCTTTGCTGATGCTGCTGGCCCTGATCGTTGCAGACGTTATCGCTGTGCGCCTGTTGATTACCCGCCATCTTGCAGGTTCTGTACCCAAGGCCGTGGCGCAATTGATTGCTGCGACCTCCTTGCTCGATGCACTGGTGATCGCCATCGCCGGTGGTGGCCTTGTTGCTGTGGCGTTTTGCCTGGGTGCCTTTGTCCTGACCAGGGTCTTGCAGCGTGTCATTCCCGGAACCTGATCCATCATTTGAAGGCGGGCATCATGAGACATCCATCTTTAGAAGAAATGCAGGCACTGACACCAACTGCTGCAGCATTGTCGCAACTCGATATCTGGATAGCAGCACGCACCACGCCAGAAGCCTTGCTATGGTTCCGCCTGCAATGCCAGCAAATCAGTACTGCGAAACAGGAGCGTGATGTGTATCGTGCGATGGGCATGGCTTCGCGCAAACTAGGCAAACAGGATTTGAATTTGAGTGCAGATGAACTGGCCGAATCGTATGCACTACGCCCTGGTTTTGACCCCTCGGCCTGGAGCATCGATATCGCAGCCAGGGTGGCTTTCCTACTCGCCAGCTATGCCGGTGATGAAACGCAATTCGCCAGTCAGCTTGACAGCATCGCTGACAGTGCCGAGCTCAATGAACTGATCGCCCTGTATTCTGGCTTTCCGCTGTATCCCGCAGCAGTGGCGATAGAACACCGCTCCCGTGAAGCGATACGCTCCAGCATGCGTCCTATTTTTGAAGCGATGGCGCACCGTAACCCTTACCCCATGCAAGCGTTTGATGAAGCCGCCTGGAACCAGATGGTCGTCAAATGTTTTTTTCTCGACAGCCCGCTATGGCCAATACAAGGCCTGGAGCAAAGGAATAATCCTGCCCTGGCCGCTATCCTGATTGACCTCGCCCATGAACGCTGGGCAGCGGGACGTGCCATCAGTCCTGAATTATGGCGTTGCGTAACACCGCAACTCGCATTGGTCGGTGAACCAGAATTATTACGCGCACTTGAACAAGGCAGCATGGCAGAAAAACTGGCAATTGCCAAAAGTCTGCCTGCCCATGAATGCAAGATTCGCACATTGTGCCAGCAACAGAATCTGATCACGGCAGCAAAAGACCAGAGCTGGCAAGAGCTGTTGCAAGACTCATACTGATAGCAATACTCATAAACTGAGGAGAATTAATATGTTTGAAAAAAACACAGAACACCAGCAATGGCTGGAAGACAGCATCGCCAATCTGGATGCTGCCGCAGGCACTATCCATGTACAGCGCGGTGAAGATTTATATCTGAGTGCCGCCTTGCGCATACCTGAACCTGTACTCGCCATCGTCGCCCATGTCAGTCATGGCAAGGGCATGGCAGGTGCGGCACAGTTGAGCAAGGCACCTGTGCAAACCTGTAATCTGCAAGACGATAAGAGCGGTAATATACGTCCAGGTGCCAAGGCGGTTGGTGCGCAGGCGGCAATTGCCATTCCCTTGCTCAGCAAAGCGGGTGATGTCATGGCGGTGGTTGGTTTTGCCTGGCAAAAAGAAGGTGACCCGGCTGAGTGGGTGGCACAGGCACCTTTCCCCACCAAACTGGCTGAGCTGACTGCGCGTTTACAGGCGATCTAGTTTTCTGGCAATATCAGTTTGCGCACATAGCCTTCCAGTGCCTCGGTTTCTCCATCTGCATTGGCGATGGGGCGGCCGGGCAAGCCCATGCCTTCGCTGATGAAGACAGTATTACCCGACACGCATAAATTCGATGGCGTATCCAGATGTCTGGCAAGACAAGTTACCGTGCGCTTGTCCAGATCAAAGCGAAGCAGGCGACCGGAATAACGCTTGAAGCCACCATGCCATGCTGTTTGTGGTACTTCATTTGCAGGCATGGGTTCTAAAAAATCCTCGCATAATTCCAGCACCAGCAATTGCCCTTGTTCAGTGAATGCCATGCCGGTGGCCAGCGTCAGGCCTGCTATGACTGTGCTGACTTCACCCGTAGCAAGATCGAGCCTGACGATCTGGCTGACGCCTTTTTCAAAATTGATGCCCATCTTGCCGGCATCGCCTTGCAACTCGCCAGAGAACAGGGAAATCAACACTGGCTGATCGCCACTCCCCGCTTTTGAATGTTGATCAAGGATAATCGTTACTGGTACGGCGTGTTGACCACACGATAGATCTGCGAGCACACCGACCACTGCTTCCGGCTGGCCATCAATGAATTCTATCACCTGGTTGGTATCTGGCTTGACCGTTAGCCAGCTTCGTCTTTGTGGGTGATAACAAAGCGCATTTAAATTGCCACTGCTATGCATCAGTGGCTGAGGCGGCAAGCTAGTCAAATCAAGAATACGTGAACCGGCAACATAATCAGTCTGGCTCAGCAACCAGCGACCATCGCCATACGCGATATCAGCAAGTCCGAATATTTCATCCCTGCACATGCGTGCCTGCATATTCATGGAGCGAAAACCGTCGGCGAGTA
The DNA here is from genome assembly GCF_049340405.1 of Undibacterium sp. Ji42W. Taxonomy (NCBI): domain Bacteria; kingdom Pseudomonadati; phylum Pseudomonadota; class Betaproteobacteria; order Burkholderiales; family Oxalobacteraceae; genus Undibacterium; species Undibacterium sp. Ji42W. The sequence continues at coordinate 125,085 of NZ_JBMPOV010000003.1, forward strand.
CCTCGCACCTTGCATACCCGCCATCAGTATCCTGTTTGAATTGCAGTAGTCGTCCTGAGAAAGGCTGTGCAGTATCACCACTGCCTGCTTCCACCACCAACAGGCTGCCATCTTGTTTGAGTTTGATGCCGCGTGGATTATTCAGCCCGCGCAAGACAATGCTGGATGCGCATCGCTGTTGCATCATGAGTTGCGGCACAAGGATGGGTAGCGGGTTTGCCATGGAATGAGCCTGAAAAATGAACCTGAAATGAGTTCAATGCAGGTCAGTGTTTCACAAAAGATAATTGTGGTCAATATGATATGTGTGCTTACGCCTTTGTATTTTTGTCGCTTTACGATGTTGCACGTCTGAATGCCAGCCGCGTCCATGTCACCCCGCTTTGCTGATTGAGTTTTTGTATTGATGCTGCCTCTACATGCAAAATAGGTTCCAGGTTTTGCAGCGCGGCCAGTTCTATGGTCTCTGCCGCGCTGACATCAAACATCCGTCGCCCGGCAGGGACAGGGCCGTGGCGCAGCGACAAGATCATCGTTGCTGATGCATTCATCAAGTTTGCCAGCCTGGGCATCGCGCGCTGGCGTTGAGCTTCGTCCAAGTGCATCCACACGGCACTCAGCATGATGAGGTCAAAAGTTTCTTTTCTGGAGCTGAGTACAGCCAGATCGGGCAGGCAGTCATCCAGCCAGGTGATCAGAGGCGAGTCATGCAGGGCAATGCTCGGCAAGCGTAATTCACTGACCGGTTCTACGGCAACAACACGATGTCCCATTGCTGCAAAGGCCGCTGCATCACTGCCTATGCCAGAACCAAGATCAAGCACACGGGCAGGTGCTTTCGGCAGCAGGTGCAAAACGGCAGCATGATGTTCTTCGAAGGAAATTTCCTGCCATTGCTGCACCAGGCAATCCGCCATCTCTGCATAGCCTTCGGTACCGCTGACTTTATTCGCATTCATGTTGTGGTTTGGTGTTTGGCAGGGTTGCCAAGTGTAAAGCATCGGTCTTGATGATTTCTTTATCCATTTAATTTAATTAAAAAAAGAATAATGACATTGACTTTTAGATAATTGAAAATATACTAAGTAAGCTTGCCATATTGATAGCAGGCAGGTTTCCAGAATTTCATAGATACCCACCCCAGTTTCATCACCCGTACTCACTTAAAGGAGTAATTTTATGACTACCAGTAAAGAATCTTATGGCGGTTTTATCCCCCTGTATGCGGTCGCAATGAGCGATGCAATTGCCAGTGGCGACGCAGCAAAAATGAGCGCAGCGCGTGATGCCGCTTTTAGCCACCTGGCGGCCGCCGCCGATGTGGCCCGTCTGTTGCCTGAACTGGAAAGCGCGATCAAAAGCAAGGGCGGTATTATCCGTCCCCTGTATGCCGTTACCATACAAGACGCCGTTGCCCGTGGCGACCAGGTTGAAATCGCCCGCATCAAATCCGAACTTTCTTCGTATGGCAATCTGCTCGGTGGTGTCAGCAACTCTGCCGCCGCTTTTCACCCTGTCACGCCTTATGGTGTCGCCATACAGGACGCGCAGGCGCGTGGTGATCAGGCCGAAGTTGATCGCCTGAAAGAACTCGCACAAAGCCTGCTGGCACAACTCAACGCCAGCAAATAAGTACAGCCGCATGATCCCGGATGCCAGCTTGCTGGCATTTGCCACCGGAGCCAAGTATGGAACAAACTCAGGTATCTCAATCTTCTCAAGCGTCCCAACCCGCCAGGGCGCGTACGCTGTCTGATCTCAACGGCCATACGCCTGTGCATGTGGTGTGGGAAATTACCCTCGCCTGCAATCTCAAATGTAGCCACTGCGGTTCTCGCGCTGGCAAGCGCAGGGTGGGGGAACTCTCCACCGAAGAAGCCTTCTCCGTGATTGATCAACTGGCCGCCCTGGGCACGCGTGAAATCACCCTCATAGGTGGCGAAGCCTTCTTGCGCAAAGACTGGCTGCAAATGGTGGGGCGCATCGCTGGTCACGGCATACGGGTGGGCATGCAAACCGGTGCCCGCAACCTTAATACCGCCAGGCTGGAAGCTGGCAAGCAGGCTGGCTTGTTTGGCATAGGCGTATCCATTGATGGCATGAAGGATTATCACGACAGGGTGCGTGGTGTCGTAGGCTCCTGGAATGATGCCCTGCGTGCCATGGAAACCGCCAAATCCCTGGGCCTGGGTGTCAGCTGTAATACCCAGATCGGTGCAGAAACCATAGACCAACTGGAACCGCTGTTCAACCGCATCATCGAAGCAGGTGCCAGCCACTGGCAATTGCAGATCACCGTGGCCATGGGCAATGCGGTAGAAAATGACCACCTGTTACTACAACCACACCGCGTGCTGGAACTCATGCCACTGCTGAACCGGCTTTACCATGAGGGCCAGCAACGCGGCCTGTTGCTGACCTTTGGCAACAACCTCGGTTACTTTGGCCCCTTCGAGCATCACTGGCGTGGCCTCGGCGATGAAACCCTGCACTGGACAGGTTGCGCTGCCGGCCAGAATGTCATCGGTCTTGAGGCGGACGGTACCATCAAGGGTTGCCCATCATTGGCCACGGAAACCTATGGCGGTGGCAATGTCCGTGATACTGCCGTGGCAGAATTGTGGAACACGTCTGAGGCTTTGCACTTTGGCCGCATGCGCAATATCGATTCACTGTGGGGGCATTGTCGCACCTGCTACTACGCCGATGTTTGCCGTGGTGGCTGCACCTGGACTTCAGATTCCCTGTTCGGCAAGCCCGGCAATAATCCCTATTGCCACTACCGCGCACTGAAGCTGGAGAAGCGCGGCATACATGAAAAAATCCGCAAAGTGGCACCAGCGCCTGACAAGCCTTTTGCCATAGGCCGGTTTGAACTGTATGAAGAAGCGATTCCCGGCAGGCAAATCTTGCCTGAGGAATCTGCGCCAGCACCACGCGTGGCTGAACGCACCAGCAGTAATCCCTTGCCTGAACTGGGATTGTGCCGCAGCTGTCATGAATACATCTGGCAGGATGAAACCGAGTGCCCGCATTGCCATGCCGATGTCGCCGTAGCTGCACAAAAATATGCCATTGAAGAAGCCAGACGGCAAGCCGTCATGACAGAACTCAAGAGCGTACTCGATCGCCTGCATGTGCTGACCAGCACAGTCTGACGATCAAAGCCCGGCCTCCAAAATTTTTTTGGGGTTTGCCGGGGGAAATTTTGTATTGATAAATATTTTCCTTAATCCGCCTGGCTTTATAGTGATGCCAGGATTTCTCGAAGGAGTAGATATGGTTTCCCCAACACACGCAGCACCCTTGGCCGCCTTGTATGCCGTTCCCATGCATGAAGCAATCGCCAGTGGCGATGTCAAAAAAATGTCCACCGTCCGCGACCAGGCACTGGACTATCTGGCAGCCGCATCAGAAATAGAACGCCTCTTACCGTCGCTGGAAACAGCCATGAAGGCCAAGGGCTTGCCACCGCAAGCCTTGTATGGTGTGGCGATACAAGATGCAGTGACACGCGGAGATCAGGCTGAAATTTCGCGTTTAAAAGCGCAAGTGGCTTACTATAATCGTTTGTTTTAATGTTTTAGTAGGTTGGGTTAAATTTGTAGGTTGGGCTGCGGTTTACCAGCCCAACACTCGGCGTTTAAATAACGTATACGTATGTTGAGGCCAAGTGTTGGGCTGATGAAGCGTAGCCCAACCTACAAAATTTCAATCAACTCCCCACCTTCTCCAGCGGCGTCACAATCAACACCGAGGGCACAGCCTCAGGGTTATACAGGCGCAAATAAAAATGCCCTATCCCCGCCGTGCCCAGCATCAGGTTAGGTGTCTCACCCGTACCCGCCACGCCGCAAGGCCATGGCATGTCGGACTGGCCGTAATGCTGCCAGCCTTCCTGCCCTATTTTATCTGCGATCTGGGTCAGATCGGGGCGTTTCAGATATTGCCCCGCCATGATCATCAACTCAGCATTGCCGCAGGCACCATGGCATAGCGAAAAATTGCCTACGCCATGCACCCAGGCTGGCATCAGCGAACTGGCGGTGGTTTGCACGGCGGCGTTCAATTCCTGCATGAGCATGGCATCATCCGGCATCAGGGCAACATTGCGCAGGCGTGACAGACCAATGCCGGGTGCGCCATGGCACCAGGCCAAGTTATAGACAGGTGGGGCTTCAGCCTGGCTGGCATCCATGATGCGCAAGTCTGGCCAGTTATTATGCTGGGCGCTGAACAGGCTGCGTTCATAACGCAAGCCCTCATTGGCACCATCCAGATAACGCTTTTCACCTGTGGCACGATACAGTTCCAACAGGGCGGTGACTATGCCAGCCACGCCATGTGAATGTCCTGTCAAATGTTTTTGTCCTGGCACATGCATGGTTTCCCACGACCAGCCTGCATCACTCTTGCTCGCATTTGCCAGCAAATAATCACCATGGGTTTGCGCCAGGTTGATGAAGTCAGTACGCTGGTGTTCCAGCCCCAGTTTCAGCATCGCAGGTATAGCACCGGCACTACCACCGATGACATCGATGAACATGGCATCCGGCACCTGGTCTTTGAGGCTGGCCATTTCGCGCAGACCCCTGGCGATGAGGGCCTCGTTTTGCAGCAAGCTGCCTATGCGCACCAGTACATAGGCAAACCCACTGCTGCCTGCATAAAAGCCGCTGCGGGCTGGCCCTTGCATTCTGTCAGACAACGATAGTGCCTGGTTCAATGCGCCTTCGAGTACCCGTTTCTGTTGCTTGTCGCCGCTGAACTGATGCAGCTCGGCGAGGAACAGGGCGATACCGCTGGTACCACCATACACGTCGCTGGCAAAGGAGCGGTATGCTGGCACCCAGTTTTGATTCACTGCTTCCATGGACCAGCCCAGCCAGTTGCAGCGTGCCCCATCCCAGACCGCATCGCGACATAAATTGCGGCCTATGCGGTCAGCCACGTCGAGATAAACTTCTTTGTAAGGATTCATGACTGCGTTCATAGGTGCAGTTACAGGTACAGTCATGGGTACATTGATAGGTGCATTCATAACAGCAAGCCTCCGCTAAATACGGGTGTTTCAAACAGGTTGACTGAATTTCGGTTCAGGTAGGGAGTGCGCATATCAATGCCATTCGCGACAAAGCGCTTTTGCACGGCATCTGCGCGTGCGTTCACGCTTTGTGAGCCGGCCAGCCAGGCATCCACCATGCCTTCTGCCACCAGCCTGCATCGGTGCATGCCAAAACTCTCACCCGTACCTGGCTCTTCTGCCACACCTATGCCGTTCATCAGGGTTTTACAGAACATTGGTGTGGCAGCGCGCAGCTTGCTACCCAGGCTGGCATGCAAGTCCTGCATCAGCGCGGCCACCATGGCGTAGTGGCGCTTGGCGATGTACAGCACAGCGGCATCAGCGCGGCGATAGGCACTGGCATCGACCAGGGTTTTATAACGGAAGGGCAGGGCATAGCGGTTCAGTTGTGTGGTCAACCCGTAGAGTAATTCTGTCGCCGCATGGGCTGGCACATTGAAATAAAAACGTATCAGTTCATAATCATCAAACTGGTCAGACAAATTGCTGCCAAACGCATAGTAAAACCCCTGTTGCATATCGGCGGTGCCGGGATAGACGCGCAAGTTCACCAGCTCACCGGCTACTGCTGGCATACCCGGCCATTTGTTGGCCGCATATTCGCCCGCCATTGCGGTGCGGCTGCGTTCACCTTTTTGTATCATGACGCGGCCATCGGGGCTTTGCTGGTAAATTTTCCAGCCAGGGTCCCAGCGGTCTGGTGTCTGGTTGGCCTGGCTCAGGTTGGCTACCAGGCTCTGCGATGGCAGCGCAGGTTCGCCCGCAGCATCACGGACATAGTACATGCCATACAGGCTGCTATTAATGGCGGCGATCAGCGCTTGCGCCGGATTGGCCTGGCCACCCTGGCTGCCTTGGTTCCCAGTGATGTTGACTGGTACAGGCGCGTTGCTGCCTAATGCATAGCTATGCTGATGATGGATTTGCAAGGCAGCGTAGATGGCATTTAATTCTTCGTGCATGGATAGATCACTCATGATGACAACTCCCCGCTGAAACCGTACAAGGCAGATGCTGCCTGCTGCGGATTGCGCAAAATATTCTGGCTGACCTGCAATAAGGTCGCCGCATGATTAGTCATGGCTGGCGAGTAATACAGTGATTCAAAGGCAGTCTGCACCATGCGTGCGGCACCGTATTCTATACAGCGTAACAAGTAGGGATAAGTCTGCGATTTATCTATGCCTGCCGTTTTTATGTAACTGCGCCAGAAGGCATGGATGGATGGGTACATGCTCTCCAGCGGATAAATAGCCTTATCGACAAAATTGGCAGGATCGAATTCATGGTAGAGCGGCATGGAATATATCCACGAAGTCAGATAGGCTTGCAGCACTGCCCCTATATCCCAGCTGGCATCACCATAATCGACCAGTTCCCAATCGATGATGCGGAGAGTCAGTTCGCCATTGGGGCCAGGATAGACCACGCAATTATCCCATTTCATGTCACCATGGATAATGCTGTCATAGCGCCAGCCCTGTGCCAGCCGCGCCAGGTTTTGTTGCAGGTCAGGATATTGCCTGATCAGTGCCCCCAATTGCTGTACACCACCACTAAGCGTGGAGCCAGCCTGCACACTGTTCAGATGAAAACTTAAAATCCAGGGCGCCATGCGCGGGAAGTTGCTGAGGTCTTCTGTCTGCAGCGACTTGCCGCGCAGGGTCTGGTGATAGCTTCCCAATGCAGCACCGAGCAACTTGCCAACTTCAGCCGGGAACGTTTTTTTGCGGGCATGAAATTCTGTCAGATTTTCACCGCCGGGTAACAAGCTGATGGTCAGGCAATGACGGCCAGCATCATGATCGACAAAGCCGGGCATCAGTCTTGCCAAAGCTTCGTAGCCATTTTTTTGCGCCATGCGGTAGCAGGCAGCTTCGCGTTGCATGGTCGAGATTGCCATGGGCTCGACTTCCTTGATCTGCTTGACGAACAAGCCTGAGCCATCGCGCCGTATGATCTTGTAATTGCGGTTGCGGCGGCCCGCCTCCACTACCATGAAATCACCATCGACGACCACGCTTGGTGGAACCGTGCCTCGCGCCAGCAGATAGTGGGCCATATTGGATGCGGTCAAAAACATTCCTGATTACTCCTGGTATTGCGGCGAGCCTTACGCTTGCCAGTATGCCGAAACCCCAGGTGCAAAATTTGCATCTGGGGTTTACAAAGAATGAGTCAACCCCCGGCCGGGAATGTATCCCGACCGTTTTTACCAGGGCTGATCAAACTGCCAAGTACTGCTTTGTCCTGCTTTGGTTCACTTGCTCCTTGTTTAGCAAAAGCCAGGCGCAGTGACATTGCCGCAAATTGGCATGTTATGCGTAGGGATCACAGGCCCTACCGTCATAGGCAGGCAAGTGTGACCACAAATTTGCATGTTTTGGGTAGGAATCATTGGGCCAACTGTCATCGGCAGGCAAGTGCAACCCAGCAGATGCGTAGGCGCTACCGTTTGTGTGCAAACCGTGGCAGCTGTGTGGCAAACAGCGGCAGCAACGGTTGGGCAATGTGGTGGTGCCGACAGTGGTGGCTGGCAACCATGCCACGCTGTATGGCCGCAAAATTGCGGTGCGGCTGTGCAATGCTGTACGCCGGTTGGTCCGACTTGTTGTTGCGCTTCCAGTGTGTGTGGAGGGCAAACGAAGCAATGCGTCGCATTCGTTGGATTCATTGCCTGTGCTTGCTGCGGTGCAGCCTGCTGTGCCTCAATGGTGAACGGTGGGCAAATGAAGCAATGGGTATTGGCAGTGGGGTTTGTGGTTGGATGGAAAGGGAAATGCGCCTGTTGTGCCTGTTGTGGCTGGCAACCATGCCATGCAGTATTACCGCAAACCTGAGGGGCAGCGGTGCAATGTTGTACACCGGTTGGGCCGATGGGTGGGCAAGGCTGCCACGCCGTGTTGCCGCAAAATTGTGGTGCGGCTGTGCAATGCTGTACGCCGGTTGGCCCGACATTGGCTTGTGCTGCAAATTGCTGGGCAGGTGCTGCTGCTCCTGCAAAGTTTTGTGCTTGTGCGGCCAGACCGCCCACGCCACCATGTAGTACTGGTGTCTGGTTTTGGAGTACCGGTGTTTGATTGTGGAGTACTGGTGTCTGGGTTTGAAATATGGTTGGATCGAAGGTCGTAGTGATAGGCAAGCGTGTATTAGCTTGGCATTGTGTGCCGCATTGGGGATTATTGTGAGTGACGATCTGGCAGATGACGGGACTGGTGACGTGCTGACAAAGCGGCCCGACCAGAGTGTGTGGCAGGCATTGTGGCGGTTGCGTCACATGGCAGATCACAGGTGAGGTTTGTGGCAGGCATTGTGGTGGTTGTGTCAGGTTGTGGCATGCAGCAGGAATAGTCACGGGCAGGCATTGAGGTGGCAATGTGTTGATGTGACAAAACGGTAATTGCGTAGTCATGGCAAAACTCTCCTAAGAGTAGTACTACATTTCATGAACGAAAAGGGAATACCAGGGAAAAACAAAGCAACAAACTAATGGCAGCATTGCAAGCCTGCGATGAGACAGCGAGGCAGTGCAAGGCGCCATTCTTCACACATTCGCATGAGAAAAAGGTCAGCCAGCGACCCTTCACATCACGAATATTTCAATCCGGTATTTCAATTTGATTTATTCGGCGTAGCCGGGCAGCCTGGCCACGCCGTGTTGCCGCATTGCGCCGGGGCTAGTGTGCAGTTCAATACGCCTGTAGGGCCGCCAGCCACCGCTGCCTGGGCAGCATTGGAGGCAGCAGATACAGCAGATGCAGCCTGGGCACTTTGTATCGGCCCATTGAAGAAGCTGAGTTTGGTATCAGCCACGCTCTTGCCTTTGCGTATGAGTTCGGCATCAGCCTTGATCCACACATAGGCGGTTTCCAGTGGATTATTGCTGCTGGCAGACGGTGCTGCCGTGTGCAAGATTGCCTCGCTGGGGATTTCATAATATTCATTCAGGACTGCATTCAGGTACAGCCTGGTATAGCCTTCCAGTGCAGAATGACCCACAAAGCCGTTGAGCAAGACCACATCAGGAATATTCGCCGGATCAGCAGCCAATACTTCTACAAAATACTTGTCTTTCGCCATCACAATTCTCCATTCGGTTGGCACTGAAACACAATCGGAATAGGGCTTTGCTGATACCCGATTACTGTTCCAGAAAATTTTGGACAACAATATTCAACAAACAGAAGCCAGGCCCCTGCCTTGCAGCTACAACACGCGCCACTGTTACAGCCAGGTGACACGTTCAAAATCCCTGATGTGATGCAAATCAGTACATGCAAAAAAAACGGCGACAACAATCCACCCCGAGCCGTTTGGAAACGGGCTCAAACACTCAAAAATCATCAAAAGGGAGAGATTGCAGGCGAGGAAATTAATTACATATGCTTATTACTTTATTTGCATGTCAATCATTCAAGGTTAATTTATTATTAATATTTGTCAAGGTCGAAATACGTAACAATTTATTACTATCTTGTATCAAGGGAAATTTAATACTGAGGTAATCGGGAGTAATTGGCAGGTAATTGAGCAGCGCATCTGCTTGTCTTGACTGGTGAAACCAGCAGTAGCGATGGAACAGATATAGTTGCATCGCAAGGCTGCTGATTCATTCGCCTATTTATGACAGACAACTTACAATGATGCACTCCTGGAACGCAGCCAATGTGATGCAGCGTATTCCAATGAACATGTCAGCAGGGCAGATATCCTTTTCCGTCGATCTTGAGTGAATACCTTAATGCCAGTGAAGCGCACCTCCATCAAGTTAGCCATGTATGTGTTTATTGCGCTGGTATGCACGGTCCTGACTGGCAATAGCATCTGGCAAATGTGGAAAACCCATGAGATGGCCATGCGTGCCGGTGATGTGGCCGCCGGTAATCTGGCGCAGGCCATGGCCCAGCATTCCGGTGATACGCTCAAGGCTGTGGATGCTGCCATCATTTCTGTCCTGGACAGGTTGGAACAAGACGCCAGCTACCTGGATCAGCGTGACAAACTAACGCTGACCCTGAAGCGCGAGATGGACAACCTGCCCCAGTTAAAACTCATGACGGTGATCAACGCACACGGCAAGGTCATGGCATCAAGCAATACCGGCTTTACCCAGGCCAGTGAACTCGAACACGATAATCTTGCCTATCACCAGACACATGCAGACGCTGGCTGGTACATCAGTAAATCCGCTAAAGTGGCGCAGGATGGCAGCTGGGTTTTCCTGATGTCGCATCGCCTCGATCAAAAGAATGGTGAATACGGCGGCATGGTGCTGGCACATATTGATGTTGATTTCCTGCTCAAATATTTCAACAGTATCAACCTCGGCAAAAAAGGTTCTATCGCCATGCTGACAGATGATGGTACCTTGATCCTGCGCAGGCCCATGATAGTCGGCGCGCTGGGAAAAAAATACATTAACAGCCCTATCTTCCGCGAGCAGATTGCTGTCAATAAATTCGGCACATTTTCAACAACCTCCAAGCTGGATCGCATAGAACGCATCGTCGGTTATAGCCGTCTTGAACAATTTCCACTGATAGCGGTGGCCGCACTATCCAGGGAAGAAGTACTGGAGGCATGGCGTTCCAGTGCCATCGTACAAGGCATAGGCAATGGCGTGCTGATCATCATCCTGCTGATTTTTGGTGCTGTCATCGTCAGACAATTTGAAAAGCAGTTGCAAGCTGCTGCCAGGCTGTCGCAATTATCTGCCATCATAGACAGTTCTGAAGACGCCATCATCGGCGAATCCCTGGATGGGATCATCACCAGCTGGAACGCAGGGGCAGAGAAATTGTTTTCTTACCGGGCAGCCGAAGTGCTGGGCCGTTCTTCCAGGCTCCTATATGCAAATAATGACGTGATCGCCAGTTCTGTACATCTCGGTAGCATCATCAAGGGGCAGCGGGTCAGCCATTTTGAAGTGACAGGGCTGCGCAAGAACGGTGAAAAAATCCAGCTCTCTGTTGCCATGTCACCGGTTCATGATGGCGAGCAAAACGTCATGGGTGCTTCCACAATTGCGCGTGATATCACCCAGCGAACGCAAGTAGATAATATGAAGGCTGCCTTCATTTCTACGGTCAGCCATGAATTGCGTACTCCCATCACTTCCATCCGGGGCGCACTGGGCTTGCTGGAATCAGGCACGCTGATGGAGCTTACTCCCAAGGCCTTGCAACTGGTGCGCATAGCCCATAACAACAGCAAGCGCCTGACCGGCCTGGTCAACGATATCCTCGACATGGAAAAGATCAGCTCTGGTCACATGCGTTTTGAAATCCGCAGAGTCGATCTGGCCGCCCTGGCCTTGCAGGCGATAGATGCAAATACCGTCTATGCACAAGAGCGCCAGACTTCTTTTGTCTTGACCGAATATGCCAAGTCAGCCTGGGTCATGGGCGACCCTGAACGCATCATGCAGGTGTTTGCCAACCTCTTGTCCAATGCAGCCAAATATTCACCTGAACATGTACAGGTGGAAATCCGGCTCAAGCATGAGGAGGATATGTTCAGAATAGAAGTCGAAGACCATGGTGCCGGTATCCCTGATGAATTCCGTCCGCGTATTTTTGGCAAGTTTGCCCAGGCAGAAGAACATGGTGAAAAAAACCTGGGCGGCGCGGGCCTGGGTTTGAACATCACCAAGAACCTGGTAGAGACCATGGGCGGCAGCATAGGTTTTGAATCACAACCCGGTGTGCGTACCGTATTCTGGTTTACCTTGCCCGGTGCCGCACAGCGCGGCAGTGATTTGTAAGCCAGCTCAGCTTTTTCCTTAAATCTTGCGTGACAAGCCATTCGGCTTTGCCAGCTTGTCAGATATCTGCATGAGCCTGGAACTGGGCAAGGCCAGTATGTCGAGCAAACCAGGTTTGCTTTGCTGGCTGGTAGCAGGCACCATGGTCACCGCTCCAAAATGCGCCCCTTTTTGTAGGATGATCACATCATTATTTCCGGTGCAATTGGTGAGCAATACAACAGACCTGCCGTTCTCATCCGGCTGGACGATCAGCACGTTCATGTCGGCATTAAATTTTTTGTTGATGAAATTCACCAGCGACTTGAATGGTGCATCGTCTGAAAAGGGTTTTGTGTGTGTCAGATACCCCAGCTTCATCCTTGCTTTTCAGGCGAGAGAGCAACTGGCTCTGCATGGAATTATTAACGCTACTGCGTTTGCTTTCAATACTGTTCTCTTCTTCAAAGCCGGACACAATATCATTGCTGCCGTTGCTACCCTGATTGCGCATCGAGACTGGTGATGCACTGACAGACCTGGATGCAGGTGTGCCAGGACTGACACGTTCTTCCGTCATGCGGCGTGCGCTGGAGACAGGCGTTTAAAACACACTTTCAGCAATATTTTTCTGCTCAATGACAGAGCGCAAAGTATTGTGGGCAGGACGTTGCTCAGGTTTGCCAGCGAAAGTACATTCACCCATGCCGCTGAGCAATTCTGCATCGCGTCCACTGAACAAGGGGCAGCGCGGGAACAGTTCTGCAACCCAGTCAACAAAGGCGCGCACCTTGGGTGACAAATGCCGGTTGGCCAGGTACACCACCGAGATAGGCATGGGGGCGGGTGTCCATTGCGGCAATACTTCACGCAATGCACCAGATTGCAGATGCGGCATGAGCATGAAGCGCGGTGCCTGTATCAGGCCAAACCCTTTGACCGCGCAATCGATATAGGCCTCTGAATCATTGACTGATATTTTGCCATTGACTGCAACATCGACGGTCTTGCCATCGACAACAAAATCCCAATCCAGATTGCGGCCTGTGCGACTGGAGAAATAATGCACTGCCTGGTGATGCTGCAGATCTTCTATGGTCTGTGGTTCACCATGAGTGTCGAGATAATCTGGCGCTGCGCAGGTGATGCTCTGGAACGTCCCTATGCGGCGAGCGACCATGCTGGAATCCTGCAACTCACCTACCCTGATGACGCAGTCAACCGCTTCCTGCACCATATCGACCATGCGGTCACCCATGCCCATGACCAGTTTGATGTCGGGATAGCGCGAATAAAACTCACAAACTTGCGGCAACAGGATCAGCCTGCCTATCGAGGTCGGCACATCAATGCGCAAAGTCCCTTTGGGGCCGCGCGCCACGTTCTGGAATGAGGATTCAGTCTCGTCCACGTCAGCCAGTATGCGCACGCAACGCTCATAATAGGCCGCGCCGTCTGGCGTCAGGCTCAGGCGGCGGGTAGTGCGGTTCAGCAGGCGCACCTGCAACAGGCTTTCCAGGTTCTGGATGATGGTCGTGACGGTGGTACGCGGCAAGCCGAGGTTATCGGCGGCGCGGGTAAAACTGTTGGAATCCACCACGCGGGTGAAAACTTGCATTGCCTGGAAGCGGTCCATGCGGTACTCCTGAATAACTGGTTGGCATAGTCAAGGACTATTCGTCTGAACGAAGTATAAACCTAATTTGACGCTTGATTAGTCGGCCTGACGGAATAGTCATGTTGGATTATAGGCGTTTATCCGGAAGCGCATCGCGCCTACTATTCGGTCCATTCACTAAGCTCTGACGCGATTGGCGACAATATGATGGACGAAACAGCAACAATTCCCGATATCTATGGCAACCCCGGCAACACTGTCAAGAAAAGAAAGAAAACCACAAAGACGGCTCAGCTGTCTTTGCAGATAGATAATTTCCTGATTCCTGGCCCGCTTGGTGTCATTCCTGTGCGCCTGTATCGCCCTCAGGGTAACGCGGTTTTGCCGGTGGTGCTGTATTTCCATGGTGGCGGTTTTATCAGCGGTTCCCTGAATGATGCCGATGTACCAGCACGCTTCATTGCGCGTAACAGCAATGTCATCGTCTTGTCCGTGGGTTATTCACTGGCCCCGGCCAAACCTTTTCCTGCTGCGCCGGAAGATGCTTACACCGCCATGCTGTGGGCCATCAAGAACGCCGCCAGTATCAAGGCTGACGCGAGCCGTCTGGCAGTAGCGGGTGACGATGCTGGTGGCAACCTGGCGACTTGCCTGACGCTGATAGCGCGTGACCGCAATGCCCCGCCGATTTTGGCGCAGGCATTGATAGGCCCGATGCTGGACCCCAGCATGACACGCCTGGGTGACGCCAAGAAACTGGAATCTGACCTGACCCCGCAAGAATGTGCGCATTGCTACGGCCAATATCTGCCACGCTCATTGCAACGCCTGCACCCCTATGCTGCGCCGTTGGAATCCAGCCGCCTCGGCGGTTTGTCACCCGCCTTTATCGCTACTGCTGAACATGATGTCCTGCATGTGGAAGCAGAAAAATATGCAGCAGCCCTGATCACCGTTGGTGTGCCTGTGCAGGTAGCCCGCTTTGCCGGGATCAAGCATGCCTCTTTGCCCGAGCATCAGCCCGTGCTGGTAGAAGTGGCAGATTTTTTGCGTCGCCGCCTTGCTGTCTCATCTTCGTCTTCATCTGATTTGAACACATCTGCCTCCGTATCCCTGGAGGAAAAACAAAATGTCTGACAAAACAAAAGACTCTCAAGAACTCAGTAATTTACATCCAACATCCACGAGGAATATCATGTCTGAATCTACTAGCTCCACCGCACCAAGCCGTAAATCCATCGCCATCAGCGCCGCCATTGTCCTGTTGATTGCTGCTGCAGGCACTATAGGTGCCATCAAAGTTGAGGCCAGTGATGCGGCTCCCAAAGGCGCAGCACCTGCAACCACCGTTGATGTCGCTGAAGTTGTCAGCCGCAATATCGTTGACTGGCAAAATTATTCTGGCAAGCTAGAAGCGGTCGACCGTGTCGAGATACGTCCTTTGGTGGGTGGTACCTTGACTGCCGTGCATTTCAAGGATGGCAGCCTGGTCAAGAAAGGTGATTTGCTGTTTACCATAGACCCGCGCCCGTATGCGGCTGAAGTGGCACGCTTCCAGGCGCAACTGGCTGCTGCCGAGGCACGCGCAGCGTATACCGGTTCTGACGTTGCCCGAGGTGAGAGACTGCTAGGTGAAAACGCCATCGCCCGCCGTGACTTTGAAGAAAAACAAAATGCATCGCGTGAAGCCGCCGCCAATGTACTGGCAGCGCAAGCGGCATTGAAGACAGCCAAACTCAATCTTGAATATACCCAGATCACCGCACCTGTTGCAGGCCGCATCTCTCGTGCCGAAGTCACTGTCGGCAACGTCATTGCAGTCGGTGCCAGCTCACCACCTTTGAGTACGCTGGTATCGGTGTCGCAAGTGTATGCCTCTTTTGATGTGGATGAACAAAGCTTCTTGAAATACGTCAACCCGGCGCAAGCGAAAAATACCCAGGTACCAGTCTTCCTGGGCCTGGCCAATGAAGACGGTTATTCCCGCCAGGGCAAGGTGGTTTCCATCGACAACCGGGTTGATACATCTTCAGGAACCATACGTGTACGTGCCGTGTTTGAAAACCAGGATGGGCTGCTCCTGCCCGGCCTGTATGCCCGTATACGACTGGGTGGCGGTGCACCTCATGCAGCATTGATGATAGATGAAAAAGCCGTGGGCACAGATCAAAGCAAACGCTTCGTGCTGGCGGTTGACAAGGAAAATCACACAGCTTACCGCGAAGTGCGCTTGGGTAGCAGGCAGGAAGATTTGCTGATCGTGGAATCTGGCCTGAAAGCTGGCGAACGCATCGTCGTCAATGGCCTGCAACGTACACGGCCTGGTGACACCATCACGCCGAATATGGTGGCGATGAGTAAAGCGAATCCTGTCCCTGCAACCCCGGCTGCAGGCGCTGAAGATAAAGCGACTCCGGCTAACAAGTCTTAATCGTTGCGTACAAAAATATCGACTCAGATAGAAAAATATCATGAATATCTCAAAATTCTTTATCGACCGCCCCATCTTCGCCGGGGTGTTATCGGTAATTATCCTGCTGGCTGGTGCGTTATCCATGTTCCAGCTACCTATCTCGGAATATCCCGAGGTGGTGCCGCCTTCCGTCGTGGTGCGTGCGCAATATCCCGGTGCCAATCCCAAGGTGATTGCAGAAACCGTGGCTTCTCCGCTGGAAGAATCCATCAACGGTGTGGAAAACATGCTGTACATGCAGTCACAGGCAAATAGTGATGGCAACCTGACGGTGACCGTTAACTTCAAGCTCGGTGTCGATCCTGACAAGGCGCAGCAACTGGTACAAAACCGTGTCTCGCAAGCCTTGCCACGCCTGCCTGCCGACGTACAGCGCTTGGGGGTGACGACGATCAAGAGTTCTCCTGCGCTGACCATGGTCGTGCATCTGATTTCACCAGATGACCGCTATGACATGACTTATCTGCGCAACTATGCGGTGCTGAATGTCAAAGACCGTCTGGCACGTATCAAGGGTGTGGGTGAAGTGGGCTTGTTTGGCTCTGGCAATTACGCCATGCGCGTCTGGCTGGACCCGCAAAAAGTCGCACAGCGTGGCCTGACTGCCTCTGACGTGGTGAACTCCATACGCGAGCAAAACGTGCAGGTGGCGGCTGGTGTCATTGGTGCCTCACCTAATGTGCCTGGCACGCCTTTGCAATTCAATGTGAATGCACAAGGCCGCTTGAAATCAGAAGCAGAATTTGCCGAGATCATCCTCAAGACATCTGCCGATGGTGCAGTCACCCGCCTCGCGGACGTGGCGCGCATAGAGCTAGCTGCGTCTGAATATGGCTTGCGCTCCTTGCTCGACAATAAACCGGCAGTAGCGATACCTATCTTCCAGGCACCAGGTGCCAATGCGCTGGACGTGTCTGACCAGGTGCGTGCTGCCATGAAAGAATTGTCGGCAGACTTCCCTAGCTCGGTACAATACAAGATCGTGTATGACCCTACGCAATTCGTGCGCTCCAGCATCCATGCGGTCGTCGAGACTTTGCTGGAAGCGATTGCGCTGGTGGTGCTGGTGGTGATCGTCTTCCTGCAAACCTGGCGTGCTTCGCTGATTCCATTACTTGCCGTGCCCGTATCCATCGTCGGTACATTCTCGCTGATGCTGGGCTTTGGTTATTCCATCAATGCTTTGTCACTGTTCGGCATGGTTCTCGCCATCGGTATCGTGGTTGATGATGCGATTGTGGTGGTAGAGAACGTGGAAAGAAATATCTCGGCTGGTTTGTCACCGAAAGAGGCGACTTATAGAGCCATGCGTGAAGTCAGCGGCCCTATCATTGCGATTGCTTTGACGCTGGTAGCGGTATTTGTACCTCTGGCCTTCATGACCGGCTTGACCGGGCAGTTCTACAAACAGTTTGCGATGACGATTGCGATATCGACGGTGATCTCGGCTTTCAACTCGCTGACTCTGTCACCAGCCCTGGCAGCTATCCTGCTCAAAGGTCATGATGAAAAACCGGACTGGCTGACCAAAGTCATGAACCGCCTGTTTGGCCGTTTCTTCAATGCCTTTAACCGCATGTTCAATCGCGGCTCTGAAAAGTATTCCAAAGGTGTGGCTGGTGTTATCTCGCGCAAGGCTTCCAGCATGGTGGTGTATGTAGTATTGCTGGCGGCAGCCGTGGGTATTTCCTACATCGTGCCGGGCGGCTTTGTACCGGGGCAAGACAAGCAATACCTGATCAGTTTCACGCAATTGCCAAATGGCGCAACGCTGGACCGTACTGAAAAAGTCATCCGCGATATGTCGGCCATCGCCTTGAAAGAACCTGGTGTGGAAAGTGCAGTTGCCTTCCCTGGTTTGTCCATCAATGGTTTTACCAATAGCTCTAGCGCAGGTATCGTCTTTGTGACGCTGAAACCGTTTGAAGAGCGCCGCAGCAAGGAGCTGTCTGCCGATGCAATTGCAGGCAAGCTTAACCAAAAGTATTCTGCGATCAAGGATGGTTTCATTGCCGTCTTCCCGCCACCACCTGTCATGGGTCTGGGTACGGTGGGTGGTTTCAAGATGCAGATAGAAGACAAGGGTGCACTGGGTTATGCTGAACTGGATGCAGCAGCACAAGCTTTTATTGCCGCTGCCAAAACAGCGCCAGAACTGGGGCCCATGTTTTCCAGCTACCAGATTAATGTGCCACAACTGGATGTGAACCTTGACCGTGTCAAGGCCAAGCAATTGGGCGTACCGGTTACCGACGTGTTTGACACCATGCAGATTTACCTTGGTTCTTTGTACGTGAATGACTTTAACCGCTTTGGTCGTGTGTACCAGGTGCGTGCTCAGGCAGATGCGCCTTACCGTGCCAAGCCGGAAGATATCCTGCAACTGAAAACCCGCAACATTGCTGGTGAAATGGTGCCATTGTCTTCCCTCGTCAAGGTGACACCCAGCTTTGGTCCAGAGATGGTGGTGCGTTATAACGGCTACACCGCTGCAGATATCAATGGTGGCCCGGCACCGGGTTATTCATCCAACCAGGCGCAGGCAGCGGCAGAGCGTATCGCGGCAAAAACACTACCTGCCGGTATCAAGTTTGAATGGACTGACCTGACTTACCAGCAAATCCTCGCTGGCAACGCCGGTGTCTGGGTATTCCCTATCAGTGTCTTGCTGGTGTTCCTGGTATTGGCGGCGCAGTATGAAAGTCTGACCTTGCCACTGGCCGTCATCATGATCGTGCCCATGAGTTTGCTGGCGGCCCTGACTGGCGTCTGGCTGACAGGTGGTGATAACAATATCTTCACCCAGATCGGTCTTATGGTACTGGTGGGGCTGTCGGCCAAGAATGCGATTCTGATCGTGGAATTTGCGCGGGAGCTTGAACTACAGGGCAGCACGCCTTTGCAGGCCGCGATAGATGCCAGCCGTTTGCGCCTGCGCCCTATCCTGATGACTTCCATCGCCTTCATCATGGGTGTGGTGCCACTGGTGATTTCCAGCGGCCCAGGTTCCGAGATGCGTCATGCCATGGGTGTCGCAGTGTTCTTTGGCATGCTGGGTGTGACCCTGTTTGGCCTGTTCCTGACGCCAGTGTTTTATGTATTGCTGCGTACGCTTGCTGGTGGCCGCAAGCTGCATTCTGCGGTGGTGCATGAAGCACCAGCTATTGCACATGACCATGGCCACGATCATGACCATACGCACAGCGTAGTTAAAGTTTGAGAAAGCATGATGATGAATACAATCAAACCCTTGAAGTCTGCTTCATCCCTGTTGATGTTATTGCTGTTATTGGCTGGCTGTTCAGTTGCACCGACTTATGAAAAGGCACAAGTCGCCACCCCTGCTGCATACAAGGAAGAGTTGGCTAAAAATAGCAACTGGAAAGAAGCTCAACCTTCAGAAGAAGTCGCACGCGGTGACTGGTGGAAAATCTTTGCAGACGATAGTCTCAACGAGATGGAAACCCAGGCCATGGCAGCCAACCAGAACCTCAAAGCTGCTGCCGCGCGCCTGAAGCAATCCCGTGCCTTGAGACAGGATGCGCGTGCTGGCCTGTTCCCGCAGGTGAATGCAGGCCTGGGTGCCAACCGTGGACGTGCTGCCCCGGCATCCCAGGGTTTGCCCGACAATACCAGGATGCCGACTTCCACAACCTACAATACCCAACTTGGCGCATCGTATGAGCTTGATCTGTTTGGCCGCGTGGCCTCCAGCATAGAGGCGGCAACGGCAGATACGCAAAAGACTGAAGCCCTGTTCCAGTCCGTGCAACTGGCCTTGCAAGCCGACGTAGCGCAAGCCTATTTTTTGTTGCGTGAACTGGATGCAGAGCAGGCTTTGTATGCCGCCACCGTAGAGTTGCGCTCGAAGACCCTGAAGCTGGTACAAACCCGTTTTAATGAAGGCGATATCAGCGAGCTTGATCTGGCACGCGCCAAGGCAGAACTGGCAACGGCGCAATCTGAATCGCTGGGTCTGGCGCGTAGCCGTGCGGTGGCAGAACATGCACTGGCAGTCTTGCTGGGCAAGACACCGGCAGAATTCAATTTCTCGCCACGACCCTTGTCACGCATTGCTGTCAATATCCCGGCTGGTTTGCCGTCAGACTTGCTGGAACGCAGACCGGATATCGCCGCAGCAGAACGCAGCATGGCCGCTGCCAATGCCCGCATCGGTGTAGCACGTTCAGCCTTCTTCCCCAGGCTGGATATCACAGGCTCGGCCGGTTATGCATCAGCCAGCCTGGGTGATTTGTTAAACTGGAGCAGCCGCACCTTCCTGTTGGGGCCTTTGTTGTCCATGCCGCTGTTTGATGGTGGCCGCCGCCAGGCCAGTGTGGACAGGGCAGGCGCAGTCTATGAAGAAGACGTCGCCAATTACCGTCAGACCGTGCTGAATGCTTTCAGGGAAATTGAAGATAACCTGGCCGACTTACGTATCTTGCGCGACCAGACCCAGGCACAAGACAATGCGGTGCAGGCTGCAGAGCGGGCAGCGAAACTCTCGCATGTGCAATACCGCGAAGGCTCGGTCAGTTACCTGAATGTGATCGATGCTGATCGTACCGTATTGCAGCAACAGCGCATCGCCGCACAGTTAGATGGCGCGCGTGCCAAGTCGGCCGTAAGTTTGATACGTGCTATTGGTGGTGGCTGGGGACGTACGTAATTCTGCTCCCGTGACATCATCAATACTATTGGAAGCGAATACCCAGTCCAACATGGCAAACGCTGACTAACAATTTATACCGCAATTTCCTCCCTCCCAGAACAAGTTCTGGTTTTGACAGCGTATTTCTTTCAAGAAGTACGCTGTTTTTTTGCTATTAATGCAGTGTCGGCACCATGGCATCAACAACTTCATCGCCAGCAATCAGTGCATCCTGTTCAGTCAGGTATAAATCCTTGTCGGGATGATGCACCATGATGCCATTGATTTCTACACCGACTGTCCAGCCGTTTCCATATTCGAGCGTTTCGAGACGGACGGTCGCTCGCAAAATGCCTCTGCCTACGCTTTTAACTATGATCATTTTAACCTCCAATTAACTTGTTTCATGAGCTGATTTCATTTCAGCTGATTTTAAAATACCGCTTATTGCTTATTGATTTTATTTTAGGCATTTGATCTGCTTACAACCATCGGACTAGGCTGCCAATGCTTGTAAGAGAGCGCCTGTTCATTCTTGCCTGAATGGTATTTATGCATGGAATCTACTCAGACTGTGAATGCCATGGCAACAACGGCTGCGCCCATCATTGCGGTAGCCAGCCACCCAAGTATTGTTAACCGACGGGAAATGACAAATTGCCCCATTACAGCAGGCTTGGCGGCCATCAGCATCATGACGACCATGACTGGCACAGAGATCACACCATTGATGACGGCGCTCCAGAATAGCGCCTTGATAGGATCAATATTGCTGAGGCTGAGAATGACACCGATGACAGTTGACACTGCAATCACAGCGTAAAATTCCCTTGCTTGGGTAGCGGTGTGCTCAAGACTATTTTTCCATTTGAAACTGCCTGCAATCGCGTAGGCAGAAGAACCGGCAAGTACAGGAATAGCCAGCAAGCCTGTACCAATGATGCCGAGGCTGAACAGCAGGAACGCAAATTCACCAGCAATGGGTTTCAAAGCTGCCGCAGCCTGCGCTGACGACTGTATCTCGGTTTGCCCATGCATATGCAAAGTCACCGCCGTAGTCAGCATGATGAAAAAAGCTACCATGTTGGAAAACCCCATGCCGATAAAGGTATCAATATTGATGCGCCTCAAACTTTTGATCGCCTGCAAAGGTGCTTTCAACAATGCGGTTTCTTCCGGCTTTGCGCGTAATTCTTCCACTTCCTGTGAGGCTTGCCAGAAAAACAGGTAAGGGCTGATGGTGGTGCCAAATACTGCGACGATCATCGTCAGATATTCAGCTTTCATTGAAATATGCGGAATGATAGTGCTCAGCACTACCTGGCCCCAGGGGATGCGCACTACAAACACCGTCGCCACATAAGCCAGCAGGGCAAGCGTCAACCATTTCAATACCCGTACATAGTGCTGATACGGGATAAACACCTGCAACACGATGGAGATGAGGCCGAAAACAATGGCATACCATTTAGCCTGACCGCCTAATAGCAGCTTGCTTGCTTCACCCATGGCTGCCAGATCGGCACCGATATTGATGCAATTGGCGACCAATAAGGAGCCTACGATGAAGTACAACAGCCATTTAGGATAATGCCGAGCGATATTGCTTGCCAGCCCGTGACCGCTGACCCTGCCTATGCGTGCACTGACTATCTGTATGCCGCACATGAGCGGATATGTCAGCAATATTGTCCATAGCATGTTAAAACCAAACTGCGCACCTGCCTGTGAATACGTGGCAATGCCGCTAGGGTCATCATCTGCAGCGCCCGTAATCAGTCCTGGCCCCAGCTTGGCCAGGACTGAGTCCTTATCGTTATTATCATTGTTTGCCAGCGTTGCCGCGGTCTCAACTGTTTCTGCTGGTGGCGTCATATTTTTCTCTGTTTCTATTTTCTCTATCTTTTTACAGGTGTCAGTCACCGGACTTTTTTTGATGTGTGGAATAGCTTGTCTTTTTCCGGCAAGATTTATTGCTGCATCATAAAACCCGTTTCTAACGTGGTGAGTCAGTCTCCAGCGCCTGTTGATGTAGGAGAAAGACGCTATGCAAAGAGGCTGAACGGGCGAGTACACTTATGCAGGCATGACAAAATCCCGCAAAAAGGTTTTCACAAGATTTTCTGGAAATTTCACCGTAACCTGCTCACCTTCAACTGCAATCACAGTCCCCACTTCGAATTTCTTCAACCTGACCTGTGATCCCACTTCAAAAGCGGGGACAAGTTCTTTGTGTTCTTCTCCATTGGGTGCAGGAGGAATAAGAATTTCCAGCGGACTATTTTCTTCAGCCATGACTTCAGGCGGAGACAGGCAGTTATCGCACTGGCAGCATTGCTTGAAGTCATGGTCATCGTCAAAGTAGTCGAGCAATAATTTCCAGCGGCAAAATCCACTTTGCGCATAGGACACCATTTTTTCCAAAGCAATGCGGCTGGCGTCCTGCTTCTGCTGGTAAGTTACGCTTAATTCAGAAAATATTTCCGGCGTTGCCTGCTTTGGCTTGAGCAGGTAGTTCAATTTACGATCCTGTCGCAGCACACCACCATCCTTGAGCAGCTTGAGGCTGATTTTCAATTTGCTGGCTGGCATATCGACCAGCTTGTCCTTGATGTCGATAAAGGACAGGGCTGGTTTTTGCACACTCATTTCTTGTAACTGTAACGAAAGCGCCTGCAGTTCGTGCGCGTCAGGATAGTTTTTTGTCAGGAAGAATTGCTGCACGCGTTTATCGTCCTGGAAATAAAGCAAGCTGCAATCAGCTGGCAAGCCATCGCGCCCGGCACGGCCTGACTCCTGATAATAGGTTTCCAGACAGGCAGGCACCTGCAAATGAATCACAAAGCGTATATCGCTTTTATCTATGCCCATGCCAAACGCATTGGTTGCCACCATCAGGCGACAAGCACCACTCATGAACAATTCCTGATTTTTTTTGCGTTCTGCGGCAGACAATTTTCCATGGTAGCAAGCCACACTTTCCTTACCCTTTTGCAAGTGCTCATACAGGGCATTGACTGCCTTGACCGTTGTGCCATAGATGATGCCTGTACCCTTGCTCTCCCTGATCATGTCTGTTACCAGCGCCAATTTTTCTTCTTCATTAGTGGTCTGGATGACGCGATAACGCAGGTTTTTACGGTAGATGCCGGTGTTGATGACATTGGGTTTGACCATGCCCAGTTGTTTTTCCATGTCTGCAATGATGTCTGCCGTTGCGGTGGCCGTCAGTGCAAGTATGGGAGGACGGTGCAGACTGCGGATTGCCGCTGCGAGTTCGAGATAGGCAGGGCGGAAATCATGGCCCCATTGTGAAATGCAATGTGCTTCATCAATCACTACCAGGGCAACGTTGATTGTCACAAGCAACTGTAAAAAATCTGGTGAAGTAAGACGCTCTGGTGTACAAAATATGATCTTGCTTCTGCCGTTGATGATGTCATCGAGTGCAGATTGTTCTTCCGTATGGCTGAGGCTACTATTGAGCTGGCTGGCATGCACGCCCAGCTCTGTCAGTTTTTCCAGTTGGTCTTTCATCAGGGAGATCAGCGGCGAAACGACGATGGTCACGCCATCAAAAACTGCCGCAGGGATTTGGTAACAAAGCGATTTTCCACTTCCGGTTGGCATGATGGCCAGCGTGTCCCGGCCTTCCAGCACACTGTTTATCACAGACTGTTGGCCATTGCGAAACTTCGCAATACCAAATACCTCGTGCAGCAAGCTGTTCACCTGTTTCTTCCTCTGGGCGATGACTTTAAGTGATGTTGTTGACATGGATAACTTTGAATGTAATTGAGCTGGTTTGAAGAAGAAAATATTATTTACGTGCAGCTTTAAAACCCAGTTTTTTCATACTGGCTGTTAATGACCTGGTTGAATCGGCATAATCTTTCCAGGGTCCATTTCCCACATCCAGGCGTTCATCTACTGTATGTACTGTCCAGTGATTGCCACCACGCAGTTTGTCCAGTTCTTCCCAATTGACTGGGATCGATATACCCATCCCAGGTCTGGCGCGCGCCGACCAGGCGCAAGCGGTGGTAGCGCCCAGACCATTACGGAGATAATCAATGAATATTTTCCCCACGCGATTTTTGGGGCCGCTTTTGCTGACAAACCGCTCGGGAATGGTATTTGCCATATGGGTGACGATAGCTTCAGAAAAATCCTTGACAGTATTCCAGTCATAGCGCTTCTTGATCGGTACCACGACATGCAGGCCTTTGCCACCGCTGGTTTTCAGGAATGGCTGCAGTTCCAGTTCTGCCAGCATGGCCTGCATCAGACTTGCTGCTTCCTGCACTGACTTCCAGTCCACACCTTCGCCGGGATCAAGGTCAAACATCATGCGGTCTGGTTTGTCGAATGAGGCCGCAGTAGCATTCATGGTGTGCACTTCTACGGTATTCCATTGAGCTGAGTAGATCAGGCCTTCCGGCTTCTTGATCACCAGCAAACCGGGGTGACCGGGCAGTAAATTATCGCGAGTCTGGCTGACACCGGGCAGCGTTCTGGTATCGGCGTGCTTCTGGAAAAATAATTCACCACTGACGCCAGCAGGGGCGCGTACCAGCGCCAATGGCCGGTCTTTCAGGTGTTCCATCATCAGGGGCGCGATCAGGGCATAGTAACGCACGAGTTGCAGCTTGGTAGTACCGCTTTCCTCATCCATAATGCGTTCAGGATGTGTGATCTTGAAGTCTGCTGGCAGTGATTCATGCACATCTTTTTTTATACCTCTCTTTGCTGTCGCTCCTTTTTCTGGCTTTGCCACATTCCTGATTTGCTGCCATTTGCCAGGCCGCTTTTTATCTGCTAATGCAGCATATGCAGGGTTCACCGCTTGCTCGCGCACGATGGAGTTGGCTGGTTTATCTGTCCTCAGACCCTGAAAGACCGAATGCCGGATGTGACCGGCACTGGTCCATTCGCCGAAACTGACTTCAGCAACCAGCTCAGGTATAACCCAGTGTGATTTGCTGTCTATGCCCGTGTCGCCAGCAAACGGGCGCTCAGCACTTACCAGGCCATTGAGTTGCGTGCGCAAGGATTTGAGGTTTTTATCATTAAAGCCAGTGCCTACATTGCCAGCAAATTGCAACTTGCCATCATTGTCATACACACCAAGCAATAATGAACCTATACCTATACGTGAACCTTGCGGTTCGGTAAAACCGCCAATGACAAACTCCTGGCGCTGCGCACATTTCAGCTTGATCCAGTCATTGCTGCGCCGTGATACATAAGCCGAAGATTTCAGTTTTCCGATTACACCCTCCAGACCCATCTGGCACGCGGCAGTGACAATTTCGCCAGGGTCATGATCGAATATACCGCTGAAGCGTACCAGGTCAGACGCCTGCCTTTGCATGATGCGTTCCAGCACCTGACGCCTTTCCCACAACGGGACTTCACGCAGATCTTGACCGGCACAGTAGGGCAGGTCAAAAATGAAATAATTGATGTCTCGGGTATTGTTGTCATCAAAAGCCAGTTGCAGCGCGCCAAAGTCCGGTTTGCCATCATCATTGAGTACCACGATTTCACCGTCATACCAGCCATTGGGTAAATCCATGCCTAGCAATTCCTCGTGCAGTCGAGGGAGCTTCTTTGTCCAGTCATTCTGGTTGCGGGTGAACAGCTGTATCTTGCCGTTTTCTACCCGGCTTAACAGACGATAGCCATCAAACTTGATTTCAAACAACCAGTCATCCACACTTGCCGGTGCGCTATTCACCAGAGTGGCGAGCTGGGGCTTGAGCTCAGTCGGAAGCTTGGCTGCTTTTGCCAGTGCAGGCGGTCCGCTGGCGTTGGATGCTTCTTTGGTAGTTCCTGTCTCTACCGCTTCTGCATTTGATTCATCGCTTTCCATGACCGGCATTGCCAGCGCCTTGACACTGTCAGCCTGTTCATCGACAACGCTGAATTCACTGGCAGGGCGGGCGAACGCATCTTTTTCCTTGATCAACAGCCAGGCTTCCTGTTTGCCTTTGGCATTGCGCATTTTGATCAGCGCCCATTTTCCACGCAGTTTGTGACCAAACAACTCAAACTTCAGATTGCCATTTTCATAGCCTTGTCGTGCATCACCCAGAGGTTTCCAATAACCCTTGTCCCAGATGATGACCTTGCCGGCACCATATTGTTTTGCCGGGATAGTCCCCTCAAAGCTATTGTAGGAAATAGGATGATCTTCGACATGCACAGCCATACGCTTGTCACGAGTGTCAAAACTTGGGCCACGCGGTACTGCCCAGCTTTTCATGGTGCTATCGAGCTCTATACGAAAGTCATAATGCAGACTGCTTGCCCAATGTTTTTGAATGACAAAAGCCCGTGCCTTTTCGTTGGGCGTACCCCCTTCTGCAGGTTCAGACGTGATCGAAAAATCGCGCTTGGATTTATATTTTTGCAACGCGTCTGGTTTTGCCATGATGAACTTTCTGCCTTGGAATCCGTTTGTATTGATCGGAGGGACAGTGCAAAGCATAAATTCATGGCGTCAGGCGAGCTATCAGCCGGGTGATTACAAGCGTGTAGGAACATGCCTAGCTATCCTACATCTGCTTCGTTTATCCTCCTACATACAAGCCTAAGTGCATGGTCTACTCTGGCATTTCACGGCATCTGCTGTTATGGATGCTTGACATCATTCAATTATTTATCAGGAGAAAGTAATGACAAAACGCATAGGCAATAAAGATGAAGCGCAACACCGTGGCAAGCAGGAAAAACGTGAAATAAAGCGTACCAATATTGCCGCAGAAGCAGAAAAGAAACTGGCTGCCAAGGCCAAATACCGTAACGCCGTAAAAGGTCAGCCTGCACCATAATCAGGGTGTTGGTACCGCAAAAAAACAAAGGGGGCTGACATGGCCGATAATCTGCAAAACCGTGGTCCGCAAGATGCTTCAAGAGTGAACGTGAGTGAACCATGGGAGGTCGCTTACTGGACCCGGAAATTTGACTGCACCAAAGATGAACTGGTCACTGCCGTGCAAGAAGTAGGTACCAGTGCTGTTGCGGTAGAAAAGCATTTAAAACATTAGTTTGCAACAACAATGTTGAACGGCCTGGCAGTATTTTTGATACTTGCCAGGCTGCTAAATTTCCACTGTACCTGTTTGCCGGATATCAGGCACTGCGTCTTTGTTTGGGGGGAGTAGCTTTGGCTTTTGCTGGCGCAGCTTTGCTAGTTTTTGCGACAGGCTTTGCTTTGCTCTTGCTGACAACTGAAGTGGATTTTTTACGGATAGATACAGGTTTCCCCTCCTTGTCAGAAGCTGCTTTGGCAGTACTCTTGGGAGCAATCTTCGGGGTAGGTTTCTTGCCCAGGCTTTGTTGCAGCAAACCAACCAGGTCATACACTTGTGCACTGCGCGGTTTTTCTTCTTTCTCTGCCTCTGGCATGGTGATGGTCTTGGTTTGTCTGGCCTTTACTTTTTTCTTGACCAGTGCCAGCACATCCTCGTGATAAGTATCATGGTATTGCGCAGGGTTCCATGCTTCTGTCATGCCATCGACCAGCGACATTGCCATGGTAATTTCCTTGTCGGAAACTCCCGCAGTCTTTGCACTCTTGGCGGGTAATTTCAATTCACCCGTGTCACGTATTTCATCACTGTAACGCAAGGTATTGAGGACTATCGCATCATCTATGGTCAGCAAGGCGCACAAATGCTGTTTGGTGCGGATCACGATTTCGGCAATCGCTACCTTGTCTGCCTTGCGCAAGGTTTCTCGCAACAGGGCATACACCTTGTCGCCACCTCTGTCAGGGACCAAGAAATAAGGTTGCTCGTAAAAGGTCAGCGGCACTTCACTGGCATCGACAAAGGACTGGATATCGATAGTCTGTGTTGCTTTGACATTGGCCTGTTTCAAGTCTTCATCTGAAAGAACAACATATTCATCCGGCTTGTATTCATAGCCCTTGACGATGTCTTCCCATTTGACTTCCTTGCCGCTTGCCTTGTTATAGCGACGGAAACCGATAGGAGAAAAATCATGCTTGTCCAGCATGGTCAGATCAAGTGCATTGTCTGTGACTGCTGAAAAAAGCTCCACAGGTATATGGACCAGACCAAAGCTGATCGCACCCTTCCATATTGCATGTGCCATATTGACTCCTGCCTGATTATATTTCAACGCTGAAAATTTATGTTATACCTCGTGCAGCATCCATGCTGCTCTTCATCCTGTGCAAAGGATGTAAGAAGATAACGAAAATCTTGTAGGAGTATGCTGCGATAGCAATGCAATGATTTAACCGCCAATTTTCATGACGCTGTCATCCGCAATAATAAATATCTGCTCTCCTGCTTGCGGGGACATGGAATAGGTTCCTGTAAAAGCGCCAAATGCTGGCAGTATCGTGCGCCGTTCACCAACGACAAAACAGGGCAAGCGCAGTGAATCACGCCGTCCATATAAATGAAAAGACGGGTGCACATGGCCAGCCAGCACATAACCGTCGCTTTCAACATCAGGGTAATGACAAAAAGCGAACGGGCCGCTGCGAAATGGTTCATTGACGATATGGATACCTAATTCCTGCGGTGGGTCGCCTGCCCGCACATCATGGTTGCCACGTACCAGGGTCATGTCAAGTGCGGGATGGGTAGTTCGCCAGTTGAGCAGGCTTTGTAGCGTGGTTGCTGAAATATCTGGTGCATGCAAGAAGTCCCCCAGAAAAACAATATGCTCAATAGGATAGAGCATCATCAGTTCATCCAGCAGATCAAGATTTTGTGCAGTCGTGCCATGGGGTACTGGTACCCCCAGACGGCGGAAAGTAGATGCCTTGCCAAAGTGAATATCGGCGATGATCAGTGTTGAATTGCTGGGCCAGTACATGGCTTTCTGTGGCAACAGCATGAGCATTTCACCTGCGACCTCAAGTTCCAGTGCCATCATGATTGTGCTGCCTTTTCAAGTTCGCGCACCATACGGGCGATGCGGTCCGAGAGTTTTTCAGTACTCAGTTTTTCCCGGAACAGCTCCACCATGAGCGGGAAGGCAAACGGCGTAGGCCTGGCAATTTCACGTAAGACAATTTGTTTTTGCTGTAGTTGCTGCAAGGTCTGGCGCAGGCGTGTCAGTTCCAGTTCTTGCTCCAGTACTTCACGCTGGGCCTGGGTCAGCAACAGATTGTCCGCATCATGCTTGCGGAATACTTCAAAAAACAAACTTGATGATGCCTGCAACTGGCGGTTGGATTTTGGCTGGCCAGGGTAGCCCTGGAATACCAGCCCGGCAATGCGGGCAATTTCGCGAAAGCGTCGCTGCGACAGTTCAGTCGCATTCAGGCTCAGCAAGACATCTTCCAGCAACATGTCGGTGCTGAACAGGGCTACTTCTTTGCCTGAGTCTGCATTAAACAATACAGCCCAGTCTGTTGGCTGCGGTGCCAGCAACTCAAAACCATAATCATTAAAGCCTATGGAAAAGGTATTGGCCTGCTGCTTTGCCATGCGATAGGCCAATAGCGCAGCCAGGCCCGCATGCACGGCGCGCCCTTCAAACGGGTACATGAACAGGTGAAAGCCTTCGCGGCTTTGCATGGTTTCTATCAAGAGTATCTCTGGCGTTGGCAGGGTAGACCAGCGTTGCTGTATGTCGAGCAAGGGTTTCAGTGCTTTCATTTCAGGGCCATCAAATTCTTGCCTAGCGGCGAGCCGCAGTTGCTCCAGCGCTGCATGGGCCAGTTCAGAAGACAAGGGCATTTTACCGCCTTGCCAGCGCGGTATGGTTCCCTTTTTACCTACCGCACGTTTGACATAGGCTGTCATTTCATAAACGCGGATAAACTCCAGTATCCGGCCGCCAAACAGAAAATGATCACCCTTTTTCAAGCGCGAGATAAAGGATTCTTCTATCGTCCCTATGCGGCTGCCGCTGACGAATTTAACGCTGATTGATGCTTCAGAAACAATCGTACCTATGCCCATGCGGTGCCTGCGGCCTATGGCGGGATCTGGCACGCGATAGATACCGCCTTCATCCATCACCACTTTATGGTATTCAGGATAGGCAATCAGACTCTGTCCACCGCGTGCGACAAAGTCGAGCACCCACTGCCACTCATCCGAGGTCAGATTGCGGTAGGAATATGCTGCCCTGACTTCTGCATACAGGTCTTGTGAGCGAAAGCCGCCACCCAGTGCCACCGTCACCACATGCTGTACCAGCACATCCAGCGGCTTGTCAGGTATCTGACGCGCTTCTATCTGGCGCAGGGCAACGGCCTGCTTGGCACCGGCAGCTTCCAGCAATTCCAGTGTATGCGTGGGTACGAGCGTCACGCGTGACACGCGCCCTGGTGCATGGCCACTGCGCCCGGCTCTTTGCATGAGGCGTGCAACCCCGCGTGCGCTGCCGATTTGCAGTACCCGTTCCACGGGTAAAAAATCCACGCCCAGGTCCAGGCTGGATGTACATACCACTGCCTTTAATTGTCCCGCTTTCAGGCCTTGCTCAACCCAGTCCCGTACCTGCTTGTCCAGCGAACCGTGATGCAGGGCGATGACACCCGCCCAATCGGGGCGCGCTTCCAGCAGGTTCTGGTACCAGATTTCTGCCTGCGAGCGGGTATTGGTAAAGACCAGGGTACTTTGATGCTTGTCAATTTCTGCGGCAACCGCGGGCAACATTTGCAGCCCCAAATGACCGGCCCAGGGGAAGCGGGAAGGATTGGCCGGTATCAGCGTATCGACCTTGATCTTTTTCTGGGTCTGGCCCTGCACCAGCAAGCCATTGCCGACACCCAGCAAGGCGTCGCGCGCCTGTTCCAGGTTGCCCAGGGTTGCCGACAAGCCCCAGACCAGCAATTGCGGATTCCATGCCTTCAGCCTGGCGATGGCCAGCTGGGTTTGTACGCCGCGCTTGTTACCCATCAGCTCATGCCACTCGTCGACAATGATCATGTCCAATTGAGTGAACTGTGCCTGGGCATCGTTCTTGCTGAGCATCAGCGACAGGCTTTCTGGTGTGGTGATCAGGGTCGCAGGCAAGGCCTTGGCCTGCCGCGCGCGCTCGGCAGAGCCGGTATCACCGGTGCGTGCACCTATACTCCAGTGTGGCAATAACTCATTTGGCAACTCAGTCAGGGGCTCTTGCAAGGCTCGCAAGGTATCTGCTGCCAGCGCCCGCATGGGCGTGATCCACACTACCCTGAGACCTGCTGCGCTTCTTTTATTTGGATTTTTTTCCATGGCACGCAACAGCGCAGCAAACCAGACCGCATAGGTTTTGCCTGAGCCCGTACTCGCATGCAAAATGCCAGACTCGCCGGCCTGCGCCGCTGTCCAGACTTCACGCTGGAAGGGAAAGGTTTTCCATCCCTTTGCAGCAAACCAGTCTTTGACTGCCTTAGTTGCCAGGCTCATGCGCTTTGCTAGTAGCCAGTAAATTTTTCAAGTCATCCAGGGTATTGGCTTCTTCTATCTGCTTGTCTTCACGTCGCCGCAGTATGCGTGGGAAACGTACTGCAATGCCAGCCTTATGCCGCGTGGAAAGCGAGATACCTTCAAAACCGATTTCAAACACCATGCTGGGTTTGACGCTGCGTACCGGGCCAAATTTTTCTATGGTGGTCTTGCGGATCACGGCATCAACCTGGGCAATTTCAGCATCTGTCAAGCCGGAATAGGCTTTGGCAAAAGGCACGAGTAAGCGTTTGCCGCTGGCATCTTCATCCCATACAGCAAAAGTATAGTCGGTATACAGCGATGCACGGCGGCCATGGCCACTTTGCGCATAGATCAATACTGCATCAATGGAATAAGGGTCGATTTTCCATTTCCACCAGGTGCCCACATCCTTGGTGCGGCCCACGCCATATTGGGCATTGACAGCCTTGAGCATCATGCCCTCGACACCCAGTGCACGGGAGTTCTGGCGTAACAAGGCCAGGTTCTGCCAGTTCGGCTTCTCTAAAACGGGAGAAATCCTGAGCATGGGGTCGTTGACGCTGGTGACCAATTTTTCCAGCAAGGCGCGTCGTTCATGCTGTGGCAGATGGCGCAAGTCAGCCTGTTCCAGCTCCAGCAAATCATAGGCCACCAGCACGGCTGGCAGCTCGGACAAGAGTTTTGCCGTGAGGCTCTTGCGGCCTATGCGTTTTTGCAAATCAGCAAACGGGGCAGGGCGGTCTTCCGTCCACACCAGGATTTCGCCATCAATGGCGGTGCCATTTGGCAGGGGGACGGCGGCTATTTCCGGGAAGCGTTCAGTAATCAGATCTTCACCACGCGACCACAGATAAGTCTGGTTGTCACGGCGCAGCAGTTGCGCACGTATGCCATCGTATTTCCATTCTGCCTGCCAGCCAGTGATGTCACCCAGGGATTCTGGCCCAGCGGATAACTGATGCGCCAGGAAAAACGGGTAAGGCTGGCCACCACGCAAACGATGTTCCTGGTCTGACTGAGGGGCTATCAGTTTCATGAAGCCGTCTGCTGTTGGTGCCACACGGCCATCTGTCCAGCCCATGAGCCTTTGTGCGATCAGCTTGTTATCGACTTTGGCGACATCGCCAAGTGCGCGCGTCACCAGTAGTTTGGATACGCCGACACGAAAGCCGCCGCCTATCAGCTTGCCCAGCAAAAAACGTTCAGGTGTGGTCAGTTCATCCCAAAAAGAAAACAGGGCGCTGCGTATCACCTCTGGTGTTGCGCCACGCAGAGGGGCGATTCTTTCCAGCATCCAGTTTGCCAGGCCGACATGGGCTTCCCGCACAGGTGGTGGCAGGACATGGGCAATGGTTTCTGACAGGTCGCCTACCGCCTGATAGCATTCTTCAAACAGCCATTCTTCGATGTTGGCATATTCCATGGCAAACTGCCGCAACAGTTTGCTCGGTACTGCCTGACGTGGTTTGCCGCCCGCCAGAAAATACACTGCCCATGCCGCATCATCAGGCGGCGACTGGCTGAAATACGTTTTCAAGGCATCCAGCTTGCGGTTGGTGGATGTGGTCTCATCCAGTTGGGCGTAGAGCTGGGCGAATTCACGCATGATCGCCTTCTTCGGATGTTGATGGTTCTGCTACGGCTGTTGTTGCTGTTGTTATTGTTACTGCTGCTGTTGCAGAGGCTTCGTCTTCATCTCCATATTCAGTCTCAAAGCCAGATGCCTGCAAGCCTTGTTGCTGCAAATAACGCACCATGACGGGTATCGATCCATGAGTGACAATGATGCGTGAGGCACCTGTCGCATTGATCGCCTGCATCAGGCCCGGCCAGTCGGCATGGTCAGACAGCACAAAACCCCTGTCCACGCCACGCCTGCGCCGTGCGCCCCGCAACTGCATCCAGCCGCTGGCAAAGGCATCGCTGAAATCGCCAAAGCGTTTTATCCATGGCGAATTGCCAGCAGAAGGCGGAGCGATGACGATCGACTGTTTGAGTTCATTTTTGTCGCTGACATCGTTGACCATTTTTGTCGCTGGCAAGCGTATGCCGGCTTCGCGGTAAGCATGGTTCAATGGTTCGACTGCGCCATGGCAGATAATGCTGCCTATGCTGGCATCGAGCCCATGCAAAATGCGCTGTGCCTTGCCGAATGAATAAGAGAGCAGCACGCTGGTCCTGCCCTGCGCGGCATTATTGCGCCACCACTGGTTGATGTCATCAAAAATACTTTGCTGAGCCTGCCAGCGGTAGATAGGCAGGCCAAAGGTGGATTCAGTAATGAAGGTATGGCAGGCGACCGATTCAAAAGGGGCGCAGGTGCCGTCGGCCTCTATCTTGTAGTCGCCAGAGGCCACCCATACTTCGCCCTTGTATTCCATCCTGACCTGGGCAGAACCCAGCACATGTCCGGCAGGGTGCAGGGAGATCGTCACGCCATTGTGTACGCGCTGCTCGCCGTATTCCAGCCCTTCTATGCTGATATCACCCAGCCTTGATTTCATCACGCCGACGCCAGCCGCTGCCGTCAGATAGTGTTCGTTCCCTATCCTGGCATGGTCAGAGTGCGCATGCGTGATGATGGCACGCGGTACCGGGCGCCAGGGGTCGATGTAGAAATCACCCGGCACGCAATACAGGCCTTCCTTGCGATTAATAACCAGATCACCCACCAGATCCCCTTTTGCATATCCATTCAATTAATAGGCAGCCCGCTGTTGGGACTATTGTAATTTACATTGATGATGGCAGAGATATGGTGGCATCTCTGTGCGACAGCGAACTTTATGTGGGGATGAACATCCCTGAGTGAATGATTGTGAATTATGCCCAGAACACCAGCACCCACAACCAGCGTGGCCGCCAGGTCAGGGTAAACGCTGTGCTGATGGCCGCAAAGGCCAGCGCCATGATCCATACCAGTGTCGCCATGGATGCATGATCAACTTTGAGGCATAGCAACAGTGAGACAAACAAGCCTGCCGCACCAAGGCCGCGTAAGCGTGTGACCAGTTGCGGTGGCTGGGAAATAGTACCGTTTACCTGTTCCCAGTGCACTTCCATGGACAATGCCAGCCAGCCCATGCCCGCCACACTGGCAGCCAGCGCGGCAATTAATAGCAGCGTATCAAGCATGTGCTGTTTCCTTGCCTGGCACCGATGCCGTATTGACTGCGCGTCGCCTGAGGCTGCGGGCAGTCATCACTGCCACAACAGCGCTGGTTAATATGAACAGGTCAACACCAGCGACTGGCCAGTAAGCATTGCTGAGAGTGCGCAACAGGTGGTCACCTGTCGTCATCCAGTTCAGCAAGACAGTGATCACCGCCATTGCTGCTATTGCCCAGCATTGTTCCTGCCATGCGGGTGAAGTGCCAGCTTTGGCGACGGGAGCAGAACGCCAGAATGCGTGCGCCATCGCCAGCACCCAGGTAGCCCAGAACAGGTATTGTTCAAGGTCGCCACGGGCAGGCCAGCCATTAGGTAGCTGGTCCGGCAGCAAGCGGTTGGCTGCCAGCATGCCCAGTGTGGCTAGCAGCGTGCCTGTTACTGTGGTCACTGCCAGCGCATCGACAATACGCACACCCTGACTGCCCTGCTTGGCATGTTGCAGTTTGCGCTTTTCAACAAAAAAGATAAAACCTGTGGCAATGCAGACGCAGCCTGACAGGCCACCAAATACATACAG
The DNA here is from genome assembly GCF_049340405.1 of Undibacterium sp. Ji42W. Classification (NCBI taxonomy): domain Bacteria; kingdom Pseudomonadati; phylum Pseudomonadota; class Betaproteobacteria; order Burkholderiales; family Oxalobacteraceae; genus Undibacterium; species Undibacterium sp. Ji42W. The sequence continues at coordinate 160,757 of NZ_JBMPOV010000003.1, forward strand.
CCAGCGCAGCAGCCAGTGGCGGAAATGCTGCAGGTGCAGGCCGGTGAGAAATTCATTGACGCTGGCTACCACGGTTTGCGGCGGATCTTCACGCAAGACTGCACCTGTCGATGCCTTGAAATGGATGCCTTCGCCAGTGAGGGCAACACTGTCCGTGCCGGCGCGGTAAATGCTGACATAGCCATTGCTGTCGCCAACATGCTGTACCGCCAGGAAACCAATCTCGCCTGCCATGCCGCGGGCTGCCCAGCGGCGCTGTGCCTCGGCCATCATGGCATCTACCGGTGCCAGCGGGGCGGCAATGCCGGAGCGATGTTGCGGCAAGCCGGTTTCCTGCGCTTCGAGTTTTTCATGCAATTCATGCAGCGGGGCAAGCTGGGTCTGGGTGACGGGAAAATAAATGCCGGCAAAAATAATCAGGCCTGTCAGGGCAAAGAAAAAATGGAAGGGCAGGGCAACCACGCCCGTCAGGTTATGCAAATCCAGCACGCGGCGCTGACCACGTTTTTTGGCGCGGAAAGTAAACAATTCGCGGAATATTTTTCGGTGCATGACAATGCCACTGATCAGTGCAATCAGCATCACCATGGCAGAGAACCCGACTATCCAGTAGCCCAGGCTCAGCCAGTTCAGGTGCAGACTGTAATGCAGTGGGTAAAAAAACTGGCTGCCGATTTTGAGGCGATCATCGGGCAGCGCATTGCCATTGCGCGGGTCTATGGTACGCGAACCCCAGACCGCATCTTCCGGGTCCTTGGCATTGGGGATTTCATAGCCAGAAAAAATACCCAGCACCGGGTCGCGATGCGTGGTGTAGGCACCCCAGCGGCGTACGGTATCAAAACGCTCAGGCATGGCCCCGTTGACGCGCTCGCGCATGGAGTTGACGCTGGCTTGCGTGGGTTGCATGCTCTCGAACACCGGACGCAGTACCTTATCAAAAGACGGCATGGGCTGCGGCGCAAAGCGTGATTGCGGAATAGCCCAGCGGTCTATCTCACGGTCAAATACCGACAGGGCACCAAAGAAAAACACCACGATAAGAACAAAGCCTAGCAGCAGACCCAGCCAGGTATGTAGCCAGGCCAATGCAAGGCGGGAATTTTGAAACATGGTGATTCTCTCTCTTCAAACCAGGGTGTGTTGTAGCACTGATGCGCACACCGCCATCAATGCGCCACCACCACCCAGCAACAACCACAGGCGCACCATGCTTTTAGCGATGAATGCCCACAGGAAGGCACCCAGATACACCAAAAAAACCAGCATGCTGCTCAGGTGCTCGGCATCATGAAAGGACATGCCAAGCGCAAACAAGCCAGCCATGCCCAGGGTGATGAAACCCCAGGAAAAAATGTAGGCACCCAATATGGCGGCTACAAAACGATGGACCAGGACCAGCCTGGCAGGCGCTTGGCTTGCCATGGCATCAGAACTTATAGTTCATGTTTACATTCACACTGCGTGGCTCACCCCAGGTGTAGGTACTATACCAATTGAAGATGGTGTAATACTTTTTATCGAACAGGTTTTTCACGCCTACGGAGGCAGACAATTGTTTGCTGAATTCATAGCGTGCCATGGCATCAAACAGCCAGTAGCTATCGACCGTATGGCGTATGGTCTCGCCGGTAGGTTTGCTGATGTCACCCCAGGTCTTGTCTTGCCAGCGTGCGCCGCCGCCCAGTGTCAGGGCATTTTGTTTATAGCTGGTATATAGGCTGAACTGGTTGGATGGCGTCAGGGTAGCTACACGCTCATCTTGCTGGCGTGAAATATTGTGTGAGTAACCTGCATGCATTTGCCAGCCTGCTGTCAGTTGACCTGACAGTTCCATTTCATACCCTTTGGTCTTGACGCCTTGTGCTGCACGATAGGCAATGCCACCCGATGGTGTCAGGCCACTGGTTTCTATGGCAAAGTTATCCTGCACCAGTTCAAACACGGCTGCTGAAATATTCAGTCTGTCACCAAAGAAGGCGGCCTTGACACCGGCTTCATAATTCTTGCCTTCAACTGGTGCCAGTGTGCGGCCCTGCGTATCCTGGTTGGACTGCGGGCTGAAGATATTGGTATAGCTGGCATAGACCGAGTAGTTTTTGTTGATATCGACTACGGCACCGACATAAGGGACGAATACGCCGGATTCTTCCATACCCTGTTCGCGGTTACGGTAACTGGACCAGCGGCCACCGGTGATCAGCTTGGTGCTGTCATGCAAATCCCAGCGGGCTGCAGCATACAGGCCACGTTCACGCGTGGTTTCATCATTGCTAAAACTGGGTGTTGAAGGCCAGACCGGTTCAGCCACATTGCCTTGCCAGTGATAAAAATCCGGCACTGTGGTGCTGTAGCTGGCAGGTGCGCTATAGCCATTATTGGTCCAGCGTGATTTGGAGAGGCTACCACCTATCACTAGCTCATGCTCACGCCCGCCCAGGGTGAAGGGGCCGCTGACATAGCCATCAAATGCATCGCTGGTGGTGCGGCCTACATATTTGCCTACCCACATCGATACACCCTTGCCATCTGCCGGATTAGGGTAACCACTGGCGGCGGCACCCAATGCGGCGTCGTAGCCATTGATCTGGTGGTTGTACTGCAATCTGGCGATCCAGCTATTGGCAAATTTGTGTTCCAGCGTGGCAAAGGCAGTGCGGGTGTATTGATCCCAATGGCTCCAGTTGGTGCCATTATTGTGCGAGCGTGGCATGTCATTGAACTCACCCTTGGAGTTCAGCAAAGGGATGCCGCCCCAGGTAGATGCCTTGGGTTCATTGTTCTGGAAATCGCCACCGATGGTCAGCAATGTGCCGGGGGCAATATCCGCTTCCAGGATGCCATACAGCGTCGATGTTGAACGTGCGTAGCGGTCAAGATTGGACTGACGGTCCTGATAGGCTGCCACGCCGCGTACGCGCACGCTGCCGCTCTCGTTCACTGCGCCGCCGACATCAACGTCGCCACGGTAAGTATTCCAGGTGCCAGCCGAGACCGATGCATTGCCGCTGAATTTGCGTGTCGGTTTTTTACGGATCAGGTTGATCGTCGCACCAGGCATGCCACTGCCCGTCAACAAGCCAGTCGAGCCCTTGAGCACTTCCACACGGTCGTACAAGGCCATGTCACTCAGGGTATTACCCGCCGAGTAAGAGGAGTTGCGCGTCATGGGGATACCGTCATACTGGAAATTCTGGATGGCGAAACCGCGTGCATAGTATTCAGTGCGTTCACTGTCATAGGTTACGATGCTGATCGCCGGCGTATGCATCATCACCTGGTCGATGGAATTGAGGTTGAAGTCATCCATCTCCTGTCTTGTCACCACGCTAATGGTCTGTGGTGTTTCACGCGGTGTCAATACCATCCGTGTCGCAGTGGCGATGGTGCCCGGTGTATAAGATTCGCTGCCTTCCGTGATACGCCCCAGCCTGTTTGCAGTCACATTCACGCTTTGCATGCTGACAGACGGTGTTGCTGTGCCGGTCGTTGTTGCAGCAGCGGCTTTGATGACCATAGAGTTGCCATCCTGTGTCGCCACCAGGCCGCTGCCAGCCAGCAGCAAATCCAGTGCCTCACGGTCAGCCATCGTACCTTGTACGGCAGGTGCAGTCTTGCCTGTGACCTGGGATGCCTCCAAGCTCAGTTGCACACCGGTCTGGCGTGCCCACGCATTCAGCGCATCACCCAGAGGCTGGGCAGCGATATTGTAGGAATGGGTAGCCGTTGCTACCGTTTGTGCAAACCCAGTTGTTGCCATGAAGGTGTTGGCAACCAGGGCCGCGCATACAGTCAGGGTGGCGGTGATAGGCGCACGGCGGGTTGAATGTGCTGAGTGAGGTGGCTGGAGTAAGAAAGAGCGGCGCATGTTTTCTTTTTTATATAAACAGTAATGAGAATGATTCGTATTATATATTAAACATGAGAAATGATTTGATATTTCACAAACTACGTCTGTTTTCACTGAAAAACGATAGGCAGTTCGCCGATGCAATTCAGGGAAGTTTGCAGTTTTTTAGCATGTTCGATTCCGTATTGAATGTACCGGCCAAAGCCACATAGGGAATACAGGGCAGATCAATTGACAGCCATTCCAGTGCCAAGAATTTCTGGAATGTTGTATATGCAGGCGCTTATAGGGAATGCCGAGGAAAAACTAGTGGACAGGTGTATATAGCTGCAAAGGAAGTATTGTCTATTGAATAAAACGGATTCGGCGAACTCACATACTTCGATGTCGTGCTTTGAATGTAGTCCCCTGATTCAGCGGTGTGGATGAATATGTGTATGCCCAACCTGGGTGTATTTTTCTTTTTTCATCTCTACCGGAACAATATGCACATTGCCATGCCTGACACCGGTTTGAGAAATGATGGCATTCGCGCAGGCATGCACTTCCTGCAGCCGGCCTTTGAGTATCAGGGTTTCGAGACAATTGTCGTGGTCAAGGTGCACATGCTGCGAAGCTACCGACAGGTCATGATGTTCATGCTGCATCTGGGTCAGGCGATTGGATAACTGGCGCTCGTGGTGGTCATATACAAAACTGACAGTGGCGACACACCATTTGGTCTTGCCTTCTGCCACATCGGTCTGCCCCAACTCCTTGCGCACCAGATCACGGAAAGCTTCTGAACGGTTCAAATAGCCTTTGCGTTCTACCAGCGCATCAAAGGCATCAGCAAGGTCTTCGTCAACAGAAATGGTTAGGCGGCGCATCATCTACCTTATCGTGGGATATTAGTGATGCGATCATACACGCAGACTTTTCTCCTGGCGAAAAAAATCAGAAATTATGGGTCAACGTCAACCTGACAGAACGTGGCTCAACCGGGTGAAAATGGATGTCGTTAGCGCCTTCCATGCTTTCACGCGAAAGGCGTGACTGGTAATAATAATCAATGTCGCTGGCCTGCTTGTTGAACAGGTTGAACACGTCCATCGTCAGTTTGGTCCTGGCATTGATCTTGTAACCCATGCGGGCATAGGCTAGCGTAGTGGAAGAAGAGCGCACGCTATTGTCTTCAATTAAAGGGCGTGGGCCAAAATAACGCAGTTCAAAGCCGCCATACCAGCGACCCACGTCAGTCACGGTCACTCCAAAAGACGCCACCTTGTCGATAGAGCCGGGGATGTCATTGCCAGCCACATCATTTTGCGTGTACCGCGCCCGCGATGCTGCGAGGTCAAGGTCAAACAACAGCCATGGTTTCGCGATGTAGTGGTTGTTCCATTCTATCCCGGTACGGCGGCTGGCACGGCTGGGTTCGGTTTCACCGGCATCACCAACGAACAAGAGTTCAGAGGCAATATCCAGCCGCCACAGGGCCAGTGAACTTTGCAGGCCGGGGATGATTTCTGTACGCATACCCAGTTCTGACCCCCTGGTTTTTACCAGAGGCGTTACCGGCGTCGACGTACCGCCATCAGGCAAACGTGTTTGTATGGTGCCGCGTGCATCATTGCTGTGAAAGCCGCTGCCATAGTTGATGAAGTACTCGGTCTTGTTCCATGGACCAAAGATCAAAGACAACTTGGGTGAGACGATATGGTCACTGACCTTGCCTGAATTGCCGTCTATGCTGCTGTTGACATCAAAGCGATAGGCATCGTAACGCAGTCCGACAATACTGCGGAATTTGGGGTGCCACTGAATGGAATTTTCTGCATAAAAACCAGCGCTGGCTTCCTTCACGCTGTCTTCACGTATCGTTGATATACGTTGCTGTGCAACAGTGTTGTAAATGCCGACGGGTGACAGTTTGTCGTAACGCAGTTGCACCCCTATCTTGTTATGCATTTCAAGATCAGCCACAGTCAACGGCCAGCTCTGGCTAATATTCATACCGAGCATCTGGCGCTTTTCACTTTGGCTGAACTGGTCACCCGTATCAGGATTGGCCAGGAAATAAGTAAAATTGCTGAACAGGTCAAGACTGGATTGCACGGCGTAGGCATCCATTTCAAACACACCATCCTGATTGCGCTTCTTCATTGCATAAGACAGGCTGTAACGTGAACTTTGCCCGCCGTCTGTAGGATCGATCGCGCCGAACCTGCTGATCTGGCCTGACTGTACCGCCCGCAAAGGTATCTGGTCTGTGGAATTCCAGTTATTCCTGTAGGCCATGGCTGTCACGCTGTAACCATCATCATGGCTACCCTGGCTATAGCGCAGTACTGCACTGTACTTGCGCACATTCTCGGGGTTGACCCAGGGCCCATCGTTGCGGTTAACCTCTATCCCATACAGCAGATTGCCATTCGACGCAGCCACGGTATCAGCCAGCACTGCACGCTGATAGCCATACCGCCCCAAAGAGAGGCTGGCGATACCCGAAGCTAGCTTGTCAGTCAGGCGAAGATGCGCGGCACCGGCGGAGGCAAAATCACCTTCATCGGCAAAATACGTCCCCTTTTTGTAGTCAATGCGCTGTACCAGTTCAGGGATCAGGAAATTCAAATCCGAATAACCCTGGCCATGTGCATGGGTACGCATATTGACTGGCATGCCATCCACAAAAGTCGCGAAATCTGTGCCATGATCAAGATTGAACCCGCGCAAAAAATACTGGTTGGCCTTGCCATCACCGCTATGCTGGGTGACGATCATGCCGGGTACAAATTCCAGCAGTTCACCGGTACGCAGGGCAGGGCGGTTGCTGACGAGATTGGATGTTACCGAACCTTGGCTGGCGGCATTGCTGGTACCAACGGCATTATCGTAATTGCCCAGGACTTGCACGGTGGAGATTTTTTCTGCTTCTAATGACTCACGAGCCTGACTTGACTGTTGCGCCTGCGCAGACGGAGCGATCAGCATCAACACTGCACCAAGGCTCGGGAGTAGTCGTGCAAGTTCAGTAAGTACAAAGGCAGTACGGTTCATTGTTGTCTTGTACATTATTGCTCCGTATATATATATTATTTTTATGTTATTTGATGTAATCTTCTGCTTGATTATTTGTATGAAGAAAATAAAATTCCTCATACTTTTTATTTAAACAAGCAAAAACCAGCCCTGCCTGTATTCCTGGTCACTTCCAGATCAATAACTGGATTCCGCAAATGCACGTTTCAGATGAGGAAATCGATTTTTAATGCTGTTTTTATTGCCGTCCTTACTTATTACGTTAAAAATAAACAAGTGGATTCACATTTTTAAACATTTTTTGCAAACATAGAGAGCAAGGCTTGCGTCCTATCGTATGAGGATTCTGATAATCTTCATACCTTTAGCTAACTTTCCCCGGTGCCAGGCATCACATTGATCATGACTTCTATTGACGAGCCCGACATTGTTGAACTTGGCAGAGCGCTGGGGCATGACTTTTTCCAGTTCGGGATGAAAGAACCAGGGCAGGATTGGCCTGCCAGCGTGGCTGAAGGTTTCAGACATGCCGTGGCCAGCGATGTCAGCAGGAAGCCGACTAGCCGCTATATCAATAAATACCTGCAATTACGCCTGAATGCCTTGCGCCGCCGCCGCCATGTTGATGCACAATTGACGCCAGAATTGCTACAAAAAATCGATGTGGAATTTTGCCCCGTCACCAGGAAAAAACTCACGCATGGCGAATTGAAAGACACAGACTGGTCGATAGACAGACTCAATAATGACGCTGCCTATGCACCTCATAATCTGGCTGTCATGAGTACACTGGCAAACCGCGCGAAAGGAAATCGCAGTTATGAGCAGGTATTTGCGCTGTCTGAAATGAATGAAGTCACAGAGGATTTGTCACCCACTGAGTGGTTGCGGCTGGCAGCATTAATGCTGGGCCCCTGCTTTGCCACCAGGCCACGTCTGGCTCCCATCATTCCATTGACTACAACGATACCAAAGCATACGGTACGCCTGGCGATGCAGCAGATACAGTATGTGTTCACCACCATGGCTGGGACGTCTGCGGGTAGAAATGCGCTGATTAAATATTTCAGAATGGCATCACCAGATGAACATGCTCGCTTTCATTTGCGCCTGCTGGCAGACAGTGTGCATGAAGGCTTGAAGCAGGTTGACGTTCCCTGGGATGTCTGGTTGCAGCCAGGCATCATGAAAGCCCTGAAAGAATGGCGCAGCACCTTGAACTTGTCTGCCTTTGCCATGGCTGCCGAGATATCCATGCAACTGGCAGGCGCACGGCAAGTTGACAAAAGTCGTTTGCAAACCTGGCGATTAAAGACCGGCGGTTACCTGATGCATGGGCCACGGTAAGAATTAGCGCTCTATCAATTTATGTCAACTTAAAATTTAATTTTACATTTTTAAAAATAATTGAAACCGATGTGATTTTTTCCTCGTAGAACTTGATGCGAACTCGCACTTATCTTAAAAGGAAATGATCATGCGCAAATTTAACTACGCTCTTGTCTTCGCTGCTGCCATGGCAGCAACATCCATCGCCAGTGCTGCTGATGTCATGGTCGGCGGCCAAAGCATGTTGCCATCCAAAGACATCGTCGATAACGCCGTCAATTCTGCCGACCACACGACACTGGTTGCCGCAGTCAAGGCCGCAGGCCTGGTGGATACATTAAAAGGCAAAGGCCCGTTCACTGTGTTTGCGCCAACCAATGCCGCATTTGCCAAGCTGCCTGCAGGTACCGTGGAAACCCTGGTCAAACCCGAAAACAAGGCGACACTGACCAAGATCCTGACTTACCATGTAGTACCAGGCAAACATGATTTCATGAGTATTTCTGCCCAGATCAAAAAGCAGGGTGGCCCTATAGAACTGGCGACAGCGAGTGGTGGCAAATTATCGTTCATGATGAATGGCCCTCACAACATCAGCGTCAAGGATGAAAGCGGCAATGTTGCCAGCATCAGTACCTATGATGTTTATCAATCAAATGGCGTCATCAATGTTATTGATACCGTCTTGATGCCCAAGTGATGATGCGGCTGTATCCGATATAGAAGTATCAGATAGGGGCAGAGTGAATGGTGCAGTATCAATGCCGGATTTTTCCGGCATTGATTTTCATCTTCCCAGTGCTGTAATGTTCAGGGAATTCAGCGCAATAAGTTTTTCTAAAAACCGCTCACAGGCTACATCCGGTGCCCATGGTTCCCATGGCTGGCAATCATAGATTTCTGCGAGTGGATCTTTTTCCAGTATGGGCAGTTTGATTTGCAGTACATCAAGTACTTCATTGCGCGGCCAACCGGCACAATGCACGGCTTCTGAGGCGGCGATCAGTTCATCTGCGAGTTTATGCAGGCGGTAATCCATGTCATCCCAGGCGGGCAGTTGGTAACGCTGGACGATGGCATCTGTCAACCTGTCGCTGACTTCCTTGAACGGTGCACCCAATACGGCTTTCAGAGGCGAAATGCAATCGAAGGCCAGCAAGCCTTCTTCGCCATCATGCAAGAGTTCGCGCAGCGCTGCCCCTGTACTTAAAACCGTTTCTGTCATGGTGCTGCGCAAGGCCAGTACATTCAGGCTATGTTGTGCGACTGACAGCGGCCTTGCCCAGCAGGATTCGCCGCCCCAGCGGTAAGTGCGCGACAGTCTGTCTGCCAGGTCGCTGTCTAGCCATGCCTGGTGATTAGGATTGATCAGATCCAGGTGCTTGCCAGATGGCAGCCTGATCCATGCTCTTGTTTTCAATAGTGTGTCCTGACACCGCGCAAAATGCGCAGCCTGAAAACCACTATCTTATCTTATTCGGACTACCTGATCTTGAGGAAGATAAGAATCTGGCAAGTCGAAAGCAAGTCTTCGTAGTCATCAAATTTAACGCCCATCAGTGTCCTCTCCCTGCCGGTTTTACGAGGTTGGCGATTGTTATCACGCAATGAGTGATGCCAACCGCCATAGACCAAAACCTTATCTTATGCAGCGCTGTTATGCAGCTTTGCGCAGCGCCTTGGCCGCCGCCACCATATTGGTCAGGGCAGGAATCACCTCTTCCCAGGCGCGTGTCTTCAAGCCGCAATCCGGATTGACCCACAGGCGTTCAGCCGGGATACGTTCAGCCGCTTTCTTCATTAATTGCTCGATATGCGCCTGTGTCGGGATATTGGGCGAGTGGATGTCATAGACGCCAGGGCCGATTTCGTTAGGGTAGTTAAAGTGATCGAATGCATCCAGCAACTCCATGTCTGAGCGTGACGTTTCTATGGTGATCACGTCAGCATCCATGCCAGCGATAGATTCAATGATGTCATTGAATTCTGAATAGCACATATGGGTATGGATCTGGGTTTCATCCTGCGCACCATTGGCCGTGATGCGGAAAGATTCTACTGCCCAGCCCAGGTATTCCTGCCATTGGGATTTACGCAATGGCAGGCCTTCGCGCAATGCTGCCTCGTCGATCTGGATTACACGCACGCCTGCTTTTTCCAGGTCCAGTACTTCTTCGCGGATGGCCAGCGCAAGCTGGTAGCAGGACACAGAACGTGGTTGGTCATCACGCACGAAAGACCAGTTTAGGATAGTGACCGGGCCTGTCAGCATGCCCTTCATCGGTTTTGCAGTCAGCGACTGGGCATAACGACTCCATTCCACCGTCATGGCTTTGGGGCGGGCAATGTCACCGAAGAGGATGGGTGGTTTTACGCAACGTGAGCCATACGACTGTACCCAGCCAAACTGGCTGAAGGTGTAACCGTCAAGCTGCTCACCAAAGTATTCAACCATGTCATTGCGCTCGGCTTCGCCATGCACCAGCACGTCCAGGTCCAGTGCCTCTTGTTCACGCACGCTGCGGGCAATCTCGGCCTGCATGGCGACCTTATAGCCAGCTTCATCCAGTCTGCCCGCCTTGAATTCACTGCGTGCATGGCGGATGTCTGCCGTCTGCGGGAAAGAACCGATAGTCGTCGTCGGATACGCTGGCAGCTTCAGCAATGTGGCTTGCTTGCTGGCGCGCTGCGCATAGGCGCTTTGGCGTTGCCCCATGCCTGCAGTAATGGCGGCAACCGAGGCTTTGACCGCTGCATTGTTCACCCTTGGTGAGGTGCGGCGTGCGGTAATCGCTGCCTGGTTGGCTTCCAGCTCATTTTTGACGGCGGCGTTACCCTGATTCAGAGCAGTTGCCAGGACTTTGAGTTCATCGAGCTTCTGAATCGCAAAAGCCAGCCATGAACGGATATCGGCGTCCAGTTTTTGTTCACTGTTCAGATCAACTGGCACATGCAGCAATGAACAGCTGGGCGCTATCCACAGACGATTACCCAGGCTTTGTGCTACCGGCGTAAGCCATTCCAGCACGGCATTGAGATCAGTTTTCCAGATATTGCGGCCATTGATGACACCCAGTGACAATATGCGGTCTTGCGGCAATTGTTCCACGACAGCGTTGACTTCTGCACGCGCATTGATAGCATCCAGATGCAGACCCTGTACGGGCAACTGACATGCCAGCGCCAGATTGTCTTGCAACTGACCAAAGTAGGTTGCCAGCAGCAATTTGACTTTGTCGGTCGTATGACTGGCTAGTGTTGTGTATGCAGTCTTGATCGCATCCTGCCATTCTGTTGTCAATTCAGTGACCAGTATGGGTTCATCGATTTGTATCCATTCAACCTCCTGTGCCGCAAGCTGGTTCAGCAATTCTGCATAGACTGGCAGCAGGCTCGGCAGCAGGGCCAGCTTGTCAGTATCGTCCTTGGCCTTGCCCAGAGACAGGTAAGTGACCGGGCCAATGATGACGGGCTTGGCTTTCACACCCAGGCGTTTGGCTTCTGCCAGTTGTTCCAGCAGGCGCGTAGCATCCAGCGAAAACTGTGTGTCAGCGGTAAATTCAGGTACGATATAGTGATAATTGGTATCAAACCATTTGGTCATTTCGCCAGCCGCGACACCATTGCTTCCACCTCCATTTGCACCACAGCAGGCACTGTGATCTTCCAGCCCTTTGGCAGAACGGCCACGGGCAACGCGGAAGTAATTATCCAGCGCATCGCCATGAAAACCGCTGACACGTTCAGGCAAATTGCCCAGCGTGAAACTCATGTCCAGCATCTGGTCGTAAAACGCAAAGTCGCCAACCGGTGTCAGGTCTAGTGCAGACTGGTGACTCCAGTGGCGCTGGCGCACTTCTGCACCCAGACCCTTCAGTGCATCGCGTGAAGATTCACCCTTCCAGTAAGATTCCAGTGCAAACTTGAGTTCGCGCCTGGCGCCGATACGGGGAAAGCCCAGATTATGTGTAGTGACCATGATGTTGTCTTCATTCCTTGAGATTATTGAATGAGGGCTATGCTATATTCGACAAATCATGAAGTAAAATGATGTTTTCTCATTATTCAATTAGTTTTTTTCATACATCATGCTTGAACGCATACATCTGTCCATCATCCAGGAAGTAGAAAAACAGGGCTCGCTGACCGCTGCAGCAACTGCTTTGTTCCTGACACAGTCAGCGCTCAGTCACGCCATCAAAAAACTTGAGCAACATCTGGGTACTGATATTTGGCTGCGCGAAGGACGCAGCCTGCGACTGACCCAGGCAGGTGAATATCTGCTGGCAGTCGCCAACCGCGTGCTGCCGCAACTGGCAATGGCAGAGGAACGCATGAACCAGTATGCCTGCGGTGAACGAGGCACCTTGCGCATAGGCATGGAATGCCATCCCTGTTACCAGTGGCTGTTGAAAGTAGTGTCGCCTTATCTGGCAAGCTGGCCCGATGTTGATGTCGATGTCAAACAAAAATTCCAGTTTGGCGGCATTGGTGCCTTGTTCGGTTATGAGATAGATTTATTGGTGACACCTGATCCACTCTACAAACCTGGCCTGCATTTTGAACCTGTATTTGATTACGAGCAGGTGCTGGTCGTCTGCCGCAAACATGCGCTGGCCAAGGTCGCCTATGTGCAGCCAGCACAGCTCGGTGATGAAGTGCTCATCACTTATCCCGTGGCGATAGACCGGCTGGATATCTATAACCAGTTTTTGATGCCAGCTGGAATCAGCCCGCAGCGGCACAAGACTATAGAGACGACCGACATCATGTTGCAGATGGTGGAAAGTGGCCGTGGCGTTGCCGCCTTGCCGCGCTGGCTGGCAGAAGAATATGCAGAGAAAATGGCGGTAGTGGCAGTACGCCTGGGTCGCCAGGGTATCGCCAAACAGATATTTCTAGGCGCGCGCGAAGCGGATGTCGATATCGATTATTTGAAAGCCTTCGTTGAATTGGCACGCTACTCAACGCAAGTTACTGGCTCCAGTCAGGTAAAGAAAAAAGCGGGGCAATAGGTCAGATAAGTAAAATCAGTCAGGCTCCACCTGGGTTTGCTGCCAACGGCAATTCAAAGCAAAAACAAGCGCCCGCATTGCTTGCACTGCTGTCTGCGCCAACACCACTACGCAATTCTATGTTGCTGTGATGCAGTTGCAATATGCGGTGTACGATCAGCAAGCCCAGCCCACCGCCACCGTGCCCTTCACCACTGAGTGCAAATGGTCGCTTGAACAGTTTGTCCAGCAATGCGGTGGGTATCCCTGGGCCGCTGTCACGTATGCAGATTTCCACTGCCTGCAAGCGTTTTGCTACCGCCACAGTCACCGCGCCGCCCGCCGGTGTATGGCGTATGGCATTGTCGATCAGGTTGGTCAGCACCCGCTCTATCATGCCCAGGTCGGCCATGACCATGGTATTACCATCCAGTTCTGCTTCCAGCCTGACCTGGCCGGTTTGCGCCAGCAGCTCAAACTTCTGGAACACGTCCTGTATCAGGTCATTCAACATGAAGGCTTCCGGTTCAGGTGCTACGCCGCCATGCTCAAGACGTGCCAGATCAAACAGTGCCTGCGCCAGCCGACCGACCTTGCGGCTCTGGCCCAGCGCAATCGCTAGATAGCGCTGGCGCTCCGCCGCATCCAGCGTCGCATCTCTGGCGGCCAGGGTTTCCAGGTAACCGTGGATGGATGTCAGCGGCGTGCGCAGGTCATGCGATATGTTGGCAACTACTTCGCGCCTGTCATGGTCCATTTGTTTCAATGTATGCCATTGCTCATTGATGCGCGCCGCCATTTGCCCGAAGCTGGTTTCCAGCACCGCAATTTCATCACGCTGGTTAGCAGCCTGTACTAACGGTGGAGGTACGACCGGCTGTTCAGCCTGGGTATCAAAACGACGCATGGTGTCTGCCAGCTTGTGCAAAGGTCGGGTAACCCAGCGCAGCGCGGCCCAGCCCGCCACCAGTGTCAGCAAGGCCACCAGTGCCATGGATAACAGAGTGACACGCAGTACGGCATTGATACCTGCATGGTTGGCATAGCGGTCATGCTCTTCGCCTTGCAAAATAACGTAGATGTAGTGCACCTCAGGCCTGTTACTGCGCAATGCCGCCGCGCTGAATACCTTGCGTCCGTCGGGGCTGCGCGGGTCGTCCCCGAGTATGGGCAACATGCGGCCATCCAGGAATTTACGTATGGGTGCCAGATCAACCTGCTGGCGCTTCAGGCGGCCAGGTGGTGCCGCATTGCCGATGATCTTGCCGGTCTCATCAAGCAGATAGACTTCTACACTGGGGTTGACGGTCATTAACTGGTCAAACAGGCGGCGTACAGAATCCGGTCCCATATCTTCTGTGCCCGTCAATTGTGCATTGACAGCGATACTGCGCGCCAGCCCGCGTGACAGGCCCTGCACCACTTCCATCTCGCGCATGTCATTGGCGCGTATCTGCAACCAGGCAGAGACACCGCAACTGGCCAGCAACAACACAGAAAATACCAGCGACAAACGCTGGGACAGCGTCAGCTTCACGTCGCCTCTCCCGGCAATGCATAGCGGTAGCCTTTGCCCCATACCGTCAATATGCGCTGCGGTTCTGCCGGATTGGTTTCTATCTTGGCGCGCAGGCGGTTGATGTGGGTATTGACGGTATGTTCATAACCCTCATGCTCATAACCCCAGACCTTGTTGAGCAAAGCCAGGCGTGAATAGACCTGGCCGGGGTGGCGCACAAAAAAATAGAGCAAGTCAAATTCACGCGGTGTCAGGTCCAGCAGCTTACCATCGGCAGAGGCAATGCGTGTCACTGGTGACAAGGCCACGCCATCTATGGCGACATCACCGGCCTCGGTGCGGCGGCTCTTGTCCATCGCATCGGCACGCCGTAGCATGGCTTTGACGCGGGCCACCAGCTCCAGCACCGAGAAGGGTTTGGCCAGGTAATCGTCTGCTCCCAGTTCGAGACCCAGGATGCGGTGCACTTCGCTGGAACGGGCGCTGATGATGATAATCGGAACATAGGTTTCCATCGCGCGCGCCTGGCGGCAAATTTCCAGCCCATCGACGCCGGGCAGCATGATGTCGAGGATGAGGGCGTCCCAGTTGCCAGCACGCAATTGTGCGAGACCCTGTCTGCCATCAGCGCAATGCGTAACCTGATAACCCTCGTCCTTCATGTGCAGGAGCAGCAGCTCGGCGATGGGCATGTCATCTTCCACAATCAGTATATTTTTTGCTGTATCCACGCTTTTCCCCGCCGACCGAATGTTGTCATTGTGCAGGATTTACGGGTAAAAAGTATCACAAATCGTTTAACTTTACGTGAAGACTTGGACAGCGATTGAGGCGCACAATAAGAACCATGGCACAGATGCTGTACACACCAAGGAGGATATATGCAAAACCGACGTCAATTTCTACTGGCTGGCAGCATGCTGGCCATGAGCCGCATGTTGTCAGCCGCCCCTGCTGGTAATGCGTTTGAACTTCAGCGTACCGATGCCGAATGGCGTCGCCTGCTGACCGGCATGCAATACGAGGTCTTACGCCGTGGTGCCACTGAGCGTGCCTTTAGCAGCCCGCTCAACGATGAACACCGTAGCGGTCAGTTCAGTTGCGCTGGTTGTCAGTTGCCGCTGTTTTCATCAAAAACCAAGTTTGACAGCGGGACTGGCTGGCCCAGTTTTTATGCGCCACTGGAACGTGCCGTCAGCAATGTAACCGACACCACCTTTGGCATGCTGCGTACTGAAGTGCAATGCCGCCGTTGCGGTGGTCATCTCGGCCATGTATTTGATGATGGCCCACGCCCTACCGGCCTGCGTTATTGCATGAATGGCGTAGCGATGACATTCACACCGGGTAAAGCGTAATTAAGCCTGATTGAGCCTGAGCGGCATACAGAAAGCAAACATGTTGTTGATATTTATTTCTTATCTTGGTGGCGTGCTGACCATACTCAGCCCCTGCATCTTGCCGGTGCTGCCTTTTGTCTTTGCCCGCACCGGCCAGCCATTCCGCCGCAGTGGCTTGCCCCTGCTGGTGGGCATGGCGCTGACCTTTGCTGCCGTGGCCACGCTGGCTGCGGTGGGCGGTAACTGGGTGTTGCAGACTAACCAGTATGGCCGCTGGCTGGCGATGGCCTTGCTGGCTTTCTTTGGTCTGACATTGTTGTTCCCGCATCTGGCTGACAAGCTGACCAAGCCACTGGTGGCTGCGGGTGATCGTCTTTCCAATTCCGCGCAGGCGGATGGTGGTGGCGTTGGATCATCACTCTTGCTAGGCGTGGCAACCGGCCTGTTATGGGCACCTTGCGCCGGTCCTGTGCTGGGTCTGCTGCTTACTGGTGCAGCCCTCAATGGTGCCAGTGCACAGACAACTTTCCTGCTGCTTGCTTACGCTGCTGGTGCCGCGACTTCACTTGCAGTTGCTTTGCTGATAGGTGGCAAGGTATTTGCCGCGATGAAACGCTCGCTGGGTGCTGGTGAATGGATACGCCGTATCCTGGGCGCCGCCATGATAGCCGGTGTTGCTGCGATTGCGCTGGGCCTGGATACTGGCTTGTTGACACGTTTGTCCACTGTTGCTACTTCAGGACTGGAACAGCAATTGATAGACCGCTATGCGTCAAATTCACCAGATGTACAAGCCAATCCTGTACCAGCACAGACTGCCCCGCAGCAGGGAGCAATGATGGCCTCGAATGCGATGATGGCTTCCAATGCCATGATGGCATCGAACAAGCAAATGGCATCCAACACCATGGCACCATCGAATGCCATGATGTCTGCGCATGGTAGCAATGCAGCTACAGCAGGCACTTTACCAGAAGAAGGGGTCATGCCAGCGTTGGATGGTGCAACACAGTGGCTCAATTCCAAACCACTGACTGCGCAAGAGCTCAAAGGCAAGGTCGTGCTCGTCGATTTCTGGACCTACTCTTGCATCAACTGTCTGCGCAGCCTGCCGTATGTGCAGGCATGGGCCAAGAAATACCGTGACCAGGGCCTGGTCGTGATTGGTGTGCATGCGCCTGAATTTGCGTTCGAGCGTGACCCTGCCAATGTCAGCAAGGCCGTGCACGACCTGGGTATCAGCTACCCGGTTGCCATCGACAACAACTATGCAATCTGGCGTGCTTTTGGCAACAAGTACTGGCCTGCGCATTATTTCATCGATGCCACTGGCCGCATCCGCCACCATCATTTTGGTGAAGGTGACTATGTGCAATCTGAGCAGGTGATACAGCAATTGCTGGAAGAAGCAGGCCAGAAAAATGTCGCCACTGATGTCGTCATCGAGACGGGGGCGGCTGGTGCACAAATGGCGGCGGACGATAGCCAGGTCAAATCGCCAGAGACCTATCTTGGTTACAGCCGCGTGCAAAACTTTGTGTCAACTGGTGGCGTGCAGCAAAACCGCAATGTGGATTACAGCCTCCCAGCACAACTGGCCCTGAATCAATGGGGTCTGGCAGGTAACTGGAAGGTGCAGGAAGAACATGCCGCCCTGACGCAAAAGGGCGGGCGTATCACTTACCGCTTCCAGGCCCGCGACCTGCATCTGGTGCTGGGGCCAGGTAAAGACGGCAAACCTGTGCGTTTCCGCGTCACTATCGACGGCGCTGCGCCTGGTGCTGCCCATGGCAGCGACATCGCTGCAGACGGTACTGGTACGGTGACTGGCCAGCGCCTGTACCAACTGGTGCGACAATCCGGCAAAGTCGCTGAGCACACTTTCAGCATAGAGTTTCTTGATCCTGGCGTGGAAGCCTACGCCTTCACTTTTGGTTGATTTTCCTTCTACAAGGAGTACGACATGAAAATAGCAAACAGTTTCACAGCCCTGGTACTGGGCATAGGTGGTGTCGCCGCAGCACTGGTTTTCAATGGACAGGTGCGTGCTGGCGAAGCAGCAGTCGTCATTGCCGCGCCAGTGGTGGATGTACCAGCAGGCAGTGCAAAAACGGAGACAGCAGTGTTTGCCGGTGGCTGCTTCTGGGGTGTGCAGGGCGTTTTCCAGCATGTACGCGGTGTCACCAATGCAGTCTCCGGCTATGCAGGTGGCAAGGCAGCCACTGCGCATTATGAATTGGTAGGTTCTGGTGCAACTGGTCATGCAGAAGCAGTGCAGGTGACCTATGATCCTACCCAGATCAGTTACGGCAAACTGTTGCAGATATTCTTTTCTGTTGCACATGACCCAACTCAGTTGAACCGACAGGGGCCGGATAGTGGCACGCAATACCGTTCCGCGATTTTCCCAGCCACGCCAACGCAACGCGATGTGGCTGAAAAATACATCACCCAACTGAATGCCTCGCGCGCTTTCCGTAGCAAACTGGCGACTACCCTGGAAGCAGACACAGGCTTTTTCCCGGCAGAAGGCTATCATCAAAATTACCTGACGCTACATCCTAACGAGCCCTATATCGCCATCAATGACTTGCCCAAAGTCGAGAACCTCAAGCGTGTCATACCAGCTGTATACCGACCAGATCCAGTGCTTGTTCGTAAAGGCATTTGAGTAGGTAGTATTAAAAAAACCGGTCAGGTATTGGTCACCTGATACTAGCCGGTTTTCATGTCTATTTTTGATATCAAAGGTTCCTCATACATTTATACCTTGATCTGCTTGAAATCTGACGCATAATGGCAAAAATTGCATTAATGCTTATGTTCAGGAGACTGGTATGGAAATGAATCTGGCACCCGAAGTCATCGCCCAAACCCTGGAAGCAACGCTCAAGCGTTTGCGTGCTGCCTACCGCACCCAGCCTTATCCTGATTTGCAACAGCGACTGGACTGGCTGGATCGCCTCGAAAAAATAACCGTGCAACATGGTGCAGAGATCAATCAGGCGATCAGCAAGGATTTTGGACATCGCTCTGCACATGAAACTGAACTGGCAGATTTATCGCTCATCGTTTCGTCCATCAAGCACACCAGACGCCACCTTGCTGGCTGGATGAAACCACGGCGCTCTGCCACTGCCTTGCAATACCTGCCCGCAAAGAACAGATTACTGAGCCAGCCCCTTGGCGTCGTCGGCATTATCTCGCCCTGGAATTATCCGCATCAACTTGCGCTGGGGCCAGCCATTGCTGCCTTTGCTGCAGGCAACCGCGTCATGCTCAAACCATCAGAGCTGACACCACATTATTCAGCGCTGCTGGCCAAACTGGTTGCTGATTATTTTTCTGAAGATGAAATGGTGGTCGTCACTGGCGGCGCAGACGTGGCCAAAGCATTTTCTGAACTGCGTTTCGACCACCTGGTGTTCACTGGTTCAACCACAGTCGGCAGGCATGTGGCAGTTGCTGCGGCCAAAAACCTGACGCCGGTAACGCTGGAACTGGGTGGCAAATCCCCGGCGATTGTGGATGCCAGCGCCAACCTCAAAACTGCCGCGGCCAGCCTGGCTTTTGGCAAATTGCTCAATGCCGGCCAGACCTGCGTGGCACCGGATTATGTGCTGGTGCCGGCAGACAAGCGCGATGAACTGGTGGCAGCGCTGGTGGCCGCTACGGGCAAGATGTATCCCGTGCTCGAAGACAACCCAGACTACACCGCCATCATCAATGACCATCATTACCAGCGCCTGCAAGGTTTGTTGAATGACGCTGTAGAGCAGGGCGCGCAATTGCTGCCACTCACCAGCACCGCCCAGTCCGCAGGCATGACAGCCGCACGCAAACAGGCACCTGTGCTGGTCTTGCATGCCACGCCAGACATGCGCATCATGCAGGAAGAAATTTTTGGCCCCTTGCTGCCCATCGTTACCTATCAGGGCGACGTCAAAGAGGCGATAGAATTCATTAACAACCGGGAGCGCCCGCTGGCCCTGTACTGGTATGGCACCGACAATGATAGCCGGGACCAGGTACTGGAACAAACCGTGTCTGGTGGCGTGACTGTCAATGATTGCCTGTGGCATCTGAGCCAGGAATCGCAACCCTTTGGCGGCGTTGGTGCCAGTGGCATGGGGGCCTACCATGGAGAATGGGGCTTCCGCGGCCTGAGCAAGGAAAAGCCAGTGTTTTACCAAAGCAAGCTGAATGGCATCAGCCTGCTTTATCCACCGTATGGAAAAACATTTGCCCGCATGCTGAAGTTACTGAAGGCAATAGCCTGATATCGTCAAGGATGTCTTGCTTGAATAATTTTATGAACAGCTTAAGCAGTGCCGCAGGGCACTGCTTAAGTGCATCATGTTCGATATGCGCCTGATCAGTTTCAACAAGCGCTATAAATACTACGATAAATACTATAAATACCGGATTATAACTGCCGGTCTTCCGCCTTGAACGTACCCTCAGTGATCGTTAGCACTGCCTTGGTCTTTGTATCCCTCAGCTCAAAAGAAAACTTGCCTTCGATGACCTTGCCATTGACCGCAGTAATCTCCAGCATGTTCTTGCCATCACGCACAATGTATTCAGCCACCGGTTCGCCAAAGGGTTTCTTGCTTTCACCCTTGATGAATTTGACTTCGCAGCCGCTATTACTAAAATCCTTGGCCTGATACTTGACCGGCTTGCCCTCAAAATCCCTGCAGATAATACTCAGGCGGTCTGTCAGTGTCTTGGGTGGAGGGTAAGCAGATGCACCTTTGGTCGAAGCGATCAGATTCAGTACACCCTTGGTCGGTATCAGATAGGTAATGCCATCATCATCGCTCTCGAATAACTTCCCATCAATTTTTGCACTGAGTTGCTGCGGTGTCTTGGCATGTGCCAGCAAGGCTGGCGTCACGCTGAATACTGCCAGTGATGCAGCAGCAATGAGAGAGCGGGACAATTTCATAAGACTCCTTTTGATAAGGGAATAAAATCCTGTGCGTCACGAGTTGCCAAGACAATACCATATTCTTGAAGATTGGCTGCCGTTCCTTCAGCTGCTTTAAACCTTCCTCACTTGTTTGAACGCTTTAGTTCCTGTCAGCATGTCCGCCTACAGAAAAGATTCCCACATTCCTACTCGCGGGGAATGATCTTGTCATTAGCATGATAGCAATCAGGATTCTTTGCCCCATTTGTTTAAGGATATGCCATGAGCATACAAACCAGTAACACATTACACCCATTGATTTACCAGCCTTCTTTTGAGGTGCCGGAAGAAGGCGAGGCAGAGATCATTACAGAATTACTGCAGTCGCTAAAGCACATTTCTGAAGTCACGTTCAACGACTCTGGTCATGCAACACGTAGCGTGCATGCAAAAAGCCACGGCCTGTTGCGCGGTGAAATGCAGGTACTGGATAATTTGCCACAGATACTGGCGCAGGGCATATTTGCTGTACCGCGCAGTTATGCCATCGTCATGCGTCTGTCCACCGTACCAGGCGATATGCTGGATGACAGTGTATCGACACCACGCGGCATGGCTGTCAAAGTGGTCGGTGTAGAAGGGGAACGTCTGGATGGAAGTGCAGGGGATGTCACCCAGGATTTTGTCTTCGTCAATGGCGGCCCCGGTTTTTCTGCCGCGGGTGCCAGGGATTTTTCAAATGCCTTGAAGCTGCTTGCACCCACGACCAATAAAGCCCCTGGTCTCAAGAAAGCCTTGTCCGCTGTCTTGCGTGGCACAGAAAAAGTAATTGAAGCCTTTGGTGGTGAAAGTGCGACCATCATCAGCATGGGTGGTCATCCTGAGACACATATTCTTGGTGAGACTTTCTTTAGCAAGACACCGGTGCTGTTTGGCCCTTATATGGCAAAAATCTGTATCGCCCCTGTCTCGGCCAATCTGACTGAGCTTGCCGGTACAGAGCTCAACGTCAATGGTAAACCCAATGGTTTGCGCGATGCAGTCATCGATTTTTTTAAGGACAATATTGCTGAGTGGGAAGTACGTGTGCAACTGTGTACCGATCTTGCCAGCATGCCGGTGGAGGATGCATCCGTCGCCTGGCCAGAAGACCTCAGCCCTTATCTGCCAGTCGCGCGTATTATCGTGCAGCCGCAACTGGCATGGAGTGAGTCTCGCTCAAAAGCAGTGGATGACAATATGTCTTTCAATCCCTGGCACGGCATTGCTGCCCACCGACCTATCGGTTCCATCATGCGGGCTCGCAAGGCGGCCTATGACATGTCGTCGAAATTTCGGGCGGCGCATAATGGACTGCAAATGAAAGAGCCAGGAAATCTGGATAACTTTCCTGAATAATTCAGTAAATAAATGTGGGTCAGGAAATAAATGCCTGGTCTTGGAGAAAAGCTTCTGCAAATTCGTCGGTAAAAATATCCGCCAACGCAAAACGCAGGGCTTTTGCCCGCTCAGGGCCATAGGTTTTTTCAAAGCGCGCCTGTGCTTTTCGCCATAACAGATTTGCTTCATTCAATTTTTCTGCACCGGTTGGCGTCAGGGCGACGCGTTTGCTTCGCCCGTCTTTGGCGTCTCTGGTTTGTACGAGATAGCCGTCACGTTCCAAAGGCTTCAGGTTGTGCGCAAGCGCCGAGCGGTCAAGTACCATCGCATGGGCAAGTTCCGACATCGTCGGTGATGCCGCACGCTGCACATGTACGAGCACTGAGCGCTGGGAAATAGTCAGCCCGCATGGAGCGAGAACGGCATCATATAGCTGGGTAACTCGGCGGCTGGCCTTGCGTAGCGCAGCACCATTGCAAACAAGCGGGTCTTTGGCGCTTTGTTGAGTCAAGTCCTGCCTCTATATGGTTTATTTGGTTTATTTGGTTTATTCATCACGCCGTTTCCAGTCGGTTCAGCAGGTCTATGTTTCATTCTCAGACCATTCAGGGCTGAAACCACCCAGTGTAGGGTGATACATCTCATCTCCTGTATGCTGGGTAAACTCGACATTCAGCCGGTCTTCGCGCAGGCCGAGGATCGCGATGCAATCAGCACATAGCGCCTTGGCGACCTCCATGCGAAGTTCTGGCGTGCGCCCCTTGCGGATGTCACACATCAGTACAGCAACGGCAACAGGCTCGCCATCCACCATTCTCCAGACACCTCCCTCGCCAAGTTCGCGGATGGCGATGCTGATGCGGCGTATATCGACCGTCATGAGCTCGGCATAGGTGGTCGCCATCTGTCTGGCAAGGGTCTTTTTGAGGTCGGCAGGATAGCTGTCGTTGACGTCCAGCTGCAAATAAGGCATCGGGTATCTCCTGGTTTCGTAAGTAAAGGCCAAGACAGGCTGTTGTTAAGGTCACTGGCAAAATAGGGCAAGTCACAGGCCAGTTACAGGCCAGTCACAGGCCAGGGAGCAGAGTGAATCATTGGCACCAGTATTTCTGAAAATACTTGCATATGCCAATATTTATATTTAATTGCATATGCCAGCATTTGTCAAGAAAGCCTGGCTGTGCGTGGTCTCGTTGCTGCACTGGAAAACTTGCCAACAGAAATACCATGAAGACATTCACACCTGATTGACAGGAGCGACATCACCTTGAAAACAATCCTGGAAGCTGGATTAGGCACAGTTAAAACAAAAATTTGAAACAAATTGAAAAATTTATCGAAAAAACAACGATTTTGTGCTTTGACAGCTTAACGTTGTTGCAAGTTAGATGGTGGTTTTATAAACTTGGGTTGGCAAAAAATAATGACCAAAATGAATGTTTATGTAGCGAAACTATGTTTTCCAGATGCAGATAATTCGGTTTGGCAATATTGCTTCATAAAAAGAATCAAAGCTCCTACATAGTGAGCTGCTTGCAAGAGTCATCCTCAACTTCCTTTCCATCAATCAAATTCAAGAGCATCTTATGCACACACAATTAAAGCAAATGCGCCGCCTGGCTGGTGTCGCCACCGTGACCGGGGCCAGCCTGTTCTGTCACGCTGCGCTGGCACAGGATGCCAAAGCCAAAGAAGCGCCTCAGGCACCGCCACTGGCCAGCCAGATTGATGACAAGGATATAGCGGCAGACCTGATCAAGCCCGCTGCCAATCTGCTGAGTGGCGAGCAGCGCAAGATGGTGGAAAGATCGGGTCGTGAAATCCGTTATTTCCTGCCGATACAAATGACATCGGGATTTATCTATAATCCCTCGACAGGCGAATATGACCAGGTGTCCTTGCGTTCTTATGGCCGTAATGTTTCTGGTGCCCCTAATCTGCTGCGGCCCGACTTTGTTGCTCCTACGGTAGTCATGAAACCCGGGCAAACGGTGCGCTTTGATCTCAGTAACCGCCTCGACAAGGAACCGGGTTGTGAGCTGGTTGCAAAAGACAATATCAATACACCGCATTGCTACAACACCACCAATCTGCATTCACATGGCTTATGGATTTCACCATCGGGCAATAGCGACAATGTGCTGCTGGCGATCAAGCCCAAGGTCAATTTTGAATATGAATACAATGTACCGGCGGATCACCCGGCGGGCACTTTCTGGTATCACCCGCATGTGCATGGTTCTACTGCGGTGCAGGTAGGCAGTGGCATGGCCGGTGCGCTGATCGTCAAAGGCGACAGGCAGCCTACTGTGCTCAGCAATGGTGATCTTGATACCTTGCTCAATCCTTTCAAGCCCGCTTCTGGCAACTATAGTGAAGTAATGCTGATGCAGCAGATTCCCTATGCCTGCTTCATCAAGGGACCTGACCCCAAAGAGCCGGGCAAAGAAATAGACGTGATACAGACCAATCCTGATGGCACTTGGCTGTGCAAGAAAGGTGACATTGGTGTAGTGCAGGATTTCAAAGCACAATTCGCCCCCGGTTCCTGGAATAAATCTGGCCGCCATACCTTGATCAACGGCTTTGCACGTAATCCTGCCAAGCCTCTGATGATGGAAGCGGGCAAACTGTATCGCTGGCGTTTGATAGACGCAGGTGTACGTGAATCCATCGTTTTGCGCATCCGCAAAATCAATGACGTCAGCAAGCTGACTCCAACTGCCGCCACACCCGAGGCCCTGCAAGCTGAAGTTAAAAATGCCTGTAATGGCATCGACGTATTGCAGTTTGAAGTCGCAACCGATGGCCTGACCCGCCCCAGCGCATTCGCCAAGGTCACCAACACCTTGCAACCCGGTTATCGCAGCGATATCTTGTTCAGCTTGCCAGAAAAAGGCGATTATTGCGTCTATAGCGATTCAGGCGCACCTGACTTTATCTCAGCCTTGCCGAACAATGCGAAAGTGATCACGGTAATCCATGCTACTGGCAATAAGACCAGCGGCGATCAAACGCAATTCGTCACCAAAGAACTGGTACGTGCCGCTGGCCTGTTGTCAAAAAGTGTGCGCGATACCATCATCAGGGATTTGAAAGATGGCCTGAAACTGACCAAATTTGTACCGCATAAAGCGATACCCGAATCCGAACTTACCGATCCGCAAAAGCCGGTCGACCTGGTGCTGGGTATCGATCAGCGTAATGGCAAGACTATCTTTGACGTCAATGGTGCACCCTATGTACCGTCTGAAGTTCATCAGACCCTGATCTTGGGCCAGGTACAGGAATGGCATATCAAGTCTTACAACCCAACTGATACAGGTGAAGCACCGATACAGCATCCTTTCCACATCCACGTCAATCCCTACCAGATTATCAGCATCACTGATAAGAATGGTGTTGATGTCAGCGCACTGACAGATACGACAGCAAAGACAATCGGGCAATACGCTGGTTTGCAGGGAGTCTGGAAAGACACCATCATGGCGACACCAGGTTATACCGTCAAAACCCGTACCCGCTATCAACGCTATATCGGTGAATATGTCTTGCATTGCCATATCCTCGATCACGAAGACCAGGGCATGATGCAAAACGTCAAGGTCGTGCTGCCGGATGGTAATGGCGGTGCCTCTGTCGGTGGGCATGGGGCGCATGGTTCACATTGATTCACGTATTGATCCATGCATGGATTTACGCACTGATCCATATTTTCGGTAGTAAGCAAACTTCCTGAATACACAGTGTGGCTGCAAACCGGTAATCCGGCAGCCACACTGCTGCATCTGCCAGCCAGGCCTGGGCAACAAGAGTTAAAGGGTACAAAATGAATGTCTCAACATATCGCTTGCTGGCTGGTTTGCTGCTTGCAAGCTGCTTCAGCATCAATGCCTGCGCGCAAATTGCAGCTCCACGGGAAGTGAAATATCGCAAAAACATTGATGAACTCAGTGCAGAAGAACTGGCCGCCTTCGAACATGCAGTGAAAATGATGAAAGTCAAAAGTGCAAAGAATATTTATGACAGGACAGGTTTTTTATGGCAGGCCTGGGTCCACAATTGCACGTCTGTTGCGGTGAATGACAAGCGGCAATATGCGCTCGGTAGTGGCGACAACAAGCAATTGTATGAAGTCATCAACGGGCAATTAAATATGGGTAATGACATCAATGATACGATGGCCAATCCCTTCAATACCTGCAGCTTCGAGACCCAGGTGAAAGGCGCAGGCAACGTCATCTATGAAAATCCAGGCATGTGTGAACACAGGAAAGACACTTTTTTCCAATGGCACAGGGCCGAGTTTTATTTCTATGAAAAAGCCTTGCAGGATGCTGACCCGGAAGGCTTGTCTGGCCCGAGTACGAAAAACGTTACCGTCCCGTACTGGAACTTCACCAAGCCGCCCACAGGCAGCCGTTACCCCAAAGCCTTTGAAGATGCCGCATCGCCATTGTGGTTCAAGCACAGGCTGCAAAATCCCGCAGGCAGCAAACCTGCCATGCCCAGCTACACTTCGCCTTATCTGATGGGCTACCTGATCTACAAGCAGGACTGGCAATCCTTTGGTGGTTATTCTCTGGGTGGTGCTGGTAACTCGGGCTCGTTTGAATCGCAAATCCATGACACCATGCACGATGAGTATGTGCATGGATACTTGCGTAATCCCGCTACTGCCGGGCTTGATCCCCTGTTTTATTCTTTCCATGCCTTCATTGACTATGCCCTGGAAAAATGGATAGAAGAACACGGCAGCGAGACCATCACAGGCGGCAACTGGTTCATGCGCGGCGAACAGGATGCGCGCCTGCAATTGCCGGTCGGCTTTGAAGAAGGTAGTGGCAAAAAGCGTGAACCCTTCAGCAATTACAGCAAAAACATGGGGCGGGCAGAGCTGTATTACGATACCAAAAAACAGGGGTTTGCCTATCAGGCTGGTGCCTTTGGCGAGTTTGTTCCAAAAAGCCAGATTGATGCCATCGTTGCCAAGCATAATATGCCAGGTGCCACCCTGGGCGACAACCCGCAAAGCCTGTTCAGCGAATTGATGAGCTACGGCGCACATGGCCCGGTAGCGCGCCCGAATGCGATAGTCCAGGGCAAGGTCAAAATCCAGTCACTGGATGGCAGCAAAGCCCTGATCGACATCGTGCGCGACGCAGGTAGTGATGATTATAGTTACCAGGTGGATGTTTATTTTCATCCGCAAGATGTCGCTGCTGATGTCGGCAATAAAGATTTCCGCATGCGTTATCTGGTCCTGAGCGCCAGCTACTGGGCCTTGTCCGGGCATCACCACCATCATGATGACACTGGCAGCAGTGTACCTTTGCGATTGACGCAGGATATCAGCAAGGATATCAACAACCTGCGCCTTGGTGGCAAGGACGGGCAGGAGTGGACAGTCACGCTGGGCATCAGCTCACGCGATAATCCATCGGGCAAATTTGCCTTCAGCGCCCCCGTCATCAATTACAGCAAATAAAATCAGGAGTGCATGATGGTTTCGTTTAACAGTGATATCAAACCAATTTTTGCCCGCTACACTGCTTGCATGAAAAGGGTAGTGCTAGGTGATACACAAGGCACTGCCAACCTTGAGCTTGACGACTATGAATGTGTAAAACGCTTTTATTATCAGGTGCAGGTGGCAATCCATGGCTATGACGAGGCAGTTGGCGCGCCACCCCTGCTGGTAAAAGACGGTCCCGACAAAGGCAAGCCCGTCAAAGCCTCACACCCCATGCCACCAGGCGGCCAGGACAGACGCATGGATCAGGTGAAAATCGATTTATATGATCAATGGGTAAAAGAAGGCATGCATCCCTGACTCTTTGACCATCTGACCGTATTTATGAGGTCATCCATAAATCCGGTCAGGTTTTAGCTCAATAAGCTCAATGAGGCCAGTAAAAATTAACCGCAAGCCCCGACATAGCCACAAGAAACACAACGGCTGCAGCCATCTATTTTTTGCAATGCATGTGCACCGCAATCAGGACATTTTTTGCCAGTGGGGATGTAACTGATTGGTGCGGTTTCGCCTTCATAAGCCAGGTCGTCCATGCCGTAGTGGTGGGTTCTTTGCTTGAACTTTTCTGCCAGTACGGTGATAGGGATCTGGTTACCGGACGCATCGAGGAAACCGCGTTTCATCAATATGCGTTGCAGCGAGTAACCGATGGCGGCGACTTCGGATTCATGGAATAACGGTGCTTGTGAGCCATCGTCCTTGGTGATCATGCCGCAGCGTACTGTACCCTTGTCCCACACCACTTCCCGCATGTCTGCCAGTGCCTTGGCAATCGAACCGCCTGAGCGTGCTGCCATCGACAGCAAGCGCATGCTGGCGGATATCCATTGCTGGCCATCATTCTTTTGGCCTGCAGGCATGAAGAATTCAAACGGCCGCTCAATAGTCACGCGCTCGCCACCAACCATGCCATCTATGTGGATGAAGCTGACTGTCAGGTAAACGGTCTTTTTGCCTTCATACGTCATGTACTGCACTTTGGAGGTCACAGATTCGAGGTCACCGAATGGGCGGCCATCGAATTGTTTGCGCAGCAGGTCATCGTCAGGTATTTGATTGACTTCTGGTGCTGATTCTGTGGCGACGGACAATACGCTGCCGAGTATACTATTTGGGCGGTAAGTTGCCAGACCCTTGAGGCCAGCGCGCCAGGCATCCATGTACAGGTTCTGGAAGTCTTCGTAAGGATAATCTGCCGGAACGTTAACAGTTTTGGAAATCGCAGAATCAATATAGGGCTGCACGACCTGCAACATCTTCATGTGGTCGCTGGCTGACATATTGAGGGCGGTGACAAACTGTTTTGGCAGCTTGCTGTCGTCTGAAACATCATTGCCCTGATGGCGGTACAAACGCCATGCATGATCAGCCACTTCATAGACTTTGGCATCACCAACTGCCATGCGTTTCTTGCGGTTATATACCCAGGAGAATGCGGGTTCAATACCATTCGATGCATTATCGGCAAAGGCCAGGGTGATGGTACCGGTAGGGGCGATGGACAACAAATGGGAATTGCGCAAACCTTGTTTGGAAATCGCATTGCGCACATTCTTGGGCAGGCGTTTGGCGAAAGCGCCGGACAGGTATTTTGTGCTGTCGAATAATGGGAACTGGCCTTTTTCTTTCGCCAGTTCTGCTGACGCCAGATAGGCGGCATCGCGCATGACTTCAGATACCTTTTGTGCGAAGGCGCGGCCCGCATCAGTGTCATAACGCTGGCCCAACATGACCAGGCTGCTACCCAGACCCAGGAAGCCCAGGCCCACGCGGCGCTTGGACATGGCTTCGGCTTTTTGCTGTGGCAAAGGCCAGGCCGTGGCATCGAGCACATTGTCGAGCATGCGGGTCGCCACCATCACCACTGCTTCAAAGGCTGAGAAGTCAAACTCCGCGGCATCAGTGAATGCGCCCTTGATGAAGCGGGTCAGGTTGATCGAACCCAGGCAGCAGCAACCATAGTCAGGCAGCGGTTGTTCTGCACATGGATTGGTGGCTTCGATCTTTTCGCAATAGTAGAGATTGTTTTCTGCATTCATGCGTGACAAAAACAGGATGCCCGGTTCTGCATGGTCGTAGGTCGATTTCATGACCTCATCCCACAGATCACGCGCACGCACGGTTTGATACACCCACAGGCCATCTTCACGCTGATAGGCACCGGCTTCCTTTTTATCTTCGCCAGGTTCAGCTTTATGTACCAGACAGTAGTTAGTGTCTTTGGCAACCGCTTCCATGAACTCATCAGTGACGCCGATGGAGATATTGAAGTTGGTCAAACCGCCCTGGTCTTTGGAACGGATGAATTCGAGGATGTCAGGATGATCACCACGCAAGACACCCATTTGTGCGCCACGACGGGCACCGGCAGATTCTACGGTAGAGCAGGAAGCATTGAAGACCTGCATGAAAGATACAGGGCCGGAGGCGCGTGAACGTGTACCGCGCACTAGGGCATCCTTGGGGCGTATGGTAGAAAAGTCATAACCCACACCACCACCGCGACGCATGGTTTCTGCGGCATCTGCCAATGCAGTATAAATGCCGGGTTTGCCATCGGTAGCGCTGGAAACAGAATCACCTACCGGTTGTACGAAGCAATTGATGAGGGTGGCGTGCAAGTCCATGCCAGCTGCAGAATTGATGCGGCCTGCCGGGACGAAACCATTCTTTTGCGCCCACAAGAATTTTTCTTCGTAATAGGCCTGGAAGTCTGGCTGTTCTACGCTGGCGAGTGCTTTGGCAACGCGAGCCTGCACGTCGTGGATGGTGACTTCATCACCTTTGGCGTATTTTTCCAGCAAGACATCAAGGGAGATTTCCTGAGGAGACATTTCTGTCAACCCTAAAATTTTTTCGTTTGCATTCATATGAATAGTTTTTCTTTGTTACTTTGTTGCAGAGATGAGTCCTAAGCCCTGCCTGTTGAAGAAAACAGGCAAGATGCCAAGCTTATTTGGCCTGGGTAGTAGATGGGAAGCAGGATGGCGCAGTCCTTATTAAAAGAAGTATTGCGAGAAGTATTGCGAAGTATTGCCCTATTGAATTTAAGGCATCGCAATGCCAACCATCCTGATGTCTGATGGCTTCCATTATAAACCCCACCGCGATAATTTTTCTTGAGCTTAATCTAGATTAAGACAATCTTGCCAGCGAGGCATAATAAAATTACCAAGCCGGAATTTTCCAGGAAAATACATTACTTTCGCGCTTGATGAAACTGCAGGAGCGATACGGGATTTTTGTATGGAATGACTGAAGTTTGCCTGAAGTTGCGCCGGACTTTATCTTTACGGCAATCATGTCTGTATGGCATGTGCAGGTTTTATTGATAAAAAAATTCCTCAGTTGGCTTGCCAGGCAGATATGTATTTTTGCTACCTGTCTGGCTAGCTTTCTGTTCCCTTGACGCCCTGATGGTGCTCTGATGTCACTAAGTCTAGCCAAACTCGCCGCTTTTTAGCGAATTCCCTACAAACTGTGAAAAACTCTGTGAAACTCAGGGGTAACAGTGATTTCTTAATGACTGGATAACATATACTTGAACAAGACTTGATCCAAGAAATTCAATAAAAACAAAGGGCACATAATGAGGCAGGGCAGTTTGGCTAGGCGATATACTTTTCCTCAGTTCCTGTTCGCCTGCACCAGTTTGCTGTGCCTGGTTTTCCTTTTGTTTTGCCCGCCCGCCCGCTCTGCCGGTGTACAAAGCCTGCGCTTTGAACAGGTCGGACGTGACCAGGGTTTCCAGCATGAATCCGTGCAATCCATGTTGCAAGACCGCCAGGGCTACATGTGGTTTGGCACCCAGGGTGGCCTGCATCGTTATGATGGTTCCAAGGTGGTATTTTTCCGCCATGACCCTAGCCGAACAGACAGCCTCACCGATAACTGGGTCTGGGCCCTGCATCAGGATGACAAGGGCCGGATATGGGTGGGTACGCGCAATGGCGGCCTGCATCGCTATGACATGGCCACGGAGACCATGGTCAGGTATCAGCGCAACCTCGCCGATATCCGCAGCTCCGGCGGTAACCAGATACAGGCCATCATCGGCGACAGCAGCTCAGGTCTGTGGCTGGCCACGGGCGATGGTCTCGCGCATTTTGACCCGGATACTGCCCGTTTCCAGATTATGCGTCATGACGACAAGGATGCCGCCAGCATTGCCAGTGACCAGGTCAGTGCACTGAACCTGGATAAGGATGGCAATCTGTGGGCAGGCAGCAATGCGGGTGTCAGTGTCATGTACCGCGGCAAGACCAGTTTTGAGAATTTTCACCTCGACAGTGACGCAAAGCCAGATCCGCGCCACAATAATGTGCAGGCGCTGCTGAGCGACAAGCAGGGCAACTTGTGGATCGCCACCTCGGCAGGTCTTGAGTTATGGTCGCGTGACCGTCAGCAAAAACGCCGCTTTGGGCGCGCAGAAGACCTGGAACCGGGTCCTGTCACTTCTTTGCTCGAAGACCGTGATGGCGTGATCTGGGTAGGCACCGATGACGGTCTCAAGCGCTGGAACGCTGCTGACAACAAATTCTCATCTTACCGCCATCATGCCAGCGACAGACACAGCCTGACTGATAACCGCGTCACGCGCCTGCTGCAAGACCGTACCGGCACCTTATGGGTAGGCACCTGGCTCGGTGGTGCCAGCCGTACCAATCTGGCCAGCGGTGGGTTTGAACGCCTGCTGCATTTGCCGGGCGAAGCCAAGACCCTTAGCAATAACACAGTCTCCGCCATCACCAGCAAGGACGGCGTGGTCTGGATAGGTACCGGCGATGGCCTGAACCGTCTCGACAAGGCCAGCGGTCAGGTGCGCGCCTATCATCACCTCGACAGCGTGCCAAACAGCCTCAGCAATAGCAAGATCAGGGTTTTGAAACTGGCACCTGAAAGCAAGCTCTGGGTCGGCACCCAGGATGGCCTGAACCTGTTCGACACCATAACCGGGCATGCACAGCATTTCCAGAATGACCCCAAGCAGGCAGACAGCATCAGTTCCAGCATCGTGCACTCCCTGGCCTATGACAAAGCGGGCAATCTGTGGGTGGGCAGCGATGATGGCCTGAACCTCATGCAGGGTGGCAAGTTCAAGCGCTACATGCACAATCCCAGGGACAGCGACAGCCTTTCCCATGGCCGCGTCGTGTCTATCCTGTTTGACCGGCGCGACCAGTTCTGGGTGGGCAGCTTTGGTGGCCTGGATAAACTGGATCGCAGTACGGGCCGCTTTGAGCACCACCAGCATGAACCGGACAACCCAGCTAGCCTGAGCCATAGCCGCGTGTATGCGGTGTATGAAGACAAGACTGGTGTGATCTGGGTAGGCACTGCCAGTGGCCTGAACCAGATGGTGCAGGGGGCTGACGGCAAGCTCAGCTTCATCCGCTATGCTGGAGCGCTCGGTAATGATGCGATTGCAGGCTTTGCTGAAGATGATGCCGGTAATTTGTGGATCAGTACCGATGGTGCCCTTTACAAACTGGGGCCGGACAGGAAGACCGTCAAAAAATATTCCGCCGATGATGGACTCATCGATGGCACTTTTACGGTAGGCGCGAGCCACCGTGATGCAGATGGCGCGCTGTACTTTGGTGGTTTCCAGGGCATGGCCTGGTTTTATCCCAAGGCCATACGCGACAACAATACCGAGCCTGTCACGACGATGACTGATTTTTTGATTTTCAACCAGTCTGTGCGTGGCGGCAAATTGCCTGAAGGCGTGAAGATGGATGGCAATATTTCTGATGCCAGGTCCATCACCCTGTCTTACAAACACAGTGTTGTATCAATCGAATTTGCTGCATTGAATTATTCCGATCCACTGCATTATCGCTATGCCTACAAGCTCGATGGTTTTGACCAGGACTGGGTGCAGATAGACGGTGCCCACCGTGCAGCCAACTATACCAATCTGGGGGCTGGTGAATATATATTCAGGACCCGTGCAGCCACCAAGGATGGGGAGTGGAATGAAGGCGCCAGCCTGCTGATCACCATCACGCCACCATTCTGGATGGAATGGTGGTTCAGGATCATTGTTAGCCTTATCCTGCTAGGACTGATTTTCCTGGTCTATCGCTGGCGTGTCAGCCGTTTCTCTGACCAGCAAAGCCAACTGGAAGAACTGGTCAGGCAAAGAACGGCAGAGGCCGACCGTGAACGCAAGCGACTGACCGACCTTACCGACGTCTTGCCGCTCTCGGTTTATCAATACCGTGAAAGACCAGACGGACAAAGAGAATATGCTTACGTCAGCGAAAACGTCATCAATGTTTTGGGTGTACCCGCAGCAGAACTGCTGGCCAACAAGGACGCCCGCTGGCGCACTACGCTGGCAGAAGACCGTGATGCCGCCGAGACCAGCCTGAACCGGGCTGTCGATAACCGCACCTACAGCAATTTCCACCAGCGCGTACTGGTGGATGGCAAGGTGCGCTGGCTGCGTTCGCAAACCGTGAATCCCAAGCGCGTCAATGGTGACTGGATATGGAATGGTTTCTGGATAGATGAAACCGAAACCTATCTGCAAAAAGATGAACTGCGCGAAGCCAAGGAGCAGGCTGAGCAGGCTACCGTTGCCAAGTCTTATTTCCTGGCGAATATGAGCCATGAGATACGCACACCGATGAATGCCATCATCGGCCTCTCGCACCTGGCCAAGAAAACCCGCCTGAGCATCAAGCAGCGTGACTACATCGACAAGATCCACAGCGCCGGCACCTCGCTGCTCGGCGTGGTCAATGACATCCTGGATTTTTCCAAGATAGAAGCAGGCAAGCTCGATATTGAATCGGCAGAATTTGTGCTGGCTGATGTCATTGACGATGTTGCCACCATTGTTGCCCACAATGTCGCAGAGAAAGACATAGAGCTGGTATTTGATATCGACACCCATGTCCCACACAGCATGCACGGCGACCCCTTGCGTCTGGGCCAGATCATTACCAACCTGGTCAATAATGCCATCAAATTTACTGACCAGGGTTCTGTCATCATCCTGGTCAAGCAGGTGCAGGCAGAAATCGACAAGGTGCAACTGCAATTCAGCGTGCAGGATACCGGCGTCGGCATGACAGAAGAGCAGCAGGAACACCTGTTCCAGGCCTTTACCCAGGCTGACAGTTCCACTACCCGCAAATATGGTGGCACCGGGCTGGGCCTGACTATTTCCAGGCACCTGGTTGAACTCATGGGTGGCACGATCTGGGTCGAAAGCCAGGTAGGTAGAGGCAGCAGTTTCCATTTCACCTGCTGGTTCGCGTTTGCCACTCCAGCCCCGCAAACCATATTGCCTGAACAGGTGCAAAGCCTGAAACTGCTGGTCGTGGATGACCATGATGTCGCCCGCCTGCATCTGCAAAAGCTCGGCCAGCAACTTGGCTTGACAGTGAACGCCGCCAACAGCGGCAAGCTGGCCCTGCACATGCTGAGCGAAGCCAGGGTACATGCTCAGCCATATGATTTGCTATTGCTTGATGCCCACATGCCCGACATGGATGGTGCCGCCACCATGAATGCCATCGCCACCGGCATGGGCAGCGAAGCACCTCAGGTCATCATGCTGACCACCATGAATTTTGATGAAACCACCATGCAGGCCAGAACTTATGCACCGCTTGCTTATCTGTCCAAACCGATAGGCATGGCTGGTTTGCTGGAGGTATTACTGCGTATCACTGCGGCAACGCGCGAGGCACCTGACAGTACCACAGTCGAGATGCATAGCGACTGCCGCTTTGAAGGCATGCGCATCCTGCTGGTCGAAGACAATCATATCAACCAGCAAATCGCTGCCGAACTGATGACTGAGGCAGGCATGATCGTTGACGTGGCCGACAATGGCCGCATCGCCATCGACAAGCTGAACCAGGGCAATCCGTATGACATCGTGCTCATGGACTTGCAAATGCCGGAGATGGATGGCTATGCCGCTACTACCATCATCCGCTCTTACCCCGAATGGCTGGACTTGCCCATCATTGCCATGACTGCCCACGCCATGAATGAAGAGCGACAACGCTGCCTTGATACGGGCATGAATGACCATATCGCCAAGCCGATAGACCCTGACAGTTTCTTTGCTACTCTCGCCCGTTGGTGTGGTCAACGTATGCCAGGTTATCAGGCTGAAGACTTAGCATCAGCACCTGCCGCAACGGCAGCGGCAGTTGTTGCCGCACCCGCCACGAACGCAGAGCCAGCCAAGACCGAAACCCCTGTCCACGACCTGACTATCCCTGGTGTCGATGTTGCCCCTGCCCTGCGCCGTTGCAGCCAGAATCTCGACCTCTACCTGCGCCTGCTGCAAATCTTTGTTGAGAGTGCGGCAGCTACTCCCGACAAGATCAGGCAGGCTTTAGAGCATGGTGATCGTGGCACGGCAGAGCGCGAAGCCCACACCATGCGTGGCGCAGCTGGCAATATCGGTGCGACTGCACTGGCCGTCGTATCCACTGAGCTCGAACTGGCCATAGAAAATTCTGACGAGAATGAGGCGCTGCTACAAAAATTTACTACCGCCAGCGCTGAGCTCATCAATGCCCTGAAGCAGGCTTTGCAAGAACAGGCAGGCAAGGAAGCAGTGCTGAAAGGGCGGGGCCCAGATACCACTGATGCCGCAGAAATTGCTGACTTGTTTGCCACGCTGCGCCAATATCTTGAAGAGTCAGACAGTGAAGCACTTGATTATTTCAATACCCACCAGCCCAGCATGCGCCAGGTATTGGGGGCGCAAACTGAAGAATTCGTGCGCTCGCTGCAAGTGTTTGATTTTGAAACTGCCTTGCAGATACTCGACGATGTCAGTCCTGTCGGCAGTACCGCATCATAGATACTTTTCCAGCATCTGCATGGTACGGGCAGTTGCGCCCTGATGCTGCAGGAAGAAAGAGTAGGCTGCCTCACCCATGCGCTGGCATTTTGGCTTGTCAGCCAGCAGGGCATGGGCCTGACGGAACAGGCTTAGTGCACCGTCAACACGGAAGGCCGCACCGCTGGCAATCGCCTGGTCAGTGATTTCAGAAAAATTAAAGGTATGCGTACCCGTCAACACAGGCTTGCCCATGGCGCAGGCTTCGATCAGGTTATGGCCGCCCAGCGGTACCAGGCTGCCGCCGACGAAGGCAATATCGCAGGTCGCATAGTACATATACATCTCGCCCATGCTGTCGCCGAGCACGACCTGTATGTCTTTACCTATCGTGGCGATTTCTTCATGGTTCAGGCTGGAGCGGCGCAGGTATTTGATGCCGTGTGATTCCAGCAGGCTGGCAACATGGTCAAAGCGTTGCGGGTGGCGTGGCGTGATGATCAGCAGCGGGTTGGTTTGCAGTAAAGGCACTTGCTCCACAAAGGCTTGCAGTATCAGTTCTTCTTCACCATCGCGGGTGCTGGCGCACAAAATCACCTGACGGTCACCAAAGCTGCGGCGCAGGGCCGCACCGCGTTCACCCATCAATGGAGGTGGTGTCACATCAAACTTCATATTGCCAGTGACACCCGGCTGCTCTATGCCCAGCTCATGCAGGCGCAAGGCATCAGGATTCGACTGCGCTGCCACACTGCTGATAGCACGCGCTGCCGGCAATATCAGCGAAGCCAGGCGCTGTGCCTTGCGCAAGGACTTCTCTGACAAACGGGCATTCACCAGCGTCACCGGTATAGTCTTTGCCTCACACTGGGCGATCAGGTTGGGCCAGACTTCAGTCTCTATCAAGATGCATAGTTGTGGCGAGAAATGCCGCAAGAAGCGCACGATCATCCAGTTGATGTCATATGGTAAAAACGCCTGTTGCATACGTGGGCCCACATCGGCAAACAGCTTGCTTCCCGTCTCACGCCCAGTGGCGGTCATATGTGTCAGCAATATACGGTGCTCAGGGCAGCGCGCCAGCAGGGCACGTATCAGCGGTTCTGCCGCACGGGTTTCACCGGCAGATACGGCATGTACCCAGATCGTCGGCACATTGGCAGCAGTATTTGCTGGATAAACCCCCAGGCGCTCGCCTATATGCTGGCGATAGCCAGGCTCAAGGCGGCCACGCCACCAGAGGCGGAACAGGGCAAACGGCAGGGACAGACCCCACACCAGGGAGTAAAGAAAACGCATGCTTTATGTCCGACGGAAATTCACCAATACAATACCACCACACACCAGTACTGCACCCAGCGCAAAACGCGGGCTAATGGGATCGTGCATAAGAATGACACCAGCGGCCACGCCGAACAAGGGTGTCAGGAAAGAAAAGACAGAAAGACGCGAAGCCAGGTAACGCCGCATCAACCAGAACCAGGTCAGGTAACTGGCAAAGGCAATCACCACCGTCTGGAAAACCAGGCTGATGATGCTGGTCATATCCCATTGCGCGGGCAGGCTTTCGCCACGCAGGATTACAAAAGCCAGCAAGATCACCGCCCCCACCGCCAGTTGGTAAAACAGCGTGGTCGTTGGTTCTGCCTCAGACAGGCTGGATTTGCGTATGGTAATCGTCGTTGCTGCCCACAACACCGCTGCCGCAACGCCAAAGCTGTCACCGATGAGCATATCTGCCACATCACGCTGGCTGCTACTGAAGGCCCCGGAGAAGGCGATTGCCACGCCCGCAAAGGCCGACAATATGCCCAGCCATTGTGTCGATTGCAAACGCTCAGCCGGGATCAGCCAGTGCAAGCCCAGCACGGTAAAAATAGGGGCTGTATATAAGAACACTGACATATGCGAGGCCGTGGTGTATTTCAGCCCCAGCGATATGCATAAAAATTCGACAGCGAACAAAACACCCGCCGCAATACCGGGCATGAAATGTTTGTCACGCAGAGAAAATGGAATCTTTTTGATGAATATCAGCAGCAACACCAGCGCCGCCGCCAGTCCGGACCGCACACCCAGTTGCATACTGGCTCCAATCACAGGTGCCGCCAGTTTAACGGCCACCTGCTGCAATCCCCAGCACAGGCACAGTACTAGCATCAGGGAAATGGCAAAACCATCAAGATTTTTACGATGAGCAGACATCAAGCTTGGGGAGTGTGGGCGAAGAGGAGGGAATATACCTGAAAACGGTACTCAGGAGTGTATGTCTTGCTTGGGGTAAATGTAGAGTGAAGTGTATATTTTTATAATTTAGCAAGAAAACTGATCTCAATAAACTAGATAATTAATTATCCAATAAGTAATTTTCTGTAACTCTGCAAACTGTACAGTTTGATAAAGAGAGAACGCAAAACCGTCGCTCCTGCGCAGGCAGGAGCCCAGTGGCGTTCGTAGCTAGCCATGTTGCTTGAAAATTTAGTAAAGCTGAATAAGGCACTTTGCAGTTCTGCAAAACCACCCCCCATAAAATGATATCCTATGCCTCTTAAACAACATGCACGACACATGTTTACCATCCAACCATCTGGAAATGAATAGATGAGCACAGATATCTTTTGGCAAGCACTGGCAAATGCCCAGCCACAATTGCAGCAAATGGACGCCCGCGATGCAATGGAAGCCATCAATGCATTGCTGCAACCCTACTTCGCCAATCTGGCGGCAGAACTGCAAGGCAAGCCCGAAGATGGCGTGTTTGACCTGATCATCACTGCACATGGATCGACCGAGCATTTTCAGGATGTCATGACGCTCACGCGATCCGCGCCAAAACTAGCCATGTTCCCCAATGTGACCGCCTTCCGTGCGCGTACAGAAATGGGCGATTTTGGCATGTCCATGGATAATTTCAGCCTTAGCCCTGCCGACGTACTTGTTGGCCATTATGCCGATGCGGGCAGGGTGGGTTTGCAATTATGGTTTGCCAAACCCATACCGCAAGACATGCTCGACCACGCCAGGCACATGTCCTTCATCCTGCTTGACCATGCCATCGGTGAATATGATTTCGCCATCAAGATAGGCCCGGTCGAATTCATGGAAGACGAACCTGATCAAGGCACTGTGAGCCTGGCTGCCTTCCCGCCAGTGCTCGATCATTTCTGGCGCGATGAGCTTGGGCATACGGCCCTGTTCCCAAGCGGTGACAATGAATGGACAGGTTTCGAGCTCGTCAGCAATACCGACCCCGACGACAAATTGCTGGTACAACGCAATGAATCTGCCATGGCCCTGGTTGGCAGGGCAGACATGCTGTGGCGCGTGCAAGTCGATGTGGTACTGGACAATAAAGATGATCTTGAAGCCGCCCGCGAATTTGAAGACCAGCTCGAAACCCTGCTTGCACAAACCCAGGAAGGCATCACCAGCCAGATCACCCTGCATGGCAATGTGCGCAGCATGAACTGGCACGTCAGCGATGTAGAAACCGCTGTGGCCAAGGCGCAAAAACTGGCACAAAATTTTGCCCCGCTGGAGTTTGATATCAGCAGCGAATTTGATCCGCAATGGCAAGACTACCTGCGCTGGGTATCCTGAACATATTGAGCATATTCAAAAATACCTAAAAGCCTGCACACTATTTTAAGAATTGGAATCATCTTGACTACCGTCGCCATCACCCCACAAATTCAAGCCAGCAACCAAAGCCCCTTCGTCCTGTTTGGCGGCATGAATGTGCTGGAATCCAAAGACATGGCCTTGCGCGTTGCCGAAGAATACGTGCGTGTCACCAGCAAGCTGGGCATCCCCTACGTCTTCAAGGCAAGCTTTGACAAGGCCAACCGTTCTTCCATCCATTCTTACCGCGGCCCCGGCCTGGAAGAAGGCTTGAAGATATTCGAGGCCATCAAGGCAGAATTTGGCATTCCCCTGATCACTGATGTGCATGAGACATGGCAAGCTGCGCAAGTGGCAGAAGTCGTCGATGTATTGCAACTGCCAGCCTTCCTGGCACGCCAGACCGACCTGGTGGTCGCTCTCGCCAAAACTGGCCGCGTCATCAACATCAAGAAGCCGCAGTTCCTCAGTCCTTCCCAAGTACAAAACATCGTCGAAAAATTCAGGGAAGCAGGCAATGATCAACTGATACTCTGCGACCGCGGCACCTGCTTTGGCTACGATAACCTGGTGGTCGATATGCTCGGTTTTGCTGTCATGAAAAAAGTGACGAACAACTTGCCTGTCATCTTCGACGTTACCCACGCCCTGCAACAACGTGAAGCTGGCGCAGCAGCCTCCGGTGGCCGCCGTGAACAAATCGTTGAACTGGCGCGCGCAGGTATGGCGACAGGCCTGGCGGGCCTGTTCCTCGAAGCGCATCCTGATCCGGCGCAGGCGAAGTGTGATGGTCCTAGTGCCCTGCCGCTGGATAAGCTGGAGCCTTTCCTGGCACAGTTGAAATCGCTGGATGATTTGGTGAAGTCGTTTGGGGCGTTGGAGATTTAATCTCAAATTCATTTCCTAAGGTGCTTTCTCACTCCGCATTCAGACTTGTATAAAAATGTTTAAAAATAAAATTTTCATTACTTCTACTCTTGTATTGACTCTGCTCAATTTCCATTGTGGAGTATCTGAAGTATGGGCGCAAACCGAATTGAAAGATATTCCGAGCATCTCAGTCGTGCCAAACATAAAACCGACTCTCCTGCTAAAAGCGTCATATGATCGTTGTAAGAAACCAGAATATCCCCGACTTGCATTGCGTTATGAAATGGTGGGAAAGACGGAGCTGGATTTAGGTGTGAATTCCGAAGGGCGAGTGACAATGGCAGAGGTCACACGTAGTAGTGGTTGGCGTGCATTGGATGAAGCTGTCTTGATTGCAATGATGGGTTGCCAAATTTTCGATGATCCTAAAACAGAAAGACTTTACGTCAAGACTGCCTATGCATGGTCTCTTGAAAGTAATGTTCCAAGCAAGCCTGCAGAAGTGTTGGCGGGAACATGTAACAAGTCCGATTTCGTCAGTTTTGCAAAAGATAATGAACCAGGGCGTGGTATTGTCGTTGGTGTCTGGCTGAATAAGGATGGAGGTATTGAGAAAACCAATCTTGAGTGGTCGCTTGATCCAAAATTGAATCAGGAAAGTGTCAAGCTCGTCAGCTCTTGCAAGTTCAAACCTTCATTTGATGCGGTAGGAAATCTGGCTTCGGTCATTTCACTGCGGTTGTTGCCTCTGCGGTCAAAGTAAATGCTTCACGGTAAAGGTGCATTAAGATTTATGTTCGCAGACCTCGATCATCTTTACCGCTTCCCCACCAGAGCCGCCATAGACGCACTGGCAATACGCTTCAATCTGCCCAATGAAAAAAATATGCAGGATTGGGAATATGAAGTTGCTGATGCGAGCAGGATAGATGAATTTCTTGTCGTCTACGCTAGTGGTGAATTAAGCCAGGATGAAAAATTCACGCTCATGGCCATGCTATTGCAATCATCTTGCGACACCATAGATGAAAATGAGAATTTTCTGCGCAGCGAGAGCTGGAAGCAGTTTTTGGACTTGCTTGAGCGAGATATTGACATACATATTCATCTTGTCTGGTATTGGTCATGTACTGATACTGAGGATTTGAGTGATGCAAGGTCGATTACCCCATTTATCCGGCCCGTCCTTTTACGACATCAGGAAAAATTCTCTGCCATTTGTTCGCCTATGTGAGTTTAGCGCCAATCGCATGCGGTCCAGATGGATGTGAGAAGCTAAAGTTGGCTGCGGACGTCTAGTTAAGCTGGCAATTACACATTTATTACCTGGTGCGGCAATCATCATCGTGTTACCTGGCAGTGTTGCGCACCTACGCTTTGACGCGAACTTAGGAAGAGGGCAGTTTTCTTCAATACTTTGGCGAAGTATCCCGCCACCATTGACTCCTTTCCATTTTTCGATCGGAGTTGAACATGACAGTATCAAATTTGCCAAAATTTCCAGCGGCATGGCAGCCACTGGTTGCTCAGGCAGCGAATGAACTTCGCCAGTTGGCACTGGATGAAGAAGCCAAGGCGCGGTTTTGTGACGATCCAATCTTACGTCCCTATATGCAACGCGTGGCCAAGCGCTATGTCGCTGGCGAGACAATTCAAGATTTGTTGCGGCGCATACAGCAAATCAATGCAAGAGGTCATGCCGGGTCGGCTGAATACATGGGGGAAAGTTGTCGGGACGAGGGCAAGTCGCTGGCTGAAACAGCCATATTCCTTGAATTGATCGCGGCTATCGACAGACTGAACTTGCGCTGTTCGATTTCCCTGGACCTGTCGCACGTAGGATCAGTGATTGATGCGGAACTTGGTTTTCAAAATGTGAAACGCATCGCTACAGCCGCAGCATCGGTGGGGCGCGAGGTCATGATTTCGATGGAGGGATCGGATCGTGCTGATAATATTTACGCGACCTATGGCCGCTTGCATACGGAGGCGGGTCTGAGCAATATTGGCATTACCGTGCCCGCCAAGCTGCATCGCACCGCACAGGATATTCCTGTGCTGATGGCATATCCGGGAAGAATTCGCCTGGTCAAGGGCGCATTTCTGGAGGCAGAAAATATTGCTTACAGCCGCAATAGCCCTGAACTTGCAGCCTGCTATCGACGCTACGCAAAGACCTTGCTCTCGAGCGGCCATCAATGTTCGATAGCGACCCATGATGCTCAAATTCAAGAAGAATTATCTGCTTTTATCTCAAGCGAGGATGTGCGGCGCGATAGCTATGAATTTGAATCCCTGATCGGTCTTGGTACTGATTTGCTTGACAGCTTGCAAAGACGTGGCTTTGTGACGCGGGAATATGCGGTGTTTGGCGAAGAATATTTTCTTTATGTACTCAACCGCATTGCAGAGGAACCTGTGCGCCTATATCAGGCGGTGATCGACGTCATGGCAGCATCATCATAATTCGCTTATGAAGGTATGAGTCTATCCGCGGCCCCGATACTGACCAGGTGTGGCTGCCAGATGCTGTTTAAAAGCGCGCTGGAAATGCGCCTGATCCGAGAACCCAGTGTCGATGGCAATGTCGGCGATGGCATGGCCGCGTCTGAGCTGGGCGCGGCCCTGTTGAATACGGTGATTGATCAGATAGGCATGAGGCGTCATGCCGAATTGATGCTTGAATGCGCGTATCAGATAGGCTGGCGACAATTCGGCAGCGGCGCAAATTTCTTCAAGCTTCAGTGGACGATTGAAGTTTCCCTTGATGAAATCCGCCGCGCGCATGAGCTTGACGTTGGCGTCCTTGTTGCTGGTGGATGCAGGATCAAGCCGGTTTTGCAGCACCGAGAAAAAATCGATGACAGCGCCATGTTTTTGCAATTGATCCGCATGTTCATCCGCTAACATCGCACATAGAGAGGTCAATTCCACAAACAGGGAATTGGTCGATATTGTTGAAAACGGCCTGAAGTCAGCATTGGCACTGAAGCCAAGTTCCTGCTGAAGCGTCGCCAACCATGCATGATCGACATACAACATGTGGTAAGACCAGGGCTCGTCAACAACGGGATTACAGGCGTGTATCTCTTCAGGATTGATAATGACGACCGTTCCTGCAGCTACCTGCTCTTTCATTTTGCCGTTCAGGTAGGTACTCTTTCCCCCGGTGATTGCGCCAATGGAAAAGCTCTCATGCGAGTGCTTCGCATAAGCTATGCTACGCGCTCCCTTGATAGACCGCATCTCGACAAAAGGCAACTGTTCGTGGCGCCAGAAATGGGGTGAAGCGCTGTGGCTGGAAGGGGATGCCATGGTTCGCGGTATATTGACAGGCGGGGTTTTATTTTACCGTATCTGGCATTTTCCTGACATCGATAGGGAGCTAATGGCAAATCGGCGAAGTTTATCTAGCATGAGAATGGGCGGTATTATTAAACACAGTCCCACAGGGCTGATTAAAAAAAGCCAATAAATTTGTATGCATGGGTATGACAATATTTCCAAATCAATTAGGACTTACATAAAATTGTTCCAGCAAGGCGTGACGACGAAGCCAG
Organism: Undibacterium sp. Ji42W; assembly: GCF_049340405.1. Classification (NCBI taxonomy): domain Bacteria; kingdom Pseudomonadati; phylum Pseudomonadota; class Betaproteobacteria; order Burkholderiales; family Oxalobacteraceae; genus Undibacterium; species Undibacterium sp. Ji42W. Next base: position 205,510 of record NZ_JBMPOV010000003.1, read on the forward strand.
TACTCTCAATACGTTGCTCATAGGAGAAAAATTGCAACGCAGCTTGTATGCTGTCTTCAAGTATAAGATTGTTTGCTTGATTTGATTTAAACAGGTTTGATAACGGGATTATTCCTTGCCTTGACCTGCACATAAATTTCTTTTGGTGCTTCATCAAAATATTCAAACAAAGCAGGGCATAGCCATCCTTCCATATCCAATTGTTCTGAAAAATACCAGTTGCCGTCACAGTCCTCTCTGCTCCAGGAGAGTTTTATCTGGTGACCAGGGAAGGCGATCGCAGAAAAAAGCATGATAAAACCTGATTCTGGGTCAGGAATTGTGGCAACTACCTTGTCTATCATTGTGTCTGCGCCGCACACGAAAGGCTCTTGCAGCAGGCCTACACGCTCATCATCAAATACCCAACTGTCGCGGTATTTGTAGGGGGCGATGATGTTGATCGAATTCATTTGTATTTGCCTGTCAAATTTGAGTTACTCACTGTGGCATCATCAGCTATTTATCTGCTGACGATGATGTCTGTGCTGCTTTTACAGACAGTCACCGCAAGCACACGCCGTCAATATTGCAGCATAAGGGGCCATAATACAAAAGATGATGGCACTGAAGAATATTGCAAGAAGTATTTGCCATAAAGCGGGCTTTCTTCTCCAAATATGCTGAGTGAAAATCAGGGTGAAGACGGATGCTGGTAAATATGCCGCAAAGTAATCATCCTTGAGTTCTTTGGCTGGTGCCCAGGAATAAGTCAGGGTGACAGAGACGACCAAAGCCAGCATGGTCAAACTGATGGCAAGGCAGCATGCTGCTACAGTATTACCTGAATCGCGTCTGAAAACGCTCCTTAAACCGTGAAGTAGCATAAGGGCATTCGGGATGATCAAGAGCAATGCAATCTGATCTATTTGCATAAAAATGAGTAAATGACTTACGAAGGTATTTGAAAATTTAGTGTGTAAAGTTGTACGGGCATGAAGTAAATACCTTATGTGACGTACTATGAACGCCACTGGAGCGCCAGCCCGGTGGATTCCAGCTAAAGGCACGCTGGAATGACGTTACTAAGTGGAAGAGTTTATTCCTAAGCGCCTAGCTATTGTTGTGTGCTGGTTGCTCTCATTAGTATGCCAATCGCCCCGCGAACCTCGTCAACAGTCGCAGGCTCCCCACTATCCCCAAGATTAATAATCTTATCCGACCAGTTACCTTCAGTTTTCCAGCGCGGTGAAGCGCAATAGATTTCTATGGTCGGGGTTTCATAAGCTGCGGCGATATGCGTCAGGCCTGTATCGACACCAATAGCCAGACGTGCTTTTTGCGCCAGCAGGGTTGCGGCTTGCATGGATAGTGCAGGCAAGACGGTCGCATTCGACATGACGGCTGCCATGGCTTCTGCTTCGGCTTTTTCTGCCGCACTGCCCCAGGGCAGCAATATCGGTAAATCGTGGTTTTTTAATTCTGCGGCAATCGCCTGCCAATTCTCACGCGGCCATTTCTTGGCTGCGCCTGCGGTGCCATGGAAGAACACAGCATACGGCGTGACTGGCAGCCATGCACGCTGGTCAGCGGGTATATCCGGTGCCTGCAAGCCAAAGCTGGCAGGTGTGTTGACGGTATAGCCGCCAGCGGCGGCAGCAACCAGGCGGCCGCGCAGGACGGCGTGGGTGCGCTTGTCTACCGGTACGCTGATGTCGTGGAAGATTCTGGACATGCCTTCATAGCCCGAACCCTCTGTGCCATTGGCGAGGCCGACTTTCTTGCCACCTTTGACGGTTTTTGCCAGGCCCATGATGATGCCGGTTTTCAGCAAGCCCTGGGTATCAAGCACCAGGTCATATTGCTCTTGCCTCAACTGGCGAAAGAATTTTTTTATTTCTTGTCGCGTTACTGCTTGTCCCAGGCGCTTGCGCCAGCGGCGCAAGGCGAAGGGGAATACCTGGTCGACACCAGGATTAAGTCGCACCAGTTGCACATAGGCTTCTTCCACCACCCAATCTATGCGCGCCTGAGGGAACTGGCGGCGCAAGTCATCTACGATGGGCATATTATGCAAAACATCGCCCAGCGACGAGACACGAACAAGAAGAATTTTCACAATAGTAGTAAGACCAAAAATCTCACCACAGAGACACAGAGGCACAGAGAAAAACAAGAGAAAACCTCAAAGGATAGAAGCGATAAATTTGATTACCTTTCCTTTATCTTTTCGGTTTTCCTCTGTGCCCCCTCTGTGTCTCCGTGCCTCTGTGGTGAGCTTGCAGGTTTATATAAATTAATACGGCAATTTCGCATCTGGCTTCACAGCCAGCACAGCCTGCTTCATTGCGCCCTGTATGCGTGCCAGTGCTTCCGGGTTTTCAGCTTCGAAGCGCATGACGATGACGGGGGTGGTGTTGGATGAGCGGGCCAGGCCGAACCCGTCCGGGTATTCCACACGCAAGCCATCGATGGTGATGATTTCATCTGAACCAGGGAAGTCAGCATTGGCCTGCATGGCCGCGATGATCTTGAAATTTTCACCTTCGGCCAGTTGCAATTGCAGTTCTGGTGTTGAAGTCGATTGTGGCAAGTTGTTCAGCGTGGCTGTCATGTCGGCCACGCGGCTGACCAGTTCCAGCAGGCGCGCGCCAGCATACAGGCCATCATCAAAACCATACCAGCGGTCCTTGAAGAAGACGTGACCGCTCATTTCGCCACCGAGTGGGGAGCCGGTTTCGCGCAGCTTGGCCTTGACCAGGGAATGGCCAGTTTTCCACATCAGCGGTACACCGCCACGGGCTTTTACCCAGGGGGCGATATGGCGTGTGCATTTAACGTCATACAAGATTTGCGCGCCGGGGTTGCGTGTCAATACGTCTTCAGCAAACAGCATGAGCTGGCGGTCTGGGTAGATGATCTGGCCATCCTTGGTAACGACACCGAGACGGTCACCATCGCCATCAAATGCCAGACCGATTTCTGCGTCGGTGGTTTGCAGGCAGCGTATCAGGTCTTGCAGGTTTTCCGGGTGGGCTGGGTCAGGATGGTGGTTAGGGAAGGTGCCATCGACTTCGCAGAACAGTTCGATAACTTCACAACCCATGCCGCGATACAGTTCGCCAGCAAATGCGCCGGCCACGCCGTTGCCGCAATCGACGGCAATTTTCAAGGGGCGGGCAACTTTGACATCACCAATGATGCGCTCAAGGTAAGTCGCCTTGATGTCATGCGTGCGGTAGTCGCCACTGCCTTGTTTGAAATCCTTGTTCAATATGGTTTGGTACAGCGCCTGGATGGCATCACCATAAATTGCTTCGCCAGCCAGTACCATTTTGAAACCGTTATAGTCAGGCGGGTTGTGGCTACCTGTGACCATGATGCCGGACGTGGCACCCAGTACATTGGTGCCAAAATACACCATCGGGGTGACCACGACGCCCAGATCAATCACATCCACGCCAGTCGATTGCAAACCTTTGGCCAGCGCCGTGATGAGATCAGGGCCGGACAAGCGGCCATCGCGGCCTATAACCACGGTTTTTTCACCTTTGGCGATGGCAGCACTGCCGAAGGCCTGGCCTATCAGGTGGGCAACTTCTGCATCCAGAGTTTTATCGATGATGCCGCGAATATCGTAGGCTTTGAATATGCTGGGGGAGAGTAGGGACATGATTATTTTTCTATAGTAAAAAGATTCAGTGGAGCAGCCCGGTGGCTGTCGGGTCTTCAGAACCAGTTTGCTGGGCTTGCCAGATCAGGTCTTCAATACCGCATTGTGGTTCATATTCTGCCACTGTTTGCAGCAACAGGGCACGGATTTGCTCATAATCAAAGGCGATGCAGGCAGTGTGCAGGTTTTGCAGCAGGGTATTCAGTTGATCCCATGGCAACTCATTCTCCTGGGCGCGCATGATCAGCGGGTGAGAAGTGCCTTCAACATTGTCGCCTATCAGCAATTCTTCATACAGTTTTTCACCGGGGCGCAGGCCTACGTGCTGGATTTCTATAGTGCCATCTGGCGTGGTTTCGCTCTTCACTTCCAGGCCACTCAAATGCACCATGCGTCTTGCCAGGTCGATGATACGCACAGGTTCGCCCATATCGAGCACAAACACATCACCACCTTCACCCATGGCACCTGCCTGCAAGACCAGTTGTGCGGCCTCGGGGATGGTCATGAAATAGCGGGTGATCTCAGGGTGGGTCAATGTGATGGGGCCACCTGCCATGATCTGTTTGCGGAACAGCGGTACGACCGAGCCGGAAGAACCCAGCACATTACCAAAGCGCACCATGCAAAAACGCGTATGTTGCTGGCGGCGTGAGCACGCTTGCAAGATCAGTTCGGCCAGGCGCTTGGTCGCACCCATGACATTGGTCGGGCGCACCGCCTTGTCAGTCGAGATCAACACAAAATTCTTGACCTTTGCCGCCATCGCCGCCTGCGCGACGGACAGGGTACCAAACACATTATTGCGTATGCCTTCAGCCGGGTTATGTTCTACAAGCGGGACATGCTTGTAGGCCGCAGCATGGTACAAGGTTTCAACTTCGCAGGTGGTGAAGATGCGGTCGAGCTTGGCACTGTCCAGTATGGAACCGAGAAAGGGCAAAATCTCCACATCCAGCTTCAGATGCTGGCGCAGGCCAGTCAGTTCCTGCTCTATCGCATACAGGGCATATTCCGACATTTCCAGCAAGACCAGTTTGGCCGGGCGCTGGCGCAAGATCTGGCGGCATAGTTCAGAGCCTATCGAGCCACCAGCTCCCGTCACCATGACACGCTTGCCAGTGATGCAGATACTCAGCAGGCGGGCATCGGGCTCGACCTGGTCACGACCTAGCAAATCTTCTATCTCTACTTCGCGTATATCCTGCAAACGCAGTTCGCCATTCACCAGGCTTTGTATTGAGGGTGTGACCTTGATCTTGAGTTTCAGCGTTTCGAGCTGGTCGAGTATCTGCTTTTGCCTGGTCTTGCTGATGCTGGGCATCGCCAGCAGGATTTCACGTATGTCGTGGCGCTCAGCCAGGTCTTTCAACAATTCAGGTGCAAATACCTTGACACCGCCTATGGTAGAACCCTGTATGGATCTGTTGTCGTCAATAAAGGCGGTGCAAACATATTCACCGCCAGCACGCAGGGCAGTAGCCAGTTGCGCACCAGCCTTGCCCGCACCATAGATGGCAATGCGCGTGGCGTTCTCTGCCATGTCAGCTTGCAACAGCCAGGCCCTGGCCAGAAAACGGCTGGCACCTACATACAGGATGGAAACTGCCCAGAAAAAACCAAACACGGCACGCGACAATGGCGTGATATGCAGCATCACCGCCACAAACGCCATGAACAGCACCGACAGGGTGACGCCAAAGACCACTACGCTGATGATTTTCTGGTCGATGAAACGGATCACGGCACGGTACAAACCTATGCGTATGAATACCGGTATGGCGATCAGGGAAGAAGAAACGATGAGCCAGAAGTAATGATTGAACAGGCTGGTATTGAAGGTTTCATAGCGCAGCCAGATCGCCAGAATAAACATCAGCGGCAGGCAAATGACATCGGCCAGGGCGGCTATCAACTGTTTTTGCAGGCGGGGCAGATTGAGTACGGATTGCATCATGATAGCGCAGCCTTATTAATGTGTAACACCATCACGACGCACCACCTTGTAGAAGGTCAGGAAGAGTATGCGGATATCTAGCATGAAGGATTGGTGCTGTAGATAATATGCATCCAGAGCTACTTTAACAGGAATAGGCAATTCATCCCTGCCATTGATTTGTGCCCACCCTGTCAAGCCAGGCGGGATAGTATGCACTTGCTTTTCAGTGCGCAGGGCAATCAGGTCATGCTGGTTGTACAGGGCCGGGCGAGGACCCACAAAACTCATATCGCCACGCAGTATGCTCCACAACTGCGGCAATTCGTCGAGGCTGGATTTGCGCAGGAAAGAACCGATGGGCGTCAGGTATTGGTCAGGATTGCTCAGCAGATGCGTGGCAACTGCCGGTGTGTCAATCAGCATGCTGCGGAACTTGGGCATCTTGAAAATGACATTATTGCGCCCAACCCGGTCTGACCAATAAACAATAGGCCCGCGTGAAGTCAACCTGACGCAGGTGGCAACGATGATCAAGGGCGTGATCAAAAACAGGCTGGCTGTCAGGGCAAGGACGAGATCGAAAAGGCGCTTCAACATATTCTTCATTCAATAGGTATGGCCGCAGTTGTGGCCTGCAAGCCTTGTTCTACAGTATAAGGCGGTGACCAGGCCAGCAGCTTTCTGGTCTTGCTGATATCGACTTGCAATGACTGGCACAAGCGGTCAGCCACATTTTTCTTGCGCAGCATGCTGGCAGCGAGTGTTAGCAAGGCCGCAGGGAAGGGCAGCAGGCGGGATTTGACTTGCAAGGCCTGCGCGCACAGGCGCAATAATTCTGTTGTTGATAAGTCGCTGCCGTCCGATGCGAGGAAGACCTGGTTGCGTGCCGCTTCATGCAAACGACAATGCAGGACAAGATCGACCAGGTTACCCAGATACACAAAGCTGCGCTGGTTACGTATGCTGCCCAAGGGCAAAGGCAGGCCACGACGCACCATACGTAACATGCTCAGGAAATTGGCTTTGACACCTGGCCCATACACCAGCGGCGGACGTATGATGGTGACAGCCATGCCAGTTGCCTGTGCCAGTTGCAGCAAAGCCTGCTCTGCCTCCATTTTGGATATGCCATACGCATCTTGCGGCAAGGGCTGGTCATCAGCGGTATATGGATGACCCGGCAAGGTCGCTTCGCCATTGACCTTGACTGAACTCAGATAAATAAATTGCTTGACGCCCGCTGCTGCTGCCTGGCGCGCCAGTTGCAGGCTGGCATCGACATTCACTGCACGAAACTGTGCGAGAGGATCACTCGCGGTCTCTTGCATGACATGTACCCGTGCTGCACTGTGGATGACGATGTCCACACCTTGCAGATGGGCAGACCAGTCAGTATCAGCCTTCATGTCGCTGACAATAGGATTGTGCATGTCTGCGGACTGCCAGTCGAGAGGGCGGCGGCTGGGGCAAATCAGGGTGATATTCTGACACAGGCAGGCGCGGGCAATAGCCTGGCCGACAAAGCCACTCGCACCGGTCAACAAGATTTGCTGCTTCATACTTTATTTGGCAGCAGGCAAATTCGACCGTCTGTCATAGACAAAATAGCGGCGCGAGAGGAATTTCAGGAAGCTGCGGAAAAACCAACTGGCATGTCGAGATACCAGGTTGCGGTTTTTATGGGCAGCTGTATGGGTGGCGTCGAGTTGTGGATAGAAGCGTATGCCTTTCCCCAGCAGTTGCTTGGAACGGTAGCAAATATCCACATCTTCAAAATACATGAAATAGCGGGTATCAAAACCTTGCAGCGCCCGATAGTGCGGCGCATCAAAAGCCAGGAAGGCACCAGATGCCCAATCGACATGGCAGGTTTCTGTCATGGTCTTCTTGTCGTAGGGCTCGGACAGGGAACGCACTGCCACCATGCGCAATAATGAAATAATATTTGGGAAGCGGCGGACATTCGCGTCCACAAACAGGTGCTGGTCATCGCGATAGAGATTAATGGTGGCGACCGGGAAAGCGTCGCGCTGCATATTCTCAACCAGGGTGACAATCGTATTGGCACTGATGGTGATGTCAGGGTTCATGACGATAAAACTGTCACCTTCAGCAAAACCGATGCTGCTGCTGATAAGGTCAAACAGGTAATTATTGTTTTCGCCAAAACCAAGGCCAGGTTTATCGTCAACGTAAGAGACGCCATGTTGCAAACAATAAGCTTTTAATGCCGGGGAGGGCTGGTTATCCTTGATCCACACATGCATATTCGCCGCCGCATCGCGCAAGCCACCCATGCCGCTTGCAATAAGCAGATCTTCATGGCCGTGACTGACGATTGCGACATGTATCATAGTTTGCTAAGTGATTCTGGATAGGGTCTGGCAATTAAGCCTGACGACTAAACTGGCGACTTTGTATCCAATACTTTAAAAATAATACGCCCAGTTTCCAGTCAGGGAAATTATGGATGGGCGGCGTGAACAATTTCCTTGTGTACCAGATTTTCTCATAGAAATCACAGTTTATAGGTGCCGGATTTAACCATGGTGGCTGTTTTTCTTGCGCATTCGCTGTTTCTGCCATGCTGATGCGGCATGCAACCTGTTCTATACCGTGCGCTTGCCTGATTTCTTGCAGTATGACTGCCTGGTCTATGCCAGGGCGCTGATGTTGCCGCTGTTGCCGCGCTTGCTGATTTTGCTGCTGCTGTTGCTCCAGATAATAATCCATATCATCCAGCAAGGTATCCTGACTGCCTGATTTGAGCTGATCTGCCGGGGAATATCCGTGCGCGCCGGTCAATATGCCAAAGCAGGGCAGGCCCTTGACCGCCATTTCCGGGAAGGCCGTGCCGCCAGTCAACGGAAAGCTATCGACATAGACGCTGGCATCGCGCATGCAGGCCAGATAATCCTGATATGCCATGCGCTGGTGGAAAATTGCCTGCTTGCCCATTTGCCGCGCAGGCTTCCACCACCACCAGTTGGTTTTCAGGTTGGGGCCTATCAACATCAGTTTGCGCCCAGTTCTGACTTGTAGCTGCACTGCAAAATCAGGGAATGAATATGCGCCGCCGGGTTTATATTTATAGGCTGATCCTGCACTGGTGATATGGCCGGCGGCATTTTCCAGTCGTTCGTCAGTGGTCTCTGGCAATTTTAATGGGATGCCGGCAAACACGCATTTCTCATGTGTGCCGCGCTGCTTGCTGAGTTCCCAGCCAAAATAACTGAGTTCGAGCACCACATCCGCCGTACCATGACCATAAGAAAATACATGGTCGGCATGGTTGTACATATAAATGCGGGTGCCGCACAATTGCCTGGCTAATCCTGCCGCGATGACAGCATCAATGTCATAGGGGTGGATATGCAGCACAAGGATTTTGTATTGTGCAAATTGATTCAGCAAGGCCTGTATCTTTTCTTGCCTGCTGCTATATTTTGGCAGGCAGATGCAGGAATGGTCGGGCTTACTCAGCTTTTCCCAGGTCGCAGGCGGTGCTTTTTCTGTCACCAGTACCGCAGAATCCTGCATGGCCTGGCTAGCGATCAGGTGTTCTACCACGCGGGTATGGCCACTGGCGGTGTAAGCCTGGCTCAGTACATGTAAATAAGTTGCCTTGATGTCTCGTTGTGCTGGCGCTGTGAACAAATGCTGGTAACGTTGCAGCAAAGTCTGCTCTAGTTCAACCAAGGCATACTGGCCCAGATTATTTTTCCATAGCAGTTCGCCAAGCGCGCGGGCACGTCGCATGCAGCTATCGAGTTCGCCCGCCGCGAGTACGCGGGCGACGCATGCCTGTATAAAACTGGCGAGCTTGAGTGGGCGTTCAGCGGTAGGCATATTTTTTCAAAATCCAGGCGATACATGCCCAATACAATACATAGTTAATGCAAAAAGCAATCACTGCACCCTGCAAACCAAATGCAGGGGTCAACAGATAAGTCAGGGCAACCAGCGACAGGCTGAAGACGATTTCGGTAATCACATATGGCTTCGTCAGCGCCCGGCCCAACATGACAAAGCCCAGCACCCAACTACCTATCTTGATGAAATCGCCGACCAGTTGCCAGGCCAGTAGCTGCAACATGGGGCGAAATTCTTCCGTGAACACCAGCCACAGCATGAGCTCACGCAAGAGATAGACCATGACCGCACCCAGCGCTGTCAAAGGCAAGACAAAACGATATACGCGGGCGATTTCTTTTTTTAGTTCGGCTGCTATCTTGATTTCTGCCAGTCGTGGCAGGTAATACACGGTTAGTGTGGTGGTGATCAGCATGAGGTAGATATCGCTGATCCGCGTCACTGCCTGCCAGTAACCAGCCTCTTGCCAGCCAAAGTCTTGCACCAGATGATTGCGTATCAACATCTGGCTCAGCGGTACGACTGTGGCAGTGACAATGGCCATCATCGCATACGCGCCCAGCTTGAGCAGCATGTCCTTATCTGTCTTTGCAAACAGCATGCTAAAGCGGAACCACTTGCTGCGCAGGCATAGCACCAGTGTGATGATGGCGACGAAAGACTGGTTCACAGCCAGCGCGACCAGTGCACCATAAAGACCCCATGCGCTGGCCAGCAACCATGTCGCCAACAGAGTGACGATGCTGGTCGCAATATTCGCACCTACATAGGAGGCGACTGCTTTCTTACCATTCAAAATCGCCAGCAACAGCGTATTCAATACAAACAGCACCAGACTGGCCGCCAGCCATAAAAACACGCTGCCGTACTGCGTATCTTTTAATAGCAATACCGCCAGTTGCTGATGAAACACGGCAATGATTGCAGAAGCGGCCAGTGAGCAATATAAAGAGATACGTGCTGCGCTGGCCCAGACCTTTTGCTGGGCGGCGACATCATCGCCATGCTCTGCCGTGTACTTGGTTACACCGGTCGAAATCGCTCCACTGCCAAACGACAAGATCATGGTCACGGCATTCTGGAATTGCCCTATGACTGCATAGCCGCCTGGCCCCACATACACGGCCAGTAATTTGTTCAGGCCCAGCATGGTCAGCATCCTGACCATGACTGCAATCGCATTTAACAGGCTGGTACGGACCAGTGTCATTGTCAGGAAGCTGAGGACGCTTGCAGTACGAAATCACGCACGGCGGTGATGACGCGGCTGACATCTTCAGGTGCAAGATAAGGATCAAGCGGCAGGCTCAGTTCTTCTGCATGGATTTGTTCAGACAAAGGGAAGCTGCCCACACCCAGTTGCAATTCAGCATAAGCCGGTTGCAGATGTGGTGGGATAGGGTAATGCACCAGGCTGCCGATGCCAGCATCCTGCAAGTATTTTTGCAGGGCATCACGTCTGGCATGACGCACTGCATAGATATGCCAGACCGGTTCAGACCATTCAGGCACGAACGGTATCACCAGGCCAAGCAAGTCTTTCAAGCCTTCATGATATTGCTGTGCCAGAGCACGACGCTGCATATTCCAGCCATCCAGTCTGCCCAGTTTTACCCTTAACAAAGCCGCCTGCAATTCATCGAGGCGCGAGTTATAGCCCTTGACTTCATTATGGTATTTGATTTGCGAACCATAATTGCGCAAGACTTTTAATTGCTTGGCCAGCCCGGCATCATTGGTCGTGACACCGCCAGCATCGCCCAGCGCGCCGAGGTTCTTGCCTGGATAAAAACTATGGGCTGCAGCATCGCCCAAGCCACCAGAGACACGCCCTTTATAGGTTGCACCATGCGATTGCGCTGCATCTTCTATGACTTTCAAACCATGCTCGCGGGCGAGGACGATAATCGGGTCCATGTCTGCGATTTGGCCATAAAGATGCACGACCATGATGGCCTTGGTTTTGGGAGTAATGGCCGCCGCGATTTTTGCGGGATCGATATTGTAAGTAGCCAGGTCCGGTTCCACCGCAACTGGCGTAGCACCCGCATACGATACCGCCAGCCAGCTAGCGATATAGGTATTCGAAGGCACGATGACTTCATCACCTTCACCTATGCCATAGGCACGTAAAATCAGGTGCAGCGCATCCATCCCATTGCCAACTCCCACGCAATGCTGGCTGCCGCAATAAGCCGCATACTCAGCTTCAAACGCTTCCAGTTGTTTGCCCTGTATAAACCAGCCACTATCCAATACTTCATTAAAAGCCTGATTCAACTCCGCACGCAAATCCTGATGCTGAGGCTTGAGTTCCAGATAAGGTAAAGATTTCATGTTATCCATTCGCTTATTTCACGTATAAGAAGAACTGCACTGAGACAGATTTTCTCTTGATTTTCTCTGTGGTAAAGCAAGGAATTCAAGCGACGTGTCGCTTGCTTGCGCAACGATAAACTTTTGCAAAAGTTTATTCCTTCCTCTGTGCCTCTGTAGTGAGAGGTCTTTTCCAGACTGACTGATATCAGTCAGTTTCTATGAACTTCAAAAACTCATCATATTTGCGCAAATAATCTGCCTCTTCATAGTGCTGGTCAGCAAACACCAGCAAGACGCAATCTTCCGTGAAATTTTTCATTTCATGCCAGATGCCGGTGCCGATGTAGACGCCTTTGGCCGGGGAATCAAGTTCGAGTTCGACGCGATCTTGGCCATCATCAAACACCATGGTGCAGGAGCCGCGTACGGCGACGGCCACTTGCTGTAAGGTCTTGTGGGCATGAAAGCCGCGTTCTACACCCTCCAGCGTACCAAAAATATAGTAAACCCTGGCAATGGGAAAAGGGATATCCTGGTTGGCCTCCACGGCGACCAGGCTGCCGCGTTCATCACCGAGCACGCGCATGGGTATCATTTGCAATTTCACTTGGCCTGACCTTGAGCTTGAGTTGTTGAATAGAGTGGTGCAGAAGCAGGCACCTGTACGCTTTTCATGCAGGCATCCAGCGGGATGTGCCAGTCCGGTATGGATAATCCAAATGCAGCCTGCAATTTTTCTGTATTTAATAGAGAGTTGTGCGGACGACGTGCTGGCACAGGATATTCACTGGCTGGTATGCCGCTGATCTGCGGTGCAAACTTGCCGAGTTTGTTTTGCTGGTCTGCCAGTTCTATGATGGCGGTGGCAAAGTCAAACCAGTTGGTCGCGCCTGCGGCACTCAGATGATACACACCACCAATTTGCTGCCACCATGCATCCGTATCTGTGCATTGCCGTAGTTGAGTCAGTATTTCGCAAGTAGCAGCGGCCAGCCAGTTAGCCGAATTAGGCGTGCCCCACTGATCGTTGACGACACGCAATTGATCGCGTTCGCGCGCCAGCTTTAGCATCGTCAGGAAAAAATTCTTGCCAAAGTTTGAGTATACCCAACTGGTGCGCAAGATCAGATGCTGGCAGCCACTGGCGATGATGGCCTGTTCGCCTGCCAGTTTGGTCCAGCCATACAAATTCAGCGGTGCTGTGGCATCGCTTTCTACATAAGGCAGCCAGTTACCTTCAGCATCTGTCTTGTCACCGGCGAAGACATAATCTGTTGAATAATGGATCAGGCCAGCGCCAAGTTTGCGCGCCTCCTCTGCCATGATGGCAGGTGCGAGTGCATTGATGGCATGTGCCTTGTCTTCTTCACTCTCAGCAAGATCTACCGCTGTATAGGCAGCCGGATTGATGATCAGCTCAGGCTTGAAGTCAGCGATACACTGGCGCAATTGCATGGCACTGCTTAAGTCCAGTTCTGCTCTTTGTGGCGCATATACGTTTGCTGTCGCAGGCAAGTGTGACAACAAGGCATGTCCCAGTTGCCCGCTCGTGCCTGTCAATAATATTCTCATGCAAAGACCTCGGCATCAGCCAGCAGTTTGCCCGACTGGTCTTTGCCAGACAGTAGCGGCGCATCCTGCAAGGGCCAGTTGATGTCCAGTACGGGGTCATTCCACAGCAGGCAGCGCTCATGCTCTGGTGCCCAGTAATCGGTGGTTTTGTATAAAAATTCTGCGTTGTCGCTGGTGACTAGAAAACCATGGGCAAAGCCCGGCGGTATCCATAACTGGCGCTTGTTTTCTCCCGACAGGACGACAGCCTCAAACTTGCCAAAAGTCGGCGAAGACTTGCGCAGATCAACGACGACATCAAAGACTTCACCAGCAATCACCCGTACCAGTTTACCCTGGCTTTGCTGTATCTGGTAATGCAGGCCGCGCAAGACATTTTTGGCTGATTTGGAATGATTATCCTGCACAAAATTGACATCCAGGCCTGTCAGTTCAGCAAAAGTGCGGGCATTGAAGCTTTCATAGAAAAAGCCACGGTCGTCGCCGAAAACCCGGGGTTCCAGTATCAGTACGCCGGGCAAGCTGGTTTCTACCACTTTCATCGTAAAACTCTCATTTATCAATACGCTTTCTTGTCGAGTAATTTCAACAGATACTGGCCATATTCATTTTTCTTCAGTGGCTGCGCTAGTTTTTCGAGGTCGGCGTCACTGATGTAATGGCGGCGGTAGGCAATTTCTTCAGGACAGGCTACTTTCAGGCCCTGGCGTTTTTCTATGGTGGCGATGAATTGTCCGGCTTCGAGCAGGGATTCATGGGTGCCAGTATCCAGCCAGGCCATGCCCCTGCCCATCAGTTCCACATTCAGGATGCCGTGCTTCAGGTATTCGTTGTTGACATCGGTGATTTCCAGCTCGCCGCGCGCCGAAGGCTTGATATTGGCAGCGATATCGCAGACCTGGTTATCATAGAAATACAGGCCAGTGACGGCGTAATTAGACTTTGGATGTGTCGGTTTCTCTTCTATGCTGATAGCCTGGCGCTGCTCATTGAATTCAACGACACCATAGCGTTCAGGATCTTGCACATGGTAAGCAAACACGGTCGCACCGCTTTGTTGCGCATCAGCCTGCCGCAATTGCGGTTCAAAATCGTGGCCGTAATAAATATTGTCACCCAGGATCAGGGCAGTATTGGCATTGCCGACAAAATCCTTGCCTATGATAAAGGCTTGCGCCAATCCATCAGGTGAAGGCTGGATGGCGTAACTCAGTTGTATGCCCCATTGATTGCCATTGCCGAGCAATTCGGCAAAGCGCGGCGTGTCCTGCGGTGTGGAAATAATCAGGATGTCACGTATCCCCGCCAGCATCAGCGATGTTAGCGGGTAATAAATCATGGGCTTGTCATACACAGGCAATAACTGCTTGGAAATAGCCTGGGTCACCGGATACAGACGCGTTCCCGAACCACCCGCCAGAATGATGCCTTTACGTGCTGAAGTACTGGCCATATTGTTACCACTCATACTACGTCCCCATCTTCATCATCTTCATATTGCAATGCTACCCACTTCAGGTATTCGCCAGACTGTACCTGCTTGGTCCATTCATCATTGGCAAGATACCATTCCACGGTTTTTCTGAGGCCGGTAGTGAAAGTTTCTTGTGGCTTCCAGCCCAATTCTTTTTCTATCTTCCTGGCATCTATCGCATAACGGCGATCATGTCCTGGCCTGTCGGTGACATGCTTGATCTGGTCTTTGTAACTGCCTTGCGCCTTGGGTTGCAACTCGTCGAGCAATTCACACAGGGTATGCACCACACTGAGATTGGTTTGCTCATTCCAGCCACCCACATTATAGGTTTCGCCGGGTTCGCCAGCCTCCAGTACCCGGCGGATTGCCGCGCAATGGTCTTTCACGTACAGCCAGTCACGTACCTGCAAGCCATCACCATAGATTGGCAAGTCCTTGTCGGCACGGGCATTGGCGATCATCAGCGGGATCAGTTTTTCCGGGAAATGGTAAGGGCCATAATTATTGGAACAATTGGTCGTCAGTACCGGTAAGCCATAGGTATGGTGATATGCACGCACCAGATGATCGGATGCAGCCTTGGTTGCAGAGTAAGGGCTGTTCGGTGCATAGGCCGTGGTTTCGGTGAACGCGGCATCGTCTGCCGCTAAGGTGCCATACACTTCATCAGTGGAGATATGCAGGAAACGGAAGTTGGCCTTGTCTTCGCCTTCCAGGCTTTGCCAGTAAGTGCGCGCCGCCTCTAGCAGGTTGAAGGTGCCGTTTACATTGGTCGTGACAAAGGCGGCCGGACCAAGGATGGAGCGATCTACATGGCTTTCTGCCGCAAAGTGGACGATGGCGCGTGGTTGATATTCAAAAAACAAGCCGCACAGATGTGCACTGTCTATGATGTCACCTTTGACAAACACATGGCGCTCATCATTGTTAAGGCTGGTCAGGTTGTTCAAATTGCCAGCGTAGGTCAGTTTGTCGTAATTGAGTACAGACTCATCTGACTGGGCCAGCCAGTCCAGAACAAAATTGGCGCCAATAAAACCCGCGCCCCCTGTGACAAAAATCATGCCTCACTCCTCTAATAATCGCTGAATCTGCTGAATTGCTTGCAACAGGCGATTTTACTTGAGATGAGGCTGTTTTCGGCTGCTTTACTTAATGGGGGCCGGTAAAGTAAGTATTTATTTGATGCGTTTTAGCAATTTTTAGCAAATATCATCATTGGCACAAAGTTGAACCATGTTTGCGCTTGATTAAACTTGACTCTATTGAAATACCTGGTAGGAGCATCCAATTATGGTGCCAGAGGATTATTCTGCGCCATGCATATCCATACAACAGTAGCAACAGTATAGGCGAGTAAACATAGTGAAATGAGTGAGAGTTTCATGGTTTTACCTCCATTGTTGTTATTTCGTTATTTCATTATTTCTTAAGAATTTTATTTCGGCATTTTTTTACGATTTATTTCTTAGTTATCAGTGTAGGAGGCAGCGCAGCATAATCCAGTAATGAATTGTTTTTGATTTGTTACGAAATGTTTTTGTTTGTACACTTGTTAGTACAAAAAGAGTGCCAGTTCTACATCTGATCGCAGCAGATCAGAGAAGTTCATGAAATTTGAAGATAAAGCCTTGAAATCGCAAGAGGATATCCCCAAATGCAGGGGTAATGTTCGTTTTTGATCGGGAGAGTAAGTATGCAAGAGCAAGAAAACCAGCAAGCGGAAAAGGTAGAAATAAAAGAAGCCGCGCCGGAAGTTCAACCGGATGGTGTTGTTCAAGGTGAAACAGTGCAGACATCTGCACCTGAAGCGCCACAGGCAGCGCCTGCACAAGATACTGCCGAGCAAGTGATTGCCAAGCTCGAAGCGAAAGTGCAAGAATTGCAAGATTCTTTCATGCGTGCCAAGGCCGAGGGTGAAAATATCCGCCGCCGCGCCCAGGAAGATATCAGCAAGGCACACAAGTTTGCGATCGAAGGCTTCGCTGAGGCCATGGTGCCAGTCAAGGACAGCCTGGAAATGGCCCTGAAGATTGACACGCCATCTATAGAAGCGCTGAAAGAAGGCGTGGAAATGACATTGAAGCAACTCAGTGCCGCATTTGAAAAGAATCGCCTGAATGAAGTGAGCCCTGTTCAAGGCGACAAGCTTGATCCGATGAAGCACCAGGCTATCTCCATGGTGCCAGCTGAGCAAGAGGCCAATACCGTTGTGACTGTATTGCAAAAAGGTTATACCATTGCCGACCGTTTATTGCGTCCGGCTTTAGTGACAGTAGCGCAAGGAAAGTAAGAAAAGCGTAAAAAACACGCAAAAATGGCTTGAAAAGCGTGTTTTTTACCATATATCCGAAACAGACGAGTTAGTTGCAGCTTAAAAAAACGCGCTGGCTCACCAACATTGACAAAAAAATCTACATTCTGAGGGAATTATCATGGGAAAAATGATTGGTATTGATTTGGGTACAACCAATTCTTGCGTTGCTATCATGGAAGGCGGCCAGCCAAAAGTGATCGAAAATGCAGAAGGTGCGCGTACTACACCTTCCATTATTGCGTATCAAGAAGATGGCGAAATCTTGGTTGGCGCATCTGCCAAACGCCAGGCTGTTACAAATCCCAAGAACACACTGTTCGCGGTCAAGCGCTTGATCGGTCGTAAGTTCGAAGAAAAAGAAGTGCAAAAAGACATCGGTCTGATGCCTTACACCATTTCAAAAGCAGACAATGGCGATGCATGGGTGTCCGTGCGCGACAAGCGTCTGGCACCGCCGCAAATTTCGGCTGAAGTTTTGCGCAAAATGAAAAAAACCGCTGAGGATTACCTCGGTGAAGAAGTGACAGAAGCAGTTATCACTGTTCCAGCTTATTTCAATGATGCTCAACGTCAGGCAACCAAAGATGCGGGCCGTATCGCCGGTCTGGATGTCAAACGCATTATCAATGAGCCAACGGCTGCTGCGCTGGCCTTTGGCCTGGACAAAAAAGAAAAAGGCGATCGCAAGATTGCTGTGTATGACCTGGGTGGTGGTACTTTCGACGTATCCATCATTGAAATTGCTGACGTAGATGGTGAAATGCAATTCGAAGTATTGTCCACAAACGGCGATACTTTCCTCGGTGGTGAAGATTTCGATCAACGCATCATCGATTACATCATCGACGAATTCAAAAAAATCAATGGTCTGGACTTGTCCAAAGACCCTATCGCTTTGCAACGTATCAAGGCATCTGCCGAACGCGCGAAAATTGAATTGTCGAGCTCGCAACAGACAGAAATCAACGAGCCCTACATTGCCATGGCAAATGGCGCACCTGTGCATTTGAACTTGAAAATCACCCGTGCCAAGCTGGAAGCCCTGGTAGAAGAACTGATACAGAAAACCATCGATCCTTGCCGCATGGCCATCAAGGATGCAGGCGTGAAAACCACAGACATTGACGACATCATTCTCGTCGGTGGTATGACACGTATGCCTAAGGTGCAGGAGATTGTTAAAGAATTCTTCGGCAAGGAACCACGTAAAGACGTGAACCCTGATGAAGCCGTTGCCGTTGGTGCAGCGATTCAAGGTTCTGTCTTGTCTGGTGACCGTAAAGATCTGTTGTTGCTGGACGTGACACCTTTGTCCCTGGGTATCGAAACCCTGGGCGGCGTCATGACCAAGATGATCCAGAAGAACACGACTATCCCGACCAAGTTCAGCCAGGTATTCTCTACTGCAGATGACAACCAGCCTGCGGTAACGATCAAGGTGTATCAGGGTGAACGAGAAATCGCAGCCGGCAATAAAGGCCTGGGCGAATTCAACCTGGAAGGTATTCCACCATCAGCCCGTGGTACGCCACAGATTGAAGTGACTTTTGATATTGATGCCAATGGTATTTTGCACGTAGGTGCAAAAGACAAAGCCACAGGCAAAGAAAACAAGATCACCATCAAGGCAAACTCTGGTTTGACCGAAGATGAAATCCAGAAAATGGTGAAAGATGCCGAACTGAACGCGGAAGAAGACAAAAAGGTCAAGGAATTGGCTGAGTCCCGCAATCAGGGCGACGCTTTGGTGCACTCCACCAAAAAAGCGCTCGCTGAACATGGCGATAAACTGGAAGCTGGCGAAAAAGAGAAAATCGAAGCCGCCATCAAGGATCTGGAAGATGTGTTGAAATCTGGTGACAAGGCTGAGATCGATACCAAGCTGGGCGCATTATCTACAGCATCCCAAAAGCTGGGTGAAAAAGTCTATGCAGACATGCAGGCACAACAGGCAGCAGCAGGTGCGGCCGGTGGTGCAGGCGCTGCCGGTGCAGATGCCAAACCTAAAGATGATGATGTAGTTGACGCTGACTTTAAAGAAGTCAAAGACAGCAAGTAATATCTACTTTGACGGGCTTGCCCGTCATGACGCGCCGGGTGGCTCGCATTGCGGTGCCTGCCCGGCGTTTGCGCTTAAGTTTGATGCTTGAGTCCTGGACTTAAGTTCAAGAACAATACTGAGGTTAACAAGAGATGGCGAAGCGTGATTTTTACGAGATTCTTGAGTTAGGCAAAAACGCCACTGAAGAAGAAATCAAGAAGGCCTATCGCAAAATGGCGATGAAATACCATCCGGACCGCAATCCGGACAGTAAGGTCGCGGAAGAAAAATTCAAGGAAGCCAAAGAGGCTTACGAGATGCTTTCCGACAGCCAGAAGCGCGATGCCTACGACCGCTATGGTCACGCCGGTGTCGATCCGAATATGGGTGGCGGCGGTGGTGGTGGCGCAGGTGGTTTTGCGGATGCCTTTGGTGATATTTTCGGTGATATCTTTGGTGGCGGTGGTCGCCGCAATGCTGGCCCGCAAGTGTATCGTGGTGCAGATTTGCGCTACAACCTTGAAATCACACTGGAGCAGGCTGCCAACGGTTTTGATACCACCATCCGCGTACCTAGCTGGGATTCTTGCGAGACTTGTCATGGTTCTGGTGCCAAGCCAGGCACATCGCCGGTTACCTGTACTACTTGCGCCGGACATGGCCAGGTACGCATGCAGCAAGGTTTGTTTAGCATACAGCAGACTTGCCCCAAATGTCATGGCACAGGCAAGATGATTCCTGACCCTTGCCCTAGTTGCTCGGGTGTAGGCCGCATCAAACGTAACAAGACCCTGGAAGTCAAAATACCAGCCGGTATCGATGATGGCATGCGCATACGCTCATCTGGCAACGGTGAGCCAGGCGTCAATGGTGGTCCGCCAGGTGATTTGTATGTGGAAATCCATATCAAGCAACATCCGGTATTCCAGCGTGAAGGTGATGACCTGCATTGCGAAATCCCTATCTCCTTTGTCAAGGCTGCCCTGGGTGGCGATATTGAAGTACCTACGCTGAGCGGCAAGGCATCCTTCACCGTGCCTGAAGGTACCCAGTCCGGCAAGACTTTCCGCCTGCGCAGCAAGGGTGTGAAGGGCGTGCGATCCGGTTATGCAGGTGATCTGTTCTGCCACGTTGTCATCGAAACACCGGTGAAACTGACAGAAAAGCAAAAAGAACTCTTGCGTGACTTTGAAAAGTTGACGGTAGAAGGCGGCTCCAAGCACAATCCGCAAAGCAAAACCTGGATGGACAAGGTTAAAAAGTTCTTTGAATAAATCCGTATCCTGACAATTTCGCAAAAAAACTGCAAAAAAGTCCTTGAAAGCCTGCCGAAATTTGTTTTGGCAGGCTTTTTTGTTGCTGCGATACCGCGAAACCATTTCTTGCATATCAGAGCAGCAATTCTGCCTGCCACCGATATGGCATTCTGCTACTATGAGAACAGTAGAATACTGTTGCCCTTGGGTTGAAAAACGGAGGTAAATAGTGAATCAAACTGCTCAACACTCAACATCAGTAGCTTAAAACCTGTTTTCAGGACTCACACCGCCTTGATGGATAAATCATATATCGGATTGTCATCCAGATATCCCAGGCTTTTTGCGCTGGGGGTGGCACTGATTGTGTTCCTTGGTTTGTGGGCCATCGACAATAACGAGCGCGAACTGGCTATTCAGAAGCAAAAAGTCGACATCATCGAAAAATTGGTGGTCTTGCGTACCAAGCTGGGTACGGGCATGACGTCAAATATTTCTGCCGCGCGCGTGCTGGCCGTCACCTTTGCCACCAAGCCAAATCTGTCTGAGCAGGAATTCAAAGTGCTGGCGGCAGAGGTTGCCAGTGCCAATCCCAGTATCCGCAATCTGGTGCTCGTCAAGGGTACGATACCCAGTTACGTCTATCCCTACAAAGGGAATGAGAAAATCCTGGGCGTCGATTATCGCCAGTTGCCAAAGCAGTGGCCAGTGTACCAACGCATGATAGAAGAGCGCACAATACAAATTGCCGGGCCGCTAACGTTGGTGCAAGGTGGTGTTGGTCTGGTGGTGCGCATTCCTGTTTATGAGCATGAAAGCCATGATGAATTCCTGGGCTCGATCGCCATGGTGGTCAACTATGATCAGTTGCTGGAGCAGGCTGGCGTCGCCCAGGTGCAAAATGAAATTAGTCTTGCTATACGTGGTCGCGATGCCATGGGTAGCAAGGGAGAAGTGTTTCTTGGTGAGGCAAAGTTATTTGCTGGCGATGCAGTCAGGCAAAGCATTATCCTGCCTGGCGGCAGTTGGGAACTGGCTGCTTTACCACATGGTGGCTGGCAAGGGACTACCAGACTGTCGAGGTTCATCGAAGTTTTTGGCCTGATTGTCTGTCTGATGGCCTGGATGCTCAGCTATCAGTCCACCATCAAACGCCGGCAACGTGAACTGAATGCAGATGAATTGCGCGAAAGCGAAGCACTGCTGCGCTTGCGCAATGAGGCGCTGAGCGCCACCTCACAAGGCGTTCTGATCGCCGCCAGCGATGGCCATATCAATTATGTCAATGATGCAGCCTGCCATTTGAGCGGTTATCCCGAAGATATCTTGCATGAAAAAAAGCTGGGTGATTTATTTACGCCCGCGGTTGCCACTCTGCTGGCGGAAGATCGTGAAGAGAAAAAACCACTGACACTGGAATACAGTCGTAAAACTGCAGATGGTCAAGTGCTATGGCTGGAATTGTTGCTCACGCCAGTGTATGACCAGGATGCGAAATTACAGCAATACGTTGCCTTGCTACGCGACATCACCGAGAAAAAACTGGCCGATAAAGAGCTTGAAATTGCCGCCATGGCTTTTGAAACCGAAGAAGGCATACTGATCACCGATGCCAATCTGGTTATTTTGCGCGTCAACCAGGCATTTACACGCATCACTGGTTATGAAGCGAGCGAGGCGGTAGGCGAGGGCACGCGCTTGCTGCAATCTGGCCGCCATGACGAGTCGTTCTATAGCCAGATGTGGGAAGAAATACGCCGCAATCATCGCTGGCAGGGTGAGTTGTGGAACCGTCGCAAGAATGGTGAAATTTATTCTGAACGACTGGTGGTATCTGCAGTGCTGGATGAGAATGGCAAGGTCAGTAATTATGTCGGCTCTTTCAATGACATTACTGAGCATAAAGTCTCAGAAGAGAAAATTCACCAACTGGCATTCTTTGACCCGCTCACGGGTTTGCCAAACCGTCGCCTCTTGCTCGACAGACTGGCGCGGGCCTTGTCCCTCAGCCGCAGGCATCAGCGTTATGGCGCGATTTTAATGATAGATCTGGATAACTTCAAAACCCTGAATGATACGCAAGGTCACAATATGGGTGACTTGCTGCTGACCCAGATAGGCAAGCGCATCCATGCCTGTGTGCGTGCCGATGATACGGTTTCACGCACCGGCGGTGATGAATTCGTGGTCTTGCTTGAAGGGCTGCACGAAGACATGCAGCATGCCGCCAGCCTGGCTGAAACGGTCGCAGAAAAAATCCGCGTTACCTTGAGCCAGACCATCAATCTGGGGCATATCGATTATGAAAGTTCTGGCAGTATAGGTATCACCATGTTTGGCAGCGAAGCGGTCGGTATCGATGAATTATTGCGTCGCGCCGACATGGCCATGTACCAGGCCAAGGCGCTCGGTAAAAATAGTGTGCGCTTCTTTGATCCCAGCATGCAGGCCGCGCTGGAGTTCCGCACCGCAATGGAAACCGACTTACGCCATGCTCTCATGCACAAGCAGTTTGTCCTGCATTATCAGTTACAGGTCAGTGCGCTTGGCGACCCAATAGGGGCAGAGGTATTGCTGCGCTGGCATCACCCTGCGCGCGGACTGGTATCTCCACTGGACTTTATCCCGCTGGCAGAAGAAACCGGGCTCATTTTGCCGATAGGCCTGTGGGTACTGGAAACAGCCTGCAAGCAAATCGCCATCTGGGCTGACGACCCGGTTAAATCCGGCATGCAACTGGCCGTCAATGTCAGCGCCCGCCAGTTCCGTCATCCAGGTTTTGTCGATGACGTCAAACGCATACTGCAAGAAACGGGAACCAACCCAGTCTTGCTGAAACTGGAACTGACAGAGAGCGTTGTGCTCGAAGACGTCGCCATCGTCATAGAAAAAATGCATGCCATCAAGAAACTCGGGGTCGGTTTTTCCATGGATGATTTTGGTACAGGCTATTCATCCCTTTCTTACCTGCAACGCTTGCCTTTGACGCAGCTCAAGATAGACCGTAGTTTCGTACATAATTTGCCAGATGATGTGAACAATGCAAACATCGTCCGCACCATCATCAGCCTCGGTGCCAGCCTCGATTTGAATGTCATTGCAGAAGGTGTGGAAACCGAACAGCAACGCGAATTTTTACTTCAGGCCGGTTGCCAGGCTTATCAGGGCTACCTGTTCTGCAAGCCTATTCCTATAGACGAATTTGACCGCTTTATCAGCGCCCGCCACGCGCTGCAAAAAGCCGACAGCCCAAAAGTTGAAATTCAGGTAAGCTAGAGTCGCGACTATCGTATCCCAAAGCGATGGCGCGTAGTTTACAAGTGGTATTAAAATAAAAGGGGAGACAAATGCGATTGAACAAAACAGTAATGCGCCTGGCAGGTCTGGCGCTGGCCTTATGTATGAGTGTGCAAGCCAGTGCCACCGAAGTTGCCGGAGTTAAATTTGATGAAAGCGTACAGGTAGGCGGCACTGATCTGAAGTTGAACGGTGCAGGCATACGTTACAAGGCCATTTTCAAAGTCTATGCAGCGGGACTGTATCTGAAAGAGAAAAAGACCACAGTACCAGAAGTACTGGCATCAGCCGGGCCACGCCGCGTGACTATCGTCATGTTGCGCGACCTGAGTAATGAAGAATTCGGTCGTGGCTTCATGACCGGTATTCAACAAAACACCGACAAGGCAGAAAAATCCAAAATGACTTCACAATTCATCCGTTTCGGTGAATTGTTTGCCTCCGTGCCTGAACTTAAAAAAGGCGATGTCATGACCAATGACTGGATACCCGGAGTAGGCACGGTCGTCTCACTGAATGGCAAGAAAATGGGCGATCCTTATCCGGACCTCGGTTTCTACAATGCCTTGCTGCGTATCTGGCTGGGAGAATCCCCGGTAGATCGCAGCCTCAAGAAAGCCATGCTGGCTGAGGAAGATACACGCCGTTAATCTTTCGGGATCAGACAATTAAAGCGCGGGGATGCAAATCCCTGCGCTTTTTTTTGCCCGACAAAACAGTATGTACCTATATTTGTTCGGGACATACCAGATATTCAAATTCAGCTATTTCGTAGTCGCTATATATAAGTGTATATTACGCTACTTGTTCGACACTTATTCTTCTGGATACCGTATGCAAATCAAGACCATGGGCAAACTCATTGCCAGTATTGCTTTCTGCACAATCTCAGCCACCAGCCTTGCCGCAGAAGTCACAGTCTCTGCCGCTGCCAGCCTGACCAATGCCTTCAAGGAAATCGCACAAAATTATCAGGCGCAATATCCTGAGGCCAAGGTGTCGCTGAACTTTGGTGCGTCCGGTGCGCTGCTGCAGCAAATTGCCAAAGGTGCGCCGGTCGATGTATTTGCCTCTGCCGATCAGGAGAGCATGGATGAAGCGCAAAAACAGGGTCTGGTCATCGCTACAGATCGCCGTGATTTCGTCAAAAATACCCTGGTGCTGATTGCGCCCATAGACAGCACTTTATCGATCAAGCGTCTGGAAGAGTTGAACCAGGCTGGCGTCAAGCGTATTGCCATCGGCAGCCCTGCCAGCGTGCCGGTCGGGCGTTATACCCAGCATGCGTTGACGGCAGCAAAACTGTGGCCCGCACTGGAAGCCAAGGCGATCTATACCCAGAACGTGCGCCAGTCGCTGGACTATGTGGCCCGTGGCGAAGTCGAGAGTGGCTTTGTGTATGCGACCGATGCTGCCATCATGAAAGACAAGGTCAAAGTAGTCATGGATGTGCCGCTGGACATGCCTGTCACTTATCCCGTTGCCAAAATCAAGACCAGTACCAATGCAGAAGAAGCCAAACGCTTTATCGCCTTTTTGTTCTTGCCGCAAAGCCAGGCTATCCTGACTAAGTACGGTTTCCAGAAACCGTAAAATCCTTAAGGTTATAGATGAATCCAGCATGGACAGCCCTGCTATTGTCATTGAAAGTCGCGGGCTGGGCCACGCTGCTGAATTTGATTTTGGGTATAGGCGTAGGCTATTTGCTGGCCCGCAAGCGCTTCCCTGGCCGTGACTTGCTCGACACCCTATTGACCTTGCCCATGGTCATGCCGCCTACTGTGCTGGGTTATTATTTGCTGGTCTTGCTGGGGCGACGTAGCGCACCCGGTGCGTGGCTGCAAGATCATTTTGGCTTCAGCTTCATTTTTACATGGCAGGGCGCGGTCATTGCGGCGGCCATCGTTGCCTTCCCGCTGGTATTCAAACCGGCGCGGGCTGCATTTGAAGCGGTTGACGGGCAACTGGAACAAGCTGCCAGGGTCTTGGGTATTGGCGAAATGGCGACCTTTTTCCGTGTGACTTTGCCGCTGGCATGGCGCGGCATATTGGCAGGTGTCTTGCTCGCCTTTGCCCGCGCCCTCGGTGAGTTTGGTGCCACCTTGATGGTGGCTGGCAGCATACCCGGCAAGACCCAGACTTTGTCGATTGCCGTCTATGAAGCAGTGCAGGCAGGTCAGGACGATGTTGCCAATACCCTGGTCTTGCTGACTTCGGCAGTCTGTATTGTGGTCTTGCTGCTGGCGGGCAAGCTGGCACCTGGCCGCATTGCGAATCGCATGTGACGCCTTTGAATATGAGCAAATAAAATGCAATTTGACCTGCACATACACAAGACTCTGCGATCCGGTCAGCGCAGTTTCAAACTTGATGTTGTCGTCCGCAGCGATAGCCAGCGCCTCGTCATACTCGGCCCATCCGGTGCGGGCAAGAGTCTGGTTCTCAAGGCCATCGCCGGTTTGATGACGCCGGATACGGGCTATATCCATGTCGCTGGCAATACCCTGTTCGACCATACGGTCCGTATCAATTTGCCGCCACAGCGCCGCCAACTGGCTTATCTGTTCCAGGACTACGCCTTGTTCCCGCATCTGAACGTGGCGCAGAACATTGCCTTTGGCCTCAGTCATGGCTGGCGCAACCCTTCTGCCAAAGTGCAGGATGAAAAGGTCGATTACTGGCTCGACGCCCTGCATATAAAAGCCCTGGCCAGGCAGATGCCACATGAATTATCGGGCGGGCAAAAACAGAGAACCGCCCTGGCACGCGCCCTGATTGCTGAGCCGCGTGCGCTCTTGCTCGATGAACCTTTTGCTGCTCTCGACCAGCCGCTGCGCATCAGCATGCGCAAAGAGCTCGACAGCCTGCAAAGGCAATTGAATATCCCCATGATACTCATCACCCATGATGCAGAAGATGCGCGGTTGTTTGGAGAGCATGTACTGAATTTGCAGGAAGGCAGACTCGTCGAAAGCACAAAATATGCAGCATGAAAGTCAATGAGGACTGCAGCAGATGAATACAAAGAATAAAGAAATTACCCTGCAAGGTTCAGTCTGGATGACCGTCGATGGAGAAAACCTTGGCGGCCAAAGCCGCATCGCCTTGCTGGCCCAGCTTGCCGAAAGCGGTTCCATCACCCAGGCGGCAAAAGCTGTCAAAATGAGCTATAAAGCTGCCTGGGATGCCATCGACACCATGAACAATCTCGCAGGTGAACCCCTGGTAGAGCGCCTGACAGGTGGCAAGGGAGGCGGTGGCACAAGACTGACCAAGCGCGGTGAACAACTGGTCAATAATTTCAGGATCATAGAAAAAGAACACCGCGACTTCATCGCCCAGCTAGACCGGCAGGCAGTAGGTATTGCCGACGATTTTTTATTGATCAGGAAAATGAATATGAAAACCAGCGCGCGCAACCAGTTCCTCGGCAAAGTCAGCCAGGTGAAACCGGGTGCCATCAATGACGAAATAGAACTCGAAATAGCTGGTGGCCAAAAGATCGTCGCCATCATCACCCATGAGAGTACGCTGGAACTGGGTTTGCAAATTGGCGCAGAAGCCTTTGCACTCATCAAAGCTTCTTCCATCATCCTCATGGAAGAAGACCCCAAAGTCAGGCTCTCAGCACGCAACCAGCTCACAGGCAACATCAGCCGCATCCTGCCAGGCGCAGTCAATACCGAAGTGGTGCTTGAATTGCCAGGTGGTGCGACCCTGGCTGCCATCATCACCAATGAAAGCGCAAGCAGCATGGGCCTGGTCGTAGGTGGTACGGTGACAGGATTGTTCAAGGCCTCGAGTGTGGTATTGGGTGTGGCGGGTTGAGGAGGAAGTCTGGTGTCTCATGTCAACGAATAGAATGAGACTTTATGGTCCGTATAATTTCCGCTGAATACGCATTGACCAAAATAGATTTCAAGTTTTTGGTGTAGCCATCGTCCGATAATATCTTGGTATATTCCCAGGCCAGGGTATCAAATTTTTCATAGTACCTGAGCTTGGCAGTCATGTTTTTTTCGAGCAAGCCTTTCTTGATGATGGCACCGTCTTTATCTTGTTCGTGTATGAAAGCCATGTTTTTTCAAGAACACCTTTTCTGGCTATGACGCTCGTTAACTCTCTGAAAGAATGAAATACTTGTTTTTCTGTTGAATTGGCATAAGCGGGGAGATTCATTTCTTCTATTATGCTTGCGTCAGATCTGAGTGAAATTTCTACAGGAAAAATGACTTTGGGTGTTCCCGATAGTTCAAAATCGAATTGCAATATATAGGCTGGAATTTCCCATTGATAATCCCTGGCATTTGGTTCTTTTTTACGTAACTCTTTTGCGTCTATCACCTGGCCACCTACCAATTTCAAATGTGCATATTGCGCTTCACCCAGGCGTTTTTTCAGGGTCTTGCGGCGACAGGCTGTGGGATATCAGCCAGCGATTTGGGTTCTCTTGGCTGGTATTTGCCGAACGAAACCATCCCATGCCAAGATGACTCGGGAACAATTTCTGCCAATGCAGGGCAAGGTAGCTGAGTCAATGCAGCGAGAAAAAGTAAACGTACTATGGGAATATGCATCATAGTGAAGAACTTGTAATCTCTTTAATGTGGTACGTCATTGTTAAGCACTTAGCTACTGTGTGCTTGCAAAAGCATTATTCCAGGGTGAATCTCAAGTCGCGATTATCCTTCGCCACATTCCCCGCAAAGTCCGTCGCATGAATGCGCAGGACATAATCACCAGGCGCTAACTTGCTGACATCCCAGCTGCCTTTTTTAGCAATCCCATCCTTGACCGAATTGCTGGCCATGTACAAAAAGCGGGTTTTCTTTGCACCATGCACGGTGATGCCGCTTTCTTCTGCATACAATAACTTGACCATTTCACGGTCGGGTGGCAGGGCATTGAATTCCATCGTCACGCGTGGGGTTTCATAGCCAGGCAAAGGGCTGCCATCGGTATATAAGAGCTGGTAGCCCAACTTGTACAGACCCAGACGACGGCGTTTGGCATTGCCATCGACCTGGTCATAGGCATCGACGACGATGCCATAGTCTTTGACCTGGCTGGACAGGAGCAGGCGGCCCTGTTGTTTGTCCTTGATTCCTTTTCCGCTGCCATCAACGATAGTGATGTCTTCTATTTGCGGTGCGATGGTATCGACCAGGCCGGGGAAGTTCAATTGCAGTGGGTTGATTTTGAGGCCAGCGTGATTATGTTCCAGATGCACATGGAACATGCGGTTGATGCTGCCCAGCGCTTCGCCAGTCTTGAAGCGGGTGCCGCGCCTGACACGCACTGCATAGGGTTTGCCATCTGCCAGCGTCTGTAGCTGGAATTTATCGTCATTGATCACCGCATCTTTTGCGTTGCGTCCCACTTTCATGTGGATATACGCCATGCTGTCGAGCTTGATGCCTTCGCTGAGGCCAGCGTAACCCCAGGCGCTGCTGGTGCCGCGTACTTTTTCACTGGCGATGGCATACACGGTTGTGCCCATGTTTGCCTGCACATCAAGGCCACCGTGGAAGTGGTCGCGACTTTCACCATCATAATTGCCGCGTACTTCACCCATGGTCCCGACGACTTCATGGGGAGTCTTTTGCGGTTTGATGGGCCAGGGATAGGATTTGATTTCATCATCAAGACGGGTATTTTTTATTTCCTGCATAGTGGCTGGCGCTGCCGGTTTTTGTCCGGCCATGCTGTCAGGCATGCCTTTGCTATGCAGGCTCACCAATTGCAGGCGGGCGGAATCGCTGACCAGCAGACCACCTTTGTCATTCAATGCTAAGCCTGTCGGCTGCAAGAAACGTAGGGCCTTTTCATCCCCGGCTTCAAAATTGATACCTACTCCAGTCACGCCACGCATCTCCCCTGCGGGAGAAATCTGTATGATGCGCCCCTTGCCGCTTTCGCCTATGTAGAAGTGATCGTCATAGGTGGCGACGATACTCAAAGGGCGGCGCATCAGGGGTTTCTCTTCATCATCAAGGGCTCGGGCCAAGGTGGTGACTTGTCCATCCTTGCTCAGCCTGCGTATGGCGTCGTTCTTGCTGTCGGCGATGAGGATGTCGCCCTTGCTATTGATTGCCAGCCCTGTTGGCGTATCAAACAGGGCAGTGGCCGCTGCTCCATCCAGATAACCAGAACCATTGCCACCAGCGATGGTACTGACCTGGCCATCAGGGCTGATCTTGCGTATGCGGTCATTGTAGGTGTCTGCCACGTAGATATTGCCAGAAGCATCCACTGCTATGCCTACTGGGCCATTGAATTGTGCCTCCGTACCCATGCCATCGTGGTAGCCGGGTTTGCCATTGCCTGCCAGGGTAGTCACCATGCCTTCAGGGCTGATGCTGCGGATGGCATGATTACCTGTATCAGCTACTAACAGATTACCTGTAGTGTCAAGAGCAATGCCAGACGGTGTATTGAAAGCCGCCAACTCCGCTTTACCATCAATGAAACCCTCGACTGAGCCTGCATAGGGTGTGACTGCACCCTTTACGCTGATTTTCATGATCTGGTTATGCTCACCAGCATCGCTGACAAAAATATTACCCTGCTTGTCTATAGCAACTGCATAAGGATCGGAAAAATAACTGCTATCAACATCAGGCACGCCCGCATGCACATCCAGCTCGGCTTGCCAGTCAAATGAGGTCGCTACCGGCTTTTTGATCACGCCCACTTTCGCCAGCAAATTGTCTTCCGAGATATCGTCGCTGTCATTGCCAAGATAGCGTACCGTACCCAGGGTGATGGCTAGCAGGGCAATCACAAACAACAGGCGTATGAAGATGGTTCTGAGCATGAGGCAAATAATGTTATGTACGGCACAAGTCGTGCAGCTTAGCGCAAATGCCGCGCACTTGCCATCATAGATGTGATGGTCTTGCGCAGAGAATTCATAAATGGATTAGCATCTGATTTCTACGCCGAAAGGCCGCTATCAGATCAACCAGGAAGGAAACACTATGTCCAGCTCTGTCATCAACAATTTTCCCATCAATAAAAAATGGCCTGCACAACATCCTGAACGCCTGCAACTGTATTCACTGCCGACACCGAATGGCGTGAAAGTCTCCATCATGTTGGAAGAAATCGCCTTACCGTATGAGCCGCACCTGGTCAACTTTGAGACCAATGACCAGACCTCGCCAGAATTTTTATCGCTGAACCCGAATAATAAAATCCCCGCCATTATTGATCCTCAGGGGCCGGGCGGCAAACCGCTGGCGCTGTTTGAGTCCGGTGCCATCCTGATCTACCTGGCAGACAAGACCGGGCAGTGCATCCCCGCTGATGCGGCAGAACGCTATGAATGCCTGCAATGGCTGATGTTCCAGATGGGTGGCATCGGCCCCATGTTCGGTCAGCTTGGTTTCTTCAATAAATTTGCCGGCAAAGCCTATGAAGACAAACGCCCGCGCGACCGTTACGTAGCAGAATCTACGCGCCTGCTGGCCGTTGTCAACCAGCGCCTGGCCGACCGCAAGTGGATCATGGGTGACACCTATACCATCGCCGATATCGCGATCTTCCCATGGATACGTAATCTCATCGGCTTTTATGAAGCGGGTGACCTGGTAGGCATCAATGATTTTCCACATGTACAACGCGCCCTGGCCGAATTTGTCGGGCGTCCGGCAGTGCAGAGAGGTTTGTTGATACCAGGGCGCTAATTGCATGTTCGCCAAAAATATCAGTCTGCTTGGCAGTGCCTTGTTATTTTCCGTCACTTGTCTGGGCGCTACTTTCAGCGATAAGCCTGTCAAATATGTCAGCAAGAATTCCTCGGGGGAGAAAGTAGAGCTCACCATACCTTTCATCTCAACTGAAGATCAGCAAGTGGCAGGGCGTATCAATAGCTTTCTGCACATACAGTTATTGAATACTTTGCCACCTGGAAAAGAGGACACTGCTTCAAAAATGGTGCCGATCGAGCTTGAATTTCCTATGGAGTCCATGCAGCCAGCATCCGCTGGTCTGGTGAACGGCAAGCGACAATATGCTATCGTTGTCAGTACTGAGGGCTACGGCGCATATTGCAGCTTGAATGAAATACGTTTTGACTTTGATGCAAGGACAGGGCGTGTCATCACGCCTGTGGAATTATTAAGCGAGTCTGGTAAAAAGGCCCTGGCGATACTGGCGCAAAAAACCAATGCCCGGCGTTTGCGTACAGAAATAGCACGTCTGGAGAAATTCTCCAACAAGGCGACGAAAGAGCGCGGCAAAGAAACGGTAGCTGACCAGATCGAGCTATACGAGCGCTGCCTGGAAGAACGCTATACCAAATCTGGCAGCCTCTACGATTTGTATCTGAAGTACCCCGGTCAGATAAGCATACTCGATGGAGCACTCAGTTTTGACAGCGGCACATGTTCAGCACACGCCAACCGTGCCATTGATGATCTGGGCAATCTGGTCATGACACTCAAGGCACCGCAGTTGACTGCTTACCTCAGCAGCTATGGAAAATATATTTTGCTCGGTGAGGGGGATGGAGCAATTGCCGACATCAATCCCTATGCCCAGGTTTTTCGCGGCAAGATCAATGGCAACACGCCGATTACCCTGATGCTCACTGATAGTGTTGACGGTGTGTATTACTCAAGTTCGCGCTACTTTTATGATAAGCGTCGTCAGGCCATAAAGCTCGAGCTAGAACGCAAGAAGGATGTAACCGAACTGACTGAATTTGACAGCAAGGGCAAACCAAGTGCCACCATCAGTTATCGCCGGGAAGGTAATAAATTACTGGGTCAGTGGCGCGGGGCAGGTAAGACTTTGGCTTTCGAAGCCGCACCTTGAGTTTTGTCCGTATCCCTGATATGAGCAAACAAAAATTACGATGAATATCTTAAAAAACGGACTATTATTGCTTGTTCTCACCTTCCACGCGGTTGCCGATGCTGAAAGCATGAGCAGGTCTGCCGAAATCGACAAGATTTATCAGCAAGATCAAAAAACCAGTACGCTATTTAAACGCGGTAATGTTTATGACAGGCCAGCTGAATTAAAGTCGGACGCTGCCAACCGCATGCGGCTGTTTGAAATGATGGTCGATGACCTGCCCTGGACAGCCAGGGATTTTGCTTTGGTCTCGCATGTTTTTCAGCACACCAATACCGGCGGCGAATCCGAAGAAAATGAGAACTGGCGTTCACAGGAAAATCATTTGCTGGGTTTCTTTATGTCGCGCAAGGCGGCCAGGTTGGGTATATTGGAGGAGGCAGGAAGCATGGTTGGTCGTATTGACCGCTATCTGAAGGCCAGCGGCATACCTAGAGATTATGGGCTGGAACTGGCGTCAAAAACACCGTTCAAGGTGTGTACTATCAATCCCAAAATAACAGATGAGCAAAGACTGGATGCAAGACTTCCATTGAGATTGAATGAAATGATGCAGGAATTTTGTCACTGATTGATCAAATATGCTTCCTGCAAAAATAATGCCAGCCCAGATCAATAATTTTTGCGCAGCAAGGTTTTCACTCTGTTACCCAGGTAGGCATGTTTCTTATGCAGGTAGTAATAAAACGGTATCTTGCTGATGGCGAGGCGGGACTGTCCCGTACCTTCCAGCACCATCTCTTTTATCATTCTTATCATTCGCAAACCAGCTGGTTCATCAATGAAGATGGACCAGCTCGCCACTGCCCTGCCATACTTGCCTGAGATGATGCATGAACTCCAAATTCACTGCCGGACCTTTATTTTTGCCCAGTATTGTTGATACAAGCCAACATCATAATATGAATATTTTGCTCATGTCAGATAGACCATGCCTGGATATATTATGGGCTAATCATGCAACCAGATCACATTGCAGGTAGAATCTCGCCTGTCTAAAATAAATGGGCGAGAGCATGAACGCAACAAGCAACACAGGATTGACTCCACAGCAATTATTTGAAAACAACCGCAACTGGGCTGCTGCCATTACGGCAAAAGATGCTGATTTCTTCAAGAAACTGGCAGCACAGCAAAGCCCTGAATACTTATGGATAGGTTGCTCAGACAGCCGTGTTCCAGCAAATGAATTACTGGGCCTCTTGCCTGGTGAATTATTTGTCCACCGCAATATCGCCAACGTTGTTGTACACTCTGACCTGAATTGCCTGTCTGTATTGCAATTTGCGATAGAAGTGCTACAAGTCAAACACATCATCATCTGCGGCCATTATGGTTGCTCAGGTGTGCATGCCGCATTGACCAAACGTCGTGTTGGCCTGGCAGACAACTGGCTGCGCCATGTGCAGGACGTGCATCAAAAGCATGAAAAATACCTGGGTGAGGCACTGTCCTTGCAGCAACAAAGCGAACGCCTGTGCGAATTGAATGTCATCGAACAAGTCGTCAACCTGTGTCAGACCACCATCGTGCAAGATGCCTGGGACCGTGGCCAGCCAGTGACCGTGCATGGTTGGGTATATGGCTTGCGTGATGGTTTGCTGAGCGAGCTGGGAATGACCGTCAGCTCTGCTGATGAACTGGCGCCACATCTGGAGGCCAGTCTCTCACGTTATGACGAATCGGCTAAATAAGTGATGTAGACTGAACAGATGGCTGTCTTCAACAGCCATCGCTTCATTTGCATTTAGCGGGCATCTTCGCGATGGAGTTATCCAGATGAAAATGCGAAAAAAATCAGACTTGCCCAGTAAACTTTGCCAGACTTGTGGCTTGCCCTTCAACTGGCGCAAGAAGTGGGAAAAAGTCTGGGACGAGGTCAAGTATTGCTCTCAGCGTTGCCGCAATAATAGTCAAGACAAGAGCGCGCAGTAATAAAGGCTAAAACAGCACTGGAACACGCCATGTCATCTGCCAGACCCGCAACGACGCTGCGCCTTATTCTGGGCGATCAACTCAATCCTGAGCACAGCTGGTTTAATCAGCGTGCTGATGATGTCGTCTACGTCATGATGGAAATCCGGCAAGAGACGGATTACGTTCTCCATCATGCCCAAAAAATTATCGCCATCTTTGCCGCCATGCGCGAGTTGGCTGGGCAACTCCAGACCGCCGGACACAGGCTGCATTATCTGGCGATCAATGACGCAGACAATACACAATCCCTGACAGCTAATCTCGACTGGCTGCTGGCACATTATCAGTGCAGCCAGTTTGAATACCAGGAACCTGACGAATTCAGGCTCGATGCGCAACTCGCAGCCTACAGCGATGCCAGCAAAATCAATTGCCGCATGTGCAGTAGCGAACATTTTTTTACCCGCCGTGATGAAGCGGCCATCCTGTTTGAAGGTCGCAAGAAATGGTTGATGGAAAATTTCTATCGCCACATGCGCGTCAAGCACCAGGTCTTGCTGGAAGAAGCCAACAAACCAGTCGGCGGCCAGTGGAATTATGACCACGACAATCGCAAAGCCTGGCCAGGCATACCCTGGGAACCTGCGGACTTTCGGCCACGGCATGATCATTCAGCTCTGTGGGAAACCATACAGCAGGCAGGCATCCATAGCTTTGGCGACGCAAACGCAAACAACGTCGCCTGGCCACTGAACCGCGCAGAAGCACTGGCGCAACTCAATGCATTTATCCAGCATGCCTTGCCGCATTTTGGTGAATTCCAGGATGCCATGAGCAGCAAGTCATGGCGCTTGTTTCACTCACTGATTTCTTTTGCCCTGAATGTCAAAATGCTGCAACCGCAAGAAGTAGTCAGCAAGGTTGAGGCTGCGCTTTGGGCTGGCCATGCCGCCTTGCCTGCGGTAGAGGGTTATATACGGCAGATACTGGGCTGGCGAGAATATGTACGCGGCATCTATTGGGCGCAAATGCCCGGTTATGAAAACCATAATTTCTTTGCCCATGATGCAGAATTGCCTGCATGGTTCTGGACTGGCAAAACAAAAATGCGCTGCCTCTCCAGTGCTATCACGCAGTCACTGGAGCATGCCCACGCCCATCACATACAACGCCTGATGGTCATCGGCAATTTTGCCTTGCTGGCCGGCTTGCAGCCACAGCAAGTTCATCGCTGGTACCTGGGTATCTATATTGATGCGTTTGAATGGGTAGAGCTGCCCAATACCCTGGGCATGAGCCAGTTTGCTGACGGTGGTATGCTGGCGACCAAACCCTATGTGTCCGCCGCAGCCTATATCGACAAGATGAGTGATTATTGCAAGGGCTGCCATTACGATAAAAAGCAACGTACGGGTGAGCAAGCCTGCCCCTACAATGCTTTGTACTGGGATTTTTTTGCGCGCAACGAAGACAAGTTATCCAGCAACCCACGCATAGGCATGGTGTACCCGCAACTCAGAAAAATGGATAAAGATGTCTTGCAGGGGCTGCGCGACAGGGCAACGCAAATACGGGCAAGCTTGGATGATTTGTAAGAGCATTAAACGTAGTACGTGCTATGTAGTCCTCAGTATTTGAAAGAAAGAAATGAATCCCATACAGCCAAACAAGCTCATGCTCTCCAAGTGGACTGCGGTAGAAGTCGTTGCCAAACAAAAGCATTTTCTGGTCAGTAAAGTGTATATGCCTGAGCAACAAGAAGGGCAGGTCGTCATTAATGCCCGGGTAGAATTTGTTGAGCTTGAAGCCGTCTACACCAAGGCCAAGCGCAAGATTGCCTGGCGGGAGTTGGCTGACACAGCATTATGGAAGCAAGGATGGCTGTGATGCCAGATATGTTACTAAGTTCTTTCCCGCAGGATTTCAGGGCGCTTGTCATCGGCGCATCAGGCGGCATGGGCGCAGCATTTGTAGAACTATTGCGTATGCAAGATCAGTGCGGCGTTGTTGAATGCCTGCATCGCCAAAGCCAGCCAGTACTGGACTTTGCTAGCGAAGACAGCATTGCTGAAGCAGCTAGCGTGATGAAACAGCGTGGCCCTTTTCATCTCATCATCAATGCCACGGGCCTGCTGCACACTGGCGATTTCATGCCTGAGAAAAAACTGGCCGATTTGCACTATGCGCAAATGCAGGCGACCTTCCTCGTCAATACCTTTGGTCCAGCCATGCTCCTGCGTCATTTCGCACCTCTGCTCCATAAACAACGTGGCGTCATGGCCATGTTATCTGCCAAGGTTGGCAGCATAGAAGATAACCATCTTGGCGGCTGGTATAGCTATCGCGCATCCAAGGCGGCGCTGAACATGATGATCAAGACCGCCGCCATAGAACTCAAACGCACCCATCCTGATGCAGTGTTATTTGCCTTGCACCCCGGCACGGTCAACACCGCCTTGTCGCAACCTTTTCGCGGTGCCAGCATAGGCCGCCCGGTAGCGCAGGCTGCCAGTGAAATGCTGGCGGTGATCAACAGCATGCAGTCGGCACAATCGGGCGAGTTTTATACCTATGCCGGTGAGACGCTGCCCTGGTAAATTCTCAACAGGTTCTCAAACCAGTTGCATCACTTCATGCACCGGCTTACGTGGTTTTTGCGGCCAGTTGCCTGCGGCAGCATAACCTACCGTGATCAGCATGACCGGGATTTCCGTGGCATGCAGGTCAAACTCTCGCGACACCGCGTCTGTATCAAAACCACTCAGCGCGCAAGACGCCAGCCCCATGCCTTGCGCTGCCAGCATCAAGGTCATTGCCGCCAGCGATGCTGAGCGCAGGGCTTCATCCCTTTGCAGCACCGCATTATTGGTGTGGCTTTGCTCAGCCATACCTACCCATGTTGTCAGCATCTTGTCGTCAATGATCCCGGCAGCAACAGCAGGGCGCAAAGCGGGTTCGAGCTGGGCGTGGGCATTCAAGGTGCCGCAGATGATGAAAGTCACTGCGGCATCGCGGACCTTTTGTTGATTAAAAGCGGTCGCCTGCAAACGTTGCTTGGCCTCATCGCTGACCACCGCCAGGAATTTCCAGTTCTGGAAGTTATAAGCAGAGGGTGCCAGCGTCGCCAACCGCACCAATTCGCTGATCTCGACAGGGTCGAGTTTGCGGCTGCTGTCATAGTTATTCGCAGAGACGCGGGATTCAATAATTTCTTGTATAGATGCGTGCATTTTATTTTCCTTGATAGCGATGAGAGTGATAAAAATTCAGGTCTGGCTACGCATGCTTTTCTGCACCACGATGACACTGACCAGGACAATCAATAAACCCGCCAGTGATATCCCCCGCATGCTTTGGTCCAGCACTATCCAGCCAAGGATGACTGCGGTGATAGGACTTAATAAACCGAGCGAAGACACGGCAACCGGGGACAAGCGCTCTATGCCGCGGAACCACAGGCTATACGCCAGCAAGGCACCGACGATGGACAAGTAGGCATAAGCCAGTATCTGCGTCAGGTTCAGTGCAGGCAGCGGCGCATCCACCAGCAGGCTTAAAGGCAGCAGGATCAAACCTCCGAGCAAGAGTTGCCAGCCAGTGAAAGCCAATACCGGCAAACTGCTTTGCCAGCGCCGCGACAGATACGTGCCGCCCGCCATGCAGATCGCCCCAGCAGCAGCGGCAGCTAGACCCACTGTATCCATGACAGCGGTAGCCGACAACAGCAAAGCCGCCATGCCCACTACCGCAAAGATGCTGGCTGTGATTGCCACTACCGCTGGTCTGCGCTTGTCCAGCAACCACGCCATCGCCATGATCAGCAAGGGTTGTATGGAACCAATCACGGCGGCCATGCCACCAGGCAGGCGATAAGCCGCAATGAACAGCAGCGCTTGGAAGAAACCGATATTCAGTGCAGCCAGCACCAGCAAACGTCCCCATTCACGCGACAAGGGCAGGCGCTTGCAAAACAGCACCAGTAAAATCCCGCTGGGCAGGCAACGCAGCAGGGCGGCAGTAAATGGCCGGTCTGGCGGCAGGAATTGCGTAGTGACGATATAAGTCGAACCCCAGATGGCAGGTGCGAGTGCAGTCAGCAAGGTATCGAGCCAGAAGTGAAGTCGGGAAGGCATCTGTGCAGTTTTCATGATAATGTCTTGAGTTCAAGATAAATAATGGTATCACAAACTATCTTGATATCAAGATAAATACCCTATGTCTTGTGTGGTCTTTCAAGGAGTGAACAAGAAGCCTTAGTGA
The DNA here is from genome assembly GCF_049340405.1 of Undibacterium sp. Ji42W. Classification (NCBI taxonomy): domain Bacteria; kingdom Pseudomonadati; phylum Pseudomonadota; class Betaproteobacteria; order Burkholderiales; family Oxalobacteraceae; genus Undibacterium; species Undibacterium sp. Ji42W. The sequence continues at coordinate 244,292 of NZ_JBMPOV010000003.1, forward strand.
CCAAATGCCTGAAGCGTCAGGGGCAGCGCCTATAATAGAAGCTTGGAAAAAATAAATAATCAGGGAGTGAGCAAGATGGGGGAAAAGACGATGGATGCAGTCGATAAAATCATGGAACAGTGGCGCAACGCCAGGCCAGACCTTGATTGCAGCCCCATGGAAAACATAGGCCGCCTGCGCCGTTGCAGCGACCTGCTGGGGCGTGAATTGGAAGCCACCTTTAGCAACTTCGGGATGAGCTCATGGGAATTCGATATGCTGGCCACGCTCAGGCGCTCCAGCGCCACTTTCTGCATGAGCCCAACCGACCTGTTCTCCAAACTCATGGTCACCTCCGGCACCATGACCCACAGACTGCAAAAACTCGAAGCCAGCGGCTGGATACTGCGCCTGCAAAATCCCGACGACGCCCGCAGCATGCTGGTGCAATTGACAGATACCGGCAAAGACCTGGTAGATCGTACGTTGGTTGCTCACGTAGAAAATGAGCGGCGCATCATGGCTGGATTGAGTGCTGCGGAGTTGAAGCGTTTGAATGAGGGGTTGCGGGCGATGTTGGCAGTGTTGGAGAATGCAGAATGAAAAAAATGACGTGTTCCTGATCTCAAAATCATTTCTGGAATTCAGTAGGACAGGTTGTTAGAGTCCCTTTAAAATAGTAGTCAAATTATCCGCATGATTACCTGAACTCTTGAGCTAACAACATACATAATGAGAAAATTAGAACAGACTTTTGCAGCGGTTAAACTGGCGCTTGTACTACTTCACCCTGACCTGCCAGGGCGATTGAACAGTGCAGCAAGCGCAGAAAAGATTGAGAAGTTTGAACAAGAAACACAAATACAATTGCCTGATTCCATACGCGAACTTTATGGATTGGCAGATGGATGTAGCCAAGAGGACGGGATTTTTGGTGGTTGGGTATGGCTTGAGCTGGATTTGATTGAAAACTATGCGGAAGAACTGCAAATATCTCTTGAATCTGCTTGCCTAGGAGAAGAGGGTAAATCACTTGTGCCAATATTTCAATACAATGGTACGGACTTTCTTTGTTTTCGCCAAAATGAAGATGGCTGCAAGCTCTATTATATTCCTGGTGATGAACCTGCCATAACACCTGTTGCCGACAGTGTTGCTGATTTTCTGGAGCAATTCCTTGCTCGCCTGATTGCCCATGCATTCATTCTAAATCAATATGAGACCCGCTTAGGTACTCGCTTTTCAGTACGCCCACCAACAAGAGAATATTGGCCGCCGGACTTTGATTCAATGGAATAAATGTGTTGACGAGTAACCGCATACGCACTTGTACTATTGCTGACTAAAGCAGTTCGAAGCCCGTGTAAATAAAAATAATGGCAAGCGCGTTGCGCTTTTGATTGGATATTCAAGTTCAGCCAGCAGGTGCGATTAGCGACGCGTAATTGTACGCATGTTGTGCATCAAAATAAGAATGTAAAGTCAGATAAGTACTTCAGATCGCTACACGCTAGCCCCAAAAAAAATGAATTTGTCTTAGCTTGATGTGATGTATTTATGTTTTATTAAATTGTCAGTAGCGATTTACATGCGCCCGATCACGCACAGCTAATCGGGCCTACGTTTCTGAACAGGCGGTTGTTCCTTGCATCAAGCCAAGCCGTAATACCCCAAAAACATCCCCGCCGTCAGTTCTATCAATACATTCTGCTGCGGCTCTTCCAGCATGGGCTGTCCCATCGCCACCTGCGGCCAGAAGGCCAGGGACTTCAGTTGACCTTGCAGCATGTCGCCCATGAAATAGGGATCGCCAGCTTTCAGCTTGCCATCGGCCTGCGCCGCCCTGATCCAGGCGACGATGCCTTCTTCACGTTTGCTCATGCGTTCGACCATGTCGCGGGCGCGGTCTGGGGTGTGGATGGTGGCGGCGACGGCGACGCGGACGAGGTCGATGAAATTGGTGTCGCTCATCAGGCGCATCTTGTTGCCAAGGAAAGTTTCCAGTTGTTCGCGCAGGTTTTTATCGGCCTGGTAACGAAAATCATCCTGAGAAACAGCGCTTTGCCACAATTTTAACAATATTGCGGCGAACAAATCGTCTTTACTGGGGAAGTGGTTGTACACCGTGCGTTTGGAGACGATGGCCGTGGCGGCGATCTTGTCCATGCTGGTTGCATCGAAACCATTGAGGCGAAATTCATGGATGGCTGCCTGCAATATGGCTTCGCGCTTGCGGTCGGTCTGGCGTACGGGTTCTGACATTTTGTAATTTTATTATCTGGTGTGCTGGTTGAGCCTGTCTGGCTGCGATAAAGAATTTTACACTAAGTAGTTTACTTTTTCAGATTTAGAAACTACACTGTGTAGTGTAATAATTCGATGCAGTAGTTAAGCTTCGTCAGCATTTTATAAATTATGCCCCGACTTTCGCGGTTTGTATTCAGTCTCTTCATGACAGGAGTGTTGATCACCATGGCCTATGTTTCTTACCCCAGTAATGCCCAGAATGTGCCTGTAGTTATATCTACTGTGGTGCCGGTAGTTGTACCTGCCGCGCAGGCAGATGCACAAGCACCAGTTTCATCGGGTGGTTTTGTCAATGACAAGGAGATGCGCGAACCCGGTCTCTTGGGGAATTTGAAAATCATGTGGAAGTTCTTCTTCGACAAACCCAAGGATACGGTACCAGGTGGCAGTATCCCCGTGTTTGAATTGACCAGGGAACAGTTGATGGCCGCGCCAGACAATAGCCTCTACCGCCTCGGACATTCAACCATGCTGATGAAGTTGCAAGGCGAATTCTGGCTGACCGACCCGGTGTTTTCTGAACGTGCTTCGCCCTTCCAGTGGATGGGGCCTAAACGTTTTCACCAGCCACCGATCAGCATTGCTGACCTGCCACCCATCAAGGGCATCATCCTGTCGCATGATCATTATGATCACCTTGATTACGCCGCTATCCTGCAACTGGCAAAAAAAACTGAGCATATCCTGACACCGACAGGTGTGGGTGACCGACTCATCAAATGGGGTATAGCTGCCGACAAAATCCAGCAATTGGGCTGGTGGCAAAGCACCTGGATCAATGGCACGCAGTTTGTTGCGACACCTGCCCAGCATTTTTCTGGCCGTGGTTTGCATGACCGTGACCAGACCTTGTGGGCATCATGGAGCATACTCACGCCTGAACTGAAAATATTTTTTAGTGGTGACACTGGTTACTTCAAAGGCTTTAAAGAGATCGGCGACAAATACGGGCCGTTTGACCTGACCATGATAGAAACCGGTGCCTATAACAAGATGTGGCCTGATGTTCACATGCAGCCAGAGCAATCGCTGCAGGCCCATATTGATTTGCGCGGCAAAACCATGTTGCCTATCCATAACGGCACCTTTGATTTATCACTGCATAGCTGGTTTGAGCCGTTTGAGCGGATTGTCGCGCTGGCCAAGCAGCATAATGTGCGTATCAGCACACCGCAGATGGGTGAAGAAGTCGATATCGCTGAGCCACAAACCGGCATGCGCTGGTGGTTGTTCCCCATGGCGCAGGCCAGCAAACCGGTGTCTTTGCAGTCTGTGCTGGCTGATTGAGTTGGCTACATGAGCGCGGCATGACCAGGTTTTTGAGTAGTGCTTCTGCAGTTGAGAACCTGGCCTTACTTTATGATCGGTAAAGCCGCACCTACCAGCACAAACAGCGTCCCACACGCGCGGTTAAAGCGTTTCTCGCCACGTTCCAGCCAGGGGCGTATCTGGTGAGCGAGTCTGGCCAGCACGCATTCGACCACAAATTCCATGCCTGCAAATGTTACCGTCATGATCAAAAATTGCGTTAGCAGTGGCCGCTGCATGTCAATAAACTGCGGCAAGAAAGCGCCATAGAACAAGAGTACTTTGGGGTTGGCAATGGCAGTTAGTAAGCCGGTGCGGAACAGACTGAACCCAGATGCTGTACCAGCGCTACCCGCGAGTGCAAGGCTCAGCGCAGGTGCGCGCCATAACTGTACGCCCAACCAAACCAGGTAAAGTCCGCCGCCTATCTTCAATACAAGCAATGCATGTGAGGAAGCCTGCAACAAGGCACCCAGGCCAAACATCGACAAGGCTATCAAACAGGTAAAACCCGCCACGCCACCTGTGATGGTCCAGACCGCTTGTCTTGCCCCATACATCGCGCCATGTGTCATCGCGAGCAAGCCATTTGGTCCCGGTGTAATCGATAAGCCCAATACTGCAATCGCGTAAATAATCCAGGTGTTCAATGCCATGTTTTCTCCCGTTTTCTATGCAATCAGTGTAAACAGGATCATGCTTTATGAATGGTATTATCTAGACTTAGTAAGGTAAATTATAGACATTTAAGATATGCTCACTGAAACGACCGTGGCAGACATACGCATACTGATCATGCCTTTGCCAGAATTTGCGATGCTGCCGTTTGGGGGATTTTTGGACAAGCTGCGCTTTACTGCAGATGAGGCAGACTACAGCCGCCAGCGGTACTGCACCTGGCAAATCCTCGGCCTGGAAGCTGGCAGTATCAAATCCAGCAGCGGCATCGACATACAAGTCCAGGCCACACCGGCAGAAATTCATTGTGCAGACTTTGATTACTTGGTAGTTTTTGGTGGCAGGAACGCACAGGCAACGCAATCGCTGGCACCCCGCTACAAAAACATCCTGCGTAAAGCAGCAGGGCATGGAGTGCAGCTGGTCTGTATAGATAATGCTTGCTTCCTGCTGGCCGCCTGTGGCTTGCTGAATGGCCATAAAGTTGCCTTGCACTGGCGGCATGAAGCTGAATTCCGTTTCTCATTCCCGCGTATAGAAGTCGTGAGCGGGCAGATGTATTGCTTTGATGGTGGCCGCATTTCTTGCGCCGGTGGCATGGCAGCGATAGACCTGGCGATAGAAATGCTGGCGCGTGCCTGTGGCCGCAGCCGTGCGCTGAAGGGCCTGGCCGACATGCTGGTCGATGAGGCACGCAGCAGCAGCCATCAACTACGCTCACTCGATACGGAAGCAGCGACAAGTCGTCATACCGGGCGCGCCATTGCCCTGATGCATAACTTGCTCAGTGCCAGCAAGACCACCGATGAACTTGCGGGTATGGTCGGCATCAGCAGGCGACAGCTAGACCGTCAGTTTCTGTCTGAGCATGGCATGACGGCAAAGAATTATTGGAATGAACTGCGCTTGCAACATGTGCAATGGCGCTTACTCAATTCTGGGCATAGTCTTGCCGTTATTGCAGATGAGGCAGGCATAGCCGATGTCAGTTATCTGGGGAAAATATTCCGCAAGCGTTTTGGTATGTCGCCTGCGCTATTTCGAAAAGCATTGCCGGGCATGCCGTCAGACTTATAGCTGCACATCTGTACTTTGATCAACAAACATGAGTGCAGAAATACCGTGACGTAGGGCGCATCGTAATGCGCCGCATGAGATCATTGCATACTGAGAAAATAATTTGTGCCGTGCGCGCCGCTTACATACGGCGCGTTACAACGCGCCCTACATTTTCGCTTTTAATTATTGCCAGACATGTTCCGCTCTCAAGGTTGCCGTATAAAATCCACGAGATCCAGCGTCTTCTGATCTGGCCTGGGCGTGAAAAAACTCACTGCCATCATGGTGATGAAACCAGCCGGGACACCGAATACACCTGCCGATATAGGTGCGATGCTGAACCACTGATTCGCCGGGCTGCCACCAAATATAGGGTGGGTATACAGCATATAAAACACGCACACGACAAAGCCGGCGATCATGCCGCAGATGGCACCCTGGCGGTTGGCACGTTTCCAGAAGATGCCTAGTACAAGACAGGGGAATAGTGCCGATGCAGCCACTGAAAATGCCGCACCTACCAGTGACAGAATATCGGCAGGCTTGAGTGAAGCCACATAGGCTGCCACCAGTGCCACCACCAGTAACAGCAGCTTGGATATTGTCACCCTTTTTTGTGTTGAGGCTTGCGGGTCTATGATCTTGTAGTAAATGTCGTGCGACAAAGAATTCGATATCGTCAACAGCAAGCCATCTGCGGTAGAGAGCGCTGCCGCGAGCCCACCGGCTGCCACCAGCGCAGAGACCACGTAGGGCAGGCCGGCAATCTCTGGCGTGGCAAGCACCACGATGTCGCCATCGAGCACAATCTCGGCGAGCTGGACTATGCCGTCATGGTTGATGTCGGTGATATTCACCAGCGGGTTGTTACGGTCTATGTTGGCCCAGTAAGTGACCCAGGCGGGCAGCTTGGAGAATTCTGTGCCGACCAGGGAAGTGTAGATATCGTATTTGACCAGTATCGCCAGCGCCGGTATCGTGATGTACAGCAGCATGATAAAGAACAGCGACCAGAACACCGAGTCACGGCTCTCCTTGACCGTGGGTGTGGTGTAGTAGCGTACCAGCACATGCGGCAGGGCGGCAGTACCCATCATCAGACATAACACCAGTGCCATGAAATTATTGCGCTTGCTGTCAGACTCTTTCTTGTCCTTTGCCGCATAAGGCGTGTATTTGGAAAAACCAGGCTGCGCCTTGGCGAGGTAATTATTGCGTACCTCAGTCCAGCGGCTTTGTGCCTCTTGCGGTGACTTGGGGTAATTTGTCAACACCCTGCCTGCTGCCTTGATATCCAGTAGCGAGGCATTGCCTGATTTTAATTCTTCGAGTTTTTGCTGCAATTCAAAACGGCCGTCTTCCCACGATTGCGGCAATTGCTGTATTTTCTTTTGCAGCTCGTCGGCACGCTGGCGGTAGATGGCCCTGACTTCTTTTTCCCGGGGATCTGACTCAAAGATTTTTTCCTTGTTGGCCAGCTCAGGCAACACGGCCCCATAAGACAGCGGGGCGACCGGGTTGTGGGTATGTTTGACTGACAGCCAGGCTACCGGGATCAGGAAAGCGATGATGATAATGATGTATTGCGCTACCTGGGTCCACGTAACAGCACGCATGCCTCCGAGGAAAGAACAGACCAGTATGCTGGCCAGGCCAAGGAAGATACCGACAGAAAAATCCACGCCTGTGAAACGTGAAGTGATCAGGCCCACGCCATAAATCTGTGCGACCACATAGATGAAGGAAATAAATACAGTAGCAATGACGGCCAGTATCCTGACCATATTATTCTCCGGGCTACCGGCAAAGCGGGTGCCGAGAAAATCGGGAATCGTGTATTGACCAAACTTGCGCAGGTAAGGTGCGATCAGCATGGCCACCAGGCAAAAGCCACCCGTCCAGCCTATGATGTAGGCAAGGCCATCAAAGCCCTGCAAATACAGGCCTCCCGCCAGACTTAAAAAACTGGCAGCAGACATCCAGTCTGCCGCTGTGGCCATGCCATTGAAGACAGCAGGCACGCGCCGTCCTGCGACATAATATTCGCTGATGTCAGACGTGCGGCTGACCACGCCTATGCCTGCATACAGTACGATGGTGGCAAACATGAATAGATAGCCTATCCATGCACGCGGCACTCCCTCTTTCTCCAGGATCGCCAGGCTGATCAGGAAGATAAAAAACAACAGGGTGTACCACAGGTAATACACCGTCAGTCTTTGTGTAAAGGTCTTTTGTGCCATGTGTTCAGCTTTCTGTTTTCCTGCGGCCTATCCAGCCCATGCTGAGTGAATAGATAGCCAGTATCAGCACAAAGCTCAGCGTCAGGCCTTGTGCTGCCATGTAGAAAGAAAATGGCCAGCCAAAGAACACCAGGTTTGATAATTCACGCGCAAAGTACAGCACACAAAAACATAGCACTGCCCAGCAAGCCAGCAGGGCAACTGTCAGGCGCCGGGTATACCGCCAGTATTGTTTGCTGACACTGCCAGCCAGCTCAGGTGCTGCGCTCATGACAAGCCCTCCATGGCAAGTTCATCATACGGGTTCAACTGGAAAGAGATGCGGAATACGCAGCCGGGGTAGAGCGGGTCTTGTGGTTGCGGATTATCGAGTATTTCTATCCTGGCCTCATGTTGACTGGCGATCTCGCGCACGATAGCCAGGCCCAGGCCGCTGCCTTGCACATTGCTGCCGAGGATGCGGTAAAAACGCTCGAACACATGCCCGCGTTCTTCAACTGGTATGCCACGGCCATTGTCTTCGACCTCCAGTACCGCCAGTGCCTGTTCATGGTCGGTGCGCACACGTACTGTCACACTATGACCTTGCGGGGTATAGCGCAAGGCATTGTCAATCAGGTTGCTGAGCATTTCACGCAACATCAGCGGGCTGCCAAAGATCAGCACCGCATTCTTATCCTGCTCAAAACCCAGGTCTATTTTTTTTGCAAAAGAAGCCTGTATCCAGTCTTGCACCACATTACGGGCGAGAATGTTCAAGTCTATCTGTTCGCGTGGCTGGTTGGCCGGGGCCAGATTTTCTGCGCGTGCCAGTGTCAGCAACTGGTTGACCAGGCGCGTGGCTGCTTCCGAGCTGGTCGCCAGTTGTGTCAATGACTGATGTATCTCTTGTTGGTCAGTCTGGCGCAAGGCCAGCTCTGACTGCATGCGCAAACCGGCCAACGGTGTCTTCATCTGGTGAGCTGCATCAGCGATAAAGCGTTTCTGGATAGCGATGGTTTGCGCCAGCCGCTCCAGCATTTCATTGAGTGATTTGACGAGTGGCGTGATTTCTTCCGGTACATGGCGTGAATCGATGGGGCTGAGGTCATCTGGCCTGCGCGCGCGTATCCGCTGCTGCAGTTCTGCGAGGGGTGACAGGCCACGGCTCAGGGCAAACCAGACCAGTGCCAGAGCAATCGGCAAGATAATGAATTGCGGCAGGATTACGCCTTTGATGATCTCATTGGCAAGCAGGGCGCGTTTTTCAAGGGTTTCGGCAACTTGCACCAATGCCAGATGTGGGTCTTGGCGCTGATCTTTACCAGAGCCGGGTTTGCCTCTCTTGTTGAGATCGATATAACTGTAGGCAATGCGTATGTCTATGCCGCGCAAGACGGCGTTCCTGAATTGTACCGAGCCTATCACCGGTCTTTCTTCATCCATGGGCATGGGCAGGTCGCGGTCTCCATCGATGAGCTGGTCTTTGCTGACCTTGATCTGGTAGTAGATATTATCGAGATCGTCCGCCCGCAAAATATCCCTGGCCGGATTGCTCATCTGGGTGACGACCTTGCCATCTATCTCTTTGACTTGCTGCGACAATACCAGCACATTGTCTTCGAGCGCGCGGTCAAAGGGCTGGTTGGCGATGGATTTCGCCACCAGGTAGGTGATGGCGATGCTCATCGGCCATAGCAGCAAGAGCGGTGCCAGCATCCAGTCAAGGATTTCGCCAAACAGGGAACGTTGCGTTTTTTCTTCAGCTTGTTTGCCAGCCAGGCTGTCAGGCGCTGCTGCGTCGCTGTCGTCCTTGCCTGGCAGTTGACTCATTTTTGTTCAGTGCTGGCGGTTGCAGTAGCTGTCGCAGTTGTCGTGGCTGCTGTTGTGGCCGTTGTTGTGGCAGGGACAAAGAATTTTTCCAGGCAATAACCAAGACCACGCACCGTAGCGATACGCACACCATCTACTTCTATTTTTTTACGCAGGCGGTGCACATAGACTTCTATGGCATTGTTACTGACTTCTTCACCCCATTCACACAAGTGATCGACCAGTTGCTCCTTTGAGACCAGCCTCCCGGTGCGCTGCAACAGCACTTCCAGCAATCCCAGCTCACGCGCTGATAAATCCAGCATCTGCTCATGGATATAGGCAATACGCCCGACCTGGTCATAGGTGAGCGGCCCATGCTTGATGACCGTTGGCCCGCCACCTGCACCACGCCGCGTCAGTGCCCGCACGCGTGCTTCGAGTTCAGACAGGGCAAAGGGCTTGGCCATGTAATCATCTGCCCCAAGGTCCAGGCCCTTGACCCTCTGCTCCACCGAATCTGCTGCAGTCAAGATCAGCACCGGCAAACGTGAATTACGCGCGCGCAAACGGCGCAATACTTCTAGTCCGCTCAATTTGGGCAAGCCCAGGTCAAGGATCAGCAAATCAAAGTCCTGCGTAGTCAGCGCAGTGTCTGCGGCTTCCCCGTCATTGACACAGTCCGTGGCATAGCCGGATTGCCTGAGCGAACGGGTCAGACCGTCGGCCAGGACACTGTCGTCTTCTGCTAGCAAAATACGCATGATGAATTCGTTTTACGGTGGTTTGTCTCTGTTATCGGATGTCAGCATACATGGCAATGGCCTGTGCACGGCGACATCTCTTTCTATTTTGTCACGCTGCTGAGATTTGCGCCGCGTGCAGGATCAACTTTACCTCAATATCAGGTTTTGCTGGAGTTACGCAGGGATATATTTGCGCGATGACAAGGAATTGTCGTTGAGGGGCATCAGGGGAGCCGTTGTAGACAACATCACATCCGTAATCCGGTGCGTCAAGACGCCCCGCCTGGGTGTTTTAATGATGGTGATTGCTTGCTGATCACCACCCTGAAATAATCCACATCGACATAATCGTTTCTGGTTGCGGATGCAACACCAGCGCGCACGCTGAATAAGCCCATCTGTGCACCAACCCAGCGGCCCATCGTCGCAGTGAACTCATCGCCAATCGCATTAAATTTTTGATTGTCAGCGCTGTAATAGAATTGCGTCTTGCCACCTGCCTGCACCGCCATCCGCAAATATACCGTGCTGCTGTTTAATGGCAGGCTGGCGCGTATCACTTCCGCGCATTTTGCTTCTGTCTTGTCGCAAGTCGTCAAGAGCAACCGTCTTTCCTTGCCTTGCTGGCGCACACCCAGCCAGGAATAGTTAAAGCCATACATGATGAGGCCAGTGCTGCTGCCGCTTTGCAGATGGCTGACATCCAGTCTGGTATCTACCGTGAATTGTTCGGCGGGTAGTTTTTGCAAAAGCAAGGACGGCACGTCCCACAGGTTGTTGCGTTCTGCATAGCTGGTGTCAGTGTGCGTTAGAAGGCGCAAATGATGTGGCCTGGCTGTCAGTGAATACCATGTTGGTTTCCAGTTGGCATTCCATTGCCATTGCAGGCCTAACTTGCTGTTCGTGAATTCATCGGATGTTGCAGGCTGCACTTGTGGAAATTGACCTACCAGCGGCATGGCATGCCTGAGCACGGGTTCGCCTGTGCCGGTATCGTTGATATCGTCACCAATGACAGGCCAGCCATCTTTCCAGTGCATGGGTTGCAGATGCACGATGCGGCCGTAGGCACGTTTGTCCTGGAAATGGTAAAACCAGTCAGTGCCTTCAGGTGTCTGTATCCAGGCACCCTGGTGTGGGCCATTGGTGGGTGACTTACCTTGTGCCATGACGATCTTGTCTTCATACGGGCCCTCGATATGGCGCGAACGGAATACCGATTGCCAGCCTTCTTCCACTCCTCCTGCGGGGGCGAATACATAGTAGTAGCCAAGATGTTTGTAGAACTTGGGGCCTTCCAGTGTCTTGTAGCCAGGCAGCTTGTTGCCATCAATGATGACCTTGCCCTCGGTATCGAGTATCTGTGTTGCTTCCTTGTTCATGCGGCGCAGGCTTAGCATGTTGTTGATGCCCGCGCGGCTTTTGGCCCAGGCATGCAAGAGATAAGCCTGACCATCGTCGTCCCACAAGGGCGTGGGATCGATGATGCCCTTGCCTGCCAGCAGCAGGTGGGGCGTAGTCCATGGGCCGCTGAAATTGTCTGCCGTCATCACATAAATGCCCTGGTCAGGATCGGGATAAAAAATCCAGAAACGATGGCCGTGATAACGCAGGCAGGGTGCCCACACGCCTTTGCCATGCTGCGGCCTGGCAAAATCAGCGAGTGGCAATTGCTGGGGCAGGGCATGGCCAACCAGTTGCCAGTGCACCATGTCTGCCGATTCCAGCAAAGGCAGGCCGGGTGCGCTATTGAAGCTTGATGCAGTCATGTAGTAACGATTGTCTACACGAATGACATCGGGATCAGAATAATCGGCATGGATGATGGGGTTCTGGTATTGCGCCCGGTCGGTATGGGCAACATGTTGGGCAAGTGCTGGTGCATTCAAGACGGGTAGCAGTAGACAGGCAGCCAGCAGTTTGGGCAATGGGGTAGTTATTTTTGTCATCATGTATTGCCTCGTATTTTTTGGTTGACCAGTTTAAAATTGGTAAGACCAATTATGCAGTGCAAAGCTGTGCTGTGCAAGTGTGGTTCGCAGATGAGTGAAAAAATCAGCAGATTGCGCAAACCAGCTGGATGCAATTTTTTATTGACTTCATTGATTACGCGTGTAATCATTCATTATCGATTACATCTGTAAATGAAGGTCTCATGCCAATCTCACTCTGGAGCCCGCAATGAAAAACATCGCCATCAGCGAGGCAGAATCGCTCGTCATGGAAACACTGTGGAAGCAGCATCCGCAGTCAGCCGAGGAGGTCAGCGCCGCTTTGGCGCAGCAACAGGATTGGCAAGAAGCCACCGTCAAAACCCTGCTGAACCGCCTGCTTAAAAAGGGCGCGATAGCCGCCGAGAAGGATGGCAGGCGCTTCTTGTATTCGCCCATCCTGCGGCGTGAACAATGGCTGATGTCGGAGAGCAAGGGCTTTCTTGACCGCATGTTCAATGGCCGCATTGCACCACTGGTGGCGCACTTCACTGAACAAAAGAAATTATCGAAGCAGGATATCGCTGAACTCAAACGTCTCATTAAGGAGCTCGGTGATGATCAGTAATTTCTTGCAGCCGGCGATACTCGCCTGCCTCGTCATCAGTGGCCTGATCGTGCTCATCCTACTGGTCAGAAATCCTTTACGCAAACTGGCAGGTGCTGGTATTGCCTACCAGCTCTGGGCGGTCTTGCCACTTTCCCTGCTCGCCATGTTTTTGCCGCACCGGCAATACCTGGACATGGCGGAAAAGTTGCAGGCGCCTGCTAACCAACGCATCTCCGGCACAACTCTGCTGGAGATACAGCCAGCCAGTGCCTGGCCAATAATTCTTGTCAGTGTATGGCTCATAGGCAGCCTGTGTCTGCTGGGCCTGCTTGGCATGCAGCACCTGCATTTCATGCGCAGGCTGGGCAGGCTTACTGAAAGCGAGGGCGTCTATCTCGCCAGCGATGTTGATACCGGCCCTGCACTGGAAGGCTGCTTCAGGCCAAAAATCATTGTCCCCGCCGATTTTTATCAGCGTTACAGCGAAGCAGAACAGGCACTCATCATCCGGCATGAACTGGTGCACAAAGGTCGCGGTGATGTCATTGCCAATACCCTGTTTGCGCTGCTGCAATGCCTGTTCTGGTTCAACCCGCTCGTGCATATTGCAGCCCGTTGCTTCCGCCTTGACCAGGAGCTTGCCTGTGATGCCAGCGTAATTGCGCAAGAACCACAGGCCAGGCGCACCTATGCCGAAGCCATGCTCAAAACCCAGTTAAGTGTCACCCCCAGCGCCTTGGCCTGTCATTGGCCTTCCCGTCATCCCTTAAAGGAGAGAATCATGCAATTGCAACAGAACAATCCAAGTAAATTCAAGCGTGTTGTCGCCTATGCAGTATTGAGCTGCCTTTGCAGTGTCAGCGCTTACAGCGCCTGGGCTACTACACCTGTCAGTGCTGTTGCCACAAACGCCCAGACTGGCCAGGAAGCAGGCAAGCCAGATGTGGACAGTTATTCGGTGGCGATGGATATCAAGGTCGCAGGAATGAACAGTTCACCCCGCGTGGTCGTCAGGCAAGGCACACCGGCCAGTGTACTTATCCAATCTAAAGATGGTGAGGAAAAATGGGGCTTCAGTTTCACGCTTACTCCAGCACCGGCAGATCAATATAAAAACGCAGTCACGATAGACATGGTAGTCAAGAAAGGGGATGAGATCATTGCCAAGCCAAAACTGATCACTGGCCTGGGCCAGCGAGCGAAGCTGCAAAAAGAAACGCCAGACAAACAGCAGGATTTTGATATTGCGATGACAGCTAGTCTGGTCAAATAGGTGCAGTGATCTGGATAGCTTTAGTCAGGACTCATCTGCCTGCTCTGGTAAAATATTCAATTCTTATTGATAGCAAAAGAGCAGGCACTATATGCAATCCAGATTGTCCAGATTTACTGCTTTATTGTTATTTCCCCTGCTGCTGTCATGCGCATTCTCTGCCATGGCGGCGTCACCTAAAATCTGCACTGGTAATGTCGGCTTAAGCAAATTCGATGGCTACTGGACTACCAGTCATTTCCTGAATCTACTGAAAAAGCATGGTGACTGGACGGGAGCCATGAAGGCTATGGACAGCCAGCAAGTTGGCTTGAGCATCAGGGATGGCCGCATCAAACAAAACCTGGCCTGGCATGAGGGTGACGAGACTGCATATTGCCTGCGCGTAGCAGGCGATAAAATCTGGCTAGTGAGTGATGGCAAGCACAGGGCAGAGCAGGGGCCTTATCAACGCCTGGGCACACTTGATCAGAACGAGGCCGATCTTTATCTGGCACGCATCATACAAGGCTGCTTTGTCAGTGAAGAAAAAGAGCAATGGTGTTTCGTGGATGGCAAGCTCAGCATCAATGGCAAGCCGGATAAAGCCAAATTATCCCTGGATTTGTCTGAACTGGATTTGTCTGAACTGGATTTGTATGGCACGCCATTGCGTGTTGAAGGTCGCAAGCTGCCGTTCTGGTACCTGGTCAAGCGTGGTGATGCATGGGCGGTCTTTGATGACGATTATGCGAGTAATGAAAAACGTGTGCCCGTCGATCCAAAAATCAGCAAACCCTGGCGCGTGTTAAGAAAGCAGTAGGTCAGCGTGAAGCTTTATTTTCCTGGTTTGCGCCGCTACTTTCGTATCAAGTATATCCTGCTGCTGGTATTGATCATCGCGCTGGTTGGCTTTATCCAAATCGTGCTGAGCATTGCTCTTTATCCTGCAATGCTAGCCCAACAATCTGCCATGCCAGAGAAAATCAAAGCTGATGCGGCGATCATTTTAGGTGCATCGGTATGGAAAGACAGGCCATCGCCCGTATTTGCAGAGCGCATCAAGCATGGCATACACCTGTACAAAAACGGTCAGGTGCAATATCTGATTTTTACAGGTGGCTTGAGTGAAGGTGACACTCTTTCTGAATCAACCGCAGCCCGCCAATATGCCATTGCCGGGGGCATTCCTGCTGAAAAGATTTTGACAGAAGAGGCATCGAAAAATACTCATCAAAACCTGGTGCAGGCCTGCAAACTCATGCGCGGCCATCAAATACAGAATGTCATGCTGGTCAGTGATCCTCTGCACATGAAGCGGGCCATGGCAATGGCGAACGCATTGCAACTGCATGCTATTTCTTCTGCTACGCCGACCAGTCGTTATATGGGTTGGCGCTCAAAAGCGAAGTCATTGTTGTATGAGAGCTTCTTTTATGTGAAGCATGAATTATTTCCAGAATTGGAACATGCTTGTTGAGCAATCGCAACCCAGGAGACTGATCAAGTGAATGTATTAATGAAGACTGGATTTACTACATTGAGCCTAATCGCTGTGCCGGCCGGCGTGGCCATGCTCTTTGCGGCTGATAGCGTGACATTGTCTTGCAGGAGGGGTTGTGCATTCGAGCATCTGGTGATGATGCTGTTCGGTGAGCGTATCGGAATTCATTTGCTGGGGCTAGGAATCATTGCCATTGGTGTGGCCATGATGTGGCGGACGTTGCGGGCTGGCAGATAGGCATGCAGTCTGCCTCATAACAGCGATGTTGTAGTGAGATTCGCTCAACATGGTAAGAGCTTGCTCTCCACAATCAAGCCCTGTCAGGCAGCAAATCCAGCTTTTCCAGCATTACAAATAAGCCTCTGTCGTCGTCAGAATAAGGATAATCAAAATACGCTATCTGCATCCATTGCGCCTCAGATATTTCTGGTTGAAATCATTGCAAGCAGGGATGGGCAAACCCGCAAGCTGCTGGCACAGGGGCGCGATATCTATGGCTTTAGGCACCACTGATATGCGAGGCCGTGCAGCGCATCTTGAGGGTGAAGTGAAAAAACGTAGCGGTGCACATGCTCCAGGTGCACTTTTTAATGCACGCGGCTTGTTGCGCGCACTGGTACCTGAACTTGTGTGTATTCTTGAGACCGTGCAATTCATGGCATGGATTGTTGCAGCAACTGCTTGTTGCCGCGTATCCGCAAAGCAAGATAAGGCTTGTGCTTGTCGACTTTTACTCTGTTCAGGAATCAAAAATATCTTGAATTTACGGCAATTTATGCTTTATTATGTTTGAATGCATAATTTATGTATTTAGACATAATGAAGCATAATAGAGTGAGTACTGAGATAAAGAGGGCCGTCATCCATGAGTACTTCCTTTACTTTTCGCCGCCCCGAGTTGGCGCAGGAGCTTTGCAACAGGTTGCAGGGCAAGGGTTTGAGTGATGCACGCTCAGGTTTATTCCTGGCTGCTCCAAGGCGCGTCGGCAAGAGCACTTTCCTGCGAGAGGATCTTGTACCAGAGATCAGTGCACGCGGCTGGCTGGCTGTGTATGTGGATCTGTGGGCCAACAAAGAACGCGACCCTGCCCTCATCATTACCGAAGCCATCAAAAAACACCTGGCTGATACCTTGGGCATCATCAGCAAGGCTGCCAAGGCCGTGGGCCTGTCCAAAGTCAATGTCATGGGGACGCTGACCATTGATATCAATCAGCCGGGTTTGCCAGACAATGTCACGCTGTCAGATGTGATTGCCGAGCTCAGTCATCAGGTTAAAAAACCGATCGTGCTCATCGTGGATGAAGCCCAGCATGCCTTGAGTACAACAGCAGGCCTGAATGCCATGTTCGCACTCAAGTCCGCTCGCGACACCCTGAACTTGAGTGCCGAGTTGCCCGCACTGATGCTGGTGTTCACCGGCTCCAACCGCGACAAACTCGCCCACCTGGTGCTGAACCGCACCCAGCCTTTCTTTGGTTCCAGCATCACGCCTTTCCCCTTGCTCAACAAGTTGTATACCGACGCCTTTACTAAATGGGCGAATGGCAATCTGGCCAGAGGCAACAAACTGCGTGCCGAGAGCGTCTGGGCGGCATTCCAGCTTCTGGGCAACCGGCCAGAAATGCTGCGCGACCTGATCGCCCACATCGCCCTCGATGGCCAGGCGCAAAGCCTGTCAGAAATACTCGAAGACGGTGCCCGCAAAATCAATAACCGTCTGTGGGAAGAATTCGCCAGCGAATTCGATGCTCTGACCGCGATACAGAAAGCCGTACTCAGCGTGCTCATCAGTAAGGGTGAACACTGGATACCATTTTCTGATGAATCCATGGCGGCCTATATGGCCATCACAAAGGCGAGACGATTGTCGAAGGCAACAGTACAAACCGCCATCGATGGTTTGCGCGAAAAAAACCTGGTCTGGAAAGAGTCACGCGGTATCTATGCGCTGGAAGACCAGGGGTTTGCTGAGTGGTTCAGGCATAACAGGCTGGCTGGAATGGGCGAGTAGTTGATTGCTAAGCTTGATTAACCCTGATTGAGATCACCTCCACAATGCGGGCAATCCTTTTTATGGTGATCTGTGCCCGCATCCAGAATTGCCGCCGTCATAATCGCAGTCGGTAAGGCGAAAATCCCTATGCCAACCAAAACAATCGCACCGGAGAGCAACTTGCCCACAGGTGTAATGGGAGTGATGTCACCATAGCCTATGGTGGTGAGCGTTACAATGGCCCACCACAATGTTTCAGGAATACTGCTGAATTTATCCGGTTGTACACTGTGTTCAATCAGGTAGAGCAGGGCGGCAAAACAGTAAGCTGTAATGACCATGAGGAGAATGGCAACGATGAGCAAATGCTTGCGTTTTGCCAGGGCATTGCTGATGGACTTGAAGGAATGATCAAGCCCTTCCAGATTCAGTACGCGTAATAATCTGGTCAGTCGGAATATCCTCAGGAAACGCAAATCCCATGGTGCCCAGAAGGTCAGGATAACCAGCAAATCCAGCAGGGACAAAGGCTGCAAGGCATATTTGATTCTGCCGCTGATGGGAGGGGAAAACCGCCCCTGTTCTACGCATACCCACAGACGTAACAGATATTCGACAATAAAAAAGTTGGTCGAAAAAGCTTCAATGAGGTGAAACAGGACTTTGTTGGGGCCTGCAATCGAGGGCACGGTTTCAAGTGCCACCGCAATGCAATTAACCAAAATGACAGCGGCCAGAAAGTAATTGATATACCGGGTCAGCACGTTCGCGCGCGATGGCTTGTGTAGTAGATGGAACAGACGCGCACGGAGGGCAGAGTGGTTCATCATTTCTCATCAGTCAGTAGTTTTCTCGCTTTTAAAAAGAATACCAGCGTACTGACTGAAAAAGCAAACGCCTGAAAATTTAAACCTTACACCGAGCTGTTTGCCTGGCTTACCCACATCACTGGTTGTTTGCTGCAATATGTCAAAAATTCCATTCCTCAGGCAATTCAGCTTCACACAGCGCACATTCAAGCACATCGTCCTTGATGATGTTGATGGCCTGGCATAGCCTGCAACGGCGAAATTCGTAGCTGCTGCTGAAATGTCCGGGCGTAGCCATGCCTGCGCGTTGCAAGGCGTTTGCCACATCTGGCCATGACGAAACTTGCGGGCAATAGCCAGTGGATTGATTGGTGATGGCACTCACTTCGAGCTTGTCGCCATCGATGATAAAAGTGACTTCACCAGCAGACAATACCGGTTTGCCACCGGCGCAAGCGACATGTTCGCTGTGCCGGTCAGCCAGGTGCAGGGTGCAATGCTGGTCAATGATGAAGGTTGCAATGATGCTGCCATCGCGGTTGATATGTTGCCCAGTTTCTTTTGTCCAGCGCGTGACATCCTGCATCTGGCGAATCGCAAAACCGATAGGGATGGTTGCAACTGCTGCGGCAATTTCATCTGGGCCAACGTAGTGATAGAGGCGTGTCATTGATTGTTTCACTCTATGTCTTGCACTTCATCTGCTTGCGCAGTTTGCCCATGTCAGCTGCTGCTGTTGATTTCAGGATGTCTTCAGAGATAGGTCCATATTCTTCACGCATGAGGGTGAAATTATTTTTTGTACCAGCTGGCTGGAACCATATCAGGTAACCACAGGTGATAGGGGCGATGCTTTGTTTGGTTTCATAATCGACGGCGACATAAGTGCCTGCCTGGTACGCATTTGGTGGGTTGTCATAGACAGTAATGCGCCAGAAATCGCGACTTAATTGTTTGCCGATCTGTGCCTGATAAGCAACTGTCCGGGTTTGCCATTCTTCCATTGGACTGAGGTTTTTCAGGCTTTTGCCCAGCATATTGTAGGCAACTTCATAGTAACCATTGTCGATGGCAGACATATAGGCATTGCTGAGTTTGTTGCCTTCTATCTTGAATCGGGCGATGTCATCTTCATTGAGCTTGCTGATTGCCTGCTTGGGGCGTTCTGGTATGTCAGCTACGCAGTTTAGTATCTGTACCATGTTGAAGCTGGTTTTGTTACTTGCGGGCTGTCCCGCAATGGGGTCATTGCTGCTGAATTTGTATTTGCCAAATTCTGGTATTTTGCCATTGCATAGTTTTACTGCTGGTTCTGCCACCATGGCTTGCGCCTGATCAACAGTCAAACTGGTGTCACTGCTGAGCACGAGTTCAACACTGTTGCCCGAGAGTTTTTTATAGGCGAGGTCAGCAGCCCACGCCGGGCTGGCGCTGACGCTGATGAAAAGACAGGTGCTTATGGCAATGGCAAGGTGGGTTGGTGTCATGGCAATCAGTGATGAGCGAAGATCCAGCAAAGATACGGGATGCGAGCTGATTTAACAATCACGAAACTGTTTCAAAAAATTACCTGAGTCTTGTGTTGTGCGTGGAGAACAACACTTTGGAGCAGGAGATAGATATGAAAAGCAGATGGCATCATGCCCCGGCCATTGCTACTCTTTCAAACCCTCAAGTACTCCAAAGTATGCTGGTTTGGTCTGTCCTTTGTCGTCAAACAGTAGCGGCCAGTCCGGGTAAGGTTTGCCGTCCAGTAACCATGAATCCTTGTCCAGCAAACCCCAGAAGGTGATGCCACCGCGCTGGGCAGGAGACACGCTTTGTACATAAGCGCTGACGATTTCCCGGTACCTGGCTTTTTGCAATTGTGCCAGCGCAGGGTCAAGGCTTGCTGCCCTTTGTTGTTGATTCAGGCTCACATCCAGTTCTGAAATGCGTACCTTCAAACCACGCGCAGCCACTGCCTGCAAGGCAGTTTTGATTTGCGCGATAGCTGGGCTATCGACACTGACATGCATCTGAAAACCTATGCCATGCAGGGGTATGTGACGGCGCTGAAAATCATCCACCATATCGAGCATGAACTGCAATTTGTCGGCCTTGCTCTCCATGTTAAAGTCATTGTAGTACAGCACCGCTGCGGGATCGGCCTCGTGGGCGGCGATGAAGGCTTGTTCTATGTAGGCGGGACCCAGTTTTTCAAGAAAGAGCGTGGCACGGTATTGTTTAGGGTGCTTGTTATCTATTGCTTCATTGACGACATCCCAGCTTTTTACCTTGCCTGCAAAATGCTGGCAAATTTGTTGTACATGATCACGCAGCATTGCTTGCCAGTCGCCCTGATAGTTTTTCATCCAGACAGGTAGCTGGTAATCATGGTGCCAGATCAAGGCATGGCCATGCAGTATCATGCCATGTGTACGTGCATAGTCTGCCAGTGCATCTGCCGCCGCAAAATCATAGGTATCAATGGCAGGGTGCAGGAAGCGCATTTTCATACCGTTTTCTGCGACGATGCTGTTGAACTGTGCATTGATGAGTGCAGCGATTTCCCTGATGTCGGCCATATCACCAGGCGCATTCCCCACATTCAAGGCAACCCCGATAGGGAATTTGGCGCTGTCTTTTAGTGCGCGGGCAGGCACTGTAGATTGCGCCCGGCTTTCAGGCTGACCGAAACTGAATATCAAAGCGAACAGGGTCAGGGCAAAACGGTAAGACATGGTTTGGAGCACTTTGTTTGTAAGCTGATCATCCTACAACATTGCCATGTGGATGCCAGTGAACTGGCTAAATAATCATGTTTTCTGATGAGGCTTGGCAAATTTCATGTGTTTTGTGATCGGTTGTCATACAACAGTCATGTGCATACCTTATGATCGCCGGACTTTTCCACTTCAGATCAGACCTGCATCATGACCTCTGCTTATTGCTTGAAACGCTTGACCCTGGCTTTAATGATTAGCACTGCGCTTACTCTTATGGCTTGTGGTGGCGGCTCGAACACCGTGGCGACAGATACTGTCGTTATCGAAGGCCCGCTGGTGATACCTGCACCACCTGCTGACCCTGGCATGGTTGATAGTGCACCGGTGCCTGCCGGTGTGCCCGCCTTTGTCGATAATGTCGCCAGCAACCAGCGTGGGGACGCCAGATATGCGACGCTGGAAACCAATGCCGGTGTACGCGTATTATCCGGTTTTCTCACCATCTGGCAGCCGCTGACCCTGATCGTGGATGCTGGTGTGACAGCACCTGCGGTAGATAATTTCCCGGCAGTGCTCACCTCCAAATGGACAGGAGTGCCAAATGATGGCACGCCTGATGGCACTATCCTGAATCGTCCGGTACATGATGCCAACATCAGTTACGTTGCGAGCCTGACTGGCAAACGCACGCCTGAGCAGGAGCTGGCTGCCTACCTTGATGACCGCCGTGGCAAAGGCTATAGCGTGACCGATGGCCTGGGCCCATTGACTGCAGCATGGCGCAGCGCAGCCCAGCAGACTACCAGTATCACCGCAATCCCCGCTGATGCGGGCACGGTTTTATACAATGACAGCGGCAATAATACAGGTGTGGGTGGCACGGCCAATACCAGCTTTGGCAATGCCGTCGATCTGTTGTCGCTGATAGGCAATAATGGTTCCACCGAACCGGCCAAGCGCTTTTATAAATATGCCCGCCCTTACCGCTGGAGCAATCAGGTCATCGTCGCTCCATCGCTGCTACCTGCCAAGAGCACGACACCGGCAACCGATGGTGGTTTCACCAGCGGCCACTCGGCAGAAGCGACCCGCGATGTCATTGCCATGGCTTATATGGTGCCCGAGCGTTTCCAGGAATTGTTGAGCCGTGGCCTGGAACTTGGTGAAAACCGCATCATGGCAGGCATGCATTCACCACTGGATGTCATGAGTGGCCGCATACAGGCGCAAGCAGTGGCCGCCGCCAACTTGTATGATGCTGCCAACGCAGCCAAGAAAACGGCAGCTTATGCACAAGCCCACGCCGCCCTGATCACGCAAACCAATACCACGGCAGACAGCTTCAATGCCTATGCCCATTCTGCCACTGCAACCACAGATCGCTTTGCTGACTATGCCAGCAACAAGGCCAACTATCTGCGCCGCATGACCTATGGCTTTGCCCCGATTGCTGCCACCAATGTCGCGGCAGTAGTGCCGAAAGGTGCAGAAGTCTTGCTGGAAACTCGCTTGCCTTATTTGAGCGAGGCGCAAAGGCGCGTGGTTCTGAAAACTACTGCCATGGCATCCGGCTATCCTGTCATGGATGATGCCGAAGGCTGGGGCAGGCTCAACCTGTTTGCCGCCGCAGATGGTTATGGGAGTTTTGTTGGCAATGTCATTGTCAACATGGATGCTACCAAAGGTGGTTTCAATATCATGGATATCTGGCGCAATGACATCAATGGCAACGGCAAACTCAGCAAACTCGGTAGTGGCACATTGAAGCTGGCTGGCAATAATGGCTGGACAGGTGGCACGCAAATTGACGCAGGCACAGTCGAAGCCAATTCTGCCACGGCCTTTGGTCATGGCGATGTGTATAGCGGCGCCAGCGTGATTGTCAATACAACGGGCAATCTCAGCATTACCGGCAAATACACACAGCTGGCCAGCGGTGCACTGGAGATCAACCTGCGCAATGCTCAAAGCCAGTTGCTGGCCAGCAGCACAGTCACCATCGCTGGCGGCAGCTTGCGCATACGCTTCCAGAATGGCTACAAACCCAGCGTTGGCGATACCCTTACTGTTATCAATGCAGGCAGCCTGAAAGGCAAGTTCACCAGCATCACGGTGGATGGATATACCGCGACGCCGACTTACACTGCGACCAGTCTGCAACTGAAGCTGACTGCCTGATGCGCTAATGGGCAGTTTGGTTTTTGGCTTTTTTTGGTTTTTGTAGCAATGTATGGTAAGGATGTAATTTTGCTGCGCACGCGTGTAAGATGTGGACATTCTCTTTCAGTACAGATTTGTACCACATCGCACCATGAGCGAAATACCACAACGCTTTAAAGTGGGCGATTTTTACCTGGAGCTGCCCAAGGGCAGCGCCATCTCTGCTGACCCTGCTGCTGCAACAGTCAAAGCAGACAAGCCGGAAACACCCGTACCCCTGGAAGAAGCGCAATACGTCTATCGCCCTAATGATCCCTTCCAGGCATCGATAGACGAAGCTCGTGCAATTGCCAGTATCAGCAGCAGCCAAAAAAGTTGGGTCAAGAAAACCTGGTTTGCCCTGTTCGTAGTCGGGCCGCTAGTCTATGCAGAATTAATCGCAATAGGCTTGAGCATCAATGGTGATGTGAGCAGTCCAGGCCTTGCCTTCCTGATTTCAAATGCGCTCATCATGCCGGTCTGGCTGATCTATTACACGATCTGGCGCAGGAAGGTGAAGTCTTAACCCCCTTAATCCCTTAACCTCTTAACTCACACCACGCCTGCGCATCAGCAAGTACACCGCAGGTACTACAAACATCGATAGCAAAGGAGCAGTGATCATGCCACCCACCATGGGTGCGGCGATGCGCTGCATGATTTCTGAACCTGTTCCACTGCCCAGCATGATGGGTACCAGCCCGGCGACGATGATGGCCACCGTCATGGCCTTGGGGCGTACCCGTAACACTGCGCCTTCGCGTATGGCATCGAGTAAATCCTGCTCGCTGTTTTGACCCTGCATCAGACGTTGCCCCCAGGCCTGTTTCAGGTAGAGCAGCATAATGACCCCAAATTCTGCCGAGACGCCTGCCAGTGCGATGAAACCAACGCCGCTGGCGACCGACAACTGATGTCCCAGCAGCCATAATAACCACACACCGCCTCCCAGCGCAAAGGGCAGGGTAGCCATGATCAGGGCGGCTTCATCCAGCCGCTTGAATGTCATGTGCAGCAAGACAAAAATAATCAACAAGGTGACTGGTACCACGATTCTGAGTTTTGCACTGGCGCGTTCCAGGTACTCAAACTGTCCCGACCAGGACAGTGAGTAAGTTGCAGGCAAGCGCACTTCTTTGCTGACACGTTGCTGCATCTCGCGCACAGCAGAACTGAGATCGCGATCACGGATATCGACATACACCCATCCGGATAATCTAGCATTTTCGCTTTTCAGCATGGACGGGCCATCAGTGATGCGTATGCTGGCAATATCGCCCAGACTGATTTGAGCTCCTCTTGTCGTCAGTACGGGTAACTGGCGCAGTTTTTTGACAGAATCACGCAACTCTCGTGGATAGCGCAGATTGATGGGGAAACGCTGTAAACCCTCCACCGTTTCACCGATATTGTCACCTCCTATGGCCGCCGTAATGATGCTCTGCACATCGGCGATATTCAAGTCATAGCGTGCAGCAAGGTCGCGATTGATATCTACATCAATATACCTGCCGCCGTTCAGGCGTTCTGCCAGGGCAGAGCTGACGCCCGGCACGCTTTTGACGACGCGCTCTATCTCGCTGGTGATCTTGTCGATTTCCTTCAAGTCTGCACCAGCGACCTTGATCCCTACCGGACTTTTGATGCCCGTCGCCAGCATGTCGATGCGGTTGCGTATGGGCGGTACCCAGATGTTGGACAGGCCAGGCACCTTGACGCTGCGGTCGAGTTCTTCCAGCAGCCTTGCCGGTGTCATGCCTGCGCGCCATTGATTACGTGGTTTGAACTGTATCGTGGTTTCAAACATTTCCAGCGGTGCCGGGTCGGTTGCGCTTTCAGCCCGTCCAGCCTTGCCAAACACGGTTTGTACTTCAGGGACGCTCTTGATCAGCCTGTCGGTCTGTTGCAAGAGCTCGCTGACCTTGCCCGCACTCAGGCCAGGCAGTGCAGTAGGCATGTAGAGCAGATCACCCTCATCCAGTGGCGGCATGAATTCGCCGCCCAGGCGAGCCAGCGGCCAGACTGTCAACACGGCTATCAGTGCCGCCACCAGCAGAGTGGCCCAGGGGAATTGCAAAACCTTTTCTAGTAAAGGGCGGTATATTGCAATCAACAAGCGATTCAAGGGATTTTTGTGTTCAGGCGGTATCTTGCCGCGTATCAGATATCCCATCAGTACGGGGACGAGCGTCACTGCCAGTCCGGCCGCTGCCGCCATTGCATAGGTTTTTGTCAGCGCCAGCGGGGCAAACAGGCGGCCTTCCTGCGCTTCCAGCGCAAACACCGGGACGAAGGACAGGACGATGATCAGTAAAGAAAAGAACAGTGCTGGCCCCACTTCTGCGGCAGCTTCTGCAATGACTTGCCAATGCTGTTCTCCTGTCAGTTTGTCATGCGGGTGGGCACGCTGCCAGGTTTCGATATGCTTGTGGGCATTTTCTATAATGACGACTGCAGCATCCACCATGGCGCCAATCGCAATGGCAATGCCACCCAGCGACATGATATTGGCATTCACGCCCTGATAATGCATGATGATATACGCTGCGAGTATGCCCAGAGGCAGTGATACTATCGCCACCAGGGCCGAGCGCAGGTGGAATAAAAATGCGACACAGACCAAGGTCACGACGACGAATTCTTCCAGCAGTTTGTGCTGCAGATGATCCACTGCCCGCGTGATCAGGCCAGAGCGGTCGTATACGGGAATGATTTCCACTCCAGGTGGCAGACCGGGCTTGAGCTGATTCAGCTTGTCCTTGACGGCAGCGATGGTTGCCAGGGCATTTTTACCTGAGCGCATGACGATCACGCCGCCAGCAACCTCACCTTCACCATTCAGTTCTGCAATGCCACGCCGCATTTCCGGACCCACCTGTATGCGCGCCACATCACCCAGGCGCACAGCAATACCGGACTCTGTGGTCATCAGCGGTATTTTGCGAAAATCGTCTAACGTTTTCAAGTAGCCAGAGGCGCGCACCATGTATTCGGCCTCACCCAGTTCCAGTACTGATCCACCACTTTCCTGGTTGGCTTTTTGTACGGCTTCCGTGATTTTTCCATGGGTGATGTTATAGGCGCGCATCTTGTCAGGGGACAGCTGTATTTGATACTGCCGCACCATGCCACCTATGCTGGCAACCTCTGATACATTCGGCAGCGACTTCAATTCAAATTTCAGGAACCAATCCTGGTAGGCGCGCAGTTGTGATAAATCCATTTTTCCGCTGTGGTCAAGCAGTGCATATTCATAGACCCAGCCTACCCCTGTGGCGTCAGGGCCCAGTGAAGTTTTTGCCTGTGCTGGTAATCTGGCCTGCACCTGGTTCAGGTATTCCAGCACGCGTGAACGCGCCCAGTATAAATCCGTGCCATCTTCAAACAAGACATAGACAAAGGAATCACCAAAGAAAGAATAGCCGCGCACGGTCTTCGCACCTGGCACCGAAAGCATGGTCGTTGTCAGTGGATAGGTGACTTGGTTTTCTACAATCTGCGGTGCCTGACCGGGCAGGCTGGTGCGTATGATGACTTGCACATCGGACAGGTCGGGAATGGCATCAACGGGCGTACGTGCCATAGCCCAGACACCCCATGCCGCCAGTATCAGTGTGGTCAGCAAGACCAGAAAGCGGTTGCAGATGGACCAGCGTATGAGTTGTGCAATCATTGTTTAACTCCGGCAGGCGCAGTTGCAGGCAGGTTTAAACTTGGTGTGGAGATTGCAGAAGTTGCACCCTCCATGCGCGTAATGCTCGCTTTCAGGCTGGCTTCTGAATCGATGAGGAATTGGCCGGACGCTACGACTTTTTGCCCGGCTTGCAAACCTCTGATGATTTCTGTCTGGTCATTGCTTTCTGCGCCTACTTCCACATTCACAGGCAAGAACCTGCCATCATCCTGCGCCAGGATCACTACATTGCGGACACCCGTGCTGATTAAGGCCTCACTGGGTACCAGCAGGCTCTCCTTGCGTGCAGTACCGGCAAAGTTGAGCGTGGTGAACATGCCAGGCAACAATTGTGCACCAGGGCTGCCGGGATTGACCAACTCTATGCGGGCTTTCACAGTACGCGTATTGCTATCCACTTGCGGCAGCATGGTGGCGACCTTGCCGTGGAAAACGACACCAGGCAGGGATACTGTCCTGGCTTCTATCATATTGCCAGCCTGCACCGTGTGCGCCATGCTTTCAGGGATGTCGGCATTTACCCAGATTGTATCCACACCATTGATGCGGAACATAGGTGTGCCCATGCTTACGGTCATGCCTTCGCGTACAGACAATTCTGTCATTACCCCGCTTAGCGGAGCAGTAATGGTGATGCGTGCATGCAGCTTGCCAATGCTCTCCACAGTGTGTATCTGCTCATCCGTCATGCCAGCCAGACGCATGCGCTGACGGGCTGCGTCCAGCAAGCCAACGATAGCCTGGCCTTGCATGCGTTTCACCGCCAGAAATTCTTCTTGCGCAGCGATCCAGTCGGGTACATATAGTTCTGCCAGCGGCTGGCCCTTGCGCACCAGGTCCAGTGGCGCGCGC
Organism: Undibacterium sp. Ji42W; assembly: GCF_049340405.1. Classification (NCBI taxonomy): domain Bacteria; kingdom Pseudomonadati; phylum Pseudomonadota; class Betaproteobacteria; order Burkholderiales; family Oxalobacteraceae; genus Undibacterium; species Undibacterium sp. Ji42W. The sequence continues at coordinate 271,958 of NZ_JBMPOV010000003.1, forward strand.
ACATAAAGTTTTTCAACAAAGCCATTGCTCCTGGCTTGCAGCACAGCGACATCGCGCTCGTTATAGGCAACGCTGCCAACCGTCTGCACTACGGCATTGAGTTTGCCGACTACCACGCTGGCTGTGCGTATGGCAAGATTTTGCTGTATGCGCGGATTGATGCTGACGGAATTTTCACTCGCCGTATCAGCATTGTCTGCATACACCGGCACCAGTTGCATATCCATGAAGGGAGATTTGCCCGGTTTGTCGAATTTTTGACCGGGCACCATGGGGTCATGCCAGTACAAGGCTTTTTTACTGGCGCCAGTATCTTGCAGGCTGGTATTTTTATCTGATAAGGAATTCTGCATACCTTCATGTTTACCCAGTTGATACATGACATAAGCAGCACCAGCCAAGAGCCCGGTGGTGACTGTAACAAGTAATATATGTCTGATTTTCATGTTTAGTCCCTGTTCAACTCTGGTGTGATTCTGGTTTCATTGAGTGGCGTCAGGTAGCGCAGTTGCGCCCATAAGCTTGCTGTTTCTGCCTGTAGTTGCAGCGCTTGTAAATGCATGTCGGTTTGGTTGCGCTGTGCTGTCAGCAAGTCGCCCAGACTGGATTTGCCACCGCGATAAGCAGCCAGGATTGCTTGCACTTTTTGCGTGGCCAGGGGCAGTAATTCATTGTCATAACGGCTCACGCGGCTGCGTTTGCTTTGCCATTCATTGAACAAGCTGCTGACTTCGGCAATATGGCTGCGCAGGGCTTCATCACGTTCTGCCCTGGCCTGATCTGCCATGGCCAGACGCGATGACAGTTCGCGTTGCTGACGATTCTTTTGGTCCCATTGCAACGGCAGCGACACGCCAACCGATACCATGTTGGAATAGGCAGGGCCGCGTTGCTGGTAGGCGACTTCTATGCTCCAGTCTGGCTTCTTGTTTGCCTCGGCCAGTTTTGCTTCTGTATCCGCCAGCTCAACTTGCCTGTTCATGATGCTGATTTGCGGATGATGCGCAAGAGTGGTTTCCAATGCAGATATATCCAGCCCCACCTGGTGCATCACAGGTAATGCACCCAGACTGTCAGTGCTGGTTTCACCGATCCAGCGCGTCAGCATGATGCTGGCATTGCGTGCGCGTCGTGCCAGGTCACTGTTGCGGTCTTCCATTAGAGCCAGTGCACTGCGGGCGGTCAGCAAATCTGCCTGGCTGCCGCGGCCACTACGGTAGGCCAGTTCGGCAGCCTGGATTTCCAGCCTCGCCTGGTTTAGCTGTTCCTTGGCGAGCGCCAGCATTTTCTCGCTGTAGTAACGGTCCAGCCAGGCGATACTTGTGTCGCGCACTATACCGAGCGTGGTCTGCATTTTTTCTGCTTGCGACTTATTGATGACGCGTTCATAGCGTTCGGCGCGTAGCTGGCGTTTATCGCTGTGGGTGATTTCTTGCATCAGACCTATGCGGCGCATGGTCATGAAGTCATTCGTGAGATTGCCGTGGTCAGGGCCACTGACGGGCAGGTTGTCTATACCTGTCTTGAGTACAGGATCGGGTAACTGGCTGGCCGCCACGGCCATGTCACGCGCGGCGCTGATGGCGAAGTCTTGTGCAGACAATTGTCTGGAGCGCGCCAGAGCAAGTTGCTGGGCTTGCGACATACTCAGCTCAGCTGAGTATGCTTGCATAGAGAGCAAGGCGCACATGACAAGGAAAATGCGCGCAAGACATAAGCCCCCGCGACAGGGTAATGTAGAAAACAAAATCATAAAACCTCCAGACGATGAAACAGGACGTACACCAGCAAAAGCTGGTGACAATGCATCAGGCGTTCAGGAAATTAAATGCGGAAACAGCAGTTGCGTATGGCAAGCGGCGGGGCGGTTGAGTGTGCCAGCGCGATTGGAGAAGGAGATGTAGAAACAGGTGCTTGAAGCGTATCAAAAGCAGGCAGTATCAGCAGCAGGCTGGCACTGACAAAAGCGGGTACATCGGGCAAGGCTGGTTTATGGGCAGATTGCTTGCCAAACGGATCTTCTGCATGGCTATGACAAAGTGCAGGCTGATCCTGATCCATGCCTGCACAATTTGGCATTGCCACACCAGCAGTGATGGAAACTTCGGTAGTGCTGGACGTGGCCATTCCCGGGCAAACGTATGCTGCCACGGCGAACTGCATGAATAGCAGGCTCCACAGCATGACAAACACCGCAAGGATACGGGATGGTCGGGCCATTTTCATGAGGAAACAGGATTTGCGTTTTACAGTACCGATTATAAACGCAAGTTCATTGATGTACCTTGATTCATATCGTTCATATTGAATGTCCGGTACTGACGCGTATGCAATTGCGCCCCTGAGACTTGGCGTAATACAGCGCTTTGTCGGCGGCTTCTATCAATTCCAGTGGTTGATTGTTTTCCCTGACGGGGACAAAGGCATCTATGCCAGCGCTGATGGTGACTACGCCGGTGGCATTGCCTGAGTGCTTCAGTTCCAGCTGGTAAATTGTCTGTCTGATACTTTCAGCGACCTTCATGGCACCGGCTACATCGGTGCCTGGCAATAAAACGACCATTTCTTCACCGCCATATCGTGCGCTCAAGTCCCCTGGCCTGTGTTTGCCGGCGGCCACTACTTTGCTGATGGCGCGCAGGCATTCGTCCCCGGCGGCATGGCCGTAGATGTCGTTATATTGTTTGAAGCAATCGACATCGATCATGATCAAAGCCAGGGAGCTGGCGTTGCGCATGGCCCGGCTGAATTCATCTTTGAGAGCGATATCAAACTGACGCCGGTTGGCAAGGCCAGTCAGGCCATCCTGCATGGCGAGTTTTTCCAGCGTCTGATTCAATTGTTCGAGAGAGTTGCGTGCCCTGACCAGCTCGGCTTCTGCCTGTACACGCAATGCTATCTGTCGTATCAGGCGCGAGCCGATGAATGCCAGCACGATGACCAGGCAGCCCACACCTATGGCGTGAATAATGGCGTTTGATTTCCAGTCCGCCAAGACTTCGTCGCGTGACAGGGCGGCAGATACCACCAGTGGGTATTCATCGAGTTGACGATAACTATTGATGCGTACGACACCGTCTTGGGCAGAAGTAAATGTTTTCGTCGCTGCCCTGGCCTGGGGAAGATATTCACGGAACAAGGGAAACTGCGAGATATCTTTGCCCAAAGTTTTTTCTTCAAACGGACGCCGTAATAAAATGATGCCTTGGTTGAGTGCAACAAAAATCGCACCAGAATCACCTATTTCAAATTGCTCATAAAATTTCTTGAAATAACTCATCTTCACTGTGGCCAGCACGACACCGCCAAAACTGCCATCACTTTTGTTAAAGCGGCGGGACACTGTGATAATCCATTCACCAGTCGATTTACTTTTGATCGGTGGGCCTATGTGGACGCCGCGATCGGTGTGATCACGATGGTAGATAAAATATTCACGGTCTGCATTATTGGCGCCTTTTTTTAACTCTGGCTGCGAGTTGACTACCCAGTTGCCAGCCTGGTCATAGACAAAAAGACCGTGCAACTGTGGCAGTTCTTCTACACGCTTGACCAGCAGGGAATGAAAACGCTGCAAACGGGATTCTGACACACCATCCACTTCCAACCGTTCGACCAGGCCGACCAGGACTGTGTCAGCCCCTTTAATGGTGTCATAGGCATGCTGACCTACAGAGCGGGCAAGATTGTAGGTAGCTCTCTCGGTTTCAGCCAACTGCACTTCGCGGGCGCGCCAGGTGACCCACACCTGTATCAGTATCAAAGACAGGCAGACCAGGACGACAAAGCCAATTGCCAGAGTAGTGATAGGAAATTTTTTTGGCGCTGGCGTTAGTGCTGGCCGATCAACATTTGTGGCTGCCATAGTCGTCATGAAGGTGTGCCTTCTATCATTGGTTGAGGTGATTCGCAATAAAGGAGAAGGATCTCATCGTTATAAGCGATCAAAGAGAGTTCTATTGATTATAGAACGCATTGACAATCAGATATGATTTTCTTCAAATCTGCATCACGCCTCTTTGCTTGCCGTCTGCCAGCAAGGATATTGCAGTATTGCACGCTATCACAACGCTAATGGAGATGTGCCGCGATTGTTATTTTTTGTAACACTGAAAGAAGATCGCCTCATTTTTACCTATACCTCTGTCCCCATTTGTCCATTTCCCCTATGGCAGCGGCATTTCTGTGCGCTGTCTCATTCGATTCTATGCTGCCCTGCAAAAATTTTTAAACTGGTATAAACTGTTGACTAGTCAATGAATATTGTTGCTGCCATGAATCACGAAATACAAAATTCAGAGTTTTTTGCCCATCAGGTCGAAGAAAGCGTCGGCTATCTGCTTGCCCGTTCGCGCACCATGTTGTCGCGGGCGATTGATGAGTCACTGCGCAGTCTGGATATTACCCACGCCCAGGGCAGTGTCTTTATGATGTTGTCCATGGGGAGCTGCCATACAGCGGCTGATCTGGCGCGAGAGTTGTTTATTGATTCTGCCGCCATGAAACGTACCCTTGACAAGCTTGAAACCAAGGGTTATGTGCAGCGTATCGTGGATGAGAATGACAAGCGCCTGTTCAAGCTGGCACTGACCGCTAGTGGCAAGAGCCTGGCAGCGCAATTACCAGCCGTGTATTCAGAGGTGCTGGATGTGGGTTTTACCGGTTTTGCTCCTGAAGAAATTAATTTCCTCAAGCATCTCTTGCGCAAGTTACTGTTGAACAAGCCCATTCTTGAAGCGTGGATGGAGAAAAATAATTGATTGCTTGGGCAATCAATTAAATGTGATCTTAAAGACACGTCATTGCAATCATTATCTTTATCATTTTTTTTACCGATTTTTAGATATCGTCTATATGAAAAAATCACTTTTCAAACCAGCCAGCGCCGCAGCCAGCCTGCGCCTGCTGCTCAGTGCATCTGCATTGTGCCTGCTGTCGGCTTGTGTCAGCTTTCAAGGAATACAAAGCCAGGCACAACTCAACACCCTGACGCCGCAAGCAGGGGCATTCCCTGACCAGGGCGGCAATGCTGCCTGGCCTGATTTACAATGGGCGACCAGTATAGGTGGTGCTGAGTTGCAGGCATTGATCAACCGCGCGTTGGAAAACCACCCCAGCCTGCAGGCCGCCGCTGCACGTTTGCAGGCAGCGCAGGCAGCGACTGCCGCCGTAGGTGCCAATAAATTACCATCGGCAAATCTGAGTGTCGATAGCACTTACCAGCGCTTTACCGAGCATGGCCTGGTGCCGCCGCCACTGGCCGGTACCTACAACACGAATAACCAGATCAGTTTCAATGCTACTTATGAACTCGATTTCTGGGGCAAGCACAGCGCCGAAATGCGTGGCGCCTTGTCGCAGGAAAAAGTAGCAGAAGCTGAAGCGCAAAGCGTGCGCCTGATGCTCAGCAATGCCATCGCCCGCGCGTGGTTGCAACTGGCACGCCAGAATGCACAATTGGAACTCAGCAAGCAGCAACTGGCAGTGCGTGAACAGTTTGACAGCCTGACGCAACAACGTGTCAAAGCCGGGCTCGATACCAAAGTGGAAGTGCAGCAAAACCTGGTGCAGTTGTCTGGCCTTAAAAATGAACTCGCCCAATGGCAGGAGGCCATGGCGCTGACGCGTAACCAGATCGCCGCCTTGCAAGGCCTGGGGCCAGAAGAAGGCAAGTTGATCGCCACACCAAAATTCCAGCCTGTAGCAGACACGGCATTGCCGGGTAATTTGCCGCTGGAATTGCTGGGCCGCCGCCCTGATATCGTCGCGGCGCGCTGGCGTGTAGAAGCGGGTCAAAGTGATGTCGATGTCGCCAAGACCCAGTTTTATCCCAACATCAATATTGTTGGCTTTGTTGGCTTGTCCAGCCTGGGCCTCTCCAATCTGGCCAATAGTGGCAGCAGCATCATAGGTGCGGGCCCGGCAATACGCCTGCCCATTTTTGAGGGGGGGCGTTTGCGTGCGCAATTGAAGGGCAAGGTCGCTGCGTATGATGTGGCCGTGGCGACGTACAACCAGAGCCTGACAGATGCCCTGCATGAAGTGGCAGACCAGGTGCAGATACTGCAAGCCAGCCAGTCGCAGTTGACTGAGCAGCAAGCCGCCGAGCAAGCATCCCGCATTGGCCTGCAACTGGCACAGCAAAGACAAAAAGCGGGCACTGCCAACAAGCTGCCTGTGCTTGCTGCTGAAAGTGCAGTGCTGTCACAGCAAAAGCTTTCGCTGGAATTGGCAGTGCGTCACACAGAAGCACGCATCAACCTGATCAAGGCGCTAGGTGGCGGTTATGAAAGCAAGAACCTGCCTGCTGCGAATGTCTCCACTGCCGCCAGCACCAATCAAACCATCATTCAATCTCAAGTTAAAAACACACCGGAGGCTGCGTTATGAACGCCCCAGATCAAAACAAACCTGTCAATGTAGCTCCTCAAGCTGAAATCGTGCAAGAAAAAGGTGGTAAGCGCCGTGTACTACTGATCATCATTACCCTCATCGTATTGGTGGCTATCGCTGTCTATGCTACATGGTGGTATACAGTAGGCCGCAATTTTGAACATACTGAAGATGCCTATGCTGCGGGCAATGTCGTGCAAGTGACATCGCAAGTTGCGGGTACTGTGGTTGCCATTCATGCTGATGATACAGACGTGGTTCAGGCAGGCAAACCCCTGGTGGAGCTCGACAAGACTGATGCCAAGGTGGCTGTTGATCAGGCCGAGGCCCAGTTGGCACAGACAGTGCGCGAAGTGCGCGTGCTGTTTGCCAATAATGGTAGCCTGCAAGCCAATGTCAGCCTGCGCAGCAGCGAAGTCGAAAGAACCAAATCTGACCTGGCGCGCCGGACCCAGTTATTAAGCACAGGCGCAGTCTCTGCTGAAGAGCTGGAACATGCGCGCAATGCCGTCAAGAGTGCAGAAGCTGCCTTGCAAGCCGCCAATGAACAACTGACATCCAATCGCACCCTGACAGAAAACACCACTGTTACTCAGCACCCGAATGTCTTGCGTGCTGCCGCCCGTGTACGTGAAACTCTGCTAGCACTGAGCCGCACCAGCCTGCCAGCACCGATGAATGGTTTTGTCGCCAAGCGTGCCGTGCAAGTGGGTCAGCGTATTGCGCCAGGGTCACCTTTGCTGTCCATCGTGCCTTTGAATACCTTGTGGGTAGATGCCAACTTCAAGGAAGTGCAGCTCGCCCATATGCGTATAGGCCAGGACGTGGAATTGCATTCTGATCTGTTTGGCAGCGACGTCACATACCACGGCAAGGTGCTTGGTATGTCGGCAGGTACGGGTTCTGCTTTTGCTTTGCTGCCAGCACAAAATGCCAGTGGTAACTGGATCAAGGTAGTGCAGCGGGTGCCTGTGCGTATCAGCCTCGATCCTAAAGAACTGGAAGCGCATCCACTGCGCATCGGCGTCTCCATGCAAGTACAGGTCAATATCTCGCAACAGCAAGGCGCACCGGTAACTGCGGCTGCACGCACGGCGCCTGCCTACCAGACTGCCGTGTTTGAGCAAAATGGTCAAGATGCTGACAAGCGTATCGCTGAGATCATCGCGGCGAATTTGCCTGCGACCAAGGACAGCAAGGTTGCTGCCATGACAGCTGCGACAGCATCTTCGCCTACGACAACTAAAGGCAAGTAATGAGCGCGCCCTCACGTCCACAGGCACCGCATCCGCCACTGAAAGGTGGGCAACTGGCAATGGGCACGCTCGCCTTGTCACTGGCGGTTTTCATGAATGTGCTGGATTCATCGATCGCCAACGTATCGATACCGGCAATCTCCGGTAACCTCGGTGTATCGCCGCAGCAAGGTACCTGGGTCATTACCTCGTTTGCGGTAGCGAATGCGATTTCTGTACCGCTGACAGGCTGGCTGACGACGCACTTTGGTCAGGTCAGACTGTTCCTGTCTTCCATCCTGCTGTTTGTCATTTCTTCTTGGCTATGCGGTATGGCACCCAATATTGAAATATTGATTGCTGCGCGTATTTTGCAAGGTGCAGTTGCTGGCCCGATGATCCCGCTGTCGCAGGCTTTATTGCTGGGCAGTTACCCACCCGCTAAAAGCTCCATGGCGCTGGCTCTATGGGGCATGACAACCCTGGTTGCACCCATCATGGGGCCTTTGCTGGGCGGCTGGATATCGGATAATTATTCCTGGCCCTGGATTTTCTATATCAATATTCCAGTAGGCTTATTTACTGCCTGGGCTACCTGGTCTATCTATCGCAAGCGCGAGTCTGCCATCAAGAGCCTGCCTATCGACAAGGTTGGTTTGTTCCTGCTGGTGATCTGGGTGGGTGCTTTGCAAATCATGCTCGACAAGGGCAAGGAGCTGGATTGGTTCAATTCTGGCGAGATTATCCTGTTGACGGTGATTGCCGTAATTGGCTTGATTTATTTTGTGGTGTGGGAGCTGGGGCAAGATCATCCCGTCGTTGATCTGTCCTTGTTCAAGGGGCGTAATTTCAGTGCCGGTGTGGTGGCGATTTCGATAGGCTATGGCCTGTTCTTTGGCAGCCTGGTCATCATGCCACTGTGGTTGCAAACGCAGCTGGCTTACACTGCGACTGAGGCGGGCAAAGTCATGGCACCAGTCGGCATCTTCGCGATTATCCTGTCACCCATCATAGGCAAGATTTTGCCCAAGGTGGATGCCAGGAAGGTCGCTTCTGCTGCCTTCATGGGGTTTGCGCTAGTGTTCTTCCTGCGGTCCCGTTTCAATACCGAAGTGGATACTTATACCCTGCTGATCCCTACCTTGATACAGGGCGCGGCGATGTCGATGTTCTTTATCCCGCTGACGTCGATCATCCTGTCAGGCCAGCCACCGGATAAAATCCCGGCAGCATCGGGCTTGTCGAACTTCGTGCGTATCATGTGCGGTGGTATGGGAGCCTCCATCATGACTACCATCTGGGACAGCCGCAGCACCCTGCACCATGCCCAGATTGCAGAAAACACTGGCAGCAGCTTCCCGACTTTTGTACAAACCGTGCAAGGCCTGATGCAGCAAGGCATACCGGAACAAGGTGCCTACGCCATCATCGACCGTACTATCAGCGTACAGGCCAGCACCATGGCCGCAACAGACATTTTCTGGATGTCAGCTTATATGTTTATAGGTCTGATAGGTCTGGTGTGGCTGACCAAGCCGAAAAAATCGGCTGTGCCTGTGGATGCAGGTGGGGCGCATTAGATAAGTATCTTGGCACAGCGTGATTTTGTTGCTGTCGCTCATAAAATTTTGATACGCATAGCAACACTAAAACACCCTGGACTACAGCATATGCCATAGTGCGGGGTGTTTTGTTATGCTGGCTTCAACTCAAAAATATCTTTCTGAGCAGACATACTTGCTGCTTGGCTTGGCACAATCTGCATTGTGCCCCTCAGTTTTGCGTGCTTTCGAAAAGTTGGAAAGTGCCTGGTTTGCTGCGCTGGAATGCAAATTATTCATGGTGCCCAGGGCTTTTACCTCTTGCCAGAAAAACCTGAGGGTCAGATGAGGCTGTTTGGCCGCTTGCCAGGGCAAGTTGAAGAAGTTGAATTGGGCAGCCTTGCGTTGACAGCGGACTTACAAACCGAGACCAGTTTGTCACGCGTGGCTGCGGCGACTTATTTGTCCGGCATGCAAGGCTTGGCGGAGCAGGTATCGGTCGTGCAGGAACTGGCGGTGCAATACCAATTGATCTCCAGAGAAACCCGCTTCCTGATCGTGGAAGAAAGGGCGGAGGATGAAAAACCACTGGATATGCCGGTCTTGATAGAAGTCGCGTATATGTTGCCAGCAGGCAGGAGTGGTCTGGGTGCAGTGGCGGGTGGGGCTGCTCCCGCAGGTTTTGCAATGGCAGCAGCCCCAGCAATGCTCGCACCTGTCATTGCATCACCAGTTATGTCGAGCAGCAGATTGATGTCAGCGAAACTGTCCAAACAAACGTGCTGCGCCAGGGGCATCTGATGTACAGAGTTTGTATTCCATGGGATGCCAGCTATTTGCCTCCGCCGGCAACGCGTGTGGCACTGGACGCAGAGGCCATGCAAGAGTACTATGCGGCCGCTTTTGATGCTGACAAGGTATGCCGCCGGGGCATGCATTATCAGGGGTTAATACCGCTGGGCCTGACACTCTTGCGCAGATATTTCGATGAGCAATTGTGGCCAGACAGTTTTGCCAAGTTCAGGCAGATGCAACTGGGCGAAGCTGTGATTGAAGGGCTGGAGCTGGCAATCTGGGAAGACTGCAAAGACCAGCTCAGCGCACAGCAGGTCATCAAACTCTTCTTCGGCATCGTGGCTGAACCAGAAATGCTGGAGCGCCTGCTGCCATCGCAAGAGCAAAGAGCAGGCCTGCTGGCTTGTGGCAGGACCAGCGCCGATACAGCGCCATTGCTCAGTATGTCAGCAGACCCTGCTGCCAGTGCCAGGCTGGAAACCCGGTTACGCAAAACAGTGCATGACCTTGATGCAGTGAAATGGTCAGAATCCATCTTTTTGATGGATATGGACGGATAGGCAAGTAGTGTTAATCTTGGGAGGGGTATGGTGCAAGGCATGGTGTCCAGTTCGTGCATGAAACGGCTCTTTCCGCAGATATGATCGAGGTATGCAAAAACGGGCAGACGCGGTTTATCCATACCTTAATATCAAATACACAATAGTAAGATAGCAGGATATCGGGGTGAAATGTCTGATGATGTATCGTCATCTGCTCCATATCGCTTACTTATGCAGCATAAATCTCCCAGCTAGGCTAATATCCCAGCCTTGAGCGGTAATTTTGCCTTTACATGAGTATGTCTATGAACAAGAAGTTTATTGGCCTGGCAGTGGCGCTGGGTTTGCTGTTTGCGGGTTTGGGGATTTATGCGGGGAACCGCCAGGCTACGCCCAAGCCGCCTGCCGACAAGGCAGTGGCACAATTGATGGCGCAGCAGTTCAAGGATAGCGAGGGCAAACCGCAATCCATGGCGGAATGGCAGGGGAAGTTCCTGGTGGTGAATTTTTGGGCAACCTGGTGTGCGCCATGCGTGCAGGAAATGCCTGAACTGTCTGCCATGCAAGATGGATACAAGGGCAAGTCCATACAGATTTTGGGTCTGGGCATAGATAGCCCGACAAATATTGCTGATTTTGCAAAAAAATATAAAATCAGTTACCCCTTGTTTTCTGCCGGCATGGAGGGTTCTGAGCTATCGCGCCAATTGGGTAATGCCGGTGGTGGTTTGCCCTTTACCGTGTTGATCAATGCGGAGGGCAAGGTCGTGAAATCCTATCTTGGTCGCCTGAAAATGGATGAATTGCATACCGATATTGCCAAATATTCTTTGGAAAAATAAAAGACATGTCGTTTTTCCTTGCCAATCTGCGTCGATTAGCGGCAAAATGCGGCCATCTTCGTCAAATTGTAAGTGACTATGGCGCGCAAACTATTGCTGCTGAATGGCCCCAATCTGAACCTGCTCGGTACGCGCGAGCCCGCTACCTATGGTGCCACTACCCTTGCCGAAATAGAGAATGCGGCGCAGGAGCAGGCACAAGCAGCTGGCGCAGCCTTGTCATTTTTTCAAAGTAATCATGAAGGCGCATTAATTGACCGCATCCATGCTGCCCGTAATGAGCAAGTCGATGCTATTATCATCAACCCGGGCGGCCTGACGCATACCAGCGTTGCACTGCGGGATGCGCTGGCGGGGGTGGCGATCCCGTTTATAGAAGTACATATATCGAATGTACATCAAAGAGAAGCCTTCAGACATCACTCATACTTGTCTGCAATTGCCAAAGGCGTCATCTGCGGCCTCGGTACTGAAGGTTACCGCCTGGCGATTGACTTTTCCCTGAGAAATATTTAAATTCTCGCATCTTCGCGTAATTTGCTGATAATTCCAGTTTATTTCGTATATAATCCAAACTTCGGCGGCAATTGCAGAGCTGTTTTCCTGCTCAGTATTGTGCGTCCCAATTAATTCAGAACCACTTTTTTCAAGGGGATTCCACATGGATTTAAGAAAACTCAAGACCCTGATCGACCTTGTAGCAGAATCAGATATCGCAGAACTGGAAGTCACTGAAGGTGAAGGTAAAGTCCGCATCGTCAAATCTTCTGCGATGCCGCAAAACCAGGTAGTCATGATGCAGCAACCCCAGCACCAGATGATGCCAGCAGCAGCCCCGGCTGCCGCTCCCGTTGCCGCAGCACCAGTGGTGCCAGATGGTCATATTGTCAAATCCCCTATGGTCGGTACTTTCTACCGTTCCTCTTCCCCAGGCGCTGCTCCTTTTGCTGATATCGGCAAGAGCGTCAATGCTGGCGACACCCTCTGCATTATCGAAGCAATGAAATTGCTGAATGAAATCGAAAGCGATTTCAGCGGCACGATCAAACAGATTCTGGTTGAAAATGGTCAGCCTGTTGAGTATGGCCAGCCGCTGTTCGTGATTGGCTGATCCAGGCGCGCGTGCGCGAACTGAAGTCCGGTGCCCGTGTTGAGGGCCATCATGCTGGACAAGTTTTCTGCTCACGCAATTGCAACCATTGCCACCGCAAAGTTAAATCATGTTTGAAAAAATTCTTATCGCCAATCGTGGTGAAATCGCGCTACGCATCCAGCGCGCCTGCCGCGAGATGGGTATCAAAACCGTGGTCGTGCACTCGGAAGCCGACCGCGAAGCAAAATATGTGAAGCTGGCTGACGAATCTGTTTGCATAGGCCCGGCTCCGTCGAATTTAAGTTACCTGAGCATGCCAGCTATCATCAGCGCCGCTGAAGTGACGGATGCTCAGGCTATCCACCCCGGTTATGGCTTTTTGTCTGAAAATGCCGACTTTGCTGAGCGTGTGGAACAGTCCGGTTTTGTCTTCATCGGTCCGCGTGCTGAATCCATCCGTTTGATGGGTGATAAAGTGTCGGCCAAACATGCCATGATCAAGGCTGGTGTGCCATGCGTGCCAGGTTCTGAAGGTGCATTGCCAGACGACCCTAAGGTTATCGTACAAACAGCTCGCAAGGTTGGGTACCCAGTCATCATCAAGGCCGCTGGCGGTGGTGGTGGCCGTGGCATGCGTGTGGTGCATACTGAAGCAGCCTTGCTCAATGCCGTCACCATGACCAAGTCAGAGGCTGGTGCAGCATTTGGTAATCCTGAAGTGTATATGGAAAAGTTTTTGGAAAATCCGCGTCATGTGGAAATCCAGATTCTGGCTGACCAGCATGGCAATGCTATCTGGCTCGGTGAGCGCGATTGTTCCATGCAGCGCCGCCACCAAAAAGTGATTGAAGAAGCACCGGCACCAGGTATCCCCCGCAAGATCATCGAAAAAATCGGTGATCGTTGTGCTGCTGCTTGCCGCAAGATAGGTTATCGTGGCGCTGGTACCTTTGAATTTTTGTACGAAAACGGCGAATTCTATTTTATCGAAATGAATACCCGTGTACAGGTTGAGCATCCAGTGACAGAAATGATTACCGGTGTCGATATCGTGCAGGAACAGATTCGCATCGCTTTCAATGAAAAACTGCGCTTCAAACAAACCGACATCATGCTCAAGGGCCACGCCATTGAATGCCGTATCAATGCCGAAGACCCGTTCAAGTTCACGCCTTCGCCTGGCCGCATCACATCATGGCATACACCTGGTGGCCCTGGCATACGGGTAGATTCGCATGCTTACGCTGGTTATTTCGTGCCGCCGAATTATGACTCCATGATAGGCAAGGTCATCGCCTATGGTGAGACGCGCGAACAGGCCATACGCCGCATGCAGATCGCCTTGTCAGAGATGGTGGTAGAAGGCATACAAACCAACATCCCGCTGCACCGTGAGCTGATGATAGATGCACGCTTTATTGAAGGTGGTACGAACATTCATTACCTTGAACATAAATTGGCGGACATGCCGGAGTTGTCTAAAAAGTCTAAGTAATTTGCAGTAAAGACCTCTCAACACAGAGACTCAGAGACACAGAGGGGGCACAGAGAAAAGCGTTGGAGTTCTGTAGGTTGGGCTACGTTTCATCAGCCCAACACTGTGCCTTCAATCACCAGTGACACTGATTTAAAGCCGAGTGTTGGGCTGATAAGGCGTAGCCCAACCTACGAAGTTGAAAAAGAAGCACAGAGAAAACATAAGTTTTTCCCTGTGCTTTTGGCTTTGTTATGAAGCCTCTGTGGTAAGCTTTTTGTAGTTGAGATGTTTAATGAATTGATAATCACCGTATAAATGGTTGAGCCTCGCAGAGTTCAAGATGAATTTTTTCTCTTGCTTTTCTCTGTAACTCGGTGCCTCTGTGGTGAGCCTTTTGGTTTGGAAGTTTAAAAGTTGCATTGGAATTTGTGATATGGGCTGGATAGAAATAGTCATAGAAGTAGCGCGTGAGCAGGCTGAGGCTTTGTCGGATGCCCTGATGGATGCGGGGGCCTTGTCGGTGTCCGTGGAAGATGCTGATGAAGGTACGGATGCTGAACGCCCCTTGTTTGGCGAACCCGGCATGGAGCCTGATGAAGCCGCCTGGGACCGCAGCCGCGTCGTGGCGCTTGCAGATATCGACGCCGATCACGCTGAACTGGTGGCTGAAGCTGCCACTGCCATCGGCCTGACCGTTGTGCCAGCCTACCTCACCCGCAATGTCGAAGAGCAAGACTGGGTGCGCCTGACGCAATCGCAGTTTGCCCCTATTCATATCGGCAAGAATATCTGGGTTGTGCCTAGCTGGCATGATGCGCCTGATCCTGATGCCCTGATCCTGGAACTTGATCCCGGCCTGGCCTTTGGTACTGGCAGCCACCCCACCACCAAACTGTGCATGGAATGGCTGGAAGCGCATGCACCCAAGGATTTGTCTGTACTTGATTATGGTTGTGGTTCCGGCATTCTGGCCATGGTCGCCAGCAAGCTGGGTGCTGCCAGTGTCATTGGTGTGGATATTGATCCGCAAGCGATAGAATCTGCCAACTTCAATGCCGGACGTAATAGCTGTCAAATCGAATATGCGCTGCCAGAAGGTTTTGGTGTCGCTCATCCGGCATCGCAGAAATTTGATGTGGTGGTGGCGAATATCCTGTCCAGTCCCTTGAAATTGATGGCACCGATGCTGGCTGGCCGGGTTGCACCTGGCGGCTCGCTGATACTCTCAGGCGTGCTGGCAAGGCAGGCCGACGAAGTCGCAGCAGCGTATGCGCCTTTCATCAAGCTCACCGTCTGGGCTGAGCATGAGGGCTGGGTCGCGTTGTCAGGCTCTTTGGCTAACTGAGGCGACTATGGCACTGGCGACCCGCTGCCCCCACTGTCAGACTGCCTTCAAGGTAGCCAATGATCAGTTGAAGTTGCATGCGGGCCTGGTGCGTTGTGGCTCATGCCAGCAAACCTTTAATGCTGTAGAAAACCTGTTGCCTGGCGATGGGCAAAAACCTGTACCGGCACCCGCACCGGCACATTCTCCAGCGCCTGCCAGGCCGGCAACTATGGCAAGTGTCGCAACTCAGGCGACACCGACGGTCGCATCGGTAGCAACAGCAACTGCCGTTACCGTTCCAGCGGCGGCCAGTGCTACACCAGTCACACCAGTAGCACCTGACAAACCTGTTGCACCTGTCAGGCCGGAATTCAGTGCAGCGGTGCCAGCACCAGCAGCAAAACCAGTCATGTCTGCCACGGCAAACGAAGTTGTGGCAGAAAGCAAGCCAGAATCCAAGCCGCAACTCAAGCTGGAACCCAAGCCACTGCCAGCAGAACATCTGTCGTCCCTGATCGAACCTGAGCCCAATTTTGAACAGACGCATATAGTGCCGCCGTCTCCCGTCACTCCTGTGGGTCGCTTCTTTCCGCCCGATGCGCTGCCGCAAGAAGACATGCTCTTACCAGACAGTCTGGTGCCACCAGAAAGGCCCGCAGCTGTCGGCAAGCCAGCAAGCAGCGCGACTGCCAGGCCTGCAACAAAAGTGCTGGCTGCCATCAGCAAAGCCGAGCTGGAATTTGAGGCAGAAACTTTTGACATGCCCAGGGATATTCCTCCGGCAGTCAGGCCCGCCGTGGTTACTCCTGCCGCTGTTACTCCCGCCGTTGTTGCTCCAATCAGCACAACGCTCACCACCGCAGAGACGCAAAAACTTGAGCCGGTGCTTGACCCGCTCAGCCAGTTCAAGGCTGACCTTGAACCGGCAGGTTTAAAAAAAGAACCTGTCATCACTAGCTCATCGGCTCTCGATTTTGACCTCGGTGATGGCGGCTTCCTGTTGCCGTCTGAAGAAGTGCAGGAAGCTGATTTGTCCCGCATGGAGCTGGAAACCCGCGCCGCCCTGATGGACCCGCCAACGGCTGACTGGTCAGTCAGTGAAGGTGCAGATGACGCGGCAGACAGCAAAGAAAAACTGCCAGAATTCCCTGCCACAGAAATAGCCGATGCACATAATGCCAGCAAGGTCTGGCGTCATAAAGACCATGCTGATGTGGCCGCGCCAGATGATGCTGTGTCCATCAATGACGAGGTCGCGGCGGGGCCTACCGGCAATACTGCCGATGGCTTACAGGGGGCATCCTATATAGGCGAGGCCGAGGCCGCGCTCGCCCAGCAGGCCGCCGCCAATGAAGACTCCAGCAGTGATCCTGAAGAAGAGCCGGCCAAACCCAATTTTGTCATCCAGGCAGAAAAACAGCGTGCCCGCAAACGTATGGCCAGCATCATGCTGGGCCTGATGGTCGGCTTGCTGCTGCCTTTATTGCTGGGCCAATCTGCCTATATCTTCCGTAACCAGCTTGCTGCCCGTGTGCCGGAAACCAAACCCTGGTTGCTGCTGGCATGCAAATACCTGAATTGCCAGGTGACTTTGCCTGCACAGATAGAAAAGATTGCCGTTGATTCAAATGAATTGCAAAACCTTGCACCAGAACGCAATGTCTTCATGCTGGTCATGCAAATCCAGAATCAGAGCGACGTTGTGCAGACCTGGCCAAATATAGAGCTGGTCTTGAACGATGTCAAAGACAAACCCCTGTTGCAGCGCGCTTTCACCCCGGGTGATTACATGGCAGAAAAAGACAAGCTGGCAAAAGGCTTTGCTGCTGGCGGCGAACAAAGCATCAAACTGTATTTTGAGTTACCGGTACTGAAACCGGCAGGCTTTCATGTGGGTGTGTTTTATCCTTGATGTGCATGACATAAATATGCTGATAAGCACATACTGCCCAATACATCCTGATGCGCATACCCTGATACAGCGAAGCTCGAAAAAATTCATTTGCATCTGATCTCAAATAAAAATTATATCCATGTTCAGAAATGCAGATCTATCGAGAAGCCGAAGTCGGGCAACCCACAGTCCCCCTGGTTGAATACCAGGAATGCACAAATGAAGATATCAGTCCTTTGCCTGCTGCACCCGCCACAACCGCAACCATGGCCAGCAAGGCCAAACAGCCAAGCATGCCTGACTGGTATTAACTTAGTTTCATCAGGCACATGAATGAAGAAGGCTTGCCACCCGCCCGCCTGGCTGATGCACTGGAACGTATGGAGAAAATGCACAAGCGCAAAGCTGCACAGGAACCCACCAACAAGCGTATCACGCAATGCATGTCCAGCCATCCTGTGACTGAGGACAGGGTGGCAAGGTTCAGGGCGGCGGCAAAATAATTCTATTAAGTAACGCTAAGATAAAGCAACGATAAAGCAACGATAAAGCAACAGCGCGCATAAAAGTATGTAACAAAATTTTACAAAATCATTTATCTTATGTTATTTTGCTCTGCCCCTGCCAAAAGTGCAGGGCAAAAAACATCAAACCATAAGACCGTAAAGATTTTCAGGCATGCAAATACAAACCGCCGCTACAGCTATGTGGCCGCCTGCTATAGATACCCAGCCCGCAACGGCCATTTCAGACCACCATGCAGCGGCAGTTGCCAGTATCGCGGTGGCGAGCGAACAGCAGACTGAATACCATCTGACATTCACTGGCACAGGCAAAGAATATTTTCGTATCTGGATCGTCAATCTCTGCCTGAGTATGGCGACTTTGGGTATGTATTCCGCCTGGGCAAAAGTACGCCGTCTCAAGTACTTTGACCGCAATACGCAATTGAACGGCGCGGTCTTTAATTTCCATGGTGATCCCAAAACCATCTTCCGCGGCAGGGTCATCGCAGTGATACTACTGTTTTGCTATCACTATCTGTTCACTTTTTCAAAAACCCTGGCACTGAGTTTGTTTGCGATGTTGTTGCTGGGCGTGCCGTGGATGATACGCAGTGCCTTGCGGTTTCGTCTGCGCAATACCAGTTACTTTGGTTTGCGCTTGCAATTTCATGGCACGCTTGCCGGTGCTTACACGACGTATTTGCCGGTTGCTCTGATTACCTTGTTGCCGGGTTTGCTTGGCGTTTTCTTTCCCTATCATGTGGGCATTTTTGCTTTCACATTCATCCCTTATCTGAGCTGGCCATGGCTGCATGCGCGCATGCGTATCTACCAGCACAAAGAATTGGCTTTTGGCGAATTGAGAAGTAGTTGCAGCCTCACCAAAGGATCATTTTTCTTACCGTATTTCATCTCTGCCGTGGCCTTGCTGATCTTTGTCATGATGATAGGCATGGGCAGTGCGGTCTTTTTGTCGTCACTCAAAACGCGATCTCCTGCGGATTACCAACTTTTCATGGACGCCTATAGCTGGCTTTTGTTGCCGCTGGGGTTTCTGGCAGTTTTGCTGGTATATGCCATCTTCCTCAGTTTCAGCGCCTTGTTGCAGGTCAAAGTCTGGAACAAATCCTGGAACGCAACCCGCTTTCCTGGCATAGAAATAGATTCGCATTTGCCTTACAGAGCTTATTACTTTTTACAGGTAAAGAATCTCATCCTGACCATGTTGACGCTGGGTCTGTACCGGCCTTTTGCGGTCGTGAATATTTATCGCTTCCGCTTGCAACATGTCAGTCTTAACGCTGCTGACTTTGGGTAATTACTGGCCGCCCAGCATGCCCAATCTACGCAAAAAGGACAAGCGGGCCAGGTAGGTCAGGCTAGTGGTGACAGCACTGCAGACGTGTTTGGTTTTGATTTGTCCTGGTAGGAGGCATTTATATGATACAAGCACATTATTTCGACCACCGTCAGGCCTTGCTGCACAAAGTCATTCTGTATTTCCAAACTACTGGCGTCAGTCTGGCAGGTGAGGGTATAGACAGACGAATAGACAGGAGTCAGTTGCAACTGGAAGAGGCATTCAAAGATGCTCCTTGCATACTTAATTTTGCCGATGGCAGCCATTGTGAGATCCATGCCCAGGCTGACAAGCAAAGCTTGCTTGCACACCTTGGTTATCACCCATCGACCATAGAGCGCTGGCAGCACAAATGGCAAGCAGCCTTGCTGGCTGTCATCATCATGGGTGGTATCGTGTTTTCGGCTTATCAATGGGGATTACCTGTGTTGGCGGACAAGGTTGCGATTCTGGTTCCGGTCAGCTATGAACGTGCGCTGGGCGCCGGAGTGATGAATGTGTTGGACCAAAGCATTTTCAAGCCGAGCAAGCTCAGTGACAGCGGCATCGCACGCGTAGAACAATTATTGCACCGTCTTCGCCCCACAGATACACGCGTACCTATACATCTGGAAGTGCGCAATGCGCCAGAAATGGGGGCGAACGCCATCGCTTTGCCTGGTGGTACGATAGTTGTGACAGATCAACTGGTTACGTTACTCGTCGGCGATGCAGACAGGGAATTGAACGGTTTTCTGGCCGAACAATTGTTTGGCGTGATGGCACATGAGCTCGGCCACATAGAGCAGCGTCACGGCATGCGCAGCCTGATAAGCCAGGGTTTCCTGACGGTTGCGCTGGGTAGCCTGTTCGGCGATGTCAGCTCAGTTGCGGCTCTCGCACCTGCGGCTTTAATCAGTAAGGAATATACTCGTGAGATGGAAGCCGAGGCTGATATCTATGCCATCCATCTTTTGACACAAAGACATATTTCACCTGGCCGGCTGGCTGACGCACTTGCTTTTATAAATAGCCAGAACAGAAGAAGCAGTAAAGAGGTTACGCCAAAGTGGCTACGCTCAGTGTATGACTATACCGCCAGTCACCCCGCCACAGACGAGCGTATTACACGCTTCAGAAAAGCAGCATTTGCGACGGAGTAAGGAGGCTGGCAAGAGCTTGGTCAACAACATTAGCGATTACAGTTGTAAGGTGCCAGAGCTTCGATCAACATATAGTCTTGTTTTTCATTTTCTTCATCGATCAGCGTCATGGTTTTACCATCCTTGCTGAGAATGACAGGCTTGCCTTGTTTCGCCGGGCGATCATTTTTACCTTGCAGCAGCAGGTGCCTGTCTTGTACTTTCCATGTACCGTCCAGACCGCTGTATGGAGAAGTGCCCATGATACCAGCACTGCTTTGCATGCTGCCATCTTTATCCAGGCGCACTATTTTTTGTGTGCTGGTACCTGTAAATACCCAGTTGCCCATCATCGCGCATGGCAAGCTGGAATCCAGACGCTTATCTTTTGGTATGCTGATTCTCCAATGCGCTATACCTATCACGGCAGCGATGAAAATTGCCGTACCTATTGCCCATTTTAGCGGGCGGCCAGGTGGTGGGCATATATCCTCATTCAGGCTGGCGCGCTGTCTTGCGGAAAGGCCCAGGATGCTTGGCCGCAAGCCCGCATCCTTGAGCTGGCGATTGACTTCATCATTAATGGCCAGCAAGATAAAGGTATTTACCAGCGGTACCATGGAGCCGTAAGCGATGACCTTTCTCATGGTGTTGTTGAAACCCATATTGGCAGCCAGTTTTAAATAACCGGCAAAGAACATGACTTCAATGGGCAGCAGGCAAAATGCAATCGTGAAAAAACCGATAACATCGCTCTTCATGCTGAGTACTGCAAAATTCAGCGCGACAGCATAAATCAACTGCTTTTGACCATCGGCCAGTTCCGCAATGCGGATATCGTCGTAGTTAACGATCTCCGGTTCAGGCTTGTCAGCCGCTTCTTTCTTTTTGCCCGTATTGTTATAAGCTATCCAGCGCTGCATGGCTTCGTCCGCGTCTGCGGACGGTGTCGTGGCTGCTGCTTGTTCTGTGTTTTCTATGGGTGCAGTGCTGCCCGGTTCTGCGGTGGCGCTGGTGCTGGCGACGATTATCTCTGGCTCCATGATGCAGACGCAGCCATATTGCACCAGGGTAGCCACATAGGTTTGGGCGACAATCTGCGTCAGGTCTTTTTTCAGCACCAGACCTTGTTGCGCCAACATGTCTGCAACGCGCGCCGGTGTGCGCTTGAACAAGGGTGCCAGTTTGTCAGCTACAGCATTCACAGTCATGTCTTCTTTGACACCCTGTAGCACGATGCGATAGCGCTGCGGCCTGTGTATCACGCCTTGCTGCTCATCAATCACGGTCAGCCCTAGCGTATTGCCAAATCGCAATATCTGCGGAATGACTTCTTCATGTCTTTGCGAAATGCCGACGACACCCATGTCGCCAACAAAATTATTGATCAGCGGACCATCCGACCAGGGGCAGGCATCCATGGCATCGTCATCCGCGCAACTGGACAGGCAGGGGAACAGGCGCGTAATGGCATCATGAAATTTGACCAGTACTTGGTCTGCCGCTGCATCATTGTTGTGATAGGTTTCCCGCTTGTCGTTCAGCCAGGCGTAGGTCTCGGCATCGCTGGCCGGTGTCTTGGCAGCGAAAATCGTCAGCATGTAACTCATGGCGGGCAGGAAATGAAAAAACGATATTGTATTTCAGCTACCCCTGATAAGGGTATTTAGTGGAAGGGGCGGTGCGATATCACCACAGGAGCACGTAAAGAATTGAGCGGGACTGCTGTGCGCCATCCCGCTTTATTGTTTATTTCCGTGTTGCCGGACTTATTCTTCTGCCCCGGCTTCCGCCATGATGGCACGCAAGTTAGAGGCATTGGCCCGCTCAGCAGTCTTGCCATGGCCGCTGCGTATGTCGTCCTGATCGCGCAAGATCAGGTGCACGCCTTCATTCTTGTACATGAAGCTCAGGGTTTCTATGCTTTCATTGCGGTTATTGAAACTTTCAGAGACCTCGAATTGCACGTCCTTGTTCAATAAATAAATGGCAACATCCTTGGTATTGTCCGCAAACAGATACAAATGAATGTCGGAATGGTTGCCTGCCGTGCCATTCAACACCGCACCAACCACATAGGGATTGTAGCGTTCCAGTTCTTCCATCAGTTCAAGAGTAAGTTGTCGTAAATGTAATAAACGCTGCGGCTGGGTATCGCCAAAGAACAATTCATTGTATTCGCGCACTTCTTGCTCAATTTGGGCATTGTCAGGCAGGACGTCGCCCTTGACTTTATGGTTGCCCAGCAACTGCTTGGCTGCTTTGCGCTTGGCCGAGGCATAATCTGCCCCATCCTCGGCGATCATGCGCGCCGCCAGCGCCGCAATCTCAGCACGCAGGCTTTCTGCTTCATTAGGTGTATGGATCATCATGGGGTAATCATAACTGAATACATAAGACCCCTCAACACTGCTTACTATGGCCGCTCTCAGGTAGAATTGCGGGATTCTGGAATTTGGTTCAATTATGCATATTCATATTTTAGGTATCTGCGGCACTTTCATGGGTGGCCTGGCCGTATTGGCAAAAGAAGCAGGTCATATCGTGACGGGCTGTGATACCAATGTCTATCCGCCCATGAGCACCCAGCTCGAATCCCAAGGTATCAGCCTGACCCAGGGTTTTGGCGCAGAGCAGATAGCGCTGGAACCAGATTTGTATGTCGTAGGCAATGTCGTCTCGCGCGGCAACCCGCTGATGGAAGAAATCCTCAACCGTGGCTTGCCCTATGTCTCTGGCCCGCAATGGATGGGCGAGCATATCCTGCATGACAAGTGGGTACTCGCTGTCGCTGGTACGCATGGTAAAACAACAACATCTGCCATGCTGGCCTGGATTTTGGAATATGCAGGGTATTCGCCTGGCTTTTTGATTGGCGGGGTGCCGCTGAATTTTGGTATCTCTGCGCGCTTGTGGGGCAACCATGCCTCTGATTTTTTTGTCATCGAGGCTGACGAATACGATACCGCCTTCTTCGACAAGCGTAGCAAGTTCGTGCATTACCATGCCAAGACTGCTGTACTCAACAATCTGGAATATGACCATGCCGACATCTTCCCGGATGTGGCCGCCATAGAAACCCAGTTCCATCACCTGGTGCGTACTGTACCTGGTTTAGGCCGCTTGATCGTCAATGGTAACAATGAATCGCTGGAACGTGTCCTGAAACGTGGCTGCTGGAGTGAAAAAGAATTTTTTGGCAATGACCAGGCCTGGCGTCTGGCCATGCAAGACGGTGAAGACTTTGATGTGTATTTCAATGATCATTTGCAAGGCCGGGTGCAATGGAATTTGAATGGCGAACATAACCGCCAGAATGCGCTGGCCGCTATCGCCGCTGCCCGCCATGTCGGCGTCACACCAGAAATTTCGATAGAAGCCCT
Organism: Undibacterium sp. Ji42W; assembly: GCF_049340405.1. Taxonomy (NCBI): domain Bacteria; kingdom Pseudomonadati; phylum Pseudomonadota; class Betaproteobacteria; order Burkholderiales; family Oxalobacteraceae; genus Undibacterium; species Undibacterium sp. Ji42W. The sequence goes on from NZ_JBMPOV010000003.1 coordinate 295,467, forward strand.
GGCCCAGTTCGTCAGCGTCAAGCGCCGTATGGAAGTGCGCGGCGTGGCTGATGGTGTCACTGTCATCGACGATTTTGCCCATCACCCTACCGCCGTTGCCACCACTGTTGAAGGCTTGCGCCACAAGGTCGGCAATGCCCGCATCCTGGCTGTGCTGGAACCACGCTCAAACACCATGAAGCTGGGTACCATGAAACAGGCCTTGCCCGGTAGCCTGGAACAGGCTGACCTGGTTTTCGGTTTTGGCGAGGTAGATGGCAAGTCAGCTTTAGGCTGGGATCTGGCAGAAGCATTGGCACCCTTGGGTGACAAGGTCGCCTGCCATCACCAGATAGATCAACTGGTACAGGACATCGTCACCAAGGCCAAGGCGGGTGACCATGTACTCATCATGAGTAATGGTGGTTTTGGTGGCATCCACCAAAAATTGCTGGATGCCTTACAAAACCGCGCACAGCAGGCTGGTAATCAAGGCGGCAATCAGGCGATTGCAGCATGATTCTCTACCTGCACGGCTTTCGCTCATCGCCTGATTCTTACAAGGCGCGTGTCATGCTTGCGCATATGGCGAAGCTGGGCCGCAGCGATGAGATAGCCTGCCCCGACCTGTCACCTTCTCCGGCACTGGCAATACAGCAGGCCGAGGCTTTACTGGCCGGGTATAAGGCAGAAGACATTTGCATCATAGGCTCATCTTTGGGCGGTTACTATGCAACCTGGCTGGCAGAAAAATACGGCTGCAAAGCCATCTTGCTGAACCCCGCTGTCAAGCCACCGCGTGACCTGGAAAGCTATGTAGGTGTAACCACTTATTACCATAGCGATAGAGTCTTTGAATTCAAGGCAGAATACATGCCTGAATTGCGTGACCTGACCGTGGAACAGGTTACCCGGCCTGAGCGTTATTTTTTGATTGCCGCCACTGGTGATGAAGTGCTGGACTGGCGCGAAATGGTCGCTCATTATCCGAATGCCAGACAATTTGTGATTGAAGGCAGCGATCATGGCATTGCAGAATTTGCCGATTACCTGGATCAGGTGATGGCCTTTGCAGATGGCGGGGCCTGATTTGGAAGCTGCAATGTTGCATACGAGTTTGCGGGCAGGTCAGCAAATGCAGCGCCCACAGGCCGCGCAATGGTATGCGCATGTGAATGCTGTCGATAGCAGTGCATTGATGAAAGACTGGCTGACTAACCGCGATTCCCTGACTGCCAGGCTGGTGGCCCGGTGCCAGCAGTTTCGCGTACAGCGTTTATTGCAGCACAAGGCAGTGTGCCTGCAGGATGAATATGCTGCCATAGGTTTGGCCCGTGCCATGAAGGTGCATGAGCGCGAAGTGTTTTTGCGTTGCGATGGCGAGGCCATGGTGTATGGTCATACGATAGTGCCGTTGAGTGCCACGGCGAACGAATGGCCGCTGTTTCATGCGCTCGGTGAAAAGTCTTTGGGCAGCACCTTGTTCAATGACCCACTGGTGCGCCGCGGTGATTTGCATTACGCCAGGCTAAGACAGAGCCACCCGCTGATACGCCGCATCGTGGCGAGACAGCCTGAGCTGGCAGGCGTGCACAGCATGCTGGCAAGACGGTCTTTGTTCTGGCGCAAGGGCGGGTGCTTGCAGGTGACGGAAGTGTTTTTGCCGGGGGTTGAGGGTTTGCGTTTGGTTTAGCTTTAAAAATCTTAAGACCTCTCAATACAGAGACACTGAGACACCGGACACCGAGACACAGAGGTGTCACAAGAGGGCACAGAGAGCAATTAAAGAGTTGGGAGTAGAGCGCGAAAGAGAGCAATTAGCGTGACTCACGTTTCGATTGAAGCTGCACTCTCAAAGTCGTCATTCCTGCGAAGGCAGGAATCCAGCGGCGTTCGTGGCAAACAGATGCAGCCAAAACGCAAGCTGAAATGTATTTAGCTCCTCCCCCTTCAAGGGGAGGTTGGGTGGGGGATGGGGTCTAACGCAATTTGATGACGGACTGATCAACCGAACCCCATCCCCACCCTAACCCTGCCCATGAAGGGGATGGGAGTGAAATAGGTATATGAATGATTTCCCGCTTTGCTGATAAAAGCAAAGTCAATATAGAACAGCAGACATCTCAAGCAGAGACGCAGAGCAAAAACAGAACGAGTAAATGACAAAGATTTTCTCAGTGCCACCTCTGTGTCTCCGTGCCTCTGTGTTGAACTTTTTGGTCTTAAAACATAAAGAAGTATTGAATGAATTTATTTTTCGAAGAATCCGGTGATTTCAAGGCAGGCAGCATCATGACGCATGCTGGTGAGGCGTATCAGGTCGAGATGGCCAGCGGCAAGCGCACGAAGGTCAAAGCCAAGGATGTGCTGCTGCAATTTGCCTCGCCCGATCCCGCCAGCCTGATAGAGCAGGCGAAAGCCGCTGCGGCTGAGATAGACCTGGAATTTCTGTGGGAAGTCGCCGGACAGGAAGAATTTGGTTTTGCTGAACTGGGTACTGAATACTTTGGCCATGCACCACAACCGGTAGAAGCGGCAGGCCTGATCTATGCCCTGCATAATGCGCCAGTGTACTTTTACAAAAAAGGCCGTGGCCGCTACAAGGCTGCGCCTGAAGCATCTTTAAAAGCCGCACTGGCCGGTATAGAAAAGAAAAAACAGCAAGCTCTGGTGCAAGCTGGCTATGTCGAAGAGCTCAAGCAAAACCATCTGCCAGATGCAATGAAATCGCTGGCCCTGCAACTCTTGTTCAAGCCCGACAAGAACAGCATAGAGTACAAAGCCCTGGCTGAAGCCTGCGATGCCATGCAAATGTCACCGCAACGCCTTATGCTGGCTGTGGGGGGCATTGCCAGCCCCAAGCATTTGCACCTGGCCAAATTCCATTACGAGCATTTCCCCAAGGGCGTGGGCTTTCCGGCGATTACCTTGCCAGCTTTGCCCACTGATTTGCCGGTGGCAGATGTACAGGCTTTCTCCATCGATGACGTCACCACCACCGAGATTGATGATGCTTTCTCTGTCGTCGATCTTGGCAATGGTCAGTTGCGGGTCGGCATACACATTGCCGCGCCAGCCCTGGGCATACAGCGTGGTGACGGGATAGACCAGATCGCCCGTGGCCGCATGTCCACCGTGTATATGCCTGGCGATAAAATCACCATGCTGCCGGATGAACTGGTCAATGTTTATACCCTCGGTGCAGGCCAGACCCGCCCGGCTGTATCGCTGTACGCAATCCTGAATACCGAAGACTGGTCCGTCATCAGCACCGAGACCAAAGTAGAAGCCGTACCCATGGCCAGCAATCTGCGCCACAATGACCTCGATGCGCTGGTGACTGAAGATAACCTGGCTAATGACGCCGGTGAATATCCGCATAAGGCCGACATCGCCCAATTGTGGAAATGGGCGTTGGTGCTCGAACAAGGCCGTATGGTCAAGCGCGAGAGCTTTGGCATGAAGCCCGAGCAAAACAACCGCGTCGATTTCAATTTCTATGTAGAAGAGGATGTAGTCTCCATCGTTCGCCGCAAGCGTGGTGCGCCGCTGGACAAGATCGTCGCCGAACTGATGATCTTTGCCAATAGCACCTGGGGCAAACTCATGGCAGACCATGGCATCCCCGGCATTTACCGTGCCCAGGGCGTGGCAGGTGGCCGTGGCCCCGGCGGCTGGACAGCGCGCATGCAGGTACGCATGCTGACCCATGCCGCGCCGCATCAGGGTCTGGGTGTCGATCAATATGCCTGGAGCACATCACCACTGCGCCGATATACCGACCTGGTCAATCAATGGCAAATCATCGCCTGTGTGCAACATGGCATCACGGCACCGCTGGTCGCGACCTTCAAACCCAAGGATGCCGACCTGTTTGCCATCGTCTCAGGCTTTGATGCCGCTTATGCCGCTTATGCTGATTTCCAGAACAATATGGAACGCTACTGGTGCCTGCGTTGGCTGGGCCAGCAAGAGCAGCGCCAGGTAGAAGCTGTTGTTTTGAAAGACGAAGTCTTGCGCCTGGTCGATATTCCGCTCATCATCCGTTTGCCGGGCATGCCGCAGACAGCACGCGGTGCCCAGGTGCGCCTGGATATCCTGCGCTGGGATGAAGTTGATCTTGAAATCGAAGCGCGCCTGCTGGAATTGTTATCTACCGTCACCGAGCTTGAGGAAGAAGAACTGGATGACGAAACCAACACTGAAGTTGCAGAAGACTTCAGCGCAGAAGAAGGCGCACCTGCAGCAGAGACAGTAGCAGAGGCGGAGAACGCGACAGCAGAGGTGGCAACTGAGCTTAGCAATGAGCTTGCCAATGACGACGCGAATACTCCAGACAAAGAACAGCCACAAGCCTAGTAATGAAAAGTCAGAATAAGAAAACCAAACCTGTAAAACAGGTTAAACGAGAAAAACAGCCTGATGAGCAGGTTCAGCTTGCCAAGGCAGGGGATGGTGTCACTGCGGCTATTGCCGCGACTGGGAGCAAAGCTCCTGTAGTGAGCACAAGTACAGGTAAAACTGCGCAGATCAGTGCAGGCAAATTGAGTTATGAAAAACTGATTTTTGGTGTCGCCATCACAGCGTCGCTAGTATTGCACGCAACGGCTTTGCTGATACATTTTGTCGCGCCCAGGACGGCAGACAATAAGCTGCGTGAGCCAGATCTGGAAGTTATCCTTGTCAACGCAAAACATGAAAAGCGACCCGTCAAGGCTGAAGCGCTGGCACAAGCGGATCTTGATGGTGGCGGCGCGCACGATAGTGGTCGCAGCAAGTCACCTTTGCCGGACATGAAGCTGAGCCAGGATGGCGATGCAGTACGTGCTGAAACCCGTCGTATCACTGAGCTTGAAGAACAGCAAAGACAATTGTTGGATCAGGCAAAGCGACAAGAGAAACTGCGCGTTGAAGAGCAAGACAAACGCTTGAAAGATGATAGGCCCAAACCTGCAAATGGTACTGACCAGGCAGATACAAGTAAGCCTCTGTCCCGTACCGCGGCGGAGATTGATCAGCACATTGAAGATCAAAATAAACGTCCTCGCAAAACCTTCATTACACCGAGTACCCAAAAAGCTGGTTATGCGCAGTATTACAAGCTAATGACAAAGCGCATCGAAGATATGGGAACACTCAATTTTCCTCAAAAAGACGGGAAAAAAATGTATGGTGAATTGACCGTATATATTCCAGTATTTCAAGATGGCACCATCTTTGAAGCTGAGGGCGGTCCAAGAGTTGAAAAATCTTCCGGCAACAGGGCTCTTGACGCTGCGGCTTTGAATATTGTGCGTCGTTCAGCACCATTTGGCGTATTTCCCAAAAATATGCGCTCTGAGGATAAGACGGATGTATGGGCTGTCATCACTAAATTTACTTTCAATCGCGATCTTCAATTGCAAACCGAACTGCGTGGGGCACCAGAATGAGCACTGACCACTACGTTGTCATCGGCAACCCAATTGCACATAGCAAGTCACCTGCCATTCATGCCCGCTTTGCAGAGCTGACAGGCCAGCAAATTGATTACCAGCGTCTGCTGGCGCCGCTGGACAGTTTTTCCCATTCAGTGCATGACTTCATCGCGCAAGGTGGCAAGGGCGCCAATGTGACCCTGCCATTCAAGCTCGAAGCCTTTGCTCTTGCGACAGAATTGAGTGAGCGCGCCAGGATTGCCGGTGCTGTCAATACCCTCAAGTTTGAGCACCGCCATATCTATGGCGACAATACAGACGGCATAGGGCTGGTGGCCGATATCGTGCGCAATGCCGGTGTCAGCCTGCGCGGCAAGCGCCTGCTCTTGCTGGGTGCCGGCGGTGCTGCCCGTGGTGCCTTGCTGCCGCTGTTGCAGGAAGAACCCGCTTCATTGACGATTGCCAACCGTACGCTTGCCAAAGCCCAGGATTTACAGCAACAGGCCAGCAGCCTGAGTGATCGTTGTGAGCTGCAAGCCTGTCGTTTTGAAGATTTGCAACAGCCTTTTGATGTCATCATCAATGCCACCTCGGCCAGCATCAATGATGATGTGCCGCCCCTGGCTACGATAGTATTTGGCAAAGCCACACTGGCCTATGACATGATGTATGCCGCTGCACCCACCGCATTTTTGCGGCTTGCTGCCAGCCACGGTGCGCAATGCCGTGATGGTCTGGGCATGCTCGTCGAGCAGGCAGCAGAAGCCTTTGCCCTATGGCGTGGCGTGCGCCCGCCATCGGCACCGGTACTGGCAGAAATGCGCGCCGCCCTGCAAGCGAGCTTGTGATGAAATTATTTGGCCGCATCCTGTTCTGGCTGGTACTCGTACCCCTGCTGCTGTTCACGCTGTTGCAGGCCTATTACCTGGCGCATGTATGGTGGTGGATAGACCATAACCCTACCTCTACCAGCTTCATGCGTCAGCAACTCAGTGTCTTGCAAGAGAAAAAGCCAGACTTCCAGCTCAAGCATAAATGGGTGCCTTATAACCGTATCTCCAATCACCTCAAGCGTGCTGTCATCGCTTCAGAAGATGATGGCTTTGTCGATCATGAAGGAGTTGACTGGGAAGCGATGCAAGCCGCCTACGAAAAAAACCAGAAAAAAGGCAAGGTCGTTTCTGGTGGTTCCACCATTACCCAGCAATTGGCCAAGAACCTGTTTCTTTCGCCTGACCGCAGCTATTTCCGCAAGGGCGAAGAACTGATCATCACCTATATGCTGGAAAAATGCATGGACAAGCAACGCATCCTGGAGATTTACCTCAATGTGGTGGAGTGGGGCGTCGGTGTCTTTGGTGCAGAAGCAGCAGCCCAAAATTATTACCATACAACTGCTGCCAACCTTGGGCCATCTCAAGCTGCCAGACTGGCCGTGATGTTGCCCAAGCCACGCTATTTTTATAAAAACCCAGGCTCTGGCTATTTGCAAAGACGTAGCGAAGTCATTCTGCAGCGCATGAATAATTCTGAACTACCATGAAATATACAAAACAACGCGGGCTGAGCCTGATCGCCGTCGCCATTCTCTCCATGCTGGTCGCTTCATTAGGTATGGGCTTTCTCTACTACATGCGCTACGGCCACCTGCCCATGCAAGATATATGGGCACGCTTTGGCAAGGCGGCTGCTGTCATCAGCAATGACGTCAAAGAAACCACAGGTCTGCCAACCGGCAGCAGTGAGGGCCCCGGCATGCGCCAGGCTGCCACCACCAGCGAAGGCGTGCGTCGCTGTACCATTGATAGCAAGACCGTGTATTCAGACACCCTGTGTCTGGACAATAACCCTACGACCAAAAAAATCAAGCTCAACGACTCCAAGGGCATGGAGCCGCCAAAAACTGCGGTTGCCAGAGAAGATGGCGGCAAAGGCGCAGATAATAACTACCCGGCTTCCATGAGCAATGAAGAAATGAAGAAAAAAATCATGGAGCAGGCACTCGGTAAAAGCGCCCCGGCATCCAGTGCTGAGGAAGACCTGCATCTGAAAGCCATGAACCGTGCGATTGATAAGGCAACGAAATAGGTTGGACAGGGCTGCTTACAGCACGACTATCGCTTGCCCATACCTTTACTGATTCGTAGGGTGCGCCATGCGCACCATTCGTTTTACGGCGATAAATTGACTGGAATCTCAATTTTTATAAGATAACGACATGGAATATGAGGATATATTGGCTGCTTTAAATGTGAAGCAGTTAAATAAACTAAAAGATTCCAATCTACGATTTAGCGAAATTCTTGGGCTTGAAATTCCATTTCATGATGGTTTCGGTTTTCCTCCTGCCCTTATACCCATTGCAAATTCAATTGGGTCCTTTCAGTATTTTGGTGCGTTTTTGTATGACATCGTTGATTCTAAAGTTAGGGAATCTCTGATTAAGTAAACGCAATCTGATTCAGAAACGTTAATAGAAGCATCATCCACCGTCAATGATTAAAGCCATGAGACAGACTACATTTGCCCAAGGAAGCTTTGAACGTTACGCGAAGACGACGAAGCGGGCGGTATTTCTGTCCGAGATGAATCAGGCTGTGCCCTGGTCAATGCTGTGCGAGCTGGTTGAGCCTCATTATCCGAAGGCTGGAAACGGACGTCCGCCGGTAGGTGTAGAGCGTATGCTTCGCATCTACTTCCTGCGGCAATGGTTCAACCTGTCTGATCCAGCCGTTGAAGAAGCCTTGTACGAATCAGTTTCCATGCGCAGTTTTGTCGGCATAGACCTGGGCAGCGAGCCTGTTCCTGATGAAACGACGGTGTGTAAATTTCGGCACTTACTGGAACGGCATGCACTTGGCAAACGTATTTTTGAGGAAGTAGGCCGTCATTTGCAAGAGCGTGGGATGAAGGTGTCGGGCGGCACTATCGTTGATGCCACCATCATTGCTGCCCCGTCTTCGACCAAGAATAAAGAGGGAGAACGTGATCCGGAAATGCGTCAAACCAAAAAAGGGAATCAATGGCACTTCGGCATGAAGGGACACATTGGTGTGGACAGCAAGACCAAATTGATACACAGCGTTGTCGCAACGGGTGCCAATGTTCATGACAGCCAGGTATTACCGGACCTGCTGCACGGACAAGAGACGCGTTATTGGGGTGATTCCGCCTACCTGGGCCAAAAGCAGGCTGCGCGTAGTAAGGCACCCAAGGTGAAAGATTTTACTAACTGCCGTGCTACACGCAGTCATGCATTAACAGATGCAGAACGTCTGACCAACCGTCGCAAGTCAAGCATCCGGGCCAAGGTAGAACATGCCTTTGGGATCATCAAGCGCGTGTTTGGATTTGCGAAGGTGCGTTATCGCGGATTGCAGAAGAACGCGCATCGCTTGTTTGTCACTTGTGCGCTAGCGAATCTGTTCATGGTCCGCAGGCGCTTGATGCACATGCAAGGGGCATAGTGTGCCGATTGCGCGAGAAATCGCGCAAGAACAAGGGAAATTCGGAGAAATCTGTCCCAATTCCCACTAAAAAACATGCTCTTGTGAGCATGTTTTATGAATGAGTAGCACTTGGTTTCGAAGTTTAAGAAAATTAGAACTTAATCAGATGTTCCTTAGTTTTGTTGACTTGATGATTGATGACTCTGAACTTTTTGAAATCGGCCTCAATGAAAAGCAGTTCTGTTATTACTTAGCTAGAAGGTCTTTACAAGATTATTTGGAAGAAGATTCAGATATTTCTAGTGAGATTTATCAGTTGTGCAGCTTATTGGGCGTCGATGAATTCAATAGCTTACAAACAATCGACGAACAAAATTATTTGAGACTGGATGTCTTCAGATCGGGTGTTCCAAAATATCTTCAGAACCGCCAAGGTGGAACTACGTATGGGAAGACCGGCTTTGACTTAGCCAGCAACGGGATGCAATTGAACTTTGATCTCAGTGCAAGTTTCAGTGACGCAATCAGTAATAGTGATTATCAGCTGGCTTGGGAGGTATTAAATAGCCCTGGATGGTTACTTGAGGATGCGAAAAGCGCATTTAAGAAATTAGTTGACCATACTGGTAATCAACTATTATCTGGCATGTATAGCAAATGGGCATCACTCAATCATCCTCAACAAGGCTATTGACTCGTATGAAGATTCTCAAGGATGAATATTGCTGAACACGCCAGCGGTTTCTTCAGTTGGTGAATACCTTAAGCCATCCTCTTGGCCTGATGTATCAACTCAAATACCTGTTTCGCCCCGGCGATGGATTGAAACTGCGTCATCGTCTTCGCATTCATCCTGCCAGGCAGGCTTGAGAGTCCGCCAAACAGGGTTGCCAGTGGGTTATTGCCAAACACGATACTGCCTTCGCCCTCTTTAGCCTCAGTCAGGCTGATTTCACCCAGGTTTTTGAGGTCCAGTGATTTCAGATTGCTGTTGAACAGGCCGGAGACGATCAGTATGCGTTCACTGGTGACGGCATAATAAGTGCCAGCTCTTTGCCTTGCTTCAAGAAAGAAGCGGCCCCCTATCATGTGCAAACCTATCAGTACAAAAGGGATGCCCCACAAGCAAAAAAACAGGGGAGCGCCAGAAGTGATGACGCTGTATTCCCAAAATAGCGCAAAGCCACCCCATAGCAGGCTGAAGGGCACCATGAACAAATCAGTGAACTGGAACATCATGCCCTGGCGCGGCTGGCCTGACCATAGCAGGCGTTCATGGGAGAATAATGCAGAATTAATTTGCGGGAACTGGTTGGTAGTCATTGTCCGGTAGTCATGTAGTTTCTGGAGCACTGCAAAAGCTGCATTGATAAAATTTTTCAGAAGGCTGCTAAGAGTGTGCGCGCATGGGTCTAATAATTATACCTTCGGCGCATAGAAACGCAGATGCAAAAAAAATGCGCTGCTGCAGAAATGGAAGGACGCCGGCGGCCAGCAAACCAACCGCATGTTCATCGGCAAGACCCATGGCAAATCATCTGCCATCATCATGGCCAACGCCAAAGGCAAGCCGCGCATCATGATGCTGGTGACACCAGAAGGCCCAGGCCATGTTGAATTTCCTGCATGACAAAGGTGAGGTGATACAGAGTTTTCCGCAGGTAGAGCAGGGGGCTGTAAAAAACAAATAGAAGTTAAATGATTTGGGGCTTCAAAATCCTGGTAGGGTGCGCCGTGCGCACCGGTTTTGCGTAAGCTGCACGAACTGTGCGCACGGCGCACCCTACCAAATTTATCCTACAAATACAGCATCTTCTGTCTTTGCTCCTCAGTCAGATTAATATCCCTGGCTTCGTAAAACGCAAAAATCGCATCGACGATATTGGCTGGTTCATCGATGAGTTGTACTAGGTTGAGGTCATCATGGTTGATCATGCCGTTGCCTGCCATTTGCACCCTGATCCAGTCCAGCAAACCTTGCCAGAAACTAGTGCCTACCAAAATCACCGGGATGTTGCGGGTCTTGCCGGTTTGTATCAGTGTCAAGACCTCACTGACTTCATCGAGAGTGCCAAAGCCACCAGGGAAAACCACATAGGCATCGGCATATTTGACAAAAGCCACCTTGCGCGCAAAAAAATGACGGAAGGAGAGGCTGATGTTTTGCCAGGGATTACTACGTTGCTCATGTGGCAATTCTATATTCAGGCCGACTGAGGGCGATGCCCCCTCGAAAGCGCCCTTGTTGGCAGCCTCCATGATGCCGGGGCCACCGCCAGAGATGACAGCAAAACCTTCGTCCGACAAACGACGCGATAAATCCACGCATTTGACATAATCAGGGTGGTCATCCTTGGTACGGGCAGACCCAAAAATCGTCACTGCAGGGCGGATCGATGAAAGCCTCTCGGTGGACTCGATAAATTCTGCCATAATCGTGAACATATGCCATGATTCCCGCGCTTTCAGCGAAGTTGCTTTTTCCTGATCGATAATCTGGCGCAACCTCGTTACATCTTTTCTGTTTCCGTTCATATGCAAAATACTCTCTTGTTAGTTGATGGCTCTAGCTATCTGTACCGCGCCTTCCATGCTCTGCCCGACCTGCGTAATGCACAAGGCGAGCCAACGGGTGCCATACACGGCATGATCAATATGTTACGCCGTTTGCGTACTGATTACCCGGCAGCCTACATCGCCTGTGTGTTTGATGCCAAAGGCAAAACCTTCCGCGACGACCTGTATGCTGAATACAAGGCCCAGCGCGCGCCCATGCCTGACGATTTGCGCCTGCAGATAGAACCCATCCACATCGCCGTCAAGGCCATGGGCTGGCCTATCCTGATGGTCGAAGGGGTAGAGGCTGATGACGTTATCGGCACACTGGCAGTAGAAGCCACCAAGCTGGGCATGAACACCATCGTCTCTACCGGTGACAAGGACCTGGCGCAACTGGTCAATGCTAATGTCACCCTGATCAACACCATGAGCAATGAAAAGCTCGACGAGCCCGCCGTGCTGGCCAAATTTGGCGTGCCACCCAACCGCATCGTCGATTACCTGACATTGATAGGCGACACCGTCGATAACGTACCTGGCGTTGCCAAATGCGGCCCCAAGACCGCCGTTAAATGGCTGGCTGAATACGACAGCCTGGATGGTGTCATCGCCAATGCCGACAAGATCAAGGGTGTAGTGGGCGACAACCTGCGCAGTGCGCTGGACTGGCTGCCACAAGGCCGTGTGCTGATCACCGTCAAGACCGATTGCGACCTGACCGGACATTACACGTCCATACAAGACAGCCTGATCGCCAAAGAAGAAGACAAGACAGAACTGGTTGGCTTTGCCGGCCGCTGGGGCTTCAAGACCTGGCTGCGTGAACTGACTGGTGACGCTACTGCCGGTGCGACGCCGCTACCTGCCGCCAAAGCAGCCACCAGTGGCAGTAATTCAGTGCAGGCTGGTTTGTTCAATGATGATGCGACAGACACTGACAGTCCCGCTACGCCAGTTCAACAGAACTATGAGACCATCCTGACCGAAGCCGCATTGGATGAGTGGCTGGCCCGCATTAATGCTGCGACGCTGACATCGGTGGATACGGAAACCACTTCACTGGACCCGATGACGGCACAAATGGTCGGCATCTCGCTATGTTGCGAAGTAGGGCATGCAGCCTATATACCGGTCGCCCACAACTACCCTGGCGCGCCTGATCAATTGCCCAAGGCATTGGTGCTGGATAAACTCAGGCCATGGCTGGAAGACGACAGCAAAGCCAAGGTCGGACAAAACCTCAAATATGACAGCCACATCTTTGCCAACCAGGGCGTGAATTTGCGCGGCATAGTCCATGACACCCTGCTGCAATCCTATGTCTTTGAATCGCATAAATCGCATGACATGGACAGCCTCGCCATGCGCCATCTCGGCAAGAAGACCATCAGTTTTGAAGAAGTCTGTGGCAAAGGCGCAAGCCAGATCTGCTTTGACCAGGTAGACATAGAACGCGCCACCACCTATGCGGCTGAAGACGCCGACATCACCCTGCAACTGCACCTGGCCATGTGGCCAGAGATAGAGCCGGATGCCAATTTGCTGCGCGTTTATCGCGAGATAGAAATACCGACCTCGGTCGTCTTGCAAAAGGTAGAGCGCAATGGCGTGCACATCAACAAAGACCTGCTCGATGTCCAGTCACATGAAATTGGCAAGCGCCTCATTGAACTCGAAAACAAGGCCTATGAACTGGCTGAGCAACCCTTCAATTTGAATTCACCCAAACAACTGGGTGAGATTTTCTTTGGCAAGCTGGGCCTGCCTGTCGTCAAGAAAACGCCTTCCGGCGCACCATCGACCGATGAAGAAGTCTTGCAAAAACTGGCCGAGAATTACCCCCTGCCCAAAGTCTTGCTTGAATACCGTGGCCTGGCCAAACTCAAATCCACCTACACCGATAAATTGCCCAAGATGGTCAACGCCAGCACAGGCCGCGTCCACACCAATTATGCGCAAGCCGTGGCCGTCACTGGCCGCCTGTCATCGAATGACCCCAATTTGCAAAACATCCCCGTGCGCACTGCCGAAGGCCGTCGCATACGCGAAGCCTTTGTGGCAGGGCCGGGCAATGTCATCATCTCTGCCGACTATTCGCAAATCGAATTGCGCATCATGGCCCATATCTCTGGTGATGCCAGTCTGCTGGCCGCCTTTGCCAATGGCGAAGACATTCACCGCGCCACGGCTTCCGAGATTTTTGCCGTACCGTTGACAGAAGTAACGAGTGAGCAGCGCCGCTATGCCAAGGTCATCAACTTTGGCCTCATCTACGGCATGAGCGCTTTTGGCCTCGCCAGCAACCTCGGCATAGAACGATCAGCTGCGCAAAGCTACATCGACAAATACTTCCAGCGCTACCCCGGCGTCGCCCAATACATGGCCGACACCCGCACCAAGGCCAAAGCCCACGGCTATGTAGAAACCGTCTTCGGCCGCCGCCTGTGGCTGGCAGAAATCAATTCCCCCAACGGCCCCCGCCGCGCCGGAGCAGAGCGCGCAGCGATCAACGCCCCCATGCAAGGCACAGCAGCTGACCTCATCAAACTCGCCATGATCGCCGTGCAAAATTGGCTGGAGACAGACAAGCTGCAATCCAGAATGATTATGCAGGTACACGATGAACTGGTGCTAGAAGTGCCAGAGGCCGAGCTGGAACTGGTCAAGCAAAAACTGCCAGAGTTGATGGCGACCGTGGCGAAGCTGGATGTGCCTTTATTGGCTGAAGTGGGCGTGGGGGGGAATTGGGAAGAGGCGCATTGAGGGGCAGCCGTAGTTTGTGCCCCTGGTTAGTTAATCATGTGTTTGCAATCTCGTAGGTTGGGCTACGCTTTATCAGCCCAACATTGGGCGCTTGATAAAAGTACTCATTAAATGAGGAAGTGAAGTTTCAATAGTAATGAATACCTCTGAGCAAGTTAAATTTCTATTCAATTGGGAGAGGAATTGTTTTTTAGAAAAATGTTAAATCAAAATCCTATAATTGAAATAATAGCTTCTGCTGTTCAGCCACTAGTTTTTGAAACCGGAATTTCAGAATTTCCGTATTCTTTGAGTGGCACAGTATTTCTGGCCGAATTCAATGGGAAACCCTTTGTAATAACAACTCGCCACTCCCTTAGACCTGAATCACTTGGTCCGATTTGTATATTTCCATCGGATCAATGCTCAAGATTTCTTCCTTTAAAGGATGTTTTTTTTGTTTCAGAAGCGTCCGCAGACGACGATTTTGTGGACATTGCAGTAATTGCAGTAGACACTTCCAAAATTGGTAATCAAGATTTTCCTTTGATGTCTTTTATTCGCTTATCAGACGATTTAGAAGATTGGCTAGCTTGCAAAGATAACTCGAATTTTTTCTTATTAGGATATCCAGAAGAAAAGAATTTTATTCAAAATGACGAATCAATGATTTGCAATGAGCGAATAATACTCAGAGGAAATTATCTGGGCGAGTCGCAAAATTTTATTCACGAGTTGGAAATATCAGATACATTTGGATTGTCGACCTTTAGTGGTTTTAGTGGAGCTCCAGTTTTCACAATTGTTGCAAACTCAAATGAAATATCAAAAGTAGTTTTTTGTGGAATGGCAATCCGAGGTACGCCCACTTCCAAAAAAATTCATTTTTTAAATCGATCTGTACTTATCGACGCGTTGAAAGTAAAACAAAGTCTTCCTCAAAACAATGTAGGATAGATAGAGACTTCATTGCTTATGAATAAGCATATTCATCAAAGCGTGAGTGTTGGACTGGTGAAGCGTAGCCTGGCGAGGCCCGGCCCAACCTGCGTGCTAATACGGCGGCAGTAAACGCCTGAAACCATGCAGTAAAACAATCACCAAAAAAATAATATTGCGTGGAAATAGCCAAAAAGAAAAATGTAGCCCGGCTTTCACTTCAGGATCATTCACCTTGCTAGCCAATATCTGTAAGTATTGGCGGCTATGTGGCCAGTCCATCAAACCATCACGCCACTCTTGCGGGATGCCAGCTAGCCCTACACTGGCACCTGCCAATGCACCTGCAATAGCGGCTACGCTATCTACATCTCCACCAGCATTTACCACTGCGTCTATCGTATTGTGATAGCTGCCAAAATGCCGGTACCAGGCAATGATGGCGAATGGCACCGTATGCATGGTGTAGCCCGAGATGCCATGCTTGCCGCCAAAATGGTTTTGCGCAATTAATGCAGGATCGGGTGCAAGACAAGATTCTTGTATGCCTTTAACGGCAGCTTGCCATTCAGTGTCGTCTGACAAACTGTTCAGCAGGTTAATCAATTCATCCAGAGAAGGCCTGGTTTGCCATGTCTGATTGACCAATCGTGCTGCGATTTCGGCAATCGCCAGTGCACCAGTAAAAGCCTTGGTGTCAGTATGCGTAAGCAGGGTAGATGTCTGTACATGGGCATTGCGTGCTGAGGCGTCATTTGAGAGTATAGCTCCTATCATGGCGCTGCGCATGCTGGGGCCGTTGCCAGCCGAGTAGACTCCGCTGTTTGTAAACCCCAGCCACAGCTTGATGATGCTTCGCAGGGTAGCAAACCCTAGGCCCGCAGGCAGGCATATCAACCAAAGGCGCAAACGCCAAGACAGAGACTTCTTGAATTTACCGATATCTCCCTTGCTCTTGATCAGCGCCTGCGTGACAAAGATCGCGTGATCAGTATCATCACTGATCATGCCATGAGCAAAGAAGAAACGATATCGTAGTGACCCTTTACGCAAACGCGCTATCCTGCGTGGCGATAGGCCTTCAAACGGCAAGCCCATGGCATCGCCTACTGCGCCGCCCATCAGGCAGCCCGCGATTGCATCAGATGCTGAAACTGGCATAGCCTCTTTCTGGATAGTTATGGATCGCATTGCGTCATCATCATCTTGCAAGAGTAATCGGGTTTCAAATGGCATTAAATGACATCAAACCGCACAAGCGTATGATCCATGCCATCCAGTTCTTCTTCAATGATGGCTGCAATCTTTACCCAGTCGCCACCAGCAAGGCCAGCACATATCAATGGATACGCAATACGCAAGCCATCGAATTCTTTACGTATTGCGGCAAATGCCTTGCGTATTGCTGCATAGTCGGCTTTCACCCCCTGACCACGCCAGTCAAATTGGGTATAGGCATTGAGGATGACAAACTGCCTGTCGCCTCTTTGTATCCTGGCCTGGCTATAGCTGCCCAGCTTGGCATGATCGGCAGGCAAGGTGGTTTGATCTGCTGTATAGGCTTCAGGGAACTGTTTTTTGATGCTCTTGGCGATGCCAGCGCCCATATTGCAAAAACAATTGCAGCCATGGACGATAACGTCAAACTCCCCTTGCAGGGCGAGTACCAATAAGTCTCCTGTGCATTCTTTCATGCTGACTCTCTTGCTGGTGAAATGTCTCTCCTACCAAACCTCTCATACAAGTCCCGCGCCATGCGCAATATTTCTTCGCGCATGGCGAGGCGCTCCAGCCATTTTGCAGGGATGCCTTCTACCCCGTAATAGGCACCGGCAATTTGCCCTGTGATGGCGGCTGTGGTATCTGCATCGTCACCCAGGTTGGTAGCGGTGAGGATGGCGCTTTCAAAGCTGTCGGTGTGCATGAAGCACCATAGCGAGGCTTCGAGGGATTCAACCGAATAACCGCTGCCGCATATTTGTGTACTGTCTTTATCAATGAAACCAGCTTTGCTGAGAGCTACGATTTTTGGCTCGGTCGGCGTGAAAGACAGGTCCGTAAATAAGTCAGCCTTGCTACATCCGGCAAACAACTTGCACAGTATCGCCGCCAGCAACTGACAGCTTTGTATGGCTTCTGGCGCGGCGTGGGTGGTGCGTGAACTTTCTCCTGCATAGTGGATGGCTGCTGGTATATCCGGGTAACCAAACATCACGACCGGGGCAAGCCGCATCAATGAACCATTGCCAGCCGTGCTGGGATGTTCTGCGCCAGCGTAGGGTTCACCGCTGCTAGCATAGCGCGACAGGGCAGCACGAACGGTATTGCCTATGTCAAAGCAGATACCGGTAGAACTCAGGTAACCCCATTTCCACCAGTTCAGGTAACGTCCCATCTGGTCTTTGGCGTCGAAGCCATCTTTCGTCAGCAGGCTTTCTGCCAGGCACAATGCCATCGAGGTGTCGTCTGTCCACTCACCAGGCAGCAAGCCAAAAGGGCCCTTGCCAACCATGTCAGTCACAGGTGTGAAACTGCCGCGTGCTGAGAATTCTACCGTCGTACCTACGGCATCACCGCAGGCCAGGCCAGCCAGTGTACCGAGATAGCGTTGTTCTAAAGTGATACCCATGATTTATTCCATTCTTGGCACGCTCAAAGCTTGCGTTAAGTAGTTCTATCAACAGATATTAATCTTGTTAGTATTTAATTGCAACTATCTTAGTTTTATTTTGAATAAAAGAGAGATTCCTGCACAACTATTAACCTGTTGCGAGCCCCGCGCGCACTAATATGTACAAACGCGGTGTAAATACGGGAGGAAAATTTGGTACGCATGGCGCATCTGATTGACTACACCACCAGATAACCGCGTCTATCGGCAACGCCTATCTCTGCCGTCAGGCCTGCGTTAAATTCCAGGTAATCCGCTTCTATGCCATCGCTGAAGATGACCCCATGTTCCGGCATCAGGGAGGTGACTTGCAGCTTGCTGTCTTCCTGGATTTGACCACGGACTAAAGTCGCAGATGAAGTCTTGCTGGGGAAGGGTTCGCGTACGGCGAACATCAGTTCGCGGGTATCCCAGTCTGCGGTGTGTGTCAGCGGCTCGGTGGCGATGTTGTATATCATCTGACGCGGATCATCAATCTGCTCGTGCAGGGCTGCTGCACCTGTCAGTATGCTCTTCATCCAGCCTGTGGAACCCATGCCGGTAGAGATGATGATGCCGCTCGATGATTGTCGTTCCTGGCGTTCTTGCAGTTGTATGGTGTAGCTCGCAGAGATATGGGATTTGGGCCCGATGAAGATGTCGTTCACGCCCAGCATGGTCTGGCCGTTGTTCAGCCTGGCCATGGCCATGGTGACTTCGCGCACCGGGCGGCGCTGTTGCAGTACTTCGGGGACGATTTTGGGTAAATCCCTGACCTGGAAAGGCAGCAGTACGCCATCCCAGCGCTGCACATCAGGGTTGATGCCTATCAGGCGCTGGCCATCCAGATATTTCATGGTGTTCACGACCAGGCCGTCCTGTCCGAGGGCGATGATGATATCGTCGCGGCCAAAGATCATGTTAGGCAAAAAGCTGCGATCTATCTTTTGCAGACGTGCAATTTGCGTGAGACTGATTTCTGCCGCACTGACACAGGCCAGGTAATTGTCATGCTCAGCCTGGTAGGCGGCAAAATCACCACCCAGATGCTCTATGTAAAATCGCGCCTGACCGACCGTGTTGTACTTGACAATGAGTTCTTCCAGCCTGGTCTTGCGGGTGATCAGGATGATTTTGTTTTCTGTCAGGCGCGCTGAGATACTGGTACTGTTGCCGATGCTGCTCATATTATTTCCCCGGTTCATCCAGGCTGGTTCATCAATTCACGCAACAGGTCTGGTGTGATATTCAACTGGCCTATGGAGCCCGCTTTTTCTGCCAGTTCCTGGAAGGCGAGGGCGATCAACTGGCCGGATTGCATATTGCTCATGGACAGGGCCTGCAAGACTTTAGGATCAACACCGTTATAGGCATTCATCAGAGTTTGTGCAGCATAGGCGCGGCTGTCGGCTTCTGCCCTGGCATTTTCTGTCGATAGTTTGACGAGCGTGGTTTGCTGGTTTTCTTCTGCGATTTTGGCTTGTACCTGGGCGAGTTTCAGTTCGCTTTGCTTTTGTTGTATGCTTTTTTCTGCTTCCATCTGGGTCTCGCGTATCTGGCGTTTTTTGCTTTCGACAGCGATTTCGGTATTCAACTCATTCTCGCGTATGCGGCGCTCTTGTTCAACGGCGGCATTGCGGCGTTCATAAATGGCATCATCCGCGCATTTGAGGATTTGTTCGCGCGCCTGCGCTTCCAGTGCCTTGGCTGCTTCTGGCGTGGGTTTGAGGGCCAGAAAACTCAATCCTAGCAACTCCACCCCCAGTGCCTGCAATTCCTTGCTGTCGCGTACTGCCATGGTCACCGCAGAACCCAGCGTATCAGCCGCTTTCAGGGCGTCACGCAGGGCCAGGCTTTGCAAGCCCTTACGTGTCAACACTTTCACCAGGTTGACGATGCGTTGTGGGAGTTTTTGCGGGTCATCTGAAATGTATTGTTGCGTCACTGGATTGATGGCGAAATTGAGCAGTGCGCCTACCTTTTGCGGATCGCTGATGCGGTAAGTGACTTGCCCCTGCACCGTGACAGTCTGAAAATCAGCTGTGTTTTCTTCAAAGATAAAAGGTGTATCGGTACTCGCCATAGGGATGGCGAGCATGGTGGTTGTCGGAGCATAGTAAAAGAAAGCCAGCCCCGCACCTTCGCGTCTGATATGACCATTCTTAAATTGCAGCACATAGGTAGTGGGCTGGAACTTGATGAATTTGATGCTGAACATGGCTATTCCTTTTTTTTGTTTCAAGTACGCAGAGTTGTTTTGGGTTCATTTATGTAGATGAGCGGCAGCATTTTCCCTCTGCTTGAATACAGAATAGTCTACTTAAATATAAAATGCAACTAAGTTATTTAATTATTGTAACTAAGATGATGAGGCGATTGAAAGATTGCACACTCTACAGTTTCGTTATCCTGAAATTTATAGGCAAAAAGCGTGGGCTTGTTTACACTGCCGAAGGTATTCACATTCGATTTAATACTCCAGGTGACAGTTTCATCAATGAAAAATAAAACTCCTCCAGCGGTAACGTCATTGCTTGCAAAAGTGGTTTGGCGCGAGTGGTTGATCTGGCGGCACGCGCCGGCATGACCAAGCAAAGTATGGGCTATCTGGTTGATCAGATGCAGGCTGCAGGCCTGCTGGAGATAGCACCTGACCCGCATGACAAGCGCGCCAATATCGTCAGGCTGACAGCGCGGGGAGAGAAGGTTGTGAACGCCAGTATAGAATTATCCAGACAGGGTGAGGCTTACCTGTCAACGCTGGTAGGGGAGGGGAAGATCAGGCAATTGAGAAGTATCTTGCAAGAGATTTATCAGCATTTGGAAGAGCCAGATCAGGCAGGTAAATCCTAGCAATATCCCGGTTTGTTGGCAGCTTCATACTGTATCTGGCGGCCCTTTCAATTCGACGACGTTACTTTCCGGGTCACTGATGTAGATTGATAAGCCTTCCCCTTCGGCCCCATAACGCTGGCCGACTTCGCCAACGGTGACGCCATGTTTTTGCAGATGGGCTTGTATGCTGACCAGATCAAACGGCTCAACGCGCAGGCACAGATGGTCCATATTGCGGCCTTCTTTACCAGGTGCTGCACCACCCATGCGGCCCAGTTTACATGTAACCGTTATCAGGTCTATCAGTGACCTGCCTGCACGCAACTGCGTCAGGCCAATCTCTTCCTGCCTGCGTTCGGTAGCGCATCCCAGTACATCACAATAAAAATGCAGCATGCTGTCCAGGTCTTTTACCCGTAGGACCAGATGATCGATTTCGCGTATCTTGAACATGGTTAAGATTCGTCAGTAGTGGCGATTTCTTATATTAAACCTGTTTGATCGATTGTGCAGGGGACGTAAGTAGGGTGCGCTTGACGCACGCGCAGCACCGTGGGCGGTGTTCACAATCGGTGCGCACGGCGCACCCTACAGGATATCGAAGATCGTAGGGCGCGTTGTAATGCACCCTGCAAACATATATTGCGACGATTGTGCGTTGATGAAGCAGGCAACAAGTCTTACTCAAACATTCTCAGAAAAATTAAGCTCTATGCCATTGCCTTCAGGGTCACTAAAAAATACCTGGTGCTGGGTTGCAAAACCTGCTGATGCTTCCACCGTGGCATGGCGATACACAATGCCATCGGCCTGCAATTTTTCCAGCATGGCAGGCAAATCCGTACAGGCAAAAGCGACATGGTCGAAGCCGGTTTTCAATGCAGTCTGGCGCGTTTCACCCGGACGGTTTTCTGACAGGTGCAAGACATCGCGGCTACCGGCATATAACCAATAGCCAAAGCTCTTCAGTGGCCGGGGACCTTCTGTCAGGCCCACATAGCGTATATAAAAATCCTTAAGCTTTTCCAGCGTGGCACGGTCGCCGCGCAGATTGTAGTGACCAAGAGCGATGGCAGGCATATGTTTTCTTCCTAAAATCTGTTTTTAATAGGACTTATGCAAAATTGTCCCAGCAAGGCTATTGCTTTAAGAGGCATCCCTTGCAAGGGATGCCCGTTACGTCGGCGGGCAACATGTTCCCTGAAACCCCGACTACACCGCGGCGACGAAGACAGTACTTTAGTACCGAATTTTACTAACTACTGGAGCTGCAACGCAGCTGGAGCGATTTTGCGTAAGTCCTGTCATTTGAGCCAGCCGCGACGGCGGAAGTACCAGAACGGCGTAATTGCAGAAGCCAGCATCAGCGCCAGTGCGAACGGGTAACCGAGTTGCCAGTCCAGTTCCGGGAACCAGCCCTTGAAGTTCATCCCATAGATACTGGCGATGAGGGTAGGCGGCAAGAAGGCCACGCTGGCGACCGAGAAAATCTTGATGATCTTGTTCTGGTTGATGTTGATGAAACCAACGGTCGCATCCATCAAAAAGTTGATCTTGTCGAACAGGAAGGAAGTATGACCATCCAGCGATTCTATATCACGCAAAATCTGGCGTGCTTCTTCAAACTGGTCGGCATTGAGCAAACGGCCGCGCATCAAAAAGCTGACAGCGCGGCGGGTGTCCATCATATTGCGGCGTATGCGGCCATTCAAATCTTCTTCTACTGCAATCGAGTTCAGCGCGGCGGCGGCATCCTGATCGCTGAAGTTTTTTTGCAGTACACTGCGGCTGACGTCTTCCAGGTTTTGATAGATGCCTTCAAGCGCATCCGCAGAATATTCTGCATCTGTCGCATACAGGTCGAGCAGCACATCCTTGTAATCAGCGATAGAGCCGGGCCGTGAACGTGCACGCATGCGCACCAGGCGGAACACTGGCAGGTCTATGGTGTGGACAGAAAATAAAATATCGCGCGCCAAAATAAAGGCCACCGTCACTGTACGCGCTGGCTCATCATCATCGTCAATCAAGAAATCGGTGCGCAGATGCAAGTCGCCATTATCGGCTTCGTAATAACGTGCCGATGCCTCGATATCCTTGACCTCGTCTTCGCCCGGCAAGGTCACGCCATAGATACTTTTTACCCATTCACGCTCTTCTTCATTGGGGTCAGTCAGATCGACCCAGATAGGAAGGGTATTTTCAAGATCAGCGCGGTTTTCCACATTGATCTGGCTCAGGCGGCCATTGTGCAAGACGAAGACATTAATCATAGGCAAATTCCAGGAAAGCAAAGTCTTTGGTTTGGCTGGATTGTAAACCCGTTTTATGCCTGTGGGCTGGTTGGGCCAGTATTTTATTTGGGTTTTTGGTGGGGATTTATATGTCTTTTGTTTAATTTTTTCTGATTGAAGGGGATTTGACATTTTTGTAGGGTACGCCATGCGCACCATTGCCATGTCTTTAAACCAGCGTAGATGTCCTGGGCGAACTATTGGGGTTGATACGAACCGGTGCGCATGGCGCACCCTACTGGGTACTGGCACACATTCCTTGCCTATCTGTGATAAATTTCTCTGCTCATTGAAATGAACAAACCAGTGTAAAAATTAATTTGAAGAACAGCATGAGCACAAACACTTACCAGGCGGTTGCCGCCATCCCTGATATTGCCACCTACTGCCACTTGCGCAAGGCATCCGGTTTAAGCACAAAGACAGTAGAAGCGGCGGCGCGTGGTTTGCCAGCCAGTCTGTTTGCCGTGCAAATCATGCAGGGCGAGTTGGTCGTTGGCATGGGGCGTGTTGTTGGTGATGGTGGCACTTCATTTCATGTCGTCGATATCGCAGTCTTGCCAGAGCATCAGGGCAAGGGCCTGGGCAAGATGATCATGCGCGAGATCACGCATTACCTGCAAAAAAATGCGCCAGAGTCAGCCTATGTAAGCCTCATTGCTGATGGTCCGGCGCAAGATCTGTATGCGCAATTTGGTTTCAAACATACGGCCCCCGCCTCGGTGGGCATGGCTTATAAAATCTGATTTTAATGTAGCATCTAATTTACGGAAACATGCATGGAAGAATTTCTGGCAAGCAGCATCTACATAGACTGGCAACATCCCGCCGTACTGGCACAGGCACGGCAACTGGCTGCCGTCGGTGGTGATCAGGTTGAAGTCACACGACGCTGTTTTCATTTTGTGCGCGACCAGATCAAACATAGCTGGGATTACCACCAAAATCCTGTGACCTGCAAGGCATCTGATGTGCTGAAGCATGGCACCGGTTATTGCTATGCCAAGAGTCATTTGCTGGCTGCCCTGCTGCGTGCCAATGGCATCCCCGCAGGCCTGTGTTATCAACGCCTGACCATAGGCACGGAACCACCATTTTGCCTGCACGGGCTAAACGCGGCCTACTTGCCAGAACATGGCTGGTACCGGCTGGATGCGCGTGGCAACAAGCAGGGCGTGGATGCAGAATTTTGTCCGCCAAAAGAGCAGCTGGCCTTTGCTATTGCCATGCCAGGCGAGCAAGATTTCGCAGGTGTCTGGGCAGAGCCGCATGCAGCAGTATTAGCGTCATTGTTGACGCAGCCAACGGTAGAAGCGGTGATGGCCCATTTGCCTGATGGTGATTTGAGTACTGATCCCACACCCGCCCGCCTGGCGCATTTACTGTAATAGGATTACCTGAAACCATGACAACCAACAATGACCTGAGTCCTGAAACCGTCGTCCAGGCGCAGCTCGATGCCTACAATGCCCGCGATATCGAAGCCATACTCAAGACCTATGCTGTCGATGCGCAACAATTTGAATTTCCGGGCAAGTTGCTGGCAACAGGCCACGCAGAAATACGCCCACGCATGGCGGTGCGCTTTGCTGAACCCAATCTGCACGCCAGGCTCATACGCCGTGAAGTGATAGGTCACATCGTCATTGATCATGAAGAAGTCGCGCGTACTTTTCCTGAAGGCACAGGGCGCATGGAAATGATCGCGATTTATGAAATTAAAAATGGGCTGATACAAAGCGCTTCCGTGGCTTTGGGTGCCAAGATACTGGATTGATGCCGGATTAGCATCGTAGTAGCCACTGATGGTCAACAATGGTCAGCTATGGTCACCGATTTGCGGGCATATTCAGGTCTTCGCGGTAAAATAAGGCTTTCCCAGTCTTACTCCCTATCATGGCCCGTCTGCAACTGCATTTCCCCGAAGACCAATATTATTTCACTACCCAATTGACAGTCAGGGTGACTGACATCAATGGTGCCAACCACCTCGGTAATGATTCCATGATCTCCATGATTTCTGAAGCGCGGGCACGTTTCCTGTATGACTTTGGCATACGCGAAA
The DNA here is from genome assembly GCF_049340405.1 of Undibacterium sp. Ji42W. Classification (NCBI taxonomy): domain Bacteria; kingdom Pseudomonadati; phylum Pseudomonadota; class Betaproteobacteria; order Burkholderiales; family Oxalobacteraceae; genus Undibacterium; species Undibacterium sp. Ji42W. Next base: position 320,396 of record NZ_JBMPOV010000003.1, read on the forward strand.
CTGCCGCTGGTGGCAGTGGCATCATCGTGACTGACCTGGCAACGACGTACAAGGCCGAAGCCCATGCGCGTGACCAGCTATTGTTTGAAGTGGGTGTCATGGACTTTAACAAATATGGTGGCGACATTACCTTCCGCATCAGCCGTCCGGCAGACCAGACCGCCATTGCGATGGCGAAATCAGGCTTTGTATTTTTTGACTACCGTGCCGGACGCGTAGTGGAAATGCCGGAAGACTTCAAGGCCAAGTTTGCACGGGTGAATTTTCTGGATTAATTTTCCTGAAACGCAGGCCATGTCTTTCTTAGCTAAGATATGTGGCCAGATGAAGGAGACATGCCTGCAACGTGGGTTTAGCAGCTGGAGTCCTGCGCCAGCATGCGGCTGGAAGGGCTGTCTGCCACCGTCAGCAAGCCAGATCAAGTGTATGTTTAAAATGAATGCCATCTTTTGAGCGCCACTCCATTTCTACCGGGCCAGCGAAGGCTCGATAATCACCCGAGGTAAACCCGGGGTACCGCGTTTCATCTTCCGTAGTTTTTTCCCTTGCCGTTCTGCCTATTGCTATTTCATGAGGAGAGCCAGCATACAAAAGTCGAAAATCACCTGCGCTATATATTTGGAGATCGAGTTCGTGTGCATCGAATTTCAAAAACTTCATCTTCTGCTGCCATGGCGAGGCTTCCCATTTGTGTCTGTAAAAGAATAGTCAGTATAGACGTCGTCCATTTCAGCACTTTTCTTCTTGATACAGTGTTAGTTTTTACCGTTAACATTTGCAATTAGATCGTGATAGTGCACATTGATCGTATCAGTTAAGGTTAAGAAATGAGTGTGGAAATAAAATAATTTTTGTGCACTCGCAGTGCGAAATTGCCCATAGCTCCTTGCATCATTCCGGCACGCAATATCTATAGCACTGATGGTGTGGAAGGATCTATCTTTGAGGGATGCCTGCATCATGGGGTGACCATGTCGCGTGCCAGTGGGAGATTGAAAGGGAAATGTACATCAGCCAGCGATTGCTACTCTCCAGGCCGAAGAGTAGCAATAAGTACTAAATCATCATGCGCCAAACTTGTAATTGACTTCCACCCAGCCCTGGCGACCAACCGGGCTGAATGAACCAACCGGGTAGTTAGGCCAGCCGCCGCTATAGTCATACTTGATCTTGTTCAAGACATTGTTGACGATGACAGAAACGCTCAGGTTCTTATTGGCCTGATAGACTGTGCTCCAGTTGGCGATGCCTGTCGGTGACAGGTAATACTGGCCAGAGCCATTCGGTATCTTGCCATAGCGCGTGACTGTCAGGGTATTGGAAAAATCTCCTTTTACCCAGTTGATGCTGGTGATGAGCTTGTCGCGCCAGTCGCTGTTGCCAAGGTCGGCCAAATCATCATACAGGGCATCGCCTTCAAACTGCTTGGATTTTTTGCTCAGGGTCTTGCTGTAATTGGCCTTGACGATGAAGCTGCCATAAGCGCTGGTCTTGAGCTGATACTTGCCGCTGATGTCGATGCCGCTGGTGGCCTGGTAAGCCGCATTGATGGGGTTGACCCAGATCTCCTGTATTTCACCGGCATGGCTCAGTGCATCTTTTGGATAACGCTTGATGCGGTTGATGGTATCGGCACACAGGCTGGAGCCTATATCGCGCTTGCCGGTGCGGCAATCAGCTTCATCGCGCAAGAGCTGGTCGGCACTGAGGTTGACCACCATGTCACTGATTTTGATATTCCAGTAATCGAGCGAGACATCAAACTGATTGCTCGGCGACCAGACCACGCCCAGGCCAAAGGATTTGCCTTTTTCTGACTTCAGGTCGGGGCTGCCAAACTGCACATAGTTGGCACCTGGTGAATAATTCGCATAATCACAATCCTTGAGTTCCTGGCCTTCAGCCTTGCAGCGGTAATAGTCAGTGGTGCTGGAATAATAACCTGTGCCACGCGCCTTGAAGATATAGTTCATGTCCGGTGCGCGGAAGCTGGTGGCGTAATTGGCACGTAACAAGAGTTCAGAGGTAGGGCGAATCTCAAGGCCACCGTTATAGGTCAGCTTGCCATCCTTGCGGCCAGCGAAGTGATAATCATCGTAGCGGCCAGCCAGGCTGGCAGTGACTTCCTTGAGCAGTGGTACATAGACTTCTGCACCGAGTGCATAACGCTGGCGCGAGCCACGCACATCATCTGATTTGGTGACAGTATTGAACACACCCTGGTTGATTTTTGGATCAGGCAGGTTATCAAAACTCTGGCGGCCTATCTCGGCAATGGCCGCAGTCTTGACAGCGCCTGCGGGCAGTTTCCATAATTCAGTGTTGACAGCCAGGCTCAGGGTCTGTGTGCGTGAACTGTCTGAGCTGCGTGATGCCGAGGTGATCTGGTCAAATTCTGCCGGTGTCAGTCTTTGCGTCAGGCGTTTTGGATCAGGTGCATAGATGGCGATGCCTGCGGCATCCAGACCTAGTTTTGGTCCCAGAAAAAACTGGTCTATATTGGCCAGCGTACGCGGTGCCACGTTTTCGCTGCGGTAAGCAGAAGCGCTATAAGCTGCTTCATAATTCCAGTGCGTGCCAGGGATCACGCCTTTGATACCGAGATTGATACCAGCAGACTGGTCATCCCAAAGGCGGTTGAAGCGGTTCACGCCATTGATTTCTTCCGGTGCGAATACTTTGCTCCAGGCTTCATAGGCATTGCTGTTCTTGTTCCAGAAATAGCTCTGGTTGGTCGAGGACGATACCCAGCTTGGCGAGCGGGTATCGTTTTCTGTCTTGTTCTTGCCCAGTAAAATATCGGCGAACAGAGTCGTGTCAGCATTCAGATCCAGGTTACTGCTGGAGAAAAAATTCAGGCTCTGGTTTTTTGTTTGTACACTCCAGTGCATGGGGCTCAGGCGTGGGCTGGCGCAATAACTGCCCTTGCTGGTTTTATAGCTGATTTGCGTGCCTTCAAAAAGATCACTGAGCTGGCTACAGGCATCACCGAGATCCAGGTATTTGCCAGACTTGATATCCTTGCGGTACAAGGTTGCGCTGGGGGTGCTGCGGCTCGCCATGAAATCACGCTGGGTCGCACGCAGTGGTTCACGCTCGCTGTATTCCAGGCTGAACAGGCTGCGCAACTGATCAACATTGGCGGTGCCAGAGAGTTGCACGCGCTTGTTGCTGCCGCCACCGCGGTCAGTATCGCCGAGTTTGACATTCAGGTTATAACCCTGGCTTTGTTTTTTCAGGATGATGTTGACCACACCGGCAATCGCATCAGAACCATAAATTGCCGACGCACCACCATTCAGAATTTCTATGCGCTCGACAATATTCGAAGGAATATTCGCCAAATTGGTAAAATTGACCGTGCCCTCATAAGCAATAGGGAAATCAGCCATACGCCTGCCATCAAGCAGTATCAGGGTATGGTTGGGCCCCAGACCGCGCAGGCTAATGGTATTGGCGGAAGGCGTGAAAGTATTGCCGAAATCTTCGCCCTGGGTAAAGCCAGAGTTTTGTACCGAGTTATTGATCGCATCATAGACATTCTTGTAGCCTTGCCTGGTGATTTCTTCTGCGGTGATGATGGTGACTGCGGCTGGCCCTTCCAGGCTGGCGCGGGGTATACGTGAACCGGTGATGACAACGGCTTCAGGTTTGCTTTCTGCGGTCTGGGCAAAGGCAGTGCTGGTATAGGTCTGGCTGTAAAAGAGTGCCAGTAAACACGCTGTTATTGGCTTCAATACCGGCTTCAATACCGGCTTCAATGCGGTTTTAAGTACAGGCTTAATGGTAAGTTTAAGTGCGGGTCTGGTTGCAGGGTGACAGGAGTGGGTTTTATGTTGCATGAGTCTTCTCAGAAATGAACGAAGACCGAAAAATATCAAGGATATATCTATATTAATACGAATATATCCGTATATCCACATGCATAGCATGATTGGTATTACTACTTATACTCCGGCCCTAATCAACATTCGCATAGGGAATGTGTGGCACACTTACGAAAGTGGTTTCGTTTCCATTAACATCAGAATACACGCAGTGCTTTTCAAAAAAAACTTGCACAATATGATTTGCATCCTGCTGTGCTGCTTCGCCAGTCTGGGTAGCATGCACAGCCAGGCAGGAACTATCACGCTCGTCGGTGAGGATAGCTGGTATCCGTATTCTGCCGTCAAGGATGGACAGAACCGTGGCTTTGCCGTCGATGTCATCAAGGCTGCCTATGCGGCGGTGAATGTTGATGTCAAATTCATCTCCACCCCATATTCACGCTGCCTGATGCTGGTCAAAAGCGGGCAGGAGCTCGGTTGTTTCGACAGCCTCAAAGACACTGCACTGGAACCGGATTTTATCTTCCACAAGGAAGCCATCTTCAAGGCCAGTGTCGGCATTTACGCCAGGACAGACAGCCCACAATCAAGAGTCAGCAAGATCAATGTGCAGGAATTAAATAAATATATCATCGGTGTGACCCATGGTTATACCTATGGCAGCGCATTTGAAAACGATACCCGCATCGTCCGTGAAAGCGCACCAAATGACATGTCCAACCTGCGCAAACTCTTGCTTGGCCGCTCAGATTATTCCCTCATCTATACCCGCATTGCAGATTACCTGAGCAGCGTCCACCCTGATGAGTTTAAAGGGAAAATCCAGCAAACCGGTATCCTGCTGGAAGACAGTCTGTACGTGAGTTTTTCCAAGCGCCGCCCGGAATCTCAGCAATATGCAAACGCCCTCGACCAGGGCCTGCGCCAGATCAAGTCGAATGGCGTGTATGCGGCCATAGAAAGGAAATGGGCCCGGCCTGAGCCATGAACGAACAACAAGCTGCGTCTCTAACGGCAAGATGCGCTTCCATCATTAAACAATCTCTTTGCCGTTGAAAACGGCAAGCATCCAAACTATTTCATGTCTGAACATTCAAGCAAAACAAGTCTTATCAACAAAACTGACTCGGCACATCGCCTTTCCACCCGCCTCGCTTTCCTCGCAGCTGGCCTGGTTGTTTCTGCATGGGCGCCGCTGGTGCCGTATGCCAAAGACAGACTGGGTCTCGATGAGGCTGCCCTGGGTTTGCTCTTGCTCTGTCTCGGCGGCGGTTCTTTATGCGCCATGCCCATGACAGGCATGCTGTGCGCGCGTTTTGGCTGCCGCAAGGTGATCTTGGCAGCAGGTGCGCTGACTTGCCTGATTCTGCCATGTCTGGCGGTGGTAAGCAGCCCCTTGTTGTTTGGCCTGACACTATTCCTGTTCGGTGCCTCGGTAGGTACGCTGGATGTGGCCATGAATATACAGGCGGTGATCGTAGAAAAAAACAGCGGTGCCGCGTTGATGTCCGGTTTTCATGGCATGTTCAGTGCCGGTGGTTTTCTTGGTGCGGGCACCATGGCCCTGCTGTTGTGGCTGGGCATGCCTGTCCTGGCCGCCAGCATCTGCCTGAGCTTGCTGGTCGCATTGATGTTGCTGATTGCCAGCCCGAATCTGCTGCATGAACTCGAAGCAGCCGAGCGTGATGGCCCGCAATTTGTAATACCGCACGGTGCAGTGATTTTTATCGGTGTCTTGTGTTTTGTGGTCTTTCTCGCTGAAGGTGCCTTGCTCGACTGGGGCGCACTATTACTGACCGCAGGGCGTGGGCTGGATGCCGGGCAGGGTGGCATAGGCTATGCCGCATTTTCGGTCGCCATGACACTCGGTCGCCTCACGGGTGACCGCGTAGTCGCGCGTCTGGGTGGCAAGCTGGTCATGCTGGCTGGGGGCGTGTGTGCGGCGCTGGGTTTTTTTGCTGCCGTACTGGCCAGCTCAGCCGTCATTGCCATCCTGGGCTTTATTTTGATAGGCATAGGTGCATCGAATATCGTGCCTATCTTGTTCAGCGCGGCAGGTAAGCAAAATGCCATGCCTGCCAGCCTGGCCATTGGTGCCATCACCACCATAGGCTATGCCGGTGTGCTGGCTGGCCCGGCCCTGATAGGCTTTGTTGCCCATACCATTAGCCTCAACATGGCATTTGCAGGACTGGGTGTGGCGATGTTGCTGGTGGCTGCCAGTGCAAGGTTGACACTGTTTGCCGGTAGCTCAGTCTGATTGATTTGTTGGCGTCAAGTTGTTTAAAAAAATCTTCAGCTACAATAGGCTTTCATTTTTCAGCCTACAATTTTCGCCATGATTTCATCTGCATACCGTAAATTCGCCCAGCCACAATTATCCGAAGCCAGCATACAGGCCGTGGCCGATGTGCTGCGTTCCAACTGGATCGCGACTGGTCCCAGGGTCAGTGAACTGGAACAGGCGTTATCAGTCACTTTCGGGCATCGCCCGACCAGGCTGCTGACTTCGGCCACAGGGGCGATGGAGGTGGCGCTGGCACTGTGTAATATCGGCGAGGGCGATGAAGTCATCACGTCTGCCCAGACTTTTTTCTCAGCCATGAACATGATTGTCAAATGTGGTGCCAAACCCGTGTTTGTCGATTGTGATCTGGTCACCCGCGCCATTGACCTGGCCCAGGTCGAAGCTGCCATCACGCCTAACACCAAAGCCATCATGCCCACGCATTTCCCCGGTGCGCTCGGTGATATGGATGCGCTGTATGCACTGGCAAAAAAATATCAATTGCGTGTTATTGAAGATGCCGCGCTGGTGCAGGGTTCGAAGTGGCAAGGCAAGCCTGTAGGTTCATTTGGCGATATCGCCATCTTCAGCTTCCATCCAAACAAAAACATGACGACGATAGAAGGCGGCGCGATTGTCGTTAACGATGAGGTTGAGGCACAGCGGGTAGATGTACTGCGCTTTCACGGCATTGCCAAACTGCCAGACCAGACCCGGGATGTGGTAGAGGCCAGCGGCAAATTCAATATGTCGGACGTATCAGCCGTGATCGGCCTGCATCAACTTACACAGTTCGACGACTTCATGGCCCAGCGCCTGGTGCTGGCAGATCGCTATTTCAACAGCTTCCCGCAGCTACCTGGTGTCGTGCTGCCACCGCAGGGCCAGCCAGACCAGACCTGGAATATGTTTTGCGTGCTCATCCCTTACGAAAACTTTGGCCACACCCGCAGCAGCTTCCGTGCGGCGCTGCATGATGCCGGTATAGGTACGGGCGTTTCGTATGAAGCCTGTCACACGACCACCGTGGGCAAGAGTTTTGGCTATGGCGATGGTATGTTCCCGAATGCAGAACGCATCGCCCGCGAAACTGTGACCCTGCCTTTGCATGTGGGTTTGACGGTGGGGGATGTGGATGAGATTTGTGCGGCGGTGAAGAGGGTGTTGGTGGGGTGAACATCGCAAGAATTGGATAAACGCTCGAGAAAAACTATGGCAGCAATAACTTTATTTAAAACAATAATCGCTACCTGCTCATTTTTTTTTGCGGCGGTAACAAGCTTTGCAGCGCCGCCTTCAACGTATAACCAGGTACAGGCGGCTTTGCCGTATTTGGATGCGGAGTTGACCAAGAGTTCTGCCGCATTGTATCCGCGCGTTTTGGCTAGAGTCCGGGATGGTAAAAAGAATGAGATTTTTTGGTTAAGTGGTATCCGTAAGGCAGGAGATTTTTATACTGGCAAACTGGAAACAGCGCCCGTACAAATTGCGAATGTGGAACTGGGTCAGACTATATCAGTCGCAAAAAAAGATATTCTTGATTGGAGTTATCAAGATCCAATCAGCCGGAAAATCTACGGAAATTACGGGGTCTGCATGGAGCTACAAGCGCTTCCTGCTGAAGAGCAATTAGAACGAATGACTTTTTGGGGTCTTGAATGCAAACCAGCAAAGTAGATCAACTGTTTCATTCGGTTATGTAAATATCGTAGGGCGTATTGTAATACGCCGCATGAGATCGTGAAATGAAGGCTACCTGCTGCCCTGGCAAACGTGCGGCGCATTGCAATGCGCCCTACATTCAGAGTAATGCGTTGGCCTGGGCAGTTTTACTACTGACTCAATCACCCGCGTCCTTGCGCTTTTCCGGCGCATCCGGTACTACCACTTTTTGCCCATCTACGCCTGCCTTGCTGAGCTGGCCTTTTTCCCAGAACAGCATTTCACCCTTGACACCGCCCTTGATGCCGGAATCTATAGAAATGACTTTGCCCTGGTAGTGGGAATACACACCATCCATGGTGGTGTGGCCAACGACGATGCGTTCGAGCTTGAGTTGCTGCAACATTTTATCAAGGTCGGCAACAGGTAATTTGGGGGCATTGAAATAGCCACGGTACCAGAGTGGCCCTACGCTGCCATACAGCCAGCTCAGCACATCGTCAGTCTTGATTTGTGCTTTGCTCAAACCCAGTGTGCTGCGGTATTTTTCATTGATTTGTTGCAGGCTCATGTTGAGGTTTTGATGATCGGGATGCAGGCCGCCATGCATGAAGAGCATGTCATTGACCTGAACGATCACAGGCTTGCTGCGCAGCCAGCGGCCAAGCACGCTGCTATTGTCAAACATTTGCTGGTAACTGATATTCAGGTGCTGGGCGACGGCGGCATATTTTTTATTCAGGTAACGCACGTCGCCTGCCATGGAGATGGCTTCATGGTTGCCCAGCAGCAGATGCACGCCGCCACCAGCGGCGCTGGCCTGTGCTTCAAGTGCATATAGCAGCCACAGGGCTTCAGTAACTTTAGGGCCGCGATCCAGCACATCACCAGTGATGACGAGATGGCCTTTGCCATATGTCCATTGCCAGTCCTGGTTGATGATGCCATTGGCCTGCAAGAGCTTGAGCATGAGGTCAAACTGGCCGTGGATGTCACTGATGGCGGCGAGCTTGTCGGTCTTGAATTTGATGGTCACGGGAAAGGCAGTTTCTGCCGGACGTATCGTCAATGCCTGCGGATAACCGCAAGCTGCAGGCAGGCTGATGTTGGCAGAAGTGCTGAAGCTTTGCTTTTGCAATTGATCATTGCATATCCAGTTCACATCCAAGCCACCCTTGTCGGGCTGGTTCGGCGACTGGTAAAACGCATACGGGCCATCATTGATACCAGTGACCGGTGTTGCGGACGTTGATACCGCAGATGCCGTAGATGCTGCAGCCGCAGCCGATGTAGGCACTGGCGCAGCATTTTGCGCCAGCGCCGTACTCAGCATTAAGAGGCTGGCGAGGGCGGCAACGCTACTGCGCAATGCGAATGAGTTGAATGAATTGAACGAGCGAAGGCGAAATAGTGATGCTGATGCTGACATGATCTATCTGGAAAATTTTTGCTTAGTTTTTTAGATAATAAACTTCACCCCGATAAATCTCGGGTTTGGCTTGATTCGTGTTCAAGACAGGCAAGACCAGCCTCGGCGGCAGGTTGCCGAGCTTCCATTCGCTGGCCAGTGTCATGGCTTGCTGTATTTCTTCTGTCTTCAGGCGGAAGGCCAGACCCAGTTTTTGTTTGTTGGGCATGTCCTGCATTTCCTTGTTGGTATCGAGCCTGTCGGCGATAGAGAAATACAGGTAGGCGCGGGGTAGGTCGGCGGCAATGCCATTGCCTTCACTATAGACATTGCCCAACCAGGCAAACGCCCGTGCATGGCCCTGGCGGGCAGCCTGCGCCAGCAGGTGGATGGCAAGATTGACATCGCGTGGCATGCTGGCACCCGACAGGTATTGGGTAGCCAGATAAGTCAATGCCTGAGGGTGGCCTTGGCCGGCTGCCTGTGCTGCATAAATATTGGCAACACGTTGATCGACCTCAGTACCCAGGCCCAGGGCAAAGATGCGTGCCAGACGGAACTGGCCCTCTGCATCTTGCTGGTCAGCAGCGGCCCTGTACAACTTGTTGGCCTGCTCCATATCCTTGGGCACACCCAGACCCATTTCATGGCAGATACCCAGGGTGACCTGGGCGCTGGCCAGACCTTGCGCAGCAGCTTTCTGATACCAGGAGATGGCTTGCGCCATGTCTTTTTCTACACCTATGCCAAGGCGATAACCTTCTGCCAGGTTGAATTGTGAACTGGCATAGCCAGAAGCAGCGGCCTTACCGAACCATTCCATGGCCTTGGCCTCATCCTTGTCCGGCCCTTTGCCACTCATGTACAGGGTGCCCAGGTTATGCTGGGCTGCGGCTTCGCCACTAGCTGCCCTGGTACTCCAGTCCTGGAAGGCCAGAGAAAAATTACCCTCTCTGAAGGCTGCCGCTCCCACATCCGGTGTAGCTGCGGCAGCAGGTTTGGCCGGTGCGGTGACGGCATTGGCAGTCAGAGCATGGGCTGAGAGCAGAGAGCAGAGCAGGGTAGCGATGAGTGTGGATTTGTACATGGATGATGAGATAGGCTTGCGGGCGTACGGCTCAGGTTTGCTATTGAGGGTGGTAGTGTAATTCATCTTGCTCTGTGCAGGTGAAATCAGCGCTGCTCCAGGTTATCGTCCAGCATCTGCTGCCACTCTTCTGACCAGGCCAGCAGGGGCAGCATTGCTCTGACCAGGTTCAAGCCTGATGGGCTGAGGCTGTAACCGCCAGCAGTACCCATCTCGACGATGCGGGTTTCGCGCAGTTCACGCAGACGCTGGTTGAGCACGGTGGGCGACATGGCGTCGCAACGATCACGCAATTCACGAAAACTCAGCTGCTCGCCCTGCAATTCCCAGATCATGCGCAAAGTCCAGCGGCGGCCCAGCAAATCCAGCAGGGCCATGATGGGGCGGCCAGTCTGCGATCCCCGCACTGCCTGCCCTGGTTTTGGTGCCGTCATATTTTCTCCTTGCGCTACATTAAATGTAGCGATATGCTGTTTGCTACTGATAGCGTAGCGGTTTATGGATTTTAACACCGGGTAATGCCTTGTTGGCATTGGCCCCTATTTCATTGCGATTTTTTCAGGAGAAGACCATGAGCATGCCAAGAATTGCCCCGCTGGAGCCGCCATATGACCTCGACGTGGGCCAGGCTTTTGCACGCATCATGCCACCCGGCATGCCACCCTTGACGTTATTCCGTACCCAGGCGCACAACAAGCGTGTCTTGCTGCGCATGTTTGCCGGCAATCTGCTGGATAAGGGCGAGATATCCCTGCGGGAACGCGAGCTGCTCATCTTGCGCACCTGTGCCCGCTGCGGTTCGGAATATGAATGGGGTGTACATGTCACCTTGTTTGCCGACAGGGCCGGATTGAGCGAGCAAGACATTGCTGCCACGCTCAGCGATGCGCCAGTATCAAGTACTTTGTCGGCCTGTGAATTGTTATTGCTCAAAGCCGTCGATGAATTGCATGAAATGTCAAGCATCACAGACATTCTATGGGCGAAGCTGGAACAGCATTTCAGCCAGGCGCAGCTACTGGAAATCATCAGCCTGGTTGGCAGCTATCACACCGTGTCCTTCGTCACCAATGCCGCAAGAATAGAGCTGGAAACTTTCGCCGCGCGCTTTGAGCAGTACCGATGAACATCATTTGTGCTGCCTCATACGCCAGTCTTTCGCATCACTCCTTGCAACTGAAACAAGTTGCTGATGGTATGCAGGCCGACTGACGCACCCAGTTGGCTCTGGTCAGGTTGGTCAGTGATGCCCGTGGCAATCAAGTGGAACTGGTTAGCAGGGTCTGGTACGTGGCGCATGCCGCAGACTGCATGTAATGAAATGCGCGTCTTGCCATCATTGTAGGTTTCACCCTGCGCAGCGCATCCCTGCAAGGCGGCCATGTCTGGCCTGTGTTCAAAACGCGCCCGGTAAAATTCGATGATGGGGTATTCATTAAAGCCCGAGATTTCATGCACATAGGCGGCGTAATAGTACTGTTCAAGCTGGATGGCAACCACATCTTGTGCACGCAGGAAGGTCAGGCTGTCTCTGGTCGATGGCCGCTTTTTCAACGCCAGGGCAGGGGTGTTCAGCAAAGCCTTGATGGCATCGGTATTCCGAAAAAAAGCATCGCTGAGTGCCACTGCTGCGTTCAAGTTGTCTATAGCCTGCAATGCACGTTTGGTAATGGCCGTTTCAGTCATGCCGTGCTTGTGCAAGAGCAAGGCCAATGCAAGTACAGTCTTGTCTCTGTATAAGGGCGTGGCTTCATCATTGCTGGCGTTGAGCACACAATTCCAGCGCGCCAGCAGTCTGGGCAAGACATAGCCAGCCACGGTCAGATGCTGATCATGTTTGGCATAGCTCATGGCAGTTGACGTCAGGCTGGCGACATCATCTTCAATGACTTGTACCAGTTGGTGGGCGGCCAGTCTGTCGAGGGCTTGCTGGTGGGTGATAGCGGGCATATATCTCCTGCGGGTCTGTTCAAGGTCTTATAGCAACGATTTGGTCGCGCCAGCAAAAACAGATTTTCATTTGCTCACACTTGGATTATTGCGCAAACGCTGGCTGACGCTGACCAGCATCGCTTCACTGTAAGGCTGGCCGCTTTGCCCTGTTTCGCTGATCAGGCTGCGCCATAGCAAAGGGATATCCACATTCAGGGCCATGAATTTTTGCAAGCCACATGCGTAGGCATAATGGTAGGGATCACTCTGGCTGGTGATTTTTTTGCAGGTGGCGCTGGCGTTTGTCTGATAAGTGACAGCTTCTTCTGCTGTCCATATACCTGTGTTTTTAAGCGCTTCGATTGCCATCGCTTCCGCGCCGCCTTCATGTATCCAGGCTGGTTCGTCACCTATGCCACCCTGGCTGACATTTTCTTGCCAGATATGTGCCATTTCATGGGCGACCAGTTTTTGTACCAGGTGGCGTATCGCAGGATGTTCGTTGAGCATGGCTTTGCCGCTGAGGCGGAAAGTGATTTGCCCGTTCGTCGCACCACCTTTCATGGAGAAACCCGGACTGCTCGTATCAGTGACAGAAATCATCAACACCAGTTCACGCAAAAGAGGGCGCTGGTAATTGCTGGAAAAATAGGCAGACATGGTACTGGTAGTGTCGAGAATAAGTCTGGCCAGCCATTCAGGTGTCGCCGGGTCCAGCACCAGTTTGGCCGCACCTGCAAGGACGGGTTTTTGTGGCCCGAAATAAGCATAGGCACGCAAGCTCCGTTCTGCATCGGAGAAGCTTGGTGGGGGTATGACAGTCTCGCCAGGCAGGCCCTGGTAGCTGACTGTCAAATTCATGCCGCGTGTCTTGCCGCCTTCTTGCACATCACCGTCAAAAAATCCCATGTAGATGCCGGCACCCCCATTACTGTAGCGATTGTTCGGCGAATAGTTTTTTTGTGCAAAGCCGTTGTAAGAGGTGATTTCAAAACTGAGCTGGCGCGCAGGCTGCGCCAGGATATAACTGTCGATCGGCTGATCAGGCTGGGCAGATGGCTCAGCCTGATAGTGCACACCTGTTGTCAGTGGCTTCCAGGCGGTGCTGCGGTAGTCGCCAGCGGCAGGCATGCTGAACCGGGAGATCGCTTCGCTAAAACTGTAGTCTGCACGCCATTTGTCGGCTGCTATGCGGGTCAGTTGCATCTGTGCAGGCAACTTACCTGGTTCACTGGCGATAGCGGGCAAGTTGATCAACAGGTTGATGCCGGTTGCCATCACTGTGAGAATCAGGAAAGTTCGCATGAGGACCATTCAAGAGTTGTTGAATATGTCAGCATTCTATAAGAAAAAAATCAGATTAACGTCTTGGTGCGAGCTTATACTTAATTGATAACAGAGCATCCTGCGCTACACAAGATCATTCCACTGGCACGGTATTTGTACATCACCGCCTGGCAAGCAAGAGAGCCGGATACCTATTCCGCAAAGCTATGGCCGATTGGGCAATCCACATGACTTTGCACAAAATGACAGCCATGTCGTCTGCATGTGCTGCAATCGGCAGGACTGAGTTCGCGCTATTGCTACCGCATCGTCACCGCCAGCAGCACAACTGCCAAGGTCGGTCATTTCATCCACAGGCTGCATGATGAAATGACCGCGATGCAAAACTATTTGGAGCACTATAGCGCTGGGGCTGGAGACTTAATGCAGAACAGAGATCATGCCGCCGCAAGCTGACGCGATTTTTTCCAGAAACCTGATTTGACTTCACCCTTCTTCCAGGCCAGGTACAGGAATACGACACCCATCAAGGTCGCCAGAAAAACTGCCAGCACTGACGCTTCCGCCCCAAAAGCGCCACCGCTGAGCCATTCAGAACCCGTCATATGGGTTTGCAGCCAGCCTTTGCTGTCTGTGCCGGATACTGCGACAGAAAACACCGCGCCTTGGGTAAAATTCCAGGAAAAATGCATGGCGATACACAGCGCCAGGCGACGTGTCAGCATATAGGCAGCACCGAATGCGATACCCGCTTCCAGTGCAATCGCCACCGAACTGAAGACGGTAGCACCCGGGTTGGATGCATGGGCAAAACCAAAGGCCAGGGCAGAGATCAGGATGGCGACGGCACTACCCAGGGATTCTTCCATCATGCGAAAGATCATGGCGCGAAAAAACAGCTCTTCCATGACCGCTACCACCACAAAGATGGGCAGGTATTTGAGCATCAGCCTGGGGTCATTATAGCCATCGACATGAAACACGCCCAGCAAGGACAAACTGCCCAGCACCAGTACAAACAGCATGGCGCCCAGCACCAGGCCGATCAGCCATTCTTTCCAGGCAGAGAATAGTGCCAGCTCCGTTGGCTTGCGCTTTTCTATAAGGCGCACATAGAAAGCGTAGCTTAGCAAGCCAAGCACCATGGCTGCCATATTCCTGAACATGACCCAGTCCGGCCCGGCGAGGAAATGTGACATGGCTTTGCGGGAAACAAATTGCACGCCACCGACGATGAGTACCGCCAGCAGGAATTTGACGATGGTAAATTGCAAAAGTTTTTGATGCCAGACTGGCTTGTCCAGGCTGGCGTTGATTTCTGCTGTGGTCATAAATATCCCCATGGATTTTGTTGTGAGTATAGTCCGCGTCGGCCACGCCCAGCAATACACAGTAATGCGTTCATGGATGACTGGCTGGCACTATAAACAGATGACAAACTATTTACATCCACGATAAGACCAAGTGTAAAAAACAGGGATTGAATGGGAAAATACGGCGATAAAAAGCAAGCTCGGGATTGAGTGCCTATCAATCTGCTACCCGGCGGCCAGTCATGCCGTTTATTGAAAATCCCTGTATTTTGTCTGCTTCCTGCCAATCCTGAGGATTAAGTTGCAGTTGACCAGCGGATTCCTGACACAGACAGGGCAGCGCGCATTACACTTTAATGATGCACGGGCGCTGCCGAAAATCTTTTTATCCAGGACATCAGATGAAATTGCTCAGACTGCTGACACTGCTATGGATGACCATGGGTTGCCTGTACCCTGCGCACGCCAGTGATGCTCCCGGCAATTCCATTAATGCCACCAGCAATACGGGCAAGCTCATACGCTATCCACGTTTGTCTGCCCAACTTGATCCACATAGTGACTATGTACTGGAAATATTAAAACAGGCGATCAAGGTCAGTGGCCAGCCTTATCAGTTGCAAGCCAGCGAGGCACCCATGCAACAGGCGCGCAGTATTTATGAACTGAGCTCGGCGCAGGGGAATGTCGATGTTCTCTGGACCATGACGACAGATGAAAGGGAGGCGCAGCTTATTCCCATCCGCATCCCCATCGACAAGGGCCTGATAGGCTGGCGCATCGCCCTGCTAACGGCAGCGAATGCAAATATTTTCAAGGACGTCAAAAACCTCAAGGACCTGGCCGCCTTCACTGCCGGGCAAGAACTGGACTGGCCTGATGGGCCTATATTGAAAAGCAATGGCCTGCCGCTAAAAACCTCGGCATCCTATGAACCCCTGTTCAATATGCTCAAGGCAGGGCGCTTTGATTATTTCCCGCGTTCTGTTTTTGAAGTGCAGGTAGAACTCAATGGCCGCCCAGGCCAAAAACTGGTCATCGACAAATACATTGCCCTGTATTATCCATCGGCCCTATACTTTTTTGTCAGCCCACGCGAACCCAAAATGGCAGAAGACATACGGAACGGCCTGGAAGAAATGATCAAGAATGGCAGCTTTGAAAAAATATTCCAGCGCTACCAGCAAGCCACGATCAAAAACATCAACCTCAAATCGCGCACCATCATCAGCTTGCGCAACCCCTTGCTGAGCACGGAAAAGATGCCGTTGAACAGGCCGGAGTTGTGGTTTAAACCGTGAGAAGCAACGACACTCTTATTGCTGAAAAATTGGGGTAAGGTGCGCCGTGCGCACCTCTCAAAGCTTACCCACGGTTTCTTGCACAGGCAAATCTCGGTACAGTTTCAAAAACTTGAACATCTTCGGCCATTCTTCTCGCGGCTTGAATACAATCGCGACTTCCCGGTGATCAAGTGCGGATTCTGTCAGCACTACGTGATCTTCAACCAGTTTGGCATTCTCAAATTCTTTGACATTGACACGGCATACCGCCTTAAAAAATGGCCCGGCCAGCCATGCTTTGACTTCAGGGGTATCCTGAAAGCGCAAATAGCCCGCCAGGGAGGCATGGGCCACCGCCACCATTGCAAAGCCAAGAGGGACGTCATCTTTGACGAGGATATACATTTTCATAGAGGAACTTCAGCAAAAATGAAATATGAAAGCTGGTTAAATTGCATAAGCCAGGGTGCGCCGTGCGCACCGTTTATCGCTACATGGCAAATCTATCGATGCGCACTATGCACCCTGCAAATTGCCATGATCCATAAAACGCTTATACGCTGTCTTACAAAGTCGATTCCGTCGCCGCATCCAACTTGTCTTGCGCCGGGAACCCTGTCACCAGATAGCGTTCTGGATAACCTTCCGTCTTTTGCATGAGCTCACCCGCTGTGCTGCACAAGTCATTCCAACTCAGGATCTTGCTGGTGTATTCACCCTCCTGGCTGCCGGGGATCACCATGGCGACCAGGTCGGTTTTGGGCAGCAGCGATACGACGCCCTGGGTCCAGGTCGAGAGTGAAGTCAGCTTGTCGGTATCATTGTTCTTGAGGACGGTATAGCTGGCGACAAAAATATCTTCCCCAGTCTTGTCATGCAGGGCTTCGAGCAATTCTTTTTGCGAGCTATAATCTTCTGCTCTTTGCGCGGTCTGCAAGTTCTTCAGGCGATCAAGCACATCAGCATTCTCAGGCAGATAGCTAACGGCTTTGCCATCCCTGAGCTTGTACATGCCAGCTGAGACTACCCGGCCTTCCTGCTCCATGCAGGATTGTGCATGCTCCAGCATCGCTAATTGCGAGGTGCTGGAATTGGCGTTGCAGAGCAATAACCTGCCACGGGTGGGCACCATCAATACCGGGTCACTGCCGCAACCGGCGCGGTAAATCAGGTCAGGCAACAGTATGCGTGAAGAGTCATAGGCATCTTCCCACACCCCGGCGACGACACCTTCACCAAGATTGACAAACTTGTCTTCAGTGCGGTCACGCAAATTATCCAGTGCCACTTTCAAGGCATCTTCCAGGCTGATATTCCAGCTTTCATAATTGCTCTGGTTGACCAGTGCCATCGAATGCTCGGTATCGTAGGCCAGCATCAGCATGGCATCGTCGCCAAAGGGCAGGGCAGCCTGCTGATAAGACATGGGCTTGTCCTGCATCAGCGAAGTCAGGCGCAGGTATTCACCCTGGCCGCAGGGTTTGAGACTGGGCATCAGGTGTTTGCTGGCACTGGCAAAATCGTCGGGTATGCCATTCACTTGCAGGCCTGCGGTGTATTTCAGCAGCACATGGTCGCGCTGGCTTTTGGCCGCAGCACAGTAATCACGGTAGGCATTGTGCAGGTTCAGGATGTGCGAACCATTTTCACCAACCACCAGACGGAACTCTGCCTCATCAAAATGCATGGTCTGGGCTATGCCCTGGTTGCGGGCATACTTGATGACGATCTGGGCAAATTTATGCGTCGATGGCTTGGACTTGAATAAATCGAAGAATCCCATGAATTTCCTGTCTGCTTAAGTAATGATATTGTCTTGTCTTCAAGAAACCACCAAACAATAAAGTGCGCAACAGAATGCAACTATCGCGCCGTCTATTTCCTTATGATAACCTCAGCGGCGAAATCTGATTTTATTGTGCTGTCAATCCAAGGTGACGTAGGGCGCACCCTCGTCAAACTCACATACATAAGGAAACGGTGGACATGGCGCATCCTGCACAATGATCACCGCCCCCGTCCACTCGTTTCGACAATAATTTCATTGTCACACTTGTCGGTCTGGCGGTTAAATCCCTCCGCATCGCCAACCAGTTTTGCCAGGCCTTTGCCCGTCTCAAAATTCGTGGGCAACTTCAGGCGTATCTCTTGCAGGTATTTACCATCGGCGCAACTGAGCATGAAGTTTTGCGCGATTTTTTCGCCTTCCTGTTTCTTGAGCATTTCAAAAAAATCTTTCACCGCGAAAGATTTTCCCGCATGATCCAGAATGAACTTGCCTACTGCTGAATTATTGACTTCCTCGACGGCTGCAGCAGCAGTCTTGAAATAAGTATCCGCATCGCGTGCCTGGCAAGTGCCATGCTTGCTCCATTCATATTCACCAAACTTGTTTTCAAACTGAAAGTTAGGCATCCACTTGGCGATGCGTTTTACCGTGTCTGAAGACAGCTTCATGGGCTCGGTAGAACAACTGCCGTAATTGATGCCGCATTCTTTTTTATTTGGCCACAGACCATGCAGAGTCAGGTTATTGATCTTCAGTTTGCCACTGTTGATGGCATCACATTCAGGCTTCTTGCCGCGATAGGCAAAGTGTTCGCAAAAGCCCGGCTGCCAGGTGATCGCCAGCACATAGCTGTCTTCAAGATTAGGTGTGCTGCACATGGTTTGGCGGTCAGCTTCCCGATTCGCCTTGGCCCGGCCTGCTGGCGGATTGTCTTGCGGCACCTGGTCCAGCATAGCCGTACCACAGTCCCGCGCCACCCAGCGCAAATTAGGATTGGCTCCATCCACATCCACCCGCAACCAGGCATAGTCGCCAGGCTTGTTGATCTCCTTCACCGCATAGCTCCTGCCGACTACTGTATGCACAGTACCAGGGTTACTTTGCTTGTTGAAAGACGAGTACAGTTCACAAGATTTGCTGGCGGTGAAGCTGCCATTCACGGGTTCGCTGGCGTAGGAGGAAATACTTACAGAGACGATTAGGAATGATAGGATGATCGTTCTTTGTGCTTGAGTCATTTTTTACAGCCTTGTTTGTGCAGATATTTGGACATTAATTCAAACAATTCACCAAGCTTTTGCTACTTTCGTGGTCGAATGCTGAGCTTATCGAGAGAAAATTTTATCTAAATAGAGCCCTGATGAGAGTTGTCTTGGCAACCTTAATCAAAAAAACAGTGAGAGCAACTGGAGCGGGTGAAGGGAATCGAACCCTCGTATGAAGCTTGGGAAGCTGCCGTTCTGCCATTAAACTACACCCGCGATCTCCACATTCTACGCGGGTTTCAAGGGTGTTGACAACTTCACTAGATGGCAGGTGTGATGGAAAATGTGATGGCCGCTTTCATATGGACGTATTTGTTTTCACAACAAAGAAACATGAAATTCCAATAGATACCATTATCAATCCTGACACAGCTTTGCATGTGTTCAACAGGGGATGTATAAGATACTTTTTTCTTCTCTGAATGAAAAAATAGAGCCAGATCGAATATACACTTAGCTTTATGATTTGTTTTAACCAAGGGCGGCTTAAGCCGGAACGATTATGTGTCATCAGTGCTCCAACGAGAGCCAGGATGCGATAGCAATCGGCCAATAGCAGGGGCGCGCAAAGCAGTTGTTGCGAGTTTTTTACTGATATTCAGCACTTAATGGCGAGCCCTGATTGAAAAAAATCAAATCAAAAATTGTAAAATTCTCTCTGTTTATATTTATTATTGCATCCTGTTTAGCGGCAGCAGCATTGTTAAATCAGCCAATGTTATTAAAAGCTGTGAGGGCAAAATTTAAGTCGACGGATAACTTCATCGTACTCTCCGCTGACCCTCGGATCCGATATGAGGGGAACTCAAAGTCAAATGCCATTGCCTTACAAAAAATATTGCAAAGCAGCCAAAGCAGTGTAGAGCATCTTCTTAAATCAGAATTTAAAAAACCAATAGAGGTCTACGTCTGCGCTACCCAAGAAACATTCAATGAATATGTTTTCTTGTCGACAAATGTTAGAGGTGCTGTCTATTGGGGGAAGCTGTTCTTATCACCGGGGGCATTCAGCAGTGGCCATTCGTCGCTCATCGAGCTGACTACGCACGAACTGACCCATTACATTTTTTATACCCACTTGGGTGAAAAGGCGTCTGTTGAAAACATTCCGCTCTGGTTCAGAGAGGGCTTAGCTGTTTTTGTTGCAAACGGAGGGGCTGCTTACACCGATGAAAAAGATGTTTTCCATCAATTCAGTCTAGAAGAAAAACAGAGATTTCAATCTGGCTCTATTGATTATTGGTTTCATAGCAAAGACGCAGGTGATGCGGTGAGCAAGGCTGGCCGGGCGAATTGGATTTTATATAGAGTGAGCGCATTGTTTGTTCACTATCTACACGATTCGCAGCCTGCCAACTTTGAAAAATTGATCAGCCTGTTATTTTCAGGTACGGAATTCAGCAGGGCCGTGGAGCTCTCATATAAACGAACTATTGAATCATTGCTTGTAGAATTCCAGCAGAAATTGTCCTTGGTTTCAGATTAAAAAACAAGTGATAAGCGATGTGCTGGATGCAGCCGGTCATCGCTCTCCGGGTACCAGGTCAAACCTGATCTTGTACAACGTAGTCCTGCAAATGTAGCGAGATAAAGCAGTACAGATATTTAAAGTACTGCATCCTTGAAATGAAGAATTACCTCTTAAATATTGCATGCCATGTTCAATTGATACATGAAACTTCAGTCAAATTTAAACCTTGGTCATTGTGCCGCAATATTTTTCATTACATAATTTCATGTAGACTACGCACATTTTTCTGGCGCTGACAATGTGCGCATGTGACAGCTTCAGGCTATTCGCTGATCACTGCGAAGAATTCAACTTTGCCACTGCTTCAATCTCTATCAGCGTATCCACAGTCGCCAAAGACGCGACACCGATGCCGGTTAATGCCGGGCGTGACGTGCCCAAATTGTCAAGCAACACAGGCACGACTTTTTCCATGTGATCGGCGAGTTCGCCCCTGACATAGATATAGATGCGTAGTTGCAGGATATTGGCGACCGAGGAATTTGCTGTTTCCAGCACAGTCAGCAGGTTTTTGATTGCTCCTTCTGCTTGCGCTGCGATGTCTTTATGTTTGACCTGATAGCTGCTATTCCAAGCGACCTGGCCTGAGATCAAAGCCAGGCCGCTGTCGGTGTCAATTGTAGCCTGTGACATACCGAATGGCGCACCGTCATACAGCGTGGCAGGGGTGATTTTTTTGATTGTCATATGAGCTCTCTGTTGAATAAATATGTAGAGAGTTTAGAGGAACGGGCTGCGCTTCACCATCAAGGCAGGTTTGTAAGCGATACAAGCAGCATTTGGCCCGGTCGTACAACCCAACCACATACAATCGTATTTTGAGAAACCATGGAAACTCGTGCGTTACTGGAAACCGCAAAATCCCACGAGTACCCTGTGGGAATTGTATAACCTCGATGCTGATCCAAATGAAAATCACAACCTGCTGCAATGGGATAAAAGCACAGGTGCGCCTATGCTGCGCTCAGGCCAGATCGTTGAACCGGGGCTGAACCTGGCGCAGACAGAATTTGACCTCGCCTATTTGCGCAAGACCTTGAACCAGGCACTGATCAAAGCTGGTTATACGCCGCAGAACATACAGGACATGGGCAAGGTGGCAGATGGGCAGGCACCGAGCTGAAACTTGAATTGGCAGGGTGCGCCATCCGCACCGGCTGTTGATTTGATGTTTGTGAAGTATTTGCGGGAGTGTTGCGCATGGCGCACCCTGCTGCTGGTGACCATCTTCTGCATCGATTTGGAAGTGGGATGTTCCCATGCGGCGCATTACAATGTGCTCTACGTCACGGCTTTGATTCGGCATTGTCGGGCATTCCCTGTGGATGGGTTCTGGCAATGACAGATATTTTATCGCACATGAATTTGCCGTAATCTCCTCTCCCTTCAAGGGAGAGGCAGGGTGAGGGATGGGGTTCGTTTGATCACTCAGGTTTGATGCAGGTTTATCTGAGCTCTTCAGATAGTTTTATCGTGCCAAATTGACTTTCCAAAAATTCAGTCATCGCCTCGACAGTTGTCCCCAGCCAAGGATCAAACAGCCAGAAGCTGTGCGGTGTGTCCGGTAGCAGCACGGTCTGATTGGCGATGCCAAGGGCATTTAATTTCTCCACCATCTCATTCCGACCCAGACTGAAGCGCTTTTGTGCACTGCCTATGAACAGGATAGGCGGCGTATTTTTGCCGACATGTGTTAGTGGCGATGCCTCTTTCCATACTTCAGGCATTTCTGCATAAGTACCACCAAACCAGGCACTCGCCGCAGATGGCTGCTTGCGTGGGTCGTCTTCATACTTGCGCGCTTCTTCTGACGTAAAGTCAGACAGGCCATCAATATTGATGATGGCTTGCACAGCGCTGGAAATGGCACCGGGCTGTGTCTGCGGGTCAAACTCTGGCCTGTCATTGGTGACACCCACCAGGGCGGCGATCTGGCCGCCTGCCGAGCCACCGGCCACGGCAATGTATTTGGGGTCTAGCTGGTATTCAACCGCATGCGTTCGCAGCCAGCGTATCGCCGCCTTCACGTCATGGACGGCGGCAGGGTAGCGCGCTGCATCTGACAAGCGGTAGCTGATGGCGGCAGCAACATAGCCGCGTTCTGCCAGCCGTATCGCCATGGGGGCAAGGTTGTCGCGTGTGCCTGAGCGCCAGCCGCCGCCATGCACGAGGACTATGCCCGACAAGGCCGGGCTGTTGCTGCGGGCTGGCATGAACACATCCAGTTGCAGGGCTTGGCCCTGATTACTGACATAGCTGATATTGCGCAAGACCCTGACAGTTGCAGGTGGCTGCTTGCTGGCGATGTGGATGTATGGGTAAGTGCTCGCCAGCTTTTTATAGGTGTTCCCGGCTGTATAGGCATTGTCTGCAGGCGTTGGCTGGGCAGGTTTTGCGCATGCCGTGAGCAGGCTTGCTGCCATGCATACAGAAGCAAACGGGGTGATGGTGGCTGGCTTCAAGCACTGCTCCTCATATGTTTATGTCAATACTGCTTGTCCGTAGCAGGCAAGCGCAAGAATTATCGCATAATCATAGAATAAGCGGCTAGTCCACATTGCATTATTGGACAGACCAATTTAGAATGGTCTGACCAATTAAGGAAAATAATATCGCATCAAACTATTAGTTCAATAAAAACGCAGACGAGACAACTCAACAATTCTTCCAGGCAGGCGCACATGAAATCAAGTTCTATCCTCATTAAAAACTTAATGACCAAAAGCTTATTGACCACGGTCATCGCATCCTTGTTTTTGTGTGGCACGGCCTATGCTGATGGCGGCTACCGCAATAGGGACAATAAAGATCTCAAGGATGCAGGCGAGGGCACTTACCCCGTGCCTTACCAGAAACCGGACGTGGCAGAAATTACAGAAGCCCTGCACCGCATACGCGCCTACATGGAATCAGTCACACCTACTCGCGTGATCCAGAAAACTACGGGTGCAGAGATCACAGACTTCAGCAAGCCCCCGGTTGCCGATGCGATTTTTGAGCCTAGCAAGGGTGACTTTGGCATCCTGGTCTATGAAATGGGCGTGGTGCACGCAGGTTTGATGAAGGCCGCAGAAGTCACTGGCGACAAAAAATTCACCGCCATGACTGAGCGCCATTTTCAGTTCTTTGCCAAGACCATGTCTTATTTTGATGCGCAAGAAAAGCAGTTTCATCTTGAGCGCGCCAACAGCTTTGCACGCTTCCTGGACCCGCGCTCGCTCGATGATGCTGGCTCCATGTGCGCAGCATTGATCAGGGCAAAGTTTGCCAATATTGGGCCTGACCTCGGCAATATGATCAAGGTGTGCAGCAATTTTGTGGCCAAACAACAATACAGGCTGCCTGACGGCACGCTGGCCAGAAAGCGCCCGCAGGCATCTTCTTTGTGGGCAGACGATATGTATATGGGCGTCATGCCACTGGCCGAAATAGGGCACCTGACCAAAGACCGCAACCACTTTGATGATGCTGTTAAAAACGTGTTGCAGATGACTGCCTATCTGTTCAACAAGCAGGCTGGTATTTACACCCACGGCTGGAATGCCAATAACCCTGACGCGCCGCGTTTTTACTGGGCGCGCGCCAATGGCTGGG
The DNA here is from genome assembly GCF_049340405.1 of Undibacterium sp. Ji42W. NCBI lineage: Bacteria > Pseudomonadati > Pseudomonadota > Betaproteobacteria > Burkholderiales > Oxalobacteraceae > Undibacterium > Undibacterium sp. Ji42W. The sequence continues at coordinate 344,664 of NZ_JBMPOV010000003.1, forward strand.
CAGTGCTGACCATGTCTGATCTGCTCGATGTGCTGCCCAAGGATCATTCAGGTTACCCCAAAGTGCTGGCGCAACTGCGTGCCACCCTGAATGGCGTAGCCGAGTTGCAGTCTGGTCAGGGCCTGTGGCACCAGATGCTGGACCGTAATGACTCTTACCTTGAGACCTCGGCCAGCGCCATGTATGTGTATGTGTTTGCCCACGCCATCAACCAGGGCTGGATCAGTCCGACGACCTATGGCTCCATTGCCCAGGCTGGCTGGAATGCCCTGTACCCGCGCATCAATGCCAAAGGCCAGGTTGAAGGAACTTGCGTAGGCACCACCTTTGCCAGCGACCAGGTGTATTACTACAACCGTCCCACCAGTGTTGATGCCCTGCATGGCTATGGCCCCATGCTGCTGGCTGGTGCTGAAATGATCAAATTGCTCAATAATCCGGCGATAGAAATTCAACACAAGGTACGTACCTACCACTACCTGCCTGCTGGCAACAGCAAGACAGATTATCGCGAACATCATTGATGCCTTACCTCTTACGGATACCAACAGGACACCAACAATGAAATCCATCGCCATGAAACAGGCTCTGCATCTCTCGCTGCGCTATCAGATACTTCCTCTCGTTTTGTTCAGCCTGTTTGGTGCGGGAACGGTGCACGCTGCCGACAAACTCAGTATCCAGGTCAGCCATGATCTTGATGCCGCGCGCCCATCCGAAACCATCACGCTGCCTTGGTCAGAAGTCAACAAGGCCTTGCCAGGCGCGCTGATACAACGCATCGCCGTCAAAGATGCCAAGGGCAAAGTGCTGGCGCACCAGGTCACCAATGTTGCGCCTCTGTCCAAAGACCCCAAGGGTGAAGGCGTTGCTTATGGCGAACTGATTTTCCAATATGATTTTGCTCCTGGCGAAAAACAGGCAGTCTTCAGCGTAGAAAAAATCGATATGCTGATCCCCGTATTTGACACCAAGGCCTTTGCCCGCTACATACCAGAACGTCTCGACGACTTCGCCTGGGAGAATGACAAAATAGGGCATCGCACCTATGGCCCGGCATTGGAAGCGCCCGCACCGGCAGGCAGCAATAAAGAAGTCTTGCGCAGCAGTGGCCTCGACATCTGGTTCAAGCGCGTGTCTTACCCCATTGTCGATCGATGGTACAACAAGGGTCATGACCATTACCACAAGGATGAAGGCGAGGGCATGGACATGTACAACGTTGGCCGTTCACGCGGCTGCGGCGGCACTGGTATCTGGGACGGCCAGACCCTGTACACCAGCGCCAATTATGCCACCTGGAAAATCATCGCCAACGGCCCCATACGCACTGTGTTTGAACTCAATTACGATAACTGGGATGCGGCTGGCGTCAAAGTCTCTGAAGTCAAACGTTTCACGGTCGATGCCGGTCATTTGTTTGACCAGATGGAAAGCACTTTCACCTTCAGCGGCCCGGCACAACTGAAGGTGGCACTGGGCCTGAACAAGACGCCAACAGACAAGGGCCAGAACCCCGTCATCAAACTGAGCAAAAACCAGGCTACGCCATCCATCACACAATGGGTAGATCAGGCCAGCAACGGCTCTATAGGTACGGCCATTATTTTGCCGGGCGCGGAAGGCTATGCAGAAGACAAGCTCAATGACATGATCGTGGCGACAGTGTCATCCGGCAAGCCACTGCGCTATTACGTAGGCGCAGCTTGGGAAAGGGCCAGCCCCTATAACAGCAATGAAAAATGGCAAGCCTATGTCAAGGCGCATGCTGAGAGGATGCAGCATCCTCTCAAGATTGTGGCTGTGGGTAAGCCTTGACATTCCGATTGGCTCAGGTAGAGATCGTTTCGATGCCGGTGAATGACTTGCAGGGGATGCTGTAACGCACCATCTTTGGTACAACAACGGACGGTTATCGTGATTGGCGAATCAATTTTTAATGCGAGTAGATTCTTCGCAGGAATTGCCATGCCGTTGATTGATCGCTATGGCAGCGCCTACACCTTTGAATTTTTCATCGGCGGTGCCAAATACCGGGAACCAGACGCTGCTGAATATGGCTTCGCCGCAATACCTAAGTGAGAAGTGGCATAAGCAGATTCATTTTTACGTGAACGGTGATATGCCCAGCTCGCAGACTTCTTCAGAAATTACATGGACTTCAGTATTTCCTGTCTTTTCGCTTCGTGTTCAGCCTTGGTGATCAAACCATCTTTGAGCAGAGCATCAATTTCTTTGAGCCTGTCAGCGGTGGATGGCTGCGCCAGTTTGGCCTTGACCAGATTCTCTGCTTCTGCCTTCCTGGGACAAGACTGCGCGCACGTTTCCATGGCTGCCTTGCAGACAGATTCATTTGCTAGTGGAAATATCTTGAAGCCACTCATGCAACTACTGTGATTCGCTGAGCATTGTTGCGCACAAGCGCTGTCTATGTGGGCGAAATCAACTTTGGGCGCGCCAACGCAGCCTGCCAGCAATAATGCGATTACAGAAATCAGAGGCGTAATTTTTTTCATTTTAATTTTTCAGAACCTTGAAAATATCAATGAATAAGTGCTCATTATTCTATTTCATTTTCTTAAATTCTCGAAGCCTCCATATCCCTGACCGGTGGCAAACCGAACATACGGCCATATTCGCGTGTGAATTGCGACACGCTTTCATAGCCTACCGCAAAGGCGGCGCAGCTGGCTGTCATACCTTCTGCCATCAGCATGCGGCGTGCCTCGATCAGGCGTAATTGCTTCTGGAATTGTAGTGGTGACAGTGAAGTGATGGCGCGAAAGTGGCGATGGATTCTTGCCTCGCCCATCGCTGCCACAACCCCAATAGTCATCGTTACCTGTATTTTCTACTATTTTTGCAGCGCCTGTGCTTAACAGCTGTGCTTTTAAACCTTCATGCTGCTGGAACTTCGCGATCAGCGCATCCCGCATGACTTGCACTTTGACACATTCCCAATCCGGGCGTAGCTTTTCTGTGCGTGCACGTCCCAAGCGGGCTGCAATGGCAGGCGTGTTGGCTTTGCGTATTTTTTCGCGATATGTCGCACCCACAAATTTTTGCGCCTGGAAATAATGTTCGCTAGTGGACTGTAACAGTGAAATCGAGAGTGAAGGACATGTGCCCGACGCATCATGGCAAGCACTTTGATTTCCACTGTTACAGTTCACTAATAGGCCAGGTCTTGCCTTTGATGGAGATGGAATAGCGAGCGAAGTTGGAGAATTCCCCATACTCATCTTCGGCCGAATAGAATTTAATGATCGTTTCCAAAATGCTTTTATTTACCATGTGGGTTTTTTATAAGTCTGTTTATTGAGCGGAAAATAGAGCGGCGCTTATCGCACAATGGAGCGGTGCTCATAGCCCTTCGAAGGCTCATTGTGTATCTGCAGACTTCAACTTTCAAAAAAGGCAGAGGAAACAGCATATTTCAGCTTAGTTCTGCCATGAACTTAAGAGTTTCTGTATCGCTGCACAATCATATTCTGCGCGTTGCCATTGAATAGAGTAGTGCTTTATTTGCAGTTTGAAACAGATTTGAAGGCATTGATGCATGACTGCTACAAGTTCGCGACTATTTTCATTTTTATATTGATAATTGTATTATTGATATTTCAATTAAACATTAATAATTATCATAATGGCACTGCCAATAAATCCGTTTTGTTGAGCACCTCAATTGAATCAGGGGAAGTATCTCTGATATTTCTAATAGCAACTACATAGCTTACTGGGGAAAATAATGAAAAACCGATTTACACTATTCCGTTTCAAGCTGCATTGTGCAATTGCTTGTGTCACGGCATTATCTGGCTGTGCAACACCCCATTCGACAACACCTGCCGTGTCGATTTTTGAAAGTCCTGACAATACCTTCAAGATGCAACGTTCTGATCAGGCGGCAATTGATAACAAGGTTTTTGCACTCAATCCGTACGTTGGCTATTCGAAAGCAATTGATGCAACAAAAAGTGATCCTTCAGACTCTGGCAAAAACCGGGAATTGCTGACAGAAGGGATGTCTGCCATTGAATACCGTTGTGGTGTTTATTTTGATGCACTTGGAAAAGCCTTGCAGTCATTGTCATTTGCGCGAAAAGAAACCTCAATCGTAGGCGGCCTCGTCCAAGGAACGATGGGGTTGGCAAATCAGTCAGCAAAAGCCATCGCCAACACCGGGGCAATTTTTGGATTTACCACTTCTTCATTAGATGCTTACCAGGAGGCCTTCCTGTATACACCAGACATTGATTCGATACGCCGACTGGTCCTGCAAATGATGGAGACCAACGCCAGCCAGATTAATACCTCGATAGGAGACAACAAATTAAGCTATGGGCAGGCTATCAGTTATCTCAAGCAATATGAATCCAATTGCCAGCCCGCCTCTATCCGCACCCTGGTAAATCAAGCTGTAGGCAGTGCCACAAACAGCAACGCACCAGATGGGCAAACTACCGTTGCCACGGCTGCGCTTGCCATTGGCGTCAACATGAAGACACTGACACAAGACCAGGTTTTTTATCTGTACTGGCTGCAAAGTGATCAATATGATGCCAGCACTGACAGCGCAGTGGCAGCAAATCTCAAAGAGATAACAACAGTTTCAACCAAGAATGCAGCAGCTGTGTCAGATGCAAAAAAACTGGTGGCCCCTTACTTCTTGCTTTTCCCCAAGGCGCTTACTCAGGCATGGGCAACTAAAATCACCACCATGAAAGCGGCGGCAAAGAAACCTGATGACAATAAAGTTGAGGAGGCCACACCGCCAAAAAGCAAATTAGGCTCTGTTTCACCTACTGCGAATATCACCAAATGATATTTGAAAGAAGTGTCTTCTGAAATTAAATCCATACTGGCAGGCTGACTTCACATTCAAGCCTTGCCAGTATGGGCCAGGATAAAAGAAAACATATCCAGATGCTTGGCAATGCCGCTCTTTTTGGTCGTAGAATAATGCCCTGAATCATAATCAACCCGCATCAATACCGGACGCTTGGGATCATAATTTTTTTGCATGCGGGCAGCCATTTTGGCGATTTGCCATGGTTCTACCCGTAGGTCGTTCGCACCTGTCATCAACAGCGTGGCCGGGTAACTGGTTTCAGGCTGTACATGGTGATAGGCATCCATCTCCAACAGGGCACGAAATTCATCTTCTTTCTTGACCGTGCCAAACTCTTCATCATTGCCGGGGCCATTCGATGTCAGCTCAAAGCGCAGGGTGTTGAATACCCCGACTTCACCTATTGCTACGGCAAACAGATCTGGCCTTTCAGTGATGGCGCGGCCCACCATGATGCCACCGGCAGACGTACCCCAAACGGCAAGCTTGCCGCGTGCAGTCCAGCCATCCTTGATCATTGCCTCTGCTACATCGATCACATCGCGCCAGGTATTCGGTTTGTTGGATTTTTGTCCGGCAGTATGCCAGTTCTCACCCTTCTCACCGCCGCCACGTACGTGGGCATACACGATCACACCACCCTGGTCCAGGAAGGCCAGCATGGCCCCCTGAAAACCTGGGTCAAGTATGATGCCGTAAGCACCGTAGGCAATGATCAATAGCGGGTTCTTGCCATTCAGTTTGGTATTGTTCTTGTGGAGTATTTCTATCGGCACAGCCGTGCCATCACGCGCCTTGATATCCTGGCGCGTCGTCAGGAATGAGGATGTGTCGAATGCTGCTTTGGGTGTCAGGCCTGTGTCTTTGGCGACCAGGTTGGCACCTGTTTGCAGAGTGCGCGCAGACCAGGTCAGGTCGTCCATGCCAAACCAGGCGCCTTCTATGGCCGGGTGGCATTGTATATTCCATACTGCACCTGTCAAAGGCAATTTTACATCCTCTACCTTGCCGGTACCAAAGCTGTACCGCCGCAAGGCACCGACCTGACCGCGCAACTCATGGATGTATAAACCATCTTTGGCCAAACTCAGGCTGTCGATGACATAATCGCCTTGCGGCACCACCATCACACGCTTGTTTTTGTCGGCTTCACGCAGGCTGACCTTAAACACTTCACCACGCTCAGACTTGCCTTTGGCCAGTACATACACATCGTCACCGACGGTTAGCGCGTGGGTTGCAATATCGTCCTTGCGGAATACCTCTGCCCAGCCCGGTTTGCCTGCCAGCAGGTCATTGAGACGTGCGACCATGCCATAGGCAGGCCATTCACCATTGCTGTAGATGGCACCCAGTGCCCAGTCACTGGCGGCATTCACATGCACGACCGGCATTTCACGTTCTGTCTGGCCCATGGCCGGGCCATCTGACCAGCGGAAGACCAGCATGTCTTGCGCCGGGTCTTTATCCAGCTTGTGCAACCAAGTTGCCGTATCGAATGAAAAATCGACTTTACCTTTGACTGCACCATCGCGCAGGCGTGCATAAAACAGGCCGCTGGAATCGGGCAGCCAGCTTGCTGGCATGCCGTTCAAACGTGTGATCATTACATCCTTGCCACTATCCAGTGTCAGCACATGCAACTCATGCATCTCGTCACCGCCCTTGTCGATGGCGTAAGCCAGATACTTGTTGTCAGGAGACATCAGCACGTCCGTCACGCGTCTTGGTGGGCCACCCTTGTTACCTGCTTCTGGATCAATCAACAGTCGTTCTGCACCACCCGCATGGGCGATAGCATAAATCTTGAGTACCTGCTGCTCTGGCGAGCGACGTGCAAAAATCAGATGAGTAGGGGTGACCTGGCGTATCGCCAGCGTTGTCGTCGCCGCGCTGAAGCGTTGAAGGGATGCTTCTATGGCGCGCCGCCCCGGCAGCTTGTCCAGCACTTGCCGGGCGAACGCACCTTGTGCTTTAAGGTAATTTGTGAACTCCGCAGTGTCTGGTTTTTGTTCCATCCAGCGGTAGGGATCGACGATACTCTTGCCCCAAAGACTGTCGGTCACCGCTTCCTCCCGCGCCAGCGGTGGCAGCAAGGGCGTCGGTATTTTTCTGACCGCAGCATGCACATGTGCGCTGAGGGGTGAGAGGGCAAATGCGGACAAGGACAAGGCAAACTGGCGACGGGAAATCATAATCTGCTACCTCTCAGTATTGGATGTGTCAGGGAGTATAGACGGATTTGTAAGCCACAGGCAATGTCATCACTATGCGATTGCAGGTACGACACAACAGGCAGGTATGCCACCTGCCAGGCTTTGACTAGGTCAGTTGCTGCAAGTCGACGACATGCCTCATCCTGGTGTGCGCGAAGCTGAGTCCCTGCTATCATGCTTGCGTTGCCGATTTACTTTCTAAAAGAGGGAATGTCATCGCTGAAAACAAAACCAAAGCAACAGACCATAGCGTAGATAATTATCTCGCCACAATAGAGGACGAGACCCGCCGCAATGACTGTGCAATACTGAGCAAACTCATGTCCAGGGCCAGCAAGCAGCCCGCCGTCATGTGGGGCGGCAGCATCGTCGGCTTTGGCAACTACCACTACGTCTATGAAAGTGGCCGCGAAGGTGATATGTGCCTCATCGGCTTTGCATCCCGCAAGGGTGACATCAGCCTGTATGGCCTCAATGCTGCGCCCAATCATGCCCAGTTATTGTCTGAACTCGGTAAGGAGAAATCTGGCAAAGGCTGTCTGTATATACGGAAATTAAGTGATGTGAATCTCTAGGTGCTGGAGACTTTGATCAGGGAAGCTGTTTCGGCAAAAAAATAAAGGAAATACCAGTGTTATGGGATGACATCCCAACGCCAAATATGTTGCAGGGTGCGCTATGCGCACCGTTTTTTTCAAATTTCTTGAAACATCTCGCGGTTGAATTGGTGCGCGCGGCACACCCTACGTACGGTTTTTTAAAACAGGCCAATAAAAATCTTCATCATGAAATTTCATTTATTCGCTGCTGCAATATGTGCATGTTTGTTGGCTCAACAAAGCCATGCCTCTGAAGTCACCGTCCACCTTAAGCTGATCTCTCCACAAAAGCTGGAAGTCACTTATCAATTGCCAAAGACATGTGATGCCATTCCATTTTTGAACCAGGAAACCTTGTCCAGGTTTGGTAGCGAGATCCGTGCAGCTTGGCAAGCAGTTGATGATTGTGGTACCGCAGATGGAAAGGTACTCACCAAAACCAACAAGACATGCTCAAACATACGCTTTAATGTGCCCGCAACGAGCAAGTTCTATGATCGGGTAGCACCCGGCTCCTTCCCCATGGGAGAAGGCATGTATGTCCATACAACCAGCTATGCAGTCAGCGACAAGTGCGGCAGTGTAGGTTACCAGTTTTCGTCACCCGGCAGTGTCGCTTTCAAGGGGCAGCTCTTTCAAGGGAATGCCTCTTACGATGCATATGATGGTCCCTACATGGCAGTGCTGTTGTTGCAAAAAAAGATTGCATCGACATCTGGCACCATCAGTTATTTCAATCCAGCGCTGGGTGCAGAAAATATTCAGTTATTACAGAACATCGCCAATCAAGCAGTGGATTTTTATCATACTGCGTTACCGGATGTTGCTTTTCGCAAGCCCATATTGGCAGCAACCATGGAAAAAGACGGCGGCACGCCCAATTTTTGGGGCGATGCTGGCGATGTACTGCGGTTGGCACTGTATAACTGGCCGGAGCACCCCACTCCTGATAGTGACGCGCGGCTAAGAAAATTTGTCTGGCATGAATTTGCCCATCGCTTTCAAGCACCCACCGCCAAAGACAGCGAGCAGCGTGCGGCCTTTATTGGTGAAGGTGGGGCAGAATATCTGCGCTGGACAGCAAGTTTGCAGACCCAATGGTCGAGCCCTGATGATGCAGCAACAGAACTCAGTACTGCCATTTCCAATTGCATCTCCAGAGCAACTGGATATAGCTGGAAAACACTACCCAAAACCCTGGCAAACAGTGGTTCTGTACCTTATGAATGTGGCCTGGCTTTACATGTCATGGGCCTGGCAGTCAGACAGAACGATGCCAGCCCATTGCAGCAAATAAACAATTATTACCACGGATTTGAAACTGGCAAAGTTGCCAGCTTTGAGCAAGCACTGGAATGCGGGGAGAAGAAAGATTGCACACCAAAATGGCTACCCAAACTCATGGGTGAGCAAGCGATGTCAATCGCCTGGTCCGATTTTTTTTTCAGTACAAAGTTGGCAAAAACGGCGCCGCCACCACCCGCACAATACGCCAATATCCAGCGCATGGCATTTGCATCTCTGATGGAAGAAGACTGCAATGGCAGCGCCAGTTTTTATACTGATAAAGATGCCTTCCTCGTCGGTGAAATCAAGGGCTGCAGTGTTTTTAAAGAAGGTATGAAAATCCAGAAAATGGATGGCAAGGGCTTATTTTCTTCATCATTAGTCGCTGATGAAATGATACAAGCCTGCATCTCACAAGGCAAAGTCAGCGTGGGTTTACAAAGCGGTGAAACGTTGTTCGTGCCATGCAAAGGTACTTTCAAGATACCGCAATTTTATGAAGTCGATATGAAGCGCTTGATGCGGAGCTTGGATTTATAGATGCGGAGATCGCTATCAAAATGAGGGAATACTGACCGACAGTGGGTAAGAAAGAAGTCCGTACCTTTTTGACAGACTCGAGAACATCGTTTCTCATCAGCGAAATAAAGTGTGGAGTGAATCTATGGCGCGTGACAAAGGGCTGGAAGAGTTGATTAATAATGACCTGGAATCAGAACAGGAGATTTCTGCAAAAGCAATGTTTGGTGGCTGGGCCTGGTTGTCTGGTGGACATTTGGTATGTGGCGCACGCGAAGATGGAATGCTGGTCCGACTAGGTAAAGGTCATGAAAACTGGGCACTTCAACTAGAGGGTGTAGTCCCGATGATGTCTCGCGGAAGACTAATGGCTGGTTGGGTGCGTGCCGACGCTCGCGCTTTTGGCGACGATGAAATTCGCCACAACTTGATGAGTGCTGCTTTAGCTTTTGTTCGGACACTACCAGCAAAAAAATAATCAGCGCGTAGATGAGGTTAGCCCAGCGTAATCGTCAGCATGGCAATCATCGCTATACTCATTTTCCAACATCTGCGTGACGTAGGGCGATTGTAACGCGCCGCTTGGCGTCACAATGTTCGCGTTGAATATTTATACCGTGCATGACGCACACATAAGGCGCATTACCAATCGCCTCTAGAGCGGCTTTTGCATGTGCAGGGAGACTTTTATTCCTTAGCGCGGGCAGGGTAGCTCAGCTTCTCAGTATCCCACATGTTTTCTTCACGCTTTCGCCAAGTCAGTTGTCCAGGTAGCTCACCTTCAGGATCCTACAACCTCATATTAGCTGCGCTAATTACACCAGGGCCTGATCCGCAGTATGAGCCAGGCCAAAAGTACTGGGCTTCCATATAGTCGAAATCGCACTCTGCATACGTGAACAAAGGCAGGGCGACATCCATGAATTGGTAATTTTCGCCGCCGCAACAAAGCGCATGCGCTGTTCGTCTGCGTGACATTCTCCAATGCAGAAAAGTCTTTACCTCATGCAGTGCAGTTTCATTGTCCAGGTTTCCTGTTGCCCTCGGATATTCGACAGTTTTTCCACTACGTACAGCACCATAAGCATTTTCAAAATCCCGTAACGACCGGATGTCTTCGACAATGCAAATAATCGCGCAATCCTTGCACCACGTCGGGCGCACCGGTATCAGGTACAGATCTTATTGTCTATCGGCATCCCTATGGTTTCGCTGCCCATGTAGTAGTAATTCTCCGCACTTGGGATGGCTAAACTTTCGTTGCAACTGCTACAGGTAGAGTGGCTTGGTATCATTTTCTAATCTTCCTGAGACTCAAACATTCATAACCGCGATATAGTCTTAAAAACCAGGAAGCGGTGGCTTAATGGGAAGATATGCATGTGACCTGCATGCCCGCTGTTGCTGCGCATCTCCACGCGATAAATTTTTCGGCATGAATAATGATCGGTGATCATGCCTATCAAATCTTCTATCCGGGTGACCATGCCTTCCCGCGTCGCTTTGACCTGCCTGCTTTCATGTTCAGTCAAGCCGGCAAACGGATGCCTGAAAAAGAAAGCGTCCAAAGCGATAACCACTTGCCTGCTCCAGGGATCATGAATTTCTGTCATCTCGCCATAGACATACTGATCCCCTGGGGCTTGTTCGAGATGCCTTCGTAAAGACTCCAGCAAGTCATTTTCATCCAGATCGAATATGTGGGCGTTAGCAATCGCGTCACCGGGAATTCCATCAATATGAGCCATGGCCATGACATAACCGTTGAGCCTGCTCGTCATCCATTCTTGTACTGTACTATCCATGCATGACACCGTTGAGTTTTGCTGCATTGAAGAGTCGTGTTAAGCCAGTTGCGCAAGTCATGCATTTACACATGCAAAGCCGTAGCCACACTGGCGCGTATTACTTCAATGAACCTGCGCAGCCGCGCTGGGTAAAAGCGTGCATAGGGATAAACCAGGTTCACTGGCAGTGGCGTAGCCTGCCATTGCGGTGCCAGTTGTATTAGCTTCCCTTCAGCAATGTCGTCGGCTAGTATCCAGGTAGAACCGATGGCGGCACCCAGGCCTTCGAGCGTGGCGATACGCAGGGCATACAGGTTGTCTGTGCTCAGGCGCGGGGTAAAGGCCACGCGCTGGATTTCGCCGGTTTGTACATGGTGCAGGAATACCTCGCCCCGGTAAAAGGTACGCAGCGATAACCAGGGCAGGCCGACCAGGTCAATGGCTTGTTGCGGCATGGGCCTGCCAGCCAGGACGGATGGTGCAGCCACTACGATGCGTGGCACCTCGGCCAGTTTGATGGCGACCAGGTTGGTGTCTCGGAGCTCGCCTATCTGTATGGCGCAGTCTATGCCCTCAGAAATAAAATCCTGCAACGAGGTATCGTCATGCAGCAGCCACTCTACCGACACACGCGGATAGCGCCGCAGGTAATCTGCCAACGGTCTGACCAGGCGTTCCTGGCCAAAGGCGTGCGGTGCAACGACGCGCAGCACGCCTTCAGGTTCATCATTGGTGCCGCGTAAATCAGATTCAAAGGCCGCCCAGCCTGCTAGCAGGTTGCGTGCATGTTCGTAGCAGCGTTCGCCATCAGCAGTCAGGCGCATGCTGTGGGTGGAACGGTTCAACAGGCGCACCCCGAGGAATTGTTCCAGCGATTGCAGGCGACGGCTGACCGTGGGCTGGGTCGTGCCCAGTTGCGCCGCCGCAGCAGACAGGTTGCCTGCCTCAACGATACGTACAAAGGTCTGCATGAGTTCGATGCGGTCGCCTGCTCCAGACATGAGGGCAGCGGTGGCAGAATTGTCCGGGCGGCTTGTCAGGGTCTTGGTCATACGTAAAATGTATAACAAATCTGCATGATAAGCCACTACCGTTTAAAATGCGCGGGTCTTACACTGAAAGACATCAGTTAAAGCAGAGGGAAAACCATGTCTTCCATTCAAAATTCGCATAATCATATGACTACCATAACACCAGCGACAGATACCCAGGTACATCAGCAACCATCGCCCGCACTGGTATTTTTGCTGGCTTGTGGCGCTGCCTTGTCGGTGGCGTCGCTGTACTATAGCCAACCCATGCTGGGCATACTGGCGAGTGACTTGGGTATCAGCAATGTCGCGGTTGGTTATGTTCCCACGCTCACGCAACTCGGTTATGCACTCGGCATCTTGCTGCTGGCACCACTGGGCGACAAGCATGACCGCCGCAATATTATCCTCATCAAGGCCGGTTTGCTGGTGGCTGCATTGCTTGTGATGGCTGCTGCACATTCCCTGAGTCTGCTGCTGCTCGCCAGCCTGGCGATAGGGCTGACTGCGACCATGGCGCAAGACATCGTGCCTGCTGCGGCCACTCTCGCGCATGAATCGCGCCGTGGCAAGGTCGTGGGTACGGTTATGACAGGTTTGTTCATGGGCATCCTGCTGTCGCGTGTGGTCAGTGGCTTTGTGGCTGAGCAGTTTGGCTGGCGCAGCATGTTTGTGCTGGCAGCGGTAGGTGTCACCCTGATTGCCGTCGCGGTCTGGCGTGGTCTGCCACACTTTGCACCAACCACCACCATGAGCTATCGCGCCTTGCTGGCTTCCTTGCTTGATCTCCTACGCCGCCACGGCAAACTGCGCCGCGCTGCACTGGCGCAAGGTTTGCTGGCGATGGGCTTCAGCGGCTTTTGGTCCACCCTGGCCGTCATGTTGCATGCCGAGCCCTTCCACATGGGCAGTGCATTCGCAGGTGCCTTTGGCCTGGCCGGAGCCGCAGGTGCGCTGGCAGCACCGCTGGCTGGTCATCTGGCAGACAAGCATGGGCCAGAACTCGTCACCAAGGTAGGTGCCAGCATCAGTACCATCTCATTTGCAGTGATGAATCTGAGCCCGCTATTCCCGCCCACTGCACAACTGTGGCTGCTGGGGATAGCTACGGTAGGTTTTGATCTCGGCGTACAAAGCACCTTGATCGCCCACCAGACCATCGTCTATGGCATAGACAACGCCGCCCGCAGCCGCCTCAATGCCGTATTGTTCGTCGGCATGTTCATCGGCATGGCAGCCGGTGCCACCCTGGGCAGCGCCCTGCTGGCGCAATGGGGCTGGATAGGCGTGACGGGCATGGCAACAGTCACGTCACTGGCAGCACTGGCGGTGCGTTTTTGGCGGGTGCCTGCTGACAAGGCATGATCAGCATAGATGCCAGTTAGTTAGCGGCGGCATGTAGCCCATTTTGTTTAATGGAATGAAAGCCAGTTGAGTACAAACTCAACTGGCTTTTTTGTCGTCAGGAGAATGCTATGCGACCGTCTGAATTTGAGAATTTCTGACAGCTTTGCCTGTTTTAATTAATGATTTTGCAATAATGAAATTTTATAAATAATTGTTTGAAATCAAATAGATGGGAAACATTATTTTACAATAGACATGCTTTTATCATATAATCCCGCACAATTTTCATTGTTCTGCAAGTAACTAATTGCTGATAGTGCAATTATTTAATGCAGTAAAAGCTGTTTGTACACGCTGCGTCTTTTGTAGTGATACTTTTTCCTACTCCCGATCCCGGCACCTGGTTAATTTAACCAGCGTTATATGGAAGCGAGTCTGCTGATTTTTGTCGCTTGCGTTTGAAGTTCATGACGGAGATGTGTATTTCCGTCGGGGATTCGCCTGGCTTCCTGCATTTTCTTACCTAATTGATTTTTGTTCAACGATGAGCCTGTCCCGCCTGCTCAGGGCTGGTTTTAGCTCTGATGGAGTTACACCTTATGAAGTATATGCAATCCTTTTCATCCCGCCTGTCATTGTTGCTGATGCTGGTGTTCGCATTTAGTGCATGGTCTGCGCATGCAGAAACTGTTGCGCCTAAATATGGCTACTGGCATACGACTGGCTTCAGAACAATGGGCGAAGCTGCGAATCAGATCATATCAGAGCAAACTAATGGAACCATGACATCTGAGTATTGGACATTTGGCGGAGCAAAGCCCGATGTCGATCCGATCACGATCAACGGAAAACAAAGAACGTTTTACGTGGCTGCCTATCCAACACAAAAAGCAATCGACGAATATCATATCCCCCCTGGTGAATATAAATGGCAAGGAATTACATTGTTTGCCGTATGCCCTAAAGATGGGGGATTTAGCAGGGCAGAATATAGTGGAACAGGCAATCTGAATGGGCCAGATTTTTACGTCTACTGTTATCGTCCCGATCCGTGTCCAAAATGTGATCCGAAGGATAATAGGGATAAAAAAGGCAACCCTGTATCAGTGTCTACCGGAGCCAAGACAGAAGAAGCACTGGATTATAGCGGCGCACCAGACCTGGACTTCGTACGTGACTATCGCAGTGACAGCCAGGGTTGGAGCAATAACTTCCAGGTAGTTGGATTTGATGCCGCTGCCGCTGCACAAAACGGCACATCTGCCACCATGTATTCCTTGCTGCCTTGCTATGCAGGTGTCGATACATACTTCAATGAGCAATATTGCTTCCCCCAGGTATCAAGTGCTTTCACCAAACCCCCAGGTACTGTCACCAATGAGTTTGTCCAGGTGCGCGGTAATGGTCGTGTACAAGTCTTTGGTAACGGCAATAACTTCAATCCACCTGCCGACATTAATGACCGTGTCGTCCAGCTTTTTGACGGTAACGGCGCTCTGGCAGGTTGGTCAGTGTATAAAGCAAGTACTGATGCAACCGAGTTTTTTGATCTGAATGGCAGATTGCTGCGTATCGTACAACGCAATGGCATGCAAAAAGTGTTCACTTATTCTGATGCATCGACCCCACTGAATATCGCCCCCAAAGCGGGATTGTTGCTCACAGTAAGCAATCATTTCAACCAGAAACTCACTTTCACGTATGACCTGCAAGGTCGTATGTCAACCATGAAAGACCCCGCTGGCGGTATCACCAATTACGCCTACGATGAACCCAGTTCTATTGTCGTATCGGGTGTTCCTGCCAATAATCTCACCTCTGTCACTTACCCTGACAGTAAAAAGCGCGTGTACTGGTACAACGAACAAGACAAGACGAATGGTGTCAATTTACCTTTGGCGTTGACCGGCATTACCGATGAGAACGGCGTGCGTTTTGCTACCTGGACTTATGACAGTGCGGGCCGTGCGCTCAGTTCTGAACATGCCGGAGGTGTGGAGAAATTTACTTTTGCAGGTCGTGGCGCAGGTGAGAACCCAAATTTTACAGATCCTCTGGGGGTTAAGACTGAATTCGCCTATACCCCAGTGTTGAACCAAATGAAACTGTACTTTGAGAGGCGCACGGCTGGTTCCAACGTCCTCATGAAGGAGACGGGTTACGACGCCAGAGGCAATATCTCCATGATGCCTGACAACAAAGGCAACCGCACCAGCTACACCTACGATGTCCGCAATCTGGAGATCAAACGCGTAGACGCTGTTGACTCTTATTACGATGCCATCACTACCACCACCAGCTGGCACCCGCAGTACCGCATCCCAGTCCAGATCAACACCCCGTTGCTCAAAACAAGCTACACCCACGACACCAATGGCAACGTCCTGACCAAGACAGAACAAGCCACCAGCGACACCAACGGCAGCCTGGGCGCCAGCGCCCCCGTGGTTGGCAACGCCCGCACCTGGACCTACACCTACAACACCATAGGCCAAGTATTGACCGTCACCGGCCCGCGTACCGACGTCGTCGATAAAACCACCTACACCTACGACAACCTCGGTAACCTCGCCACTGTCACCAACGCCGCCGGTCATGTCACCACGTTGAGCAACTACGACGCCAACAGCCGCGCAGGCCAGATCACTGACCCCAACGGCCTGGTCACCACCTTGACCTACACCCCCCGTGGCTGGCTCAAGCAACGCGTCACCAATGCTGACGGTGTCTCTGAAACCACCACCTATGATTACGACGGTGTCGGCCAGATGACCAAAGTCACCCTGCCAGACAACAGCAGTATCAACTACGTCTATGACGATGCCCACCGCCTCACCAAGATCACCGACAACCTCGGCAACAGCATCAACTACACCCTCGACGTCATGGGCAACCGCGTCAATGAAACCGTCACCGATACCGGTGGCAACCTCACCCGCCAGGTCAGCCGCGTCTACGACATCCTCAACCGCCTGCAAACCGTCACAGGAGCAGCGCAATGAACCGTATCCTGAAGCACACCATGACACCAACATTCACAGCGACTGTCCTCAGCGTTGCCATGGCACTCGCCTATGGCCAGGCAGCGGCCCAATCCGCCACCACCGTCTACCAGTACGAATACGACCTCAACGACAACGTCACTAAAATCACCAACGGCAACAGCGCAGCCACCAAGCAGACCTATGACGCCCTCAACCGTCTGCAAATGCAAACCGATGCCGACAACAAAAACACCAGCTACACCTACAACGGCCAGAATCGCCTCACCCAGGTCACCGATGCCCGTAACTTCAGCACCATCTACAGCATAGACGGCCTTGGCAACCAGCTCAGCCTCACCAGCCCCGACACAGGTGTAACCACCACCACCGTCGATGCCGCAGGCAACATCCTCACCAAGACCGATGCCAAGAGCCAGACCACCCGCTATGCCTACGATGTGCTTAACCGCATCACCAGCATCACCTGGCATGACAACAGCGTCACCAGCTACACTTATGACCAGGGGCAAAATGCCAAAGGCCGTTTAAGCCAGATCAGCGACCCCAGCGGCACCATCAGCTACACCTACGATGGCCGTGGCCGCGTATTGACCGAGACCCGCATCATCAATAGCGCCAGCAACATCACCCGCTACCAGTACGACAATGCAGGCCGCCTCAGCAGCACCACCTACCCCAATGGCCGCTTGATCAGCTACACCCGCGACAGCCTCGGACGCATCACCCAGATCGACACCACCAAAGACGGCATCGCCATGACCATCCTCAGTCAGGCCACTTACCGTCCCTTTGGTGGCGTCCAAAGCTACCGCAACAGCGCAGGGCAAACCTCCACCCGCAGCTTCGACAACGAAGGCCGCATTGCCAGCTACACCCTCAACAACAAAGTACAAGCCATCAGCTACGATGCCGCAGGCCGCATCACCGCCATCAACGAAACCAACAACCCCAGCCGCCAGGCCACCTACGGCTATGACACCGTCGACCGCCTCACCAGCTATTTAACACCCCAGGTCAGCCAGGGTTTCACTTATGACCCCGTCGGCAACCGCAACACCAAGACCAATGGCGCCGCCAACACCAGCTACACCTATGCCGGTAACAGCAACCGCCTCACCCAGGTCACCGACAGCCAGGCCAAACCCGTCGCGACCGACCCCAATGGCAGCATCACCAACAACGGCACCAACCAGTTCACCTACGACACCCGTGGCCGCATGACCTTTGCTGTCACCTCCGTAGGTACTGTGCAATACCTGATCAACCCAGTGGGCCAGCGCGTACAAAAGAACGTACCCGCCAATGGCAGCAACCCCGCCAGCAGCACCCTGTATCACTACGACCAGGGTGGCAAACTGATCAGCGAGCGCACCGGGCAGAACGATGTCGATTACATCTACCTCGGTGATTTGCCTGTCGCGGTCATCAAATAAGCCAGGCGAAAAAACTAAACCTGACAAAAAAACTGGTCATTACCCAATAGCCATTACTCAAAAAACCGCCCGCCGCTCATCCACGAGAGATGAGCCAGGGCAGGGGAGAAAAATTTGTTTTACCAAAAATTACTCAGCAGAGCAGTCCTCAGCACCGCCCTGATCTGCATCACCGGACTGGGGCTAGGTAGCTTCACCAGCCCGGCCTTTGCAGCCGTACCCACAGTCGGCCTGAACACCCCAACGACCAATGCCCGCTACGCCTCACCAGCCGCCATTACCCTGACAGCCGTTGCCGCCAGCAGTGGCGACACCATCAGCAAAGTCGAGTTCTTCCAAGGCAGTACTTTGCTGGGTACCGTCACCACTCCCCCCTACGTCTACAACTGGCCCAACGTCACCACAGGCAGCTACA
This sequence comes from Undibacterium sp. Ji42W, assembly GCF_049340405.1. Classification (NCBI taxonomy): domain Bacteria; kingdom Pseudomonadati; phylum Pseudomonadota; class Betaproteobacteria; order Burkholderiales; family Oxalobacteraceae; genus Undibacterium; species Undibacterium sp. Ji42W. The sequence continues at coordinate 363,155 of NZ_JBMPOV010000003.1, forward strand.
GCCTCACCGCCAAAGCCACCAACAGCCATAATGAAACCAAGACCTCCACAGCAATAGCTGTCATCGTCAACAATGCCCCCACGGTTAGCCTGACTGCACCCGCCAACAACAGCAGTGTTGTCGGTAAAGCCAGCATCACCCTGTCAGCCAATGCGGCTGACACTGACGGCACGATCAGCAAAGTCGAGTTCTACAACGGTGCGACATTGCTCGGCAGCAGCACGACCGCTCCCTACAGCTACAACTGGAACAATGTCGCCCCCGGCAGCTATGCCATCACCGCCAAAGCCACCGACAACCTTAGCGGCACCACTACAAGTAACTTCGTCAGCATCACCGTCACCAACCCGATTACCGTCAACCTGACAGCACCAGCCAACAATGCCAGCGTCACGGTAGGCACGCCCATCGCCATGACAGCCACAGCAACAGACAGCAAAGGCACGATCTCAAAAGTCGAGTTCTACAACGGAGCCACCCTGCTCGGCACCAGTACAGCCAGCCCCTATACCTTTAGCTGGACCAATGCCGCAGTCGGTACTTACAGCATCTCCGCCAAAGCCACCGACAGCCAAAGCCTCACACAAACCAGCAATACCGCCAGTGTCCAGGTCAAGGCCGCAGCGACAACGCCACCCACAGTCAGTCTGACGCCCGCACTCAAGCAAACTACCCAGACTGTACCCGCGAATGGCACCTTCGTTGCACCGGCAGGCATCAGCCTCGCAGCCACAGCCACCCCCGCATCCGGCAGCACGATTGCCAAGGTCGAGTTTTACCAGGGTGCAACACTGATAGGCACAGCCACCGCACCAACGACCACGAACGGCAGCACCTACAGCGTCAACTGGAGCAATGTCACCGCGAACAGCTATAACGTCACTGCCAAGGCGACCGATAACAAGAGCGCCACTGCAACCACAGCACCTGTCACCGTCAACGTCATCAACAACACAGCACCCACGGTCAGCCTGACAGCGAATCCAGCCAACGCCACAGCACCAGCGACCATCATCCTGAATGCGACAGCAACGGATAGTGATGGCACGATAGCGCAGGTGGAGTTTCTGAATGGTACGAACAGCATTGCGACTGTGACGCAGGCACCGTACACGACCAACTGGGCGAATGTGGCGCAGGGCAATTACAGCCTGACGGCAAAAGCCACAGATAACCTGGGCGCAACGACGACTTCAGCAGCACTACCGGTGGCTGTAACGGCGAATACACCGAAGGCGTATGATATTCATGCGGATCATCTCAATACGCCGAGGGTGATTACAGACAATACGGGAACAGAAGTCTGGCGTTGGGACAGTGCGCCGTTTGGGGAGACCTTGCCGAATGAGCAGCCGGCCAGTCAACCAACCAAGTTCGTGTTTAATCAGCGGTTTCCTGGGCAGTACTTTGATGTAGAGACTAATCTGCACTATAACTACTTCAGGGATTATGATCCGCAGACGGGACGTTACATCGAATCTGATCCGATTGGACTCGATGGCGGCAATAATACATTTGCTTATGTTGAGGGACGCGCATTAACTTATGTAGATCCTTTTGGCTTGATTAGAGTATGTGTCATGCAGTTGATTTTGGTAACTTCATACAATGATCGTGGCCCTGGGAAAGATTGGCCTTACTTTAAACCTAAAACTAAAGGAGGCAAGCCTGGAAGTGTTGGACCAGGAATTGTTGCTGTTGGAAATAGTTCAAATCAACCGTATCCATATGGTTCAACAGTGACTATCTACAATGACCAAGATCCTAATAAGGTCGATTACAAAGGTGAAGTCCATGATACTGGGGCTGGATGGAATTCTAAACATCACAATGTTGCACCAGATCAGTGGATGGATATATGGCTTCCTGGAAAGGAAGCCATAAAATGGGGTAAACAATGGCGATTGGTGGAGATATGCCATGAAGAAGAATGTAAAAAGTAAATTTGCTATATTTGTGATTGCTGTATTTGCGACCTCCTGCGGTATCGCAAATACAAATTTTCCGGGGCTAACTTCGAGATTAAACTCTCCCAGTTCTAGATATGCCGTAATTAATATTGATTCAGACACGCTAGATGAAAGTGGAAATAATCACTCTTTATGGATATTAGATAATTTAACAAAGAAGAAAAATAAAGTATTTTCTTATGGTCGCCATGTGTCTGTATTTTGGTCTCCCAAGGGAAATTATCTAACTATTAATAATAAGGAAGGAAGTGATTTTAGTAACTGCATTTTGATCTCAATGGATGAAGCATTTAAGAAGATGGATTTTGCTGGTAATATAAGCTCTCAATTTAAAGAGCAGGAAACATTTAAAGGGGATCACATCTATATTAAGTGCAATAGATGGACTAATGAAACTAGCATAGAGATATCTTTTGTTGAATATGAATCTGGAAAAGCGTTGATAAAAAAACTTAAGTTTATGTACGACGTGAGAACAAAACTATTTACAAAGCTTGAGTAACCTGCGTAACTCCGATTAACTACAACTAAGTGCAATCGGAGACGCTCGAACGAAAGAAGGCGGCACCCATTAGCCCCAGCTAGTCAAGTAGTCAAACAATATACTCGCAACACACCGCGATCATATTTTCTACGCCACCACATGATTGTTTCAAAATGCCGTTGTGTCTTTTGCTTCGACGTGTGGTTGCGTGAATCCGCACCAGTCACCCATCCGGATCTAGCGAAACATGAAGCTGCATTTCGCCCATTAGCACAGCTACTCCAGAAGCATCTCAGTACCACGTTGCGTCCAGGTGATGGGCCGATCTGTGGCTACTGGATTCACTCCAACCCCTTCCGGCTCGCATTGCAGACGACTCATTGTAAAACAAGGCTGGTGATGGTAAATATTGCGTGTCCAATCAATTCTGATCGCCTGTGATCCAGCCCTGCGTTTGCAAATCCCTGCTCGCAAATGATTCACGCTCGAAAAAGCGCAGACCCAGGAAACGCTGATGATATGCTCCTGTAATTGGAGTGCAAAAAAATTAAACCCGGACATCATGGGTAATCTCCTTTCCCGTCTTAACACCGCAGAACGCCTGCAGTTTTTTATCAATACAGGGTTTTATTTTTCGATGCAGATTCGTGGCAAATATAGCTTGCATGCCCAGCATGAAGACCACGAATATCGCGCCATCACCGAATGTTTCCACCGTATCTTCCAGTGCTTGCGTGGCATAGGCGATAGCCCAGAACCGCGCATGCCAGAGGACGCCGTCCTGCTCATGTTAAACGACATCGCCAAAGAGGCGCGCCTGCAAGAAGAATTAAATTGGGCAATTGAAGAAGCTACAAAGCTGCTTGCAAAGAGTGATATTTAATCTGTAAGAATTAAGCTGTAAAAAACCGAAGCGTGTGAATACCCATGTCTTATTTAACAGCGCTTTTCAGGCTACTCTGACTATTGACCAGTTCATCTCAAGGCAACTGGTCGATAGCAAAGGCCAGATTTATCCTTTTGCATAAGCAGAACGGCTGCCGTGAGCCGTATTTTCCAATTGCAGCTGCATATCCGCGATCACAAACTCATGCATGGTCTTGATCACTTTTTCAATAAAGTAAGATGAAATCAGCCTTGGGGCAATGCGGTTGTCATAGTAGGTAAGCATGCGGACGATACTCTGCTCACCGTCAATCTGTTCCACTTCTATATACCCGCCCAATAGTTTGATCGTGTCTTTATAACGGATATTCTGCTCGATAATCTCAAACTCGATACGGCTTTGATCAATAATATTGGTAATTCTTTTGGTCAGGTAACCGCCATCACTATATTTGCAACGGCAAGTATCGCCTACTGCGGCATACTTGCCTTCCACTTCCTGCGGCACCGGCAGGCTTAATTTTAACAACCACGATGCCGGTTTTTTGACATGCTCATAAAAGCCGACTTTTTGCCAGACATCGGCTTTATTCGCCTTAATGATGCTACTGGTCACTGCACTGCTGGTAGTTTGCTGTTTCATGATTTTTCTCGCTTGTTGATTTATGTTATTTGAAAACGCCTGCTTCATTTACATGGGGTACGGGCGCTAAACAATGCTATGCATCCGACGGTGCTGACTTCAACGTTCTGGAATCGCTTTTCTAATGCGGACTTCAATTGGCCCGCTGAATCCTGATCGCCATTGATTACCTTGAGCCTGTGCAACACTGCATAAACACAGCGGCTGAGCATGGTTTTGGCGATATCGTGATTCAGTATGGTGTAACCGAATACCTGAGTGCCGGCATGCATCAGCGGCCTGATGGCATCAAACACCGCGCCTTTTTCCAGCATGTCACCAGGAATGCAATGCAGAATGCCGCCCAGCGCAATTGAGTCGAAACGCCCGGCAGAAGTTGGCATTGGTTCCAGCGCATTGCAGAGATAAGTCTCTGGTTGAAAGCGCGCAATTCTTGCGGCGGTAAAATTCAGGCAGTTTTGCTGTAAATCGAATAAACCTATGCGTACCTCACCTGGCTGGTAGTGGCAACGGTCTAGAAAATAGCCGGTACCAACGCCAATATCCGCGTGATTGCGCGACATCATGAGATGGTAGAGGTCGGCAAAATACCTGCTTTTGCAGCGCCAGACATACGGTGCCAGCAAGCGGTAAATCAGAATGTCATAGCACCGGAGCAATAGCATGCTGTAAATCCGGACACCGTCATCGATTGTTCTGCTGGTAATGGTGCTCAACATGGTTGTCTCTTGTATAGATAAATGGTCGGGACCCGGATATCTGGAAAAGAATTCGCAATCCAGACTCGTACTCTAAACTATGCAACTGGCATGCCAATTCAATAAAATTGCTAAGCTGCTGTTTTTAAACAATATTTATTTTGTTGGTGGACATGTGACTGTAAGGTATCTGTACGTTGCCGCAAGTTTCGCTGTAAAGAAGCTTTGCAGTGAAAGCGATTTTGCAAAACTTCTTTGTAAAAAAATGGGTTGACCTGCCCCAGAAAACCTTGCGTACGTATTACTGACATCAAATGACTCTCACCAGTGAAAAATAATCTTATTGACATCCAAATTCAGCCCGATAGGATGTCGTCAGTCGATATAGCGTTAATCCATATAAGCTGAACCACATCAACAAACCAGCAATCATGAAAGGTGCAGATGGAAGCAATTAATTACTTCATGCCTGGATTTCTCATCAAGAAAAAATTTCTCTTCCTGTCTTTCCTGCTCATTTTATTTTGCGCAGCCGGATGCTCCTATAAGATTGAAATTACACCTTTTGAACTGCATGCCGAAAAGCCCATATTCATTTTCTCCAAACCAATAACAGCATCACCGATAGGGAAAATGAGGATAGTTCCATTGAATAACTTTAAGATCGTGCAGAAAAAAAATGATCGCTGGGATTACGACAATCCACTGTGGGATTTTGGATTGCAGCCAGGAGCTACTTTGGAGGTGGAAAAACTTCGTTATGCCAGTCTTCCTGCAGGTTATGTTGAGACTGTTAAGGCAAAAAAACTGGAACGTGGCCTAACGTATATGGCAATTGGATTTGGGCCGGGTTCCAGTGGCAGTGTTGAATTTAGTTTGGTACCTTGAGTTGCAAGGCCATCTAGGGGATGCGAATGAAACGAATACTACTTTATATCTTTTTGGTCTTGAATGCCGCAGCCTGGCACAATTGCCTTGCTGGCACTGAGTTCAATCAGAAGCCGGGAATTGTTCTTCCAGGAGCCCTGGTCAAAGCAACCGCGCTTGCGTATGCTCAATTTGAGCAAGAGCTTGATAAACAAGGCAAAGCGGCAAGGAATGATTTCGCACGATCCATGTCAAAATTGGAAAGCTACGATGCAAAAATTTCTGTAGAAAAAAGGCATTACATCATTCGTTTTACTCCTAAAGATAAAAACGTGCGTGGTGGCGAAATTGCTTACACTATTAAAAAGGATGATTTTTCTATATCCGATATTGAATATTCTAAATAAATGCTTTGGTTTTAATTCGAAACGCGCAGTCCGCAATCCTTAATCATGTGAATGAAGCTTCGAGTTCAGAAGTATCAAATTAAAAGAGTTTTAAGATGAAAGCCAGGGCTTTGAAGTCGACAATGATGTTTCATTCCAGATCAGATGTGACGCAGGTTTGCTACGATCTGGGGAAATTGACCGTTACGGTTGAGTCATTGGAAGAAAATAAAAGCTATCAAGCGAGCTTTGCAGAAATCTGTGGATTCCGTCTTTTGGATGAAGGTGATTTACTTGAATTTTGGCCTACATGTTCGGATGCTGAACACTGGGTGTTTCAAATTGAAGAGGGCGGCTGGTATGCGCAAGAATCATTGCGGCCTGGTTTTCTGAGAAAAGATATCGCCGCCATCCAGGAATTTTTAATCACCAGCAGCACTGGTTGTGTAAGCGTGCTGGCCTGGGACGAACCAGAAATCAAAAGTTGGCAGGTCTAAAGCGGAGCCAGGGCATTACAATGTCAGTTATCGATTTGTAATCGCTCTTTATGTGAGGGATGATCGCTTGTGCTGCCAGTCAGGCCTTCTCTCATTCATAATATATAAGGTGAATGCCCAGTTACGATTGTTTCTGTCGTATCAGATAAGTTGCATATTGCTGCTGACACTAGCTCGCCTTATGCCCAGAGAAAATTTTTTGCTAGAATTTGATGCAACATGCGGCGCATTGCAATGCGCCCTACATTACGGCTGCGCTTGAGGCTTTGTTTCTTTATGAAGTCCTGGGTAGTAACTCGATAAATAAATTACCGCTACCCGGTACTCTCAGGCACTGCCATCATCAATCCCCGCATCAATAAATGCGCATCGCTACGCGCATATTTGCTGTGGCTATACACAAAGAGGAGTTCCAAAGAGGGGGCAGGTCTTAGATTCATACATTTTAAAAAAAAATGATAAGTTTGAGAATGGCCAGTCCCCTACGACTAGACTTTGCAGGTGCGTTGTACCACGTCACTTCTCGCTGAGATAGACGTGAGGATATCTATCTGGATGAAGAAAACAGGCAAGCCTTGCTGACAGACCGCGTAGCTCCGATTAACGAAGTGGAATCGGAGGCATGGCTTGGAGACCATTAGCATTTGCCCCCGGTAGTCAAGTAGTCGAACAATATACTCGCAACACACCGCGATCAGATTTACCACGCCACAACATGATTGTTTCAAAATGCCGGCATGCGTTTTGCTTCAATGTGTGGTTGCGTGAATCGCAGCTTCACCAATGTGTATCTAGTGAAACATCATTCTGGTTTTCGCCCATCAGCACAGCTACTCCACAAGCAACTCAGTACCGCGTTTCGTCCAGGTGCTGGGCAGACGCTTGCATAGAAGATCAACGAAAGGCCGATTGAGAAAATACTCAATCGGCCTTTTCGCATTCGCGGCATTAAGTGACATGATGGTTGACCACAGATAAGCAGAAATTCCTGCGTACGTAATAGCTACATCGCATTACTTACACCACCGGGGAAAATAATTTAATTGACATCTAAAATCTCTCTGATACTATATCGATAGTCGATATAGCGTTAATCGATATAATGCATGGTGAAACCAATAGTGCAGCAAGTGTCAAAGGTGCGGATGGAAGAAATTAATTATTCAAAATACCTGCCACTGTCAGAGGCGACCTTTTACGTGCTGCTGGTGCTGACTGAGCCCCTGCACGGCTATGCCATCATGCAAAAGGTGGAAGACATCAGTGAGGGTAATGTCGTCATTGGCCCTGGCACTCTGTATGGCGCGTTTGCGACTTTGGAAAAACAGGGTTTGATCAGCAAGGTCAGGGAAGAAGAGCGGCGCAAGTATTATCAACTCAGCGACAAGGGGCGACTGGTGCTGGCCGAGCATATCCGCCGTCTGGAAATCATGTTCCATAACGCGCGATTGGCACTGCCAAAATTAAAAACGGGAGGGGCAAAGTGAGCGAGACATTAATCAAAAAATTCAAATGCTTCTGGTCATGGGAAGATGAGAATGAGCAGCAGTGGCTGCAAGAAATGGCACACCAGGGTTTACATTTGCAGGGGCGCAACCTGTTTGGTCTCTACAGTTTTGTGCAGGGTGTGCCCGCTGATGTTGTCTATCGCCTCGACTATGTCTCTGATACCAGATGGGGTGCTGCAAACGTCGTCGAACCAGATGGCAGCTACCGTCAGTTGCTGACCGACGCAGGCTGGGAGCATGTGCTGGCGGCATCTGGCTGGCAGTACTGGCGCATGGCTGTGAGTAATGGCAAACAGGGCAAACAGGGCAAACAGGGCAGCCAGCCAGAAATTTATACGGATGCAGCTTCAAAACAAATGAAATACAAGCGTCGCATGCTGAGTCTGACTTTTTGGATTTGCCTTTGCATTGCTCTTCTCAGTAACCCGCAATCCATGCTGCGTACCTTGGGCGATGGCAGTCTGGCTTACACCATCGTCTATGGAATAGCTGTGCCCGCAGCTTTGTCCATGGCGTATGCCATGGCGCGCATCTACTTGCGGATCAGGCAGTTGCGGCACTGATGATGTCAACGACGCGGCGATCGCAATCATCGCATAGAACAGAGTGATGGAGAAACAATGGAGGGGTACCTGATCAAAAAATTCAAATGCTTCTGGTCATGGGAAGATGAAGAAGAACAGCAGTGGCTGCAAGAAATGGCTAGCCAGGGCATGCATTTGAAAGCACGCAGTTTCTTCGGTATCTATCGTTTTTTGCAGGATGCGCCTGCTGATATTGTCTATCGCCTTGACTATGTGTCCAATTTCAATTGGAACTACGTAAAGACTCTGGAGCCAGATGCTAACTATCAGCAGCTCATTAGCGATGCGGGCTGGGAGCATGTACTTCAAGCCTCAGGCTGGCAATATTGGCGCATGCCTGTGCGCAATGGAAAAGTGCCAGAAATATATACTGACCTCACTTCTAAAAGAGGTAAGTACCAGCGGCTATTGCTGGTTATGTGCGTCTGGAATTTGACCTTTCTTCCAACTGCTCTCTATCCTCAAGGCATGCTCAATCATTGGGATCATGCCGTGCTGGCGTATATCGTCATGTACGCTATCGTCATGCCTACTTGCCTTTGCTTTTCTTATGCATCATTGCGGATTTTAATGCGGATGCGGCAATTAGTGAAAATCTGACTTTTTTTAGCTGTTTTGTCCAAGATCGAATTTGCGCTAGTCGGCGCGGCAACAATCAAGGTTGGGTAATGTTGAAGATGAAATTATTTTTGTGGTTTGATTTTTTTTCAAAACACATTCAAAAAAATGACATCAATTGTGGGTCATGCACGGCAAAAATATTTTTATCGGAAACTTGATGCAACATGCTGCGCATTGCAATGCATCCTACCTTACGGCTGCGCTTGAAGCTTGTTTTTTTTATGCAGTTCGGGCTTCAGGTCGATAAATCAATTACCACTGACCGCCACCTTCCACCACTTCCATCATCAAGCTCCTTAGCCATAAATGCGCATCGCCACTTGCATATTTGCTGTGGCTGTACACCTTGAGGGTGTAAGGCGGTATCGCAAAGGGCGCAGTATGGATGGTGATGCCTGCGGTTTGTGCAAGGGTGGTGGCAGCGTGGCGGGGCAGGGTCATGATGAGGTTGCTGCTGGCGATGATGAAGGGAGCAACCAGGACATTGGGTAGCTGGATTGTGACCTTTCTTTGCAGGGCCATGCCGTCGAGTACATAATCGATGACACCGCGGCTTTCATTCCAGGGGGTGACGACGACATGGCGTGCCAGCAGATAGGTTTTTAATGTAAGTTTGCGTTTGATCAGCGGGTGGTTTTGGCGGGCTATGGCGACATAGTCGTCTTGCAGCCAGTCAAATTCTTCCAGGCCTGCGGGTAATGGGTTGCGCTCTTCATCGTAGCCGAGGGCAAAGTCGATATTGCCTGCGGCCAGTTCAGCGATGGCGAGTTTCTGGCTGGTGTTGATGATGCGCAGGGTGATATTGGGCGCGACCTGTTGTAGCTTGTTGATAAGGCGGGGCAATATTACAAAGGCGGTATAGTCACTGGCTGAGATGACAAAGTTACGCTGGCTAGTGGCAGGGTCAAAGCGTTGTCTGAGACTGAGCCCAGCAGACAATTGCGCTAGTGCCGTGCTGATGGGCTCAGCGATCTGATCGGCGCGCAAGGTTGGTTGCATCTGGTTGTCGAGCCGCACGAATAATTCATCACCGAGGGCGGTGCGCAGCCTGGCCAGTGCATGACTGAGGGCTGAGGGGCTGAGTGCCAGTTCATGTGCGGCAGCCGTGACCGAGCGTTGCTGGTACAGGGCATTAAATACCAGCAAGAGATTGAGGTCGAGCTTGCGCAGGTCAAGATGCATGTTCTGCATGATAGTCTGAAGTAATTGCATTTGCCGCATTGTAGGCTGGCTTGTTAGGATGAGGCAAATGTAAGGTGATTGCAAGCTATCTTGTTACATCACCTGAAGAGTTCCCAGTTCTTTTCCGGACAGGATTGACTGAACCCCACCCTAACCTTTCCCCTTCATCTTTGAAGGGGGAGGGGACACAGAATGAGATATTCATGAATATAGTAATCCGCCCAGCCCAACCTGAAGATGCAGCCCTGATCCATGCCTATATCACTGAACTGGCCATTTATGAACGGGCAGCGCATGAAGTCATTGCCAGTGTCGATGATGTCAGGCAAAGCCTTTTTGCGGCTGACAGCCCGGCGCGTGGCCTGATTTGCAGCATAGATGACGTACCGGTTGGTTATGCGGTTTATTTCCTGAGTTATTCCACCTGGCTGGGGCGCAAGGGCATGTATCTGGAAGACTTGTATATCTCGCCCGGCCAGCGTGGCAGTGGTGCGGGAAAAGCATTGTTGCGGCATCTGGCGCAGGTGTCGGTTGAGAGTGGCTGCGGCCGTCTTGAATGGAGTGTGCTGGACTGGAATGAACCGGCGATACAGTTTTATTTATCGATAGGCGCACAGCCTCAGGATGAGTGGGTGCGTTACCGTCTCGCAGGTGCAGGTTTGCAGGCCTTTGCGGCGGGTTGATTGTTTGCTGCCTGAGTTGTTCTCGTTGATTCTTGTTGGTCCTTGCGGTTTTTTGAGAGTGTTGTTGGCATTATGTTAGCATCCCGCTTGCCTGGGTGATCAAAATGCAAATAATGCATCTTGTATGCGCTGCAGGCTACTGTCTGCTGGTACCGGTTTTTCCAGGCAGAAACAGACAGCTTGATCAATCTTTGTGATGAAATTTTGAGATGAAATAAGGCGGCGTGATGACTATCCAAAAACATATAGTGACAGTTTTATTATTGGCAGGCAGCAGTGCCTATGATGCTTATGCGGGCGATGTATCGGTCAGTTTGCCAGGTATCAGTGTCAAGGCACAGGATAATGGTGCCAATACGAATGTGAATGTCAGGGCACCAGGCGCGAGTGTGAATGCGGTGCAGGGCAATGGCAATGGTAATGGCCCTGGCAAGCAGGCTGGGCGCATTGATGGCGGGCGTATCATGGGCAATGACATAAGCAAATCTACACAATGCAATGGCCAGCCTGTGAACATACAGGGCAATGGCAACCAGATCATCCTCAACGGCGTTTGCCCTCAGGTCAGTGTGAACGGGAATGAAAACCAGGTGACGATAGAACAATTGGGTAAAGTGCAGGTGGTGGGTAACGATAACCAGGTCAGGTGGGCGCAGGCACTGAATGGGGCTAAGCCGCAGGTGCAGAGCTCGGGGAATGATAACCAGATCAGCAGGCAGTAAGCATACAGGCTGGTTTATTTGAAAAGGGTGTGGATAATCGAAGCAGATATCCACACCCTCTTTATTTACCCATCGATTTACCCATCGATTTACTCATTGTTGGGATTGCGCAATGAGCGGCTGAGTTGCGTGAAGTGAGGCAGGGCGGTTTCTTCGGCATCGGCTGTTTCGTGCGTTACGGGTACCTGCACTGCCTTGAGTGCGATGACGGGTACTTTTTCTGCGAGGTCGGCTTGCTCGGCGGCTGTCAGCGCACTCAGTGGTTTATCCAAAAACTTGTACAGCAGGCTGCGCTGACCTGCCGTCATGTCGCGTGTCACTGGCATGAACAAATAGCTTTCAAATGCAGCCGGGGCTGTCAGGCGGTGAAGGATGCTGGCATATTGATGCACCTGGGCCGGATTGGCCAGATCCAGCCAGTTGTCCATGCAGGGTGCCATGGCATTCCAGTTGATGAGTACGTATTTATAGACATTGTCCCAGGTCGGGGCCATGGCTGCGATATTGCTGTCTGCCTGGCGCACGCGTACATAAGCATAGGTATTGGTCTGGGTATCCAGACCCTGGGTGGGTGCCGGGGCGCTTTTTGCTGGCACTGGCAGGTAAGCATAGACCGTGCCCTTGGTGGCGCTGGAAGTGACGTTTAGCACGCCTTGTGCATCGGTCTTGAGGTTTTGTGTACCGGTCACCTGGCCACCGCTGGCCGACAACTGGAACAGCGTGATATCGCTGACCTGGTGCAGCGGCTTGCCGCGCGAATACAGCGTGAACTTGACATTGCCAGCAGGGCCCTGGTCCAGGTACAGGTTGGGCGTATGCGGGATCAGGCGCAAGACGCTCTCTTGCAGGAGCAGACCGTATTTGGAGCTGTGCAGTTCAAGCTGGCCTTTTTCTATATCCACAGGGTTGGCTTTGCTGATGTCAAAAGTGACGATGCCAGCACCTTTTTCATAGGCCTTGCGGTCATATTTGTCGTAGTTGATGCTGGCGATAGGGTCGGTCTTGCCAGTCAGGAAGAGCTGTAATGTACCCAGGTCCTGCTTGGTCAGATCCATGCCAGTTTCGCTGACGCTATTCGACAAATCTACCGTCATGATGTCCTTGCCCTGGCGCGCGTGGGCGGCAGCGACAAAGGCCTTGTCATTATCGACTGGCAGCAGGGCGCGGTCGCCAGGTTCGTGCATGGGTTCGTCCTTGCGCCAGACGCCTATGGTACCGACCACTTGGCTGCGCGCAGGATTGGGCTGGAAGCCGCCTTTGATGAGCTTGTCACGCAGTTGCTGGAATTGTGCCGTCGTGGCTGGTGCGCCTGCGGTAGCCAGGTCTGCATCATCAAAATAGACGGTGCAATAGGCATTGAAGCTGACAACGATGCCTTGTGCATCACTGTCTTGCAGTGCATGGTGCAGGGCTGCCAGGGCATCGCTTTTGTGTACATCAATGTGCAAGCCCTGCTTGGAGAAAGAAGTCTGCCAATTGACCGAGGCGATGCCAGCGATAATGCCTTCTGCATTGCGCTGGAAGTTGATATAACGCGCCGTAAAGCGCTGGTTGCATGGCGCCGCGATGCGGCAGCCGCCGTCTATGCCAAAGCTGATGCCATCAAAGAATAATTGCGAAGTACAGGCTCCATAAGGTTCCAGGTCAATCAGCATGGCGCTGAGCTTGGCGGGGGCACCAACGAGTTTGTCTGTGGTAACCGGGCCCTTGCCCAGATCGACACTGGAGACCTCAGTATTGAAGAATTGCACGCGGTGTGTGCCATGCGGGTTCCAGTTGCCGCCACCAGTACCGGTCTTGACCGATTCAATCGCACTCTGGCGAAACTGCTGCATGGTCTCGGTTGGTGTCATGACGGTTTGAGAAGTGTTCTCGTCATAGAAGCGTTTGTAGTTATTCGTAACGATGGGATCCCAGGAAATTTGTCCCTTGAAATGGATGCGCGGCGTTTGCAGGATACTCATGCTGTTTTCTCCCAATTCAGATTTTTTTGTAAATGAAGGCTGGTCCGGCGACTTTGTGCTTGTCGTTCAGCGGCGTATGCAAGGCTTCGATGGCAGCCATGCGCAAGTCAAACATCTTGCGCACCGCTATACCCAGTTGTGCCGCATCCCCATTCAGCGCCAGGTTCAGTGCATCGACCATGGCGCTATAGGCCTTGGTGCAGGCATCCTGTGCGGCCCTTGCAGCAGCCGGTTCCTTTGAAAAATCATGCAGTTGCGGATCAGCAATCGCTGGAAAGACCCCGGCATAATCCACGCCTAGCGGTCCGCCCCAGGAAAAACCTTGCGGCGAATCACTGGCCGTCAATACCTGGTTACGGTAGATTTCTTCAAAGCGGTAGAAGTGCGCGAGTTCATTGCTGAAGTCCAGGGGACTGGTACTGGCACCTTCACCTTCAGAGACGATAACTTGTATCGCCTTGTGGGCATCTGCATAATTATTCACAGCAAACAACTGGCCAGGGAAGAATTGCTTGTCATCGATCTGGTTGCGTTTTGCCTGCCAGGCGGTGGCGGGCAGGGTTTTCAAATACGCATCCAGTGCATCATAAAACTGGCCTATGGTGACAGCCTTGACCACAGGCATTGCAGCCAGTTTCAGTTGCGGGAAATCGATGGGATCTACCGGCATTTCAATATTCATGCCTTGCTGCATCGCGGGCTTGCCAAACGGCAGTATGTGTACGGTCAGCACCTTGCCATCATGGCCTATGTCGCCGGGCAGCGGGCCGGGGTATTTAGGTGGCTGCAGTTTGGGGCTGCCACCGAGGGCATTGAGGATATTCGCCGCCAGACACAGATGGATCATCTCTTGATGCGTGATAGACCGCAGGCGCGCAGCAGCAGGTACATTAGAGCCCGGCAGTATCGTCAGTTGCGCATACAGATAGGGTGGCAGTGTGCCAAATTCTACATTGATGGCAGTCTCCAGCATGGCCTGTGCCTGTGCCACGCTGGTGATGGGAGAAAGTTTAAGTAAGATCATGCTTGCCCCCTGCAGGCATAGCGGCAAGCAAGCGTCAAATGTGTATTCATATTACTGTTCTCCTCGGCAAGAATTGATGTGGTATAGACAAACATGGACGACAAGTGAGGCTGCCTGTTGGCAATCCCCGGATTATCCTGCGACAGATCGTGCGAGCCGCAGGCAATGCGCATACATGATCAAAACCAGACCTGTGCCATGGCCCAAGCCTGCACCGCTTCCAGGCAACAGAAGCACAGCATGCAGGCAGCAAACAATGAAGACGGTACATGGCAGCTGGCCAGAACAAGACTGGCTGGAGCGACCATGTTGTTTAATTGAAAGATTTCCCCTGTTTGCGGCGGCTACAGAAGTCAGATAAATTAATAATTTGAATTTACTATATGATAATAGTTGAGGCTTTGCTGTTTTGTCAAATTTGCATTAATGAGACATTCTTTTCAGACAAGTTGATGCCTGATGCGAACTAGGGAGGCGTTGATACCTGCCGCCTGGCCAGATGAGCTGGCAGGCAGGCGGTTATGTGGGGCGCGGTGATGGCGTTACAAATTCATGGAGACTGTGCCATGCACCTTCATTATGTTTTGTAAATCGTGTAGATGAAATTCACAATCAAGCCTATCGACACCGCCCAGCGTGTCAATAAACCCAGCTTGTGGATTTTCTTTTTTATAAAAGGGTTCTGCTTGTTCCCAGTCTGTTTGTGGTAAGCATGTATCTTGAAACCTGCCCAGATAATGACAAACAGTATGACGATTAAAAAAATGCTTAGCGGGTCCCCCTGCATTTATTTCCTTTTATTTAAAATCAAGGGGCTTAATCTGCTCGTTCCAGCAAAGCAGCCTGGGTAGCTTCTATATTCCCATCGGACGCCAGTGCAGGCACTTTGATGAGTTTCATCAGCAGCGGATACACATTGACATTGTCAAACGGTGGCAATACCGTTGCCTTCTTGAAGGCCGGGCCATGCGCAATGAACAGGGCCTGCATTTCTTTGCTCAGATTGTCGTAGCCGTGTGAACCGTTGTTGGCCTTGGTGGCAGCTTTGGCATCGGGCACTACCAGCCAGCCTACATCTGCTGAACAGACGAAACGTTGTACACGGGCGTTTTGCCCGAAATGGAAGCGTTCCGGGATGTCTTCTTTTTTCCAGCACTGCATGTGTTCATGCTTTTTCAGCAGTATCCTGGCGAGCGCATCCTCTTGTCCGGCTTTGGGATTGATGCCTGCATAGCTGCCATAATTGACGACTTCATAGCCAGCTGGATCGGCAAGCTGGTCCAGCAATATCGTGCGTTCAGGGCCAGTGGCGGCCATGCCGTGGTCAGATACGATAACGATATTCGCCTTGATGTTGCGGGCGCGCAGACCTTCCATCAAATGGGCAATGGCGGCATCCACAGCAGCGGCAGCGTCCGTCACCTCCTTGGTGTCCGGTCCAAAATCATGGCCTGCGTGATCGACCTGGTCGAAATACACGGTCAAGAATCCAGGGCGGTCGGCGACAGGTTTATCGAGCCAGCTAAGCATGGTATCAACCCGTGTGACGGCAGGCAGTTTTTCATCGAAAGGACGGTATTCACTCGGGCGTACGCCTTGTATGGCGGCCTCGGAGCCGGGCCAGAACATGATGCCTGTTTTTACCTTGTTCTTTTCTGCAGTGACCCAGACAGGTTCAGCCCCGTCCCACCAGCGTCTGTCGAGCACGGCTTCTTTATTGCTGAGCTTGAAGCGCACACCGGGTATCTTGCTGTCTTCCATGGTGTTGCCGACGATGCCATGATGGTCTGGACGCAAGCCTGTCACCAGGGTGTAATGATTAGGGAAGGTGATCGATGGAAAAGAAGGGTGCATGGCCTCGGTGCGCACGCCTTCTGCTGCCAGTGCATTGAGTGCGGGAGTCACACCACGCGCCAGGTAGTCAGGCTTGAAACCATCTATCGATACCAGGATGACTGGGCGGTAGTTGTCGTTGACATTGCGGACAGATTGCCGTTGCGTAGAAGAGCAGCCAGCGATGACCAGGCTCAGCAAGCCGTAGCTCAGGATTTTTTTGCAAGAGGATTTGATCATGGGTGAATCGAGGTGTGAGCAATATGTAATAGTAGGGTGCAATGCATTGCGCTTGGTACGTTATAACGAACTACTACGCAAGCGGTTTACTATGCGATGACTGGCCCGAGAAACAACACGGTTGCTGGCCCGGTACGGAAGCTTAGGCTGTTGGCATCGGCTTCTATCATATAGGGCATGGCGTCATGTGCATCCAGCGCTGCCTGGGATGTCCAGGTTTCTATGAGGACGAATTTGTTTTCATCGCCAGCAACCGTATGCATTTCATATTGCAGGCAGCCTGTTTCGGCACGCACCAGTGGTGCGAGTTGTGTGAAGGCGGCGATCTGTTCGGCAGCCTGACCAGGTTTGGTCTGTATCAGGATGACGAGTTTGAGTTGTTCGGACATGCGGTTTCCGTTCTGTGTTTTGTGTTGGGCGGGGATAGTAGGGTGCGCCATGCGCACCACCTTGTGTGCAAAAAATTAGGGCGGTGCGCACGGCGCACCCTACAAAATTAAGCATCGGATTTTAAGTCCGATGCGTGGTCATCAAGAACAATACTAAAACGGTGATTACACCATATCCTCAGGTCTGACCCAGCCATCAAATTCTTCTGCGGTCACATAACCCAAAGCCAGGGCTGCTTCGCGCAGTGTCGTACCGTTGGCATGGGCATGTTTGGCGATGGCCGCAGCGCGGTCATAACCTATATAAGGATTGAGCGCGGTCACCAGCATCAGCGAATTGTCGAGCAATTCCTTGATGCGTGTGCGGTTGGCTTGCATGCCACGGGCGCAGTGTTCCTCCAGGCTGGCCATGCCATCGGCCAGCAGGCGGCAGCTTTGCAGGAAGTTGTGGACAATCAGCGGTTTAAAGACATTCAGTTCAAAATTACCGGATGCACCACCTATACTGAGTGCCACATCATTGCCCATGACCTGGCAGCACAACATGGTCACTGCTTCGCACTGGGTGGGGTTGACCTTGCCCGGCATGATGGATGAACCCGGTTCGTTTTCTGGTATTTGTAATTCACCGAGGCCAGAACGCGGGCCGGATGCCAGCCACCGTATGTCGTTGGCAATCTTCATCAGTGCAGTCGCCAGGGTCTTGAGTGCACCGTGGCTGCTGACCATGGCGTCATGCCCGGCGAGCGCCGCAAAGCGGTTGGGGGCAGCGTCAAAGGCAATGCCGATATCGAGAGTCAGACTGGCGGCAACCAGTTTGCCAAAATCTGCATGCGTGTTGAGACCAGTGCCAACTGCCGTGCCACCGATTGCCAGCTCTTGCAGGGCGGGCAGAGTGTGGCGTATGGCGCGTTCTGCATAATCGAGCTGGGCGACCCAGCCGGATATCTCCTGGCCCAGCGTCAGTGGCGTAGCATCCTGCAAATGGGTGCGGCCTATCTTGATGATGTCGGCGAATTCTCTGGCCTTGGCATCCAGCGTGGCGCGCAATTTGGCGAGTGATGGCAATACATGGCTACTCACGGCGATGCTGGCAGCCACATGCATGGCCGTAGGGAATACATCATTCGATGACTGGCCCATGTTGACATGGTCGTTCGGATGTACAACCCGGTTCATGCCGCGTGTGCCACCTAAAAATTCTGAGGCACGGTTGGCCAGCACCTCATTCATGTTCATATTGCTTTGCGTGCCAGAACCGGTCTGCCATACCGACAGCGGGAATTCTGCCGCATGCGTTCCAGCCAGCACTTCTTCCACGGCCCGGGCAATCGCTGCCGCCACTTTACTGTCTAGCAGGCCAAGATCGCTATTCACTTGCGCACTGCTGCGTTTGACACGCGCCAGTGCCAGCACCAGTTCTGGTGGCATGGTTTCTGTAGAAATGGCAAAGTGATGCAGCGAACGCTGGGTTTGCGCGCCCCACAAGGCGGCTGCAGGGACGGCGATTCCGCCAAAGGTATCGCGCTCTGTTCTTTGCGCGACGGTAGTATCGGTTTTCATTTACACCTGCTCCTGAATGAGTTCTAAGATTTGGCGATGGCTGCCAACATTGTAGCGCTGAAGCCTTATGTCTGCCGAGACAGCGTCTGAATACGATGCGGGCTACCGTCTCACTTCGCCTGCATCAGCGCACTCAGGATGATATGCCGGTCAGTGTCCTGCATCCGCAGGATATTGCGGTACATGCCGATGACTGCATCGCACTGGAACATGGGCTGGTCGTCATAGGCTGCCAGATTGGCAGTGATTTGCCGTTGCAGCGGGCTCAGGTGTTCTTGCAGTTTGCTGGCACTCCTTGCAAATTCTTTTGAACCCATATAATAGCTGACGCTGCGCGGGCTGCTCGTCAGCATCTTTTCCATCAGGGCAGTATCACGTTTGATCAGTTCTTCCGGCATGGTGCGATCCATGCTCAGCCTGCCCTTGATCAACTGGCCGCAGGCTTGCGGGCTGATTTGCCGGGCGGCTTCCAGCTGTTCGGACAATAGCTGCGCGTATTCATCAAGTAACTCGTCAGGGGCACTTTTGAGCACGCGCAAATAGATTTGTGCTGTTTTTGTCTTGATTGCTGCTTGCATGGCATGCAAGTCTTTACCTTCCTGCTTCATGTTCCAGATCAGGTCAGTTACTTCATTGATCTTGCCGGGAGAGAGACGCTCATAGGATTGCCAGGTGCGATTTTTGCCGAGATAGGCAAGCACATCGTCGCGCGACTGCATTTCCAGTAAGGTACTACCCTCACCATCCAGTGTGATACGGGTAATGACACCCGCGCTGAGCATCTGTTCGCGGGTCGGGTACCACATGCCTTCGGCGCTGGTATTGATGACCTTGCCGATGAAATCTTCAGGCAGCTTCGCTGCGCGATAATGTCGCTCCATGGCACTGTTGGCAATGTCACGTTCCGTATTTCCCATTCCAGGAAAACTGGATTGATGAAAGCCGATATGGGCATTTGGCGTAGCTGCACGCTCCTTGCCCGCCAGAAAAATATAAGTGCAGGCACTACTACATTCACCTTCTACATAGGTGTTAAATTGTTTCTGACGGATAAGCTCGGCGATTTGCCGCGCTTCGCGTAAGCGGCCACCCGGCGAGCTCAATGCGACGGTATTAATGTGCGGATATTGCTTCATTGCTGCCGCAAACGCGTCCAAGCTGCCTTCACCGATGGTGCCGCGCAGGCTCAGCGCTTTACCCCCAGGCTCTGCGACTACCGCGATTGTCTTCATTCTGTCCTGGCCTGTGGCCAGCAATGCAAATTCTTTTAATTGTGGCATGTAAGAGTGTTGGGCATTCAGCAAAACCGCAAGAATATTTAACAATATCAGCAATTGCACCAAAGCGACGGTAAAGCCTGAGCCACCGCGTTGTTTGTGTCTGCCCGCTGAACGCAAGATGCCGGTCACTGACCACAGCCAGATCAATAGCGCAGATACCAGACTCAGTATGCTCACCATGGACAGGGTGCGCAAACTGACATCGCTGGCATCGATTAATCTACCGAGAACAGTGACACACAATGCTGTCAACAGATTACCTATCAGCACGCCATTGAGCCAAAATGATTTTTCCAGGGAAAGCTGGCCGCGCCAGTGAGCCAATACATAGCTGTCCTCGGCTGTGGGAACAGGGTGAGAAGCCGATACGTTAGCGACCTGACGCGCTGTCAACTTTTGATGCAGGGCGATATAACTCAACAACACAGGCAGGCCCGCGGTGATCATGGTAGTTCCGATCTCTTGCACATTATCGACGTGTGCATTAAACATGATGCAAATAGGGCCAATCAAAGTAAATACCATGGCGATTGCCATAAATCCCCGGGCAATGCGCTGCATACGTAGCGAGGTAGTATCGTTTAACGCATACCAGGGGATCAGATATACCGATAACAGAACGAACATTGCGAACCAGCTGATTCTCAGTGGGCCAGGATATCCAGAAAAGTTTGCCATGATCTGCAGCAGCGCCACTATACCCAGCAATAGCATGAACAAGAGATTGGCAAGACGCATGAACTTGATCATCGGTGATGCAGTCCTCATATAGGAGAAAGTAAGAGAAAAGAGATAATGCAAGAGCATCGCATAGCTGATGAGCCTGTGGCAAGGTATAGTCGGTGGAATTGCCCGATTTCTTCCATTCCGGGCAGGAGGCATTTTTGTAATAAAAAGCAGCCTGCTCTGTTCTGATAGAGTCTGAGCATGCTTGATATATCGTGCCGGAATGCAGTGTCATCAGATGATAATCATCACTAAAAAAGGCTTTTTAAAATGCAAGCTGAAACTGCTCAAAACCTGCTGACGCTGATGCCACCGGGCCCGCGCATTGCCGTTATAGGCAGCACTGCCTTCTGGCATGCTGACAGTGAGCTAACTTGTCAATTATTGGGGCAGGCATTGGCATCTGTCCCTGGTCGGGTGCTGCTGACTGGTGGCGTTAGTGGTGTAGGCGAGGCCTGTGGCCGCAGTTTCTACCAGCGCCGCCAGCAATTGCAAGTGCCGCCTCAGGTGTTCCACATTTTGCCGCAAGGCATGGCTGTCTGGGATTATGGCCAGACCCTGCATGCAGGCAAGGACATGCAGGAACGCCGCGCCATACTGGCGTGCATGGCACCCGTGTACATCGTCATCGAAGGCGGGCCTGCGACGGCAGATGAAGTGCAGATCGCGTTGAAAAACGGCGCACTCGTCATCCCCATTGCAAGATCAGGTGCTTGTGCCCGTGATGCGTATGCCCAGATCAGCAAGCCAGCAATTGTGCCTGCAGACTTATGGGCAGTGCTGGGCAATGATGAAGCGAACGTAGAGCAGACTGTGGCAGCGGTGATGGCGATAGTCGCTCAACATGTTGCTCAATATGTTGAACAATGAACTCTATGCATTGCGCTGCTTATTGTTCTCCTTATTGTTCTGCTTATGGTTCTGCTTATTGTGCTGTTCGCTGGCGGAACATGACAGCATAGTAAAATCCCCATGGCTGTACTGACGCAGACGAAGAGCCTCTTTTATTCATGAAACCTATATGCAAAAATCCCTGATCGCCTTTTCTTTTTTCTGTACGATGTTGTTCCCCATGATGTCCAGCGCCGAGCCTGAACTCATCATCCTGGTGCGCCATGCAGAAAAAGCAGTAGAAAACCCTGCTGACCCCAGCCTGTCGGCAGCAGGGCAGGCGCGTGTGCAGGCACTGGCGCTGGCTTTGCAGTATGCAGGCGTCAGCAGCATTTTCACCACCCAATTCAAACGCACCGGCGAAACGGCACAGCCGCTGGCGCAGGCCATGAATATCACGCCGCAAGTGCTGTCTGCTAAACGTGGTGCCGAACATATTAAAGAAGTGGCTGATGCCGTGCGCGCCAGCAGTGGTACCGTGCTGGTCGTGGGGCATGGTAATACCGTGCCAGCAATTGCCACTGCGCTGGGTGCGCCTGCGATGAAAGAATTTTGTGAAAGCAGCTTCAGTCATATGCTGGTTTTGCGGCCTGCCGGACCGAACATGCATGTAGTGCAATCGCGTTATGGCGAAGCAGATACGGGCAAACCTGGGTTAGACTGCCAGTAAATCATTATCAAAGGGAAAAGCATGACTATCTCCAACATCTTGCCACGCTGGTCCATGATCATGCCTTTTGCTGCCTGGGTCATCCTCGGCGGCGGCATGTTGATCACCGCACCCTTATATGCAATCCTGCTGACCATCGCCCTGTTTGGTGGTGTGCTGACGGCTGTCTATCATGCTGAAGTAGTCGCGCATAAAATTGGCGAGCCCTTTGGCACGCTCTTGCTGGCCCTGGCCGTCACCCTCATCGAGGTGGCGCTGATCGTCTCTTTGATGCTGGCCGGTGGCGAAGTCACGGCAGGCCTGGCGCGCGACACCGTGTTTGCCGCCATCATGATCATCCTGAACGGCATCATCGGCTTGTGCCTGCTGGCCGGAGGCAGCCTGCACAAGGAGCAAAGTTTCAGCCTGCGTGGTGCCAGCACCTCACTTGCGACCCTGGCTGCGCTGGCGATACTGACCCTGGTCTTACCCAACTTTACATCGACAGCACAAGGGCCGGTGTATAGTGCCAGCCAGCTGGCTTTTATTGCTGTCGTTTCGCTGGTCTTGTATGGCACGTTTGTACTGGTGCAGACCGTGCGCCATCGCGATTATTTCCTGCCCGCCGCATCCAGCGGTGATGAAGAGGCGCATGCAGAGCCGCCCAGCAATGGCGTCGCATGGGCCAGTGCCGGCCTGCTCATGC
The DNA here is from genome assembly GCF_049340405.1 of Undibacterium sp. Ji42W. Classification (NCBI taxonomy): domain Bacteria; kingdom Pseudomonadati; phylum Pseudomonadota; class Betaproteobacteria; order Burkholderiales; family Oxalobacteraceae; genus Undibacterium; species Undibacterium sp. Ji42W. Next base: position 386,150 of record NZ_JBMPOV010000003.1, read on the forward strand.
TATGCCTGGGTGTGGTGGTGTTGCTGGCCAAAGCCTTGGCACCTACGCTGGAAAATGCGGTTGCTGCTGCCGGTGCACCGCAGGCGCTGGTGGGTATTATCATCGCCATCGTTGTGTTATTGCCTGAGGGTGTTGCCGCCTTTCGCGCTGCCCGCGCCAACCGCTTGCAAACTAGCATCAACCTGGCCCTGGGTTCTGCCCTCGCCAGCATAGGACTGACCATCCCTGTCGTTGCCGTTATCTCACTGACCACGGGCTGGTCACTGAACCTGGGCATCGATGCGAAATCGACGGTGTTGCTGCTGTTGTCGCTGATGATTACTTCTTTATCTTTGGGAACGGGACGGACGACCATCATGCAAGGTACGATTCATTGCGTGATCTTTGCGGTGTATTTGTTTACGACGATAGTGCCGTAAGCTTTTCTTGAGATTTGGTGTGATGATGGTAAAGGCGTAGTCGTAACCATAGCCGTAACCATAGCCGTAACCATAGCCGTAACCATAGCCGTAACCATAGCCGTAACCATAGCCGTAACCATAGCCGTAACCATAGCCGTAACCATAGCCGTAACCATAGCCGTAAACTAGGATGCCTTGCAATGCACCCTAGGTTACTGAGATGACGATGATGACTTTATCTATCCTGATATCGTCTTCCCATCAGCTTCCAGAAACCGTGTCCGCCATCCGCGTTTTTCTATGGCACGGATATTTTCTGCGTGCTTCAACTCCTGCAGATAGGCCATGGCCAGCTTCAATTCATCGTCTTGGGTATCACCCTCAAACATGTTCATGCGCACCAGATTGCCATAGTTGCGGCGCAGTTTCTTGGGGGTGTCATCCAGCATGATGACATGCTCCAGTAGATAGCCACGTCGCCTGACTTTGTTCAAATCCTTGACCCATTCAAAGTCCTGGTATTCAGGATCGAACACGCGCGTGCAGCGTTGCCTGGCCCAGACAAATTTTAATGGCGGCTCTTCACCAAACAGATGCTTAACGATGACAGCAGCGTAGCTCTCGGAAGCAGATGTCCAGACAGCACAGTCAAAATGCTCAAGACAAAATGCAAGGAACTCCCTGACATGGGGGCGCAGATAGACATGATAAGTAAAGAAGCAAAAATCAGCTTCATGTGCGAGTTGTTTCTTCGTTGCGAAGATCAGGGTTTCGTCCAGATCCAGTATCAGTAATTTCTTGTTCATGGAATGTCAGGCTTGATAAAAAATGTTGCCATGACATAGTAGCATTACTTGATTTGGTGAGACGATAGCAAATAATTATTCGTAGCCGTAACGGGAGGTGCTTTGCAATACGCCCTGCATTACTGCGTTGAACCAAAGCGCATCATTTTAAAATCTGAATTGATCCCGCGGCGGCACATCAACCTCATCTTTCGCAAAATACGAAGCAGCCGTCCCCAGGGCCTGCACGCTGATTTCATGCGCCTGTGGGTTGTTGTACTCAAGTTTGAGTTTATAGGTTTTTGCTGAATCTACCGTCAACACGGCGAGGACAGGTCTGTGCGTGGTCTCGACCTGCATTTCATCAAACAGTGATTGCATCAGCGGTGCCAGCAAGTCGGTGTATTCAGGCTGAACCGCCAGGGTGTAGATGGTTCTGCCCCAGCGTATGACGAACTCAAAGCCGGGCCGGGTTTGATCTTGCGCTAAAAAACGGCAATACGACTGATCCCAGGCTTGCGGGGACTCGGAAGTGAGTTGTAAAAGAACTTTTGCCATCAGCAGGGTCAGTTCGTTTTTCTTGGGCATGCAAATTTCCAGTAAGGAGGTATGACGTAATTTTACTATGTTCAGCAGCTTTTTCTATTGCCTCGCAGTATGCCTTGACTGAACTACTGCCATTGTCATGCATGGCTTAGCGGGGATGCACTGGGAAAATAAGTATCTTGGGTTACACTATTGCTAATATTTTTCATCAGGAATATCCATGGCAGCCGAGCAGACGCCGTATAACACTCGACAAGTTGCCAGCAATCGTGGCTTGGGGCACAGGCGCATGTTGCTGTCGTTGATGGCGGTGTTTTTCCTGTTGTGGATAGTCTTGCCCTTGCTATTGCCTGCCCAGGCGTATTTACTGTACTGGCTGACAGCGCCGCTGCGCTATCTGGGGGTATTCGTGCATGAGATGGGGCATGGGCTGGCCAGCCTGCTCAGTGGTGGCTCGTTTTACTGGTTCCAGATGGATGGCGATGGCGGTGCGGCCATTACCAGCGGTGGCTGGCAAAGCCTGGTCTTGCTGGGCGGTTTATTGGGTCCAGCGGTGTCTGGCAGCATCTTGCTGATGGTCTCGACCCGGGCCAGGAAGTTACGGATGGCGTATTTGATTTTGCTGCTCTTCTTTGTTTGCGGTGCTTATTACATGATCAAGCCGGTCTTCATGAGCAGCAGCACTTATCTCATACTGGCGCAATGGCATGCCACGCATTTGCTGGGTCTGATTTTACCCATCAGCCTGATACTGATGACGGTCATGCTGATGCGCGCCCCAGACGCCTGGCAGCGGCTGGTCTTGCAATGTCTAGGCATTGTCATGTGTTACTCGGCCTTCAGTGACACGAGTTATATTTTCCAGTATGAAGCCCTGCGCAATGGTATGTATTCAGATGCGCGGGAATTTGCTGCACTGTTTTCACCCTTCAGTGTGCAGGGCTTGCCCTGGCTGGTGTTTGTATTTTTTGCTGCCTTGATCGCCGTACTGAATTTTGCTTTGCTGGGTCTGGGAGTCGGGCGGGCATTACGTAAGCCGGCTTAGCAGGGGCAGCCACACTGTCTGGGTTGCGTGCAACTACTGCAGGATCAGCGCAGCCCGGGCTGATCGAGATGGGCCGTGGTGAAGTCCCCAATAGGGACAGGTTTGCCAAAGTGATAGCCCTGGTAGGCAAAGCAACCCTGGCTGGCGAGGTAATCTCTCTGTTCGGCGCTTTCCACCCCTTCGGCAATGACGGACAGGCCCATGCTCTGGCTTAAAGCGACGATGGTCCTGGCGATGGCGGCATCATTGGGGTCAGTCAGGACATCGCGCACGAAGGACTGGTCTATCTTGAGCTGATCCAGCGGCAGCCGTTTCAGGTAAGTCAGGGAAGAATAGCCAGTGCCAAAATCGTCAAGAGAGAAGCACAGGCCTGCGGCTTTCAGTTGCTGCATCTTGATGATGGTTTCTTCTACGTCATCGACCAGCAGGCTTTCTGTGAGTTCCAGCTTCAGCAATTCTGGATTGGCGCCGGTTTCATGCAATATGCCCAGGATCTGTTCGACGATATCAAGCTGCCTGAACTGGCGGGCGCTGACATTCACGGCAATGGTCAGTTGTGCGCTCGCTGCGTTGCCAGACCAGTTCAGTAATTGCTGGCAGGCAGTACGCAATACCCATTGGCCTAGCGGCAGGATCAGGCCGGTGGTTTCTGCCAGCGGAATAAACTCGGCGGGCGAGATCATGCCGCGTTGCGGGTGTTGCCAGCGTACCAGGGCTTCTGCCCCTAGCAGTTCACCATCGCGGCCAACCTGAGGCTGGTAAAACAGACGTAATTGCTGCTCGCGCAAAGCATCGCGCAATTCTTTTTCCATCTGCGCGCGTGAGCTGACCACGGCCTGCATGGCAGGGTCAAAAAAACGCAGGGTATTGCGGCCCGCGGTCTTGGCTGCATACATGGCGAGGTCAGCCTGCTTCATCAACTCCTCATAACCATTCTCGTGGTCGGCAATCAAGGTCGCGCCTATGCTGGGCGTGCTATGGCATTCATAGCCTTCGAGGTCATACGGCTGGTTCAGTGCGGCAAGTATCTTCTTGCCTACCATCTCTATCTGGCTGGCTGCTTCATGGGAAGATTCGCTGAGGTTTTCCAGCAAGAGCACAAACTCGTCGCCGCCTATGCGTGCAACTGTATCGCCTTCGCGCACGCCACTGGTCAGGCGTTCTGATACCTGCTGCAACAACAGGTCGCCCTTGTAGTGGCCCTGGGTATCATTGAGTGTTTTGAAATTGTCGAGGTCAATATACATCAGCGCGCCCTTGCGGTCGCTGCGGGCGCAGGCCAGCAGGGCTTGTTGCAGGCGGTCTGTCAGCAGGCGGCGGTTGGGCAGGCGGGTCAGTGGATCATAGAAGGCCAGGGTCTTGATTTCATCTTCCGCTGCCTTACGCATGGAGATATCAACCAGGGTGCCGACATAATGCAACAATTCATTATTGCGGCCATACACGGCGGTAATGGCCAGCCATTGCGGGCTGATATGGCCATCCTTGTGGCGGTTCCATATCTCGCCTTGCCAGGAACCACTCATGCCCAGATGTATATCCATATCGGCAAAAAAATCCTGGTCGTGGCGGCCAGAGTTCAGAATTTTGGGGCTTTGCCCTATTGCGTCTTCACGGCTGTAGCCAGTGATCTCGGTAAAGGCGCGGTTAACTTGCTGGATGATCTTGTTGGCACTCGTGACGAACATCCCTTCATGCGACTCAAACACGGTGGCAGCCAGGTGCAGGCTTTGCTCTGCCTGCTTGCGTGCCGTGATATCGCGTACAAAGGCGGGGAACAATTCCTGGCCGGGCAGGTAACGCACCGAGACTTCTACATCGATGATATGACCATCCTTGCACCTGTGCCTGGCCTCGAATTGCTGTGCTCCGGCGCGGCGTACGCTATCGAGCCTATCATGCACCAGCTTGCCTTCATATTCATCGAGTACATCGACATCATCTACGTTCAGTTTCAGCATTTCTTCACGGCTGTAGCCCATCATGCTGCAGGCAGTTTCATTGACGGCTTGCAGGTTGCCTTTCTTGTCAACCAGCCAGAACGCATCCATGGCGGTTTGCAGTATCAACTCGTCGAGGTCGGTCATGCGCTTGCGCTCGGTGATATCCACAGCCAGTCCGCCAAGCTGGCGTTTGCCGTCCGAGCCGGTAAACACAAATTTGTTGACCAGCCACCAGTTGACGCTTTCATCAGAATTATCTGACGGCCAGATGGCTTCATCCTGTTCGCCACTGGCCAGCAGGGTAAGATCACTGGTGCGATAACTGTCGGCAATCTGTGGCGGTAAAATATCGTGATCAGTCTTGCCTATGACCTGGCTGGTCTGGAATGAGAAGCGCCGCAAGAAATTATCGCTGACAAACTGGTAGCGACCTTCTTCGTCCTTGATCCAGGCGACAATGGCGCTATTGTCGAGAAAGGCGCGGAACAATTCATCGCTATGCTGTTGTGCCGCGAGCATGCGGTTGAACTCATTTGCCACAGCCTGCAACTCACCCGGCCCTGTCAGGCTGGCCCTGGCACTGAGGTTGCCGCGTTGCACCGCACGGGCAACTCTTTCCAGTGCTGTCATGGGTTTGGTGATGCGCTGCCCAAAGGCACGCGCGACTGCCAATAGCAGGCTGATCATCACCACGGCCAGCAGGATGGCCTCGGCAGCACGCGTCCGGGCCTGTGCGAATATCGTGTCTGCCGGTACGCCGACAAAGGCGATCATGCCATATTCTGGCATGGGCATGACAGAGAAGAAGCGCGTCACACCATCCACTGCCTGGCTTTCAAATTCACCTTTCCTGGTGGCGACGATGCGCCTGGCGGCTTCTGCATCCGGGCGGGTGCCTATGACCTGGTCCGGGTCCTGGTTGCGCCAGACCATGATGCCATCATCTCTGAAAAAACCAAAACGACTGGCTTCTGGCAAGAACTCGGCAGGAATGCCGGGATCATAGAAATTCACATCCAGCGACAAGACCACCACCGCGATGATCTGGCCTCCCTGATTATGCACAGGCAGGCTCATGATCGTGCTCAAGGGCGCCGATGCCTGTACCCGGTGCGGTGCCGAGATAGTCAGGTGCCCGGTCTTGACGGTTTCTGCAAACTCGGCAACGTTGACCATGTCCTTGACCACGGTAGCGGGGATGTCTTGGGCGCTGCACAGGATAGTGCCCTGCAGGTCCACGATGGCCAGGCGTGCATACGCAGGGTCGAGGCTGGCCAGGCTGGTCATTTTTTCACGGCAATCCTGTAACTGCAATTGCTTCACCAGCGGCAGGCTGGCAACCCCCGTCATGATCTTGTGCGCCTGGTCCAGTTTGTTATGGGTATTCTTGATCATGACACTGGTCATGGTCTTGAGGGTGGTCTTGGTGAAATTGGTCGATTGCTGGAAATCGTAGTAAATGCCAAAAGCCATCACAAACAGTAGTGGCAGGGAGATGGCCAGTACCAGCATCAGCAAATAACTGCGTATAGACCTCGCAGGCGCTGCTTGCGCCGGTGCTGGTAAGTCTTCACGCGTTTCTGTCATCTTGCTTTCCCACAGGGCAGGGTCTGGAATGAAAAACCGTTTGAGATCAATAATTTAACATGAAGCGGTCACTATATCCTTTTCAAAAGGTGACTTGCGGCAAGATTTGATTTGATGAGAGGTGACTTGTATTGATCTTAACCATCTCTGCATGGCTTGACCAGTGCTTAGTAAGTGCTGCGTCAGTGCTGAGTTGCACCGGCAATTCAGCAGGAAATCCAGACGGCAATCCAAAGGGAAGTTTACAGCATTTCAGGCGACACGTTGCTGTGGTGTCAGTGGGTTGATGACTTCTCCATGGGGATGGCGCATGACCAGCAATTCATGGTCTGCCGGAGACGCATCTTTATCGATAAACAGTTTTTTGACCAGATGGGCAACACGGTTTCTTTGAAAGTCATCAAATACCGCCAGAACCCTTTGCACGGTCGCGGCCTGCGACAGCAGTTCAGTCTCTACCATGGGTGAAATCCAGTCGGTGCGCCAGACCATATCACTGCCATCGCCCAGTGGCAGGTGGGCAATTACCCCGGTCCCGTCTGCATTACTGTGGAGCGGGCTGGCCAGTGCAGGCTTGAAGTCGGCAGCATAGTGCTTTTTGAGTGAGCCCAGGCCAAAATCGATGAGGTATTTGTCTTCTACCAGGCAAACCGCATGGCCTTCTTTTTGTCCCTGATGGGCAAAGCCCTGATAGCCTAAGTAGAAAACGTCATTACCCTGCCTGATCTCGCCGTAACAGCCCTGCACTTTAGCCTGATAACCTTTAGCGGTGAGTATCTGTGCCAGCATGGCTGACATGCCAAAACAGGAGCTGCCAAAGTGATGGAAAAACCCCAGTATGTCAAAATCATCCGCAATCCGGCTCAAGTCTCTGGCCAGGTCCGGGTCTTTTACTACGTGTAGAAATGCTGTGTTCATTTGCAAAAAAATGGTCAAACCCTAGCTTCTGGCTAGCTCGCCATTTCTAAATCTATTTACCAGCAGCAATACTATCAAGTTTACATTGTTTAACAATATTAATTGAGTGACACTTTATGTGCATTTGTAAGCAAATATGTCGGAAGCCAAATAGTGGCGGGATTTAGCTGTGATTCTGGTCAACTTTGATGCAATTTCCATGACTAAAAGGTAATTTGTTATTTCTTTTATACTTTAATGAGAGATGATCAACATTCCCCTGGTCCGGCCATGGCTGGCTCGCTTTGTCTTGTGATTACACAATAGGCGCTTTTTTTCGTACCATCAATGTGGGATGGCGAACAGACATGCAAGGCAGATCAGTGTTTCCCTGTTGCTCATAGTTGAGCACAGTTGGACATAGTCGAACTACAGTTTTCTGTTCAGGAGCATTCCATGAAGCACCACCGTCAGCACTCATACCTCATCCGTACTTGCGTTTTTTTAAGCATGCAAACCTGCGCGCTGGCGACTGTGGTTGCAGCAGACGCGCCAGGTTTTGGCAGCCAGCCCACTTTGCCCGATCCAGAGAAGAAAAAACTGCTGCCTACCGTGAACATCGCCAAAGCCATAGGATGGGCAGAAGGGGAGAAACCTGTCGCTGCAGATGGTCTCGCTGTTTCTGCTTACGCAGATGGGCTTGATCACCCGCGCATGCTGCATGTCTTGCCAAATGGCGATGTGCTGGTGGCTGAAAGCAATGCGCCTGCAGTGCATGATGCGGTAGGCGGTATCAAACGTATCAAGAATTGGGTGGAGTCACTGGTAAAGGGATCTGCCGGGGCGAATGTAAAAAGTGCCGACCGAATTACCCTCTTGCGAGGTTTCGACAGCCAGGGCAAGGCAACGACTCGCACCGTATTTTTAGAAGGACTCCATTCGCCGTTTGGTATGGCGCTGGTGGGTGAGTACCTGTATGTCGCCAATACTGATGCCATCATGCGTTATCCCTACCAGCGCGATCAAACTCAGATTACGGCACCCGGCGTCAAGCTGGTCGATCTGCCCGCCGGGAAAATCAATCACCACTGGACCAAGGACCTGGTTGCCAGCCCCGATGGCTTGCGCCTGTATGTCTCGGTAGGCTCGAACAGCAATGTTGGTGAAAATGGCATTGATAAAGAAAAAGACCGTGCTGCCATTCATGAGATTGATATCGCCACTGGTCGCATGCGTGTATTTGCTAGCGGCTTGCGCAATGCCAATGGCCTGGCCTGGCAACCGCAAAGCGGGGCTTTGTGGGCCGCGGTCAATGAAAGGGATGAACTCGGCAATGACCTCGTGCCCGACTATATGACTTCAGTTACCGATGGCGCGTTCTACGGCTGGCCCTACAGTTACTTTGGCCAGCATGTGGATGTGCGCATGAAGCCGCCAAGGCCAGATCTGGTTGCCAAAGCCATCGCCCCTGACTATGCCCTGGGTGCGCATACGGCATCACTGGGTTTGACATTCTATAGCGCAAAAATGCTGCCAGAGCGCTATGCAGGTGGCGCCTTCATCGGCCAGCATGGCTCCTGGAACCGCCAACCGCATAGCGGCTATAAGGTCATCTTTGTACCATTCGCAAATGGCAAGCCGACTGGCATGCCGCAGGATGTGCTGACAGGTTTCCTGACTGCCGATGGCAAAGCCAAAGGCCGCCCTGTCGGTGTCGCGGTGGATACTGCGGGTGCAGTGCTCGTGGCAGATGATGTCGGCAATATCATCTGGAGAGTAACTGCAAGATAAGTCAGGTGCCAGGCTTACAGCATGGTAGTTAGAGAATGCTATTACGCCGCGGCAGTTTGCTTTTGATCCTGCAAGCTGCCCAGTGAATACGCATACTGGCGGGTGAATTCTGCACCTAACAGGAAAATCTGGGCCGAGTAATATACCCACAACAAAATCGCGATCATTGATCCGGCTGCACCAAAGCTGTTGGCAACACCGCTATTACCTATGTACAGGCCTATCGCATATTTACCTGCATGGAACAGGCCTGCTGTGCCTAGCGCGCCCACCCAGACATCATTCCAGGACAGTCGCACTTGTGGCAGCATCTTGAAGATGACCGCAAACAGGCTGGCGATGGCGGCAAAGCTGGTCATCGCAGACAAGGGCAGGAAGACGAGGGAAATAGCAATCTGGCTACCGCTCCAGTAATGCTCAAGCGCCGCCAGTACGGCATTGATGACCAGTGACACCAGCATCAGAAATGCCAGTACCAGCACCAGGCCAAATGAGAGCAGGCGGGTACGCAGCAAATTCCAGATGCTGCTATCAGTTTTACGTGGCACTTGCCAGATTTCATCAAGGCTTTCCTTGAGTTCAGCAAAGACACTGGTGGCACCGACCAGCAGCAACCCACTGGCGATCAGGGTTGCCAGCCGCCCTTCGGCCTCATTGCGTGCACCGGCCAACATGGCCTGAATAGCCTCAGCACTGGTACGCCCGACCAGGCTTTGCAACTGATGAAATAATTGTCCCTGCGCCGCTTGCTGGCCATAAAAGAAACCGGCAATTGCAAGCACCAGCACCAGGATAGGTGCCATCGAAAACAGGGTATAGAAAGCCAGTGCCGCGCCTTTGCTGGCGGCGCGGTGATGTAGCCATTCACTCAGGGTCCGTCGCAGAATACGGCCGATCTCCGGCAACAACATTGGCAGGGAGATGCCACGTTTCAGCAGCGACCCGAGTGTGGAAAACAAAGGCTTCAGAGTCGTTCGCCGCGTATCACGCGAACCAGTATCATGACGATAGCGATGACCAGCAGGATATGAATAAAGCCACCGATGGTGTAAGCCGACACCATGCCAAGCAGCCACATGATCAGTAAAATAACAGCGATAGTATAAAGCATGATTTTTTCCTTTAATAGTGCACAAGTCTGAAGCGCATGCACAGGGTTTAAGAATGCTGCATCCAGACAGATAAATAAATTGTATCGAAGCTATTTTGATTGTCCTGCCACTCAACAATTTGCTCATTATTTTTTGCCTGAAGCACACCTGCATCGTGATGCACGGCCACATGAGCGTCTGTTCGCCAGCGCACGGACGCATGCGAGGAAAATGGCAATGATCATGTCAGTTAAATCTTACTGATGAAGTCTGATCAAAAAGCGCAACGAAAAAAAGAGCATTTACGCAAGACCACTCCAGCACAAACGGTGGCCCACAAGGTAGGCGCATCAATGCCAATATTCATGCAAATACTGTAGTGCGTCGCTGGAGTGGTTTTGGGTAAGTGCTTGTTTGCTCTGTTTCTGCTCAGTTGCTGAGTACGCCAGCGCACAGATTAAGTCTCTGCAAAACGGCAATCTGTTGGGCATGTGCAAATAAAAAGAATCCATCATGCCTGCTGCTCCTACCAGTCCCTTACAGCCTGCCACTGAGGTGACAAGTAAAGTCATCAACCGCGAGGCTGCCAACAATACTGCCCGTTTGCCAGCACGCATCCTGCAAACTGCGCCAGGTGTGCTGCAATTTTCTGGCACCTGGACAGTCTGCCAGCTCGGCAATGTCATGCGCCAGCTCGATGGCCTGCTCATGCGACATCCCGATAGCGTAGAGCTGCACGGCGAACAAATACAAAAGATAGACAGCATTACCGCCTGGGTCTTGCAATCGCGCCTGAAAAAATTGCGCGACAGCGGTGTGCAGATCAGCATGCAAGGCTGGCCCGCACAATACCAGCAAATGCTGGACGGATTAGGAGCACTGCCACAGGATGCCAGCCCTGTCATTAAAGCTCCGGGCGGGCTGGAGAAAATCGGCAAGGCCACGGTGGAGGTAGTCAAGGATAATCTGGCCTTGCTCGCCTTCATCGGTGAAACTGCTGTCAGCCTGCTGGTCGTGCTAATGCACCCGCGGCGCTGGCGCGGCCGCGCCATCCTGCACAATATCCAGCTTGCGGGTTTTGAGGCCTTGCCCATCGTCGGAGTCACTTCTTTTTTACTGGGCATAGTCATTGCCTACCAGGGAGCTGACCAGCTCAAGCATTATGGCGCCAATATCTTTGTCGTAGAATTGCTGGGCTACGCCATGTTGCGTGAATTTGCGCCGCTGATCACTGCCATCATCATCGCCGGGCGTTCTGGTTCTGCCTATGCAGCACAAATAGGCACCATGGTCGTGACAGAAGAAATCGATGCCCTGCAAACCCTGGGCATCAAACCCATGGAATTGCTGGTCCTGCCCAAACTGATGGCACTGATGCTGGCCTTGCCTTTGTTGACCCTGTTTGCTGATCTTATCGGCATCACCGGCGGCATGCTGATGGCGGCCAGCCAGCTTGATGTGGGCATGCATGAATTTGTCGATCGTTTTGCTACGGAAATTCCGCTCAAGACCCTGCTCATCGGTATAGGAAAATCGGTGGTGTTTGCAATGGTCATCGTCGTCATCGGCTGCTACCAGGGGTTCCGTACCAAAGGCAATGCCGACAGCGTTGGGCGCCAGACTACCCGTAGTGTGGTGCAGGCGATTTTTATTGTCATCGTGCTGGACGCGGTGTTCTCGGTCATCTTTAATTTGCTGGGACTTTAATGAGCGCAGACCAGCCCACCAACCCGGCGCAAGAGTATGAATACGCCATAGACATGCAGCAAGTATGCACCCGCTTTGGCGACAAGATCGTGCATCAAGGCCTGGACCTGCAGATACGACGCGGCGAGATTTTCGCTATCGTTGGCGGTAGCGGATCAGGTAAATCAACTTTGCTGCGTGAAATGATTTTGCTGCATAAACCTGATTCGGGCACGGTCAAAGTACTGGGCCTGGATCTAGCCGGTGTCAGCGATGAGCAGGCCAGCTCTTTACGGCAGCGCTGCGGCGTGATGTTTCAAAAAGGTGGTTTGTTCGGCACCCTGACTGTCGCAGAAAACATAGGTCTGCCTTTGCGTGAACATAGTGAACTCGACGACAAGAGCATCAACGATATCGCCGCGCTGAAACTGGCGCTGAGTGGTCTCAAGCCTGAAGCTGCGGGCCTTTATCCGTCTGAATTAAGCGGTGGCATGCTGAAGCGGGCGGCATTGGCCAGGGCGCTGGCGCTGGACCCGGAACTCTTGTTCCTTGATGAACCTACCGCCGGGCTGGACCCGGCCAGTGCCGGTGGGCTCGATAGTCTGCTGCGTCATTTGCATGAACTGTACCAACCCACCATCGTCATGATTACCCACGACCTGGATTTGCTATGGCAAGTCACGCACAGAGTCGCCGTACTGGGGGAGGGCAAGGTTCTGGCGGTAGGCAGCATGGAAGAATTATCGCAACTGCAGCACCCCGTTATACGCGATTATTTTGATGGTGCACGCGGCCGTGCCGCACAGCAGCAAGCGAAACAACAGGCGGAGCAGAAATCAGGCCATAAAGAGGATGTCAAGAATGAAGCAACTCAGCGACGAGTTCAACAAGAAAATCACCAAATGAGTCAACAAGTGAGTCAACAACTGAGTCAACAACTGAGTCAACAACTGAGTCAACAACTGAGTCAACATCAGCATACACAGGAAAATCCATGGAAACCAAAGTAAATTACGCCGCCGTCGGTGCTTTTGTCCTGGCTCTCGGCGCTTTGCTGATCGCTGCCGTGCTGTGGCTCTCAGTCGGTCTGGGCAAGCGCCAGCAAACCATTTTGTATCAGTCCGTCGTCAGCGAATCGGTGGCAGGCCTGAACCTGGATGCACCGGTCAAGTACCAGGGCGTGAATGTCGGCAAGGTGCGCAATATCAATCTTGACCCTGGCAATCCACAACAGGTGCAACTGGTTTTCTCCATCATCGCAGGTACTCCTATCAAGACCGATACCCTGGCCGTGCTCAAAACCCAGGGCCTGACTGGCATTGCCTATGTAGAATTAAGCGGCGGCTCACCAACAGCGCCGTTGCTGCAGGCCAGGGAAGGCCAGACTTATCCGCAGATACCAACCAAACCATCCCTGAGTGCCAGGCTGGAAAATGTCCTGAGTGCAGTACTGGCCAATCTTGACCGTACAGCCGCCAATGTCAATGCAGTCCTGAACGATGAAAACCGTGCCGCCTTTGGCAAAATCCTGCATGACACCTCAGCCGTCATGGATGCCCTGGCTTCGCAAAAAAATGCCATGCGCATGGCCATCAGCAATGCTGCTGTCACCACCGCCAACACCGCTCAGGCCAGTGCCAAAATCGATGGCCTGTTCCAGCGCTTAGGCAAGAGTGCCGATGCCGTTGCCAGCATGGCCGACAAGGCTGGCCAGGCCAGCGACAGCACCAGAAAAGCCGCAGATGAACTTGGTGGCGGCGTACGGCAGTTGAGCAGCGATACCCTGCCAGACCTGCAAAGGTTGATGGCAGAACTGACGACGCTGTCTGCCTCCATGACTCGTCTCATAGAGCAGACAGAACATAATCCCAGCAGCCTGATCAGAGGGCGGCAAGCACCACCGGCAGGTCCGGGCGAATCCAAAGGAGCTACACCATGAAACACTTACCCGCAAGCAGCCTCGTACCAGTCCTGGCGCTCGCCCTGACTGCCTGTTCGGCCCTGCAGCCTGCCAATGTGCCACCTGTTGCAGTCTACCGGCTTGAGGCAAGCGCACCTGGCAGCTCAGTTGCACCCGCCAGTGTCACGACCAGTATCCTGGTCGGCAATATCCGTGCGGCTGCCGGCTTTGATACCAGCCGCATGCTTTACTCACGCCAGCCGTATCAGGTAGAAGAATTCCAGCAAAGCCAGTGGCAAAAACCACCCGCTGCGATGCTCATGCCCCTGGTCGCAACAGCGCTGGAATCGAGCGGCATGTTCAAGGCAGTCTTGCAGGCCCCTAATGCGACGCTGACAACTTACCGTCTGGACCTGGAGCTGTTGAGCCTGCAACAGGACTTCAGCAGCAAACCCAGCCACATCCAGCTCAAGCTGCGCGCCCATTTGTCAGACCGCCAGAGTCAGCAGGTCATTGCCTGGCGTGAATTCAGTATCAGCATTGACGCGGCAAGTGAAGATGCTTATGGCGGTGTGCTCGCCAGCAACCAGGCAGTAGCCCAGGTCTTGCAGCAATTGCGGGTATTTTGTGTAGAACAGATTACGCTGGCAGCGCAGACAGGAAAAAAGCAGCCTTGATACATACAACTCATTTCATCAATAGGAATGAGGCGCGTTTGCCTCATAACACGGATTGGCAATGCGGATTCGGCCGTTAATAGTGGCACTATCAAAGTGACACTATCAACAATAAATTCCATGCTGTCTGGCACATGTTATGAGATAAACCCTTCGGGAACTGACGATTTGGGCGCATTGCTGCGTTGCGTCCTTTGCGAAGGCATGAGCATTAGGCAAAGCCACGCCTTGCACTGCATCCCAAATCGACTGATTCGCACTCATCCCTGTTGATGAAATGAGTTCTCGCTGCTTTTGATGAGAGGTTTAGAAGCTCTGGAATTTCTCCAGAGCTTATCTGGTCAGGATCTGCGGCTGCACAGCAAGCCTACCAGCAAGCCCACAGTGGCGGCGGTGGTCAACGTGCCCCATGGATGATCCTTGACATAGTTATCGGTAGTTTTAGCCACCTGCTTGCCAGCGGCAATCACTGATTGCTGTGCATCTTGTGTCATCTGCATGGCGGTATCGACCATCTTCATGCCGCGTGCGCGCATTTCATCCGCTTTTTCGCCAGTCAGTTCTGCTGCTGCAGTGAACAGACCCTGTGCGTCTTTGAGCAATACTTTGATATCTTTGTTGACAGATTTGAAGTCGGATTCGAGCATGATAATTTCCTTTGTCTTGGTGTCATTTAGGGGAACTGCAATTTCTGAAACTGCTTGTCAAGCTTGTTACTTTAGCGTTGCTGATGTTGCTCTAATGTTGCTCTGATGTTACATTGCTATTGCCAAGTTCCTGTTGCTATTTTTACTCCAGCAGATCTCTCATGTCATCTGCATGTTCTTCTTCCTTCGCCATGATGCCGATCAGCATCTGCCTTGTCGTAGGATCGCTGTCCCCGATTTTTGCCAGCATCTGGCGATAGGATTCTATGGCGACCCGTTCAGCGATGAGGTTGGCTTTGATCATCGATGCGATGTCTTCGGTATCGTCATATTCGGCATGACTGCGCTCAGCCAGTGAAGCCGGGTTGAAGTCGGGTTTGCCATTCAACTGGACAATGCGTTCTGCCAGCAAATCTGCATGTGCCTGTTCTTCTGCCGCATGCTCCAGAAATTCTGCCTTGACGGGACCATTGTGTATGCCCGACACAGTGTAGTAATGGCGCTTGTAGCGCAGCACGCAGACCAATTCAGTGGCCAGCGCACCATTGAGCAAAGCGATGATTTCTTCGCGATTGCCCTGGTAGCCATCAGTCACTGCACCGTCATCAAGGTTTCTGGCTGCTGCGCGGATGGCTGCGGTGTCCATGCCATTGCGTAGATTGCTATTGATTTCATGCATGATGTTTTTCCGGTTAAATTAAGCTTGGGTTACTAAGCTTGAGTTAAGCTTGAATTAAGTTGATTAAGGAGATGAAAGACAGCGACTATCAGCAAATTCTTTCGCCTTGCTTACTTTATAAGCCTGTGACGCGATGATTTCAGTACGCTGGCGTACATAGAGCCATACAGATTTGCGGTAGTCTGTAGGCTGGCAAAAAAAAGATCATTTATGAAACCCAATAATAAAATATTGCGTATTAGCCTCTGGCTGCTTTCTGGCATCATCGTCGTGTTGGCCGTTGCTGTGGTGATTCTGCTCAATATGGACTGGAACCGCGCCAAGCCTTGGCTCAATGAGCGCGCCAGTGAAGCAATGGGTCGGCCTTTCAGCATACGTGGCAACCTTGCACTCAGCTGGGAAAAACAACTCAGCGGGCCAGAGACTGCGACAGGATGGCGCGGCAAGATACCGTGGCCACATCTTCAGGCGCAAGATATCCATATAGGTCAGCCGCCGGATAGCCCGGATGCTACTGATGATGCTGATGCGGCATCAAAGGCCACGGCAAAAGTCACAGGAAAAACTACCGCGAAAGCCACAGAAAAAAATACCGTAAAACCCGTCGCCGTGACACCTGCAGAAGAAGACATGGCACAGATCAATGAAGTCTCGTTTTCGCTGAACCCGCTGGCCCTGCTCGACAAACGTCTTGAGGTGCCCTTGCTGCGCTTTCAGGACAGCAGCCTGTCATTGCAGCGCTTTGCTGACGGCAGCAATAACTGGACCTTCAAAAAAAGTACCAGTGCGTCGCCATGGCGGCTGGAATTGCGCAGGGTGGTACTCGCCAAGGGCAAGCTGCATTATGTCGATGCCATCCGCCATGCTGACATCAATGTTGATATAGAAAGCCTGGCCACGGAAGCCAATTACGGTATCAGCTGGAAGCTCCAGGGCAAGCTATATGGTGAAGCGGTCACTGGCAGCGGCAAGGCCGGGGCTATCCTGAGCCTGCAACACCAGACCCAGCCTTTCCCCATCATGGCGCAAGTGCAAATGGGCCAGACCAGGGTCAGTGTTGAAGGCAGTGTCACCAAACCCAGCGAGCTGGCCGCAGTCGATATGCAATTGCAAATCACCGGCAACAGCATGGCGCGCCTGTATCCGCTAACAGGCTTGGTTTTGCCTGAAACGCCGGCATACAGCACGGCGGGCCGCCTCAGTGCCACCCTGGGCAAAATCGACAATCATTGGAAATATGAAAAATTTACAGGCAAGGTAGGTACCAGTGACCTCGCTGGCAGCCTCGATTACCAAACCAGGAAGGTCGACAAACAGCGCCCCCTGTTACAAGGCAATATGAGTTCACAAGTACTGCAATCTGCCGATCTGGCACCGCTGGTCGGTGCTGACTCCAATGCCAGCAAGGCCAAGCGCGGCATGGCTGCGGTCCAACCAACGGATAAAATCTTGCCGGTAGAAAATTTTCGTACCGAACGCTGGCGCAGTATCGATGCAGACGTCAATTTGAGCGCCAACAAACTGATACGCCAGAAGGAGCTGCCGATACACAAACTGCAAACCAGGTTGCTACTAAAAGATGGTGTCATCACCATGCAGCCACTGAGTTTTGAACTCGCAGGCGGCCAATTGCAGGCATTTATTACCCTTGATGGCAGTGGCGGTGCCAAGAGCAAAGTAAATGAAGAGGTCGGTGAAGAGACAAAGGCGCATGCCATACGGGCGAAAATGCGGCTTACCGCCAGACATATACAGTTGCAAAAATTCATCCCCACACTGGCCGCATCGAAGCTGACCGTAGGCGAGATCAATGCCGATGGCAATCTGACTGCCACCGGCAATTCCGTAGCTGTCCTGCTCGGGTCTTCAAATGGTGAACTCAGCAGCATGATAGACCATGGCTCGGTCAGTAAACTCTTGCTGGAAGAAATGGGTTTGAATATAGGCAATATCATCCTGACCCGCCTGTCTGGTGACAAGCAGGTCAAACTGAATTGCATGCTTGCTGATTTTGCCGTGACCGATGGGCAAATGAATGCACGCAGCTTTCTCATCGATACGGACGAAGCCTTGATCGATATCAGCGGCAGTGTCAATTTGCAGAAGGAAGACTTGAACCTGACCATCAAACCCAATAGCAAAGGCTTGCGTGTATTCTCCTTGCGCGCCCCTTTATATGTACGCGGCTCTTTCTTGCATCCACAGGTGTCTGTCGATAAGGGCGTGATGGCCTTGCGTGCCGGTGGTGCCATAGGCCTGGCCTTGCTGACGCCATTTGCCGCGTTGCTGCCCCTGGTAAGTGCCGGGCCGGATCAGCCTAGCGGTTGTGAGGCTTTGCTCAAGGCAGCAAAAAAATAGGCTTATAAAATAAGCCTGTAAAATAATACGAAGAATCAATGAAAAAAATAACAGTCTTTACAAAAAGACTGTTATTTCTTTTAAAGACAGCAAGTTATTTCAACAATTATTTAATACCTGCTGCTCCTGATCATGCTGGCAACTTCACGGGTCTCGGCCAGCACATCATTGACGGCCATTTGCAGCGTGTATTTTGCTTCTTCTGCTTCGCGTACCGATTCCGGCGTGCGTATCAGATGACGGCTGCGCTTATTGAGGGCTTTTTCATATACCTTGAAGGCAAATTGCATTTCTGTGTAATCCATATCATTCTCCTGTTCTCTTGCTTATTAGCTCATCACTGCTTCATGTTTTCGTGATGTAATGGGCATGCACTGAATCCACCCAAATGTCGTCTGCCATGTCTGGCCATTGGTCGGGATCAAAGCCCGGCGCACTGTCGAAATGGCCTTTCTCTATATTCAAGATGAAGCGTTTATTGACTGTGTCCAGCGCAAGGGCAGACCAGGGTATGGCAAACAGTTTCTCGCCTATACCCAGCAATCCTCCGTGAGCGATGACCACATAAGCGATCTTTCCTGTATGCGTATCAAGCATGATTTCTTTGACGTCACCCAGGTATTCATCAGCATGGTTGACGACATTGTCACCTGTCAGAGTACGTGCACCCATCAAACCGGGGCCAGGCCCCTTATGCGCATTGTTGCCCTGGCCTGTATCATAAATGTTGGAATTAATATCAATCATTATCTTTTCCTTCAAAAGCATTGGAGCTTTCAGTATGTGCGCGGCAGTGGATGTGATCAGTTCGATAGCGCACAAAGAAAACAAATGTTTAGCGCCAGTTTGAACTATAAAAAGACAAGCGGAGAGGGAACTCGCGAGATAGAAATCGATGAGTCCTGCAATGAAAATTTGTAATTTATTAACAAAAATGGCGCTGCAAAAGCCTTAGCTTGCAGCGCCAATTTTATTCATCATCCACAAAAACGAAGTGCTGCTGTTCATGGATCAGCGTCGTCATCCTGACGCTTCTGATCTGCTCATGCAGTGCCTCGTCTTGCAGTCACACTGTCATGCCGTAATAACTGTGTATGGAATCTGCCCAAGCCTGATTTGCCATATCTGGCCATTGATCAGAGTCAAAACCAGGCGCATTTTCAAAGCGGCTTTTTTCTATATTCAGGACAAAGCGTTTATTGATAGTGTCCAGTGTCAGTGCTGACCATGGTACAGCAAACAGTTTTTCACC
Source organism: Undibacterium sp. Ji42W (assembly GCF_049340405.1). Lineage (NCBI taxonomy): Bacteria > Pseudomonadati > Pseudomonadota > Betaproteobacteria > Burkholderiales > Oxalobacteraceae > Undibacterium > Undibacterium sp. Ji42W. Next base: position 405,435 of record NZ_JBMPOV010000003.1, read on the forward strand.
TATGGTCAAAATGCCACCAAAAGCCACGACCGCGTAGGCAACACGGCCAGTGCGCATGTCCAGCATGATTTCTTTAATGTCACCCAGATTTTCATCGGCCTGATTGACTACATTATTACCCGTAAGCGTGTTGGCACCCATCAGTTCAGGGCCTGGACCTTTATGACCATTGACTGGGTCACTAGGGATGTAAGTACTTGAAGTAGTATCAATCATTATCTTGTCCTTCTGCGTGAGTAGAGAACACAGCATGCGCGCTCATGCAATTCTTAACAGTTCGATAGCACACATAAGAAGAACTTTTTGACAGCAATTTTGAATAGACCCTTGCATGTTTGTATCCAGCCCGCTCCTTCATCTGGCCAATTTGTTGAAAGAACAAGTCGTGGTGGACGGTTTATGCACATACTGATGATGCTAATTCTCCACGAATGTGAATTCATATTGCATACGGTCAAACATTGCTAAATTCGGTTTTCCATCAGGCAATTTTCTTATACCTTCTTATCTCATACAGTAAATGAATTCCGGCAGCCATCAGGTCTTGAAAAATAATAAGAAGATGCCAAGAATTCGGCGTGCAAGGTATTTGATCATCAATTTTTTTTATTTTATTTATACAGTTTCGCGATCGGGGCAGGGCAATGAAGATAAAGTTAAAAACCAGACTTATGCTGGTGATGGGTAGCATGAGCGCGCTCATGCTACTGGTCGGGCTGACTGGTCTGTATGCGATGAAAGCCTCGCATGACAGTTTAAAAAGCAGCCATGAAGAGCGCAGCCTGGGCCTGTATAAACTCGCCAGTATGGATAAATTATTATTGGCAAACCGCCACGCCATCCTGGCAGCGCTGGCCGAGCCGGACAGCGGAAAACTCAGGACAGGTGCCGATATCGTCGAGCACGACAGTCGTACCATAGAGCAGTTATGGCTGGATGTTGCGACACTCCCCATGTCAACGGATGCCAGAAAAAAAGCTGACGAACTCAGTGCAGCACGTCTCAGCTTTGAGCATGCCGTGACCCTGCCGGCGATCAAGGCCATGCAGGCCGCAGACATGGCCGGCCTTCGGGAAATCAACCAGGTCGCAGATAAACTCAAGGGCGCCGTCATCAGCGCCATGGACAGCTTGCGCACCCTGCAACTTGAAGCACTCAATAAAGAATACGGCAGTGCCGAGGCTGACTATGCCAGGATAAGCAATCTGATGTGGGCCGCCATCGGCCTTGGCCTGGTGCTGGCCGCAGCACTGGCTTATTTCTTCATCCATGACATCTACCAACAGCTCGGCGGTGAGCCTGCTTATGCAGCGCAAATAGCCAGACAAATGGCAGATGGTGATTATGCAGTCAGCATCACGCCAGATGTGCATGACGATGCCAGTTTGCTGACTTCGTTGCAGCATCTGCAAAGAAGGCTGGAAAAAATCGGCGGGGACATGTATCTCCATACTGGCAGCATTGCCAGGACATCCGTGCAAATACAGAGTAGCAATGCGCAATTGTCCTCACGCATGGATCAGCAGTCCGCCTCGCACACGCAGATTAGCCTGGCCGCCAGGGACTTGAGCACGGTCATACGCCAGAGTTCAGAGCAGGCGCGCCAGGCCATGCAGCTTGCTGACGAAGCCAGCGAACTTGCCAGTAAAAAAGCGCAGGCGGGCAGCGGGGCAATGGCTGCCATGACAGAATTGCGGCATACCTGGGACAAGCTGGACACCAACATCCAGGTGATAGATGAACTTGTTTTTCAGCTTGATACTGCAGTGCTCAGGAATACGGTAGAGGGCAAGGCTGTTGAGGCGGCAGAAGGTGCCGTTGCCACCGTCGCATCTGAAGTGCGCGGCCTTGCACAAGGCGCTGCCTGTGCCGTTCATGAAATCAAGAACCTGCTCAATGAATCATGGGAAAGCCTTGACCGCGCTGGCAGGCTGACCAGCCAGAACAATGCCGATGCAGAAAAGTTGCTGTTCGCCTTGCAGCATGCGAATAAGCACATGGCAGGAATCGATGCCGCAGGCAAAAAACAGGAAGCAAACCTCAGGCAGATCAGGCATGCCGTCAGTGATCTCGACTATGCCAGCCGCAAGGACGCTGTCCTGCTCGGCACCGCCATGACAGCTGCAAAATTAATGGAACAGCATGCCAGTCATCTTACGCAACTGAGTAATGGATTCAAACCTGGCGCAGGACATAAGGTGAAGTCGCAATTGCAGGTGGTCAGTGCATTGGTGACCGAACATGTGCAACACAAACGCCCGGACTTGCGTATCGTGCAGACATAGAAAAATTTCTGTGGTCAGGCTTGCATAAATTAATGTGTGCGGAAAATTGGAATTTGAAGTTCATGGTCATGTTTTTATAGCCATACATCATGTAATATGATGCAAGCCGTGATTTTGTAGAGTCACCGCCCAAGGCCTATTCAAAGAGCCGGAACCATCCCGAATAAACATTGCAGACGCACGTGTACGGTTCGTGCATCTTCCTTTATGTGGCAAGCCCATGAAAAAATTATCTCTTCTGATTCCCGTATTGATCTTGTCCGCGTGCGCATCATCGTCTGGTGTGGTAGCAACGGGCAGTGACACTTATATGATTTCAAACTCAAGAAAAGGCGTTGATACTACTGGCTCAAAGGTGAAAGCGGAAGCGTTGAAAGATGCCAATGAGTATTGTGCTTCGAAAAATAAAACGATAGAAATCATCAAGGCAACACAGAAAGACATGGTGCCTTTCACATCGGATGCGCAAGCTGAGATCGAGTTCAAGTGCGTCGCCAATAAATAATGGTAGATATCCGGGGTGTGCATGGCGCATCCTGGCACCCTGTTCAATATTTTTTTAAAAATAGCTTGCAAATAAATAGTGTGCTATTTAAAATGCAAGGCATGAAAACCGCAAACGCCAAATCAGCTGCAAAAACAGAGCAAACGGCAACGCCGCAACTCGGTGATCAGCTTTGTTTTGCCCTATATTCGACTTCGTTGGCAATGAACAAGCTGTACCGCAAATTGCTTAAGCAAATGGGGATCACCTATTCGCAGTATCTGGTGCTGATGGTCTTGTGGGAGCAAGATGAACAAACCGTCAATGACATAGGTGAACGCCTGATATTGGATTCAGCCACGCTGACACCCTTGCTTAAACGCATGGAAGCGCAGGAGCTGGTCACCCGCGTCAGGTCAGCAGCGGACGAACGCCAGGTGATCATTTCACTGACCAGGGCTGGCAGTGATTTGCGCAAGCAGGCAGCCAGTTTGCCGACCTCGGTCTTGTGTGCCGCAGAATGTTCAGCCGATGAGGTGCGCGACCTGAAGCAAGAGATACTGGCCCTGAGGACAGCTTTGATGAAGAATGTCTGATGGCATAGTGCAGATTTTCTGAATTTAAAATAAATAGTGCGCTATTTAATAGCTTGGTGCTTAGTGATTATTTTGTGCTTATTTATTCTCCTAAGTAGTGATGAGGTAGGAGCGGCTTTGGCCGCGAATGTTTGCTCAACCTGAATAATCGACACGGCGGAATGTTCGCGGCTAAAGCCGCTCCTACGGAATATTACGTGACATGGCTGATGTTGACGAGATGGCTACTGACGCTTTGAATATGGTCGATTTTGTCTGCCCGGGAGTTTGTTACGCATTCAGCAGTTTTGCAAATATGTAGTGCGCTATTTAATAGTTAATTATTTAAATTGATAATTCAAAAAAAGATCTTAGCAAGAATAAAGAAAACCAGTTAGTAGCACCCCAACGTAGTCACCGCGCAGTAATCACACTGCGATAACATGCAAAGGAAATGACCATGACACACCTGAAATCCCTGCTCGCTGCAACCGCCATCAGCCTCTCCATCAGCAATGCTTTTGCGGCAGGCAGCCCCGGTGTTGAACCGACTACCCAGGCTTTCTTACAGGCGCTGGAAGCAGGGGGCGGCAAGTCGCTGGAACAATTGCCAGTGGCTGATGCACGCGGCGTACTGGTCGGTGCACAGGCAGGCGTCAAGCTGACATTGCCTGCTGCCGATGTATCCGAGAAAACCATCAAGGTCGATGGGGGCGAGATCAAACTGACGATCGTGCGTCCGGCTGGCGTCAAAAAAACCTTGCCCGGTTTTATGTACTTCCACGGCGGTGGCTGGGTACTTGGCGATTATCCTACCCATGCAAGACTGGTGCGCGACCTGGTGGCAGAATCCGGCGCGGTTGCCATCTTCGTCAACTACACACCCTCACCGGAAGCGGGCTATGGCGTCGCCATCCAGCAGGCGTATGCCGCCACCAAATGGGTCGCAGAACATGGCAAGGAAATCCAGGTCGATGGCAGCCGCCTGGCTGTCGCAGGCAATAGCGTAGGCGGCAATATGGCGGCAGTCGTCAGTCTCATGGCCAAGGACAAGGGCGGCCCCAAACTGCGCTCACAAATCTTGTTGTGGCCAGTAACAGATGCCGACTTCAATAATGAATCCTATAAGCAGTTTGCTGATAGCCATTTCCTGACACGTAATATGATGAAATGGTTCTGGGACAATTACACGACCGATGCTGCCAAACGCCAGGAGATTTATGCATCCCCATTACGTGCGACGAGTGAGCAACTGCAAGGCTTGCCACCAGCCCTGATACAAACCGCAGAATTCGATGTCCTGCGCGATGAAGGCGAAGCCTATGGCCGCAAACTCGACGCCGCCGGAGTCAAGGTCACGACCGTACGCTACAAGGGCATGATCCATGATTTTGGTTTGTTGAATGTGCTGGCCAAAGTACCGGCAGTGCGCTCAGCGATGCTACAGGCAGGTAGTGAATTGAAGGCGAGTTTAAAGTAAGGGCAGGATGCTTCGCATTTCGTTGAAGCTTGATGGCTTGTCCAGGTTTGTAGGGTGCGCCGTGCGCACCGTTTATCTTGCAAGGTGCGCTAATGGTGCGCACGGCGCACCCTGCAAAATCGTAATTCCAGTGTTGTAGGTTGGGCTACGCTTCATCAGCCCAACACTCGGCGTTCAAATGACGTGTACGCTGCAAATGTAAAGTGTTGGGCTGATACCCCGTAGCCTAGCGAGGCCGGCCCCACTACGTGCTAATGGTGCGCACGGCGCACCCTGCAAATGGACGGTAACGAAAGAAAGATTCCCAACTACCTTACCGCTTAAACGCCAACAACAACACCCCGCCCGCCACCATGCCTATCCCTGTCCATTCCCGCAAGGATGGCCGTTCATCCAGAAACACAAACGCAAACACCGCCACCAGCACCAGGCTGAATTTATCGACAGGCGCGACCTTTGATGCATCACCAAGCTTCAATGCACGGAAATAGCATACCCAGGAGGCACCCGTGGCCAGGCCAGACAACGTCAGAAACAGCCAGGTTTTTCCAGACAACGTCAGCGGGTTTGCCCATTTGCCAGCATACGCCACAAACAGGGACAGCACGACGATGATGATGGCGGTACGGATCAGGGTGGCGAGGTCAGAATCAACGCCCTGTATGCCTATCTTGGCAAAAATGGCGGTCATCGCTGCAAACATCGCCGACAGGGCGGCCCAATAAAACCAGGTGTTGGATGTACTCATTGTTTGCCCCCTGACTTTCAAATTTTTGATTGAACCACGTCCAGCCGGTAAAAACCTGCAGCAGGGTCGTGTTGCACCGTCTCTGCTGTAATCGTCGCATTCTCGTCACTGAAATGCACAGGTGGCAGCGTAATGCCATTGATGACAGCTTGCAGCGTATAAGCAGGCCCGCTGCGCAAATTGTAGGGAATAAAGCCGCGTGACTGGGTAATTTCCTGCTCGAACAGGCCATGCATCTGAATGATGAAACTGACTGGCGGTGTACAGGTCTTGTACAACTGCATGAACGGTGGTGCACTGCTGCCGCTTTCCACCACGCGCAAGACATAAGATTTGTTTTCCAGGTCCTGCTCTATCTGGGCGACATAAGCGGCGGTGTCGTTCAACTGCATCCTGTCCGACACGTATTCCCGGTTCTGAAAGTTGGCCTTGGCAAGGATAGTGCCTATGACATGGGTCGGGATTTCCAGCGAGTGGCTGCTCCCTGTACGCGCCCAATTCGCAATGACAAGGTCGCCTTTGTTAATGCTGAGAAACGCTTCGTAGCCAGTATTGTTGACTATCGTGATCGCCATGGGGAGGCTCCTTGCTGAAGGTAGACAGGCTCGGGGACAGCATTATTTTACCTTGTATTTTGATTAAGACAAGCCAGCTCCCTCGTGCATGCGCAAGACACTGCGCATTTGCCTGACTTCTTCCAGCGGACTGCGGCCAAACAGGCGCTTGAATTCACGGCTGAATTGCGAGCTGCTTTCATAACCCACGGTATTTGATGCAGTATAGGCATTCATGCCTGAACGTATCATCAGCAGGCGCGCCTTGTGCAGGCGCATGGCCTTGATGTACTGGATAGGCGTGGTACTCGTGACCTGCTTGAAATGCAGATGAAAGGCGGGCAGGCTCATGCCTGATTCGCGCGCCAGGCAGTCAACATCGAGCTTGTCACTGAAACCATCGTGGATCTTGCGCAGGGCACGGGTGATTTTGTGAAAATGGCTGCCCTGGCTCAGCGCTGCCCGCATCGCTGCACCCTGTTCACCCATGAGTATGCGGAAGTAAATTTCCCGCACGATGGCAGGCGCCAGTATCCTGGCTTCCAGCGGTGATGCCAGTGCCTGTAGCAGGCGCAATACGGCGGCTGCCAGGGTATCGTCCACCTCGGTGGCATACATGAAGGTGGGGGTAAGTGTGGCGTTGACAGGCACATCGACTTGCAACTGCTGCGCTTCCTGCACCGCCAGTGCCAACTCGGCAGCCAGTGCCTGCTGTATGCCCAGGTGTATGCCCAGCATGGGTTGTTCGGCGCTGGCCTCGGTATCCGCCTCAAAAGGCAGGGGGGCAGATACCACCAGGTATTGCCGCGCATCATAGGCATACATGGCATCGCCCAGATAAGCCCGCTTGCGGCCCTGCACGATGATGCAGATGCAGGGTTCATACATCACCGGCGTGCGGCTGTAGGCTTGCTCGCTACGCATGAAATGCACATAGTCAAGTGCAGATGCAGTAAAGCCTTCCTGCTGCGCCATGGTGGCGACCATGGCGGCCAGTTGCTGATTGATGTCGTCCTTGTTTTGCATTTTTTTCTTATATATTGCTTATATATTTTTTATATATTGCTTATCGATGGCCAGAGAGGAACAGGCATTCATCATAGCAATAATCCTGGGCACTTTGCTCGCCGAATGAAGCCAGAAATAGGATTAGGCAAGAATCAGAAAGTTTCCGGCATTTAGCTTATGCCGCTGTCTGCCTATCATGGCGACTTTCCGCAATCAGCGGTCATCCTTGAAAGGCAGATCATGAAACAAAAAACCTGGTTAATTACTGGTGCCACCCGTGGCATAGGCGCAGCCATCGCCAAAGCCGCACTCGATGCTGGCGACAAGGTCGTCGTCACTGGCCGCGATATCAGCAAGCTGCAAAGCCAGTTCGCCAGCGATGGTGACAAGGTGCTGGCATTGACACTTGATGTCAATGATGAAGTCCAGGCACAGGCCGCCGTCAAGGCAGCATGCACACAGTTTGGCACCCTGGATGTGCTGGTCAATAATGCTGGCTATGGCCAGTTGGGCCTGTTTGAAGAAATCAGCACGGCAGAAATCCGCCAGCAATTCGACACCAATGTGTATGGCAGCATGAACATGGTGCGCGCTGCCTTACCCGTCATGCGTGAGCAAAGACGCGGGCATATCTTCAACCTGTCTTCGATAGGTGGTGTCGCCGGTTTTGAAAGCGCATCGGTGTATTGCGCCAGCAAGTTTGCCATAGAAGGTTTTTCAGAATCACTGGCGCTGGAAGTGGCACGCTTTGGCATACACATCACCATCGTTGAACCTGGCTTTTTCCGTACTGATTTTCTCGACCAGACTTCGGTGCGCTATGGCGACAACGCCATCGCCGACTATGCCAGCAGTGGCGTGAACAGTCGCAATACCTACGACAGCTACAACCACCAGCAAGCCGGTGATCCGGTCAAACTGGGGGCTGCTGTGGTGACCATCAGCAACATGGTAGAACCACCATTGCGTTATGCGGCAGGTTCAGACGCGATAGAGATTGTTGGCGCCAGCCTCGAAAAACACCAGCAAGAGTTGCAGCAATGGCGGGTCTTGTCGGTATCGACAGATGGGGATTTTGCATAACGCGGGTATCACAGCAGGCTGCGCCGTGCGCACCGTCTTTGAAGCATGTTGAACAAAAACGGTGCGCATGGCGCACCCTACAAAAGCACCTCTCCACTATCTTTGTCAAACTGACAAAATGTGACATACTGGCACGATGTTGTTGTGTAACGGTGACCAGGGAGAGGGTGGATGCAGCTTGTTCCATATCTATCAACGCGCGCAGGAAAGTGGATCAAGGGCTCTGCCCTGATCGCCAGCCTGCTTGCCAGTGGCATGATACAGGCTGCAGGTCAGGCTACCTTCGAGATCAACTGGTATGTCTTTCCCTTGCCACCTCTGTATATTCCCGAAGGACCGGGTAAGGGTGAGGGCATCGTTGATCTTGCCCTGCAACGCCATCTTATTCCCAACCTGCCAGGCTACCAGCACAAGTTCATCAACGTGCCACTCAAACGCCTGGAGCTCATGCTCAGGGATGAAAACAATGCCTGCGCCCTCGGCCTGTTCAAAAATGCCGAGCGCGAAAAAACCATGGTGTTCTCAACGCCGTTTTTCGCCCAGATACCACCCGGTGCCATGATACCGCGGGCGCAGATTGCCCAACTGCGGCCATACCTCGTCGCGGGTGATAAACTTAATTTCAGCAAACTGCTGGAAGATGAAGTGCTCACTGTCGGTGTGCAAAGTGGCCGCAGTTACGGTGCGGTGATAGACGATCTGCTGGCAACCTACAAGGGCAAGAAAAATATCTTTTTGAACAGCGCCCCGAATGCAGCAAAGAGCCTCTTCCAGATGAATGTCCTGGGCCGTGTCAACCTCATCCTCGGCTACCCGTATGAAGCCAATTTCCTCAATAACCGCGACAGCGCTGATTTTGTCGATCTGAAATTCTATCCGCTGCAAGAGCAACCGGCTTTCCTGTCCGGCTATGCTGCCTGTTCCAAAGGCCCGTTTGGCGAGCAAGTCATCGAGCAGATCAATGCCATACTCGCCCGCCGCGACATACTCGAAGCCATCGCCGCCTATTACGAAGGCTGGCTGCCAGAAGATGCGCACCCACTGGCGCGTCAGGTGTTTAACCTGGCTTTTCCTGTCAAGGCAAGGGCGCGTAAATAAAGCGGGCGATAAATAATCTTTGCAGGCGCAGACCTGCCACGTAATTGATTGTAGAATAATTACCCTCACTCCTTAACCTTAGCTATCCTACTTACTGGCTTATTCATGATGGCAAACGACACGACGACAATATTCAGTACTTCAAGCACACTTAACTGCATAGTCAAAACCGATTTTCAGACGTCAAGCACGCGCGTGATGGCGACCGATGCCAATGCGCCTGCCGGTCTGGCATTTGATGCTGATAATCAACTGTATTTTGCCGACAGCGGTACAGGATCCATCCGCATTGCCAGTGAGACAGGGACGCGTGTCTTTGCCACTGGCCTGGGTAATCCCAGAGGCATCGCATTTGGCAGCGACAATCTTTTATATGTCGCAGATACCGGGGCCAATATGCTGAAAGTGATAGACCAGCAGGGCAAGGTGCGTGATCTGGCTGCCATCAACCGTCCCGTCTACATCAATGCGCATGGCAATGATCTTGTGGTTGAATCCAGTGACGGGCAGATCAGCAGGTATGATCAGAGCGGCAAAGGTGCAGTGTTCCACAAGCTGGCGACACCCTCCACCGGCATGGCTATTGATGCCGAGGGTAATATTTATTTCGGTGGTAACTGGGACGATAAACATCGGCCCTTGATCCACAAGATAAGCAAAACTGGCCAGACCAGTGTGTATATGACTGGGCCATGGTCCCGCAAGTTCGATGTATTGGGTTTTACAAAAACGGGATACCTGTTCTTTGCGCAAGGCAATGACATGATCCACTTGTGGCAATCAGAAGAGATGAGTTTCGCCAGGAGTGCTGCTTACCCTGGCTATGCCGCTGTCAGGCGTGATTTCAATTTCCCGCCAGGCTGAGGTCATGATGACTTTTGCCTCAGCCCCTGTTCACCATGCAACTTGACCGGTTCGACCGCCAGCTACTCAATCTCGTGCAACAAGATTCCAGCCTGGCGGCTGAGCGCCTGGCTGAACAGGTGCCGCTGTCACCGTCTGCCATACAAAGACGCTTGCGCCGCATGCGTGAGCAGGGCGTCATCCTGCGTGATGCGGCTATCGTTGATCCGCTTAAAATTGGCCGCCCGAATTTTTTCATCGTCTCACTCGAAGTTGAACGCGAACGGCCAGAATTACTGGCACAACTGCGCGTATGGCTCAATGCTCAGGAACATATACAGCAAGCCTTTTATGTGACGGGTGAAGTTGATTTTTTCCTCATCGTCACTGCACCCCATGTGCAAGCCTTTGATGCCTTGATGTCGCGCCTCATGCAAGAGAATGCCAACGTCAGGCGCTTTACGACCAATGTCAGCCTGGGTCTGGTCAAGCGCGGTCTGACTATCCCTGTACCACTCGACGAGGCAAAGTAAATATAGCTCAGTCCTGGGTTTCACCTGATAAGGGTGTCGCCAGCATGGAAGGTCGGTGGATGAATGTTTCATACCATGCCACCAGCCTGGGGCGACCATTCCTGAAGCCGGGCAAGCCGCGAAATTCCAGCCAGCTCAAGGACGTTGCCACGGCGATGTGGCCAATATGGACTTGGCCATCCACATCCAGCTCTTGCTCCAGCCAGTCATAGCTGGCCAGCAGCTTTTGCGTATGACCATCACGTAGCGGCAGGTAGCGCAGGGCTTCCGGGCGGCGCGAGGTTTCCCAGCGCACTGCGATGCCAGAATCTGCCATGCCCTTGGCCACCGCCTGCACCCGCAAGGCATGCCAGTGCGCCTCGCCTTCGCGCGGGATCAGCGCTCTGCCAGTGTGCAGGGTATCCAGATACTCACAAATCACGTCAGAATCAAACAGCGGCGGCAAGCGGGAGCGCAGCAACACTGGCACCTTGCCCAAAGGGTTTTGCGCATACACGGCTTCATTACGATTGGTCGGGCTGGTTTCGTGATGGATAACTTCGATCTGCCCGGCCAGGCCAGCTTCGTGGGCGAATACCAATGCCTTGCGGGCATAGGGGGAATGGCTTTGGTAGAGTAGTTGCATAATGAAAGCGTCCTGAGTTTGCATGAAAATATGACAAGCCAGAGAGATATTTCCCTGGTTGTGCTGAAAAGACATGCTAAATCAGAGTGTCTGAATTTCCCCCGCATTTGTCGTATTGCCATTGCGGCTTTTCTGCAATATAGCTTGTCTCACCCATGCGACTTGCCTATACTGAGCCAAGACCAATACCCTACACGGAGACACCATGAAACGTTTTGCGCTGATTTTTCTGGCTTTGTTAAGTGCCATGATTTTCCCCAATGCCTATGCCGACAACCGGTCTGATGCTATAGATATGGTGGAAAAAGGCCTGGCCTATGTCAAGAAAAACAGCGTTGAAGCGCTCATCAAAGAAGTCAATAACAAAAATCCGGAGTTCATCAAAGGTGACCTTTATCTGGTCGTGCGCAGTCTTGATGGCACCACGCTCGCTCATCCCGTCAATCCCAAGCTCGTCGGCAAAAACATGATCGTGTTGCCAGATGCTGATGGCAAATTCTTCCGCAAGGAAATCGTCGAGGGCGCAAAAACCAAGGGAAAAGGCTGGGTTGATTACCGCTACAATAATCCCGTTACCAAACAACTGGAAAACAAATCCACCTATTATGTACGCAGCGGCGACTACACGCTCGAAGCAGGGATTTATAAAGGCAATTGATGCAGCATTGCTGTGTTCAGACCTGGTGGGCGTAAAAGCCGTAGTTCAGTAGGGTGCGCCATGCGCACCGCTCTTTGCATACATCAAAAAAATCCCGGTGCGCATGGCGCACCTTACCAGGAGTTGATCATCAATTCCTGGACACTGCGATACGCATTGCAATAAGTAAGACGTATTGCAATGCCTGCATGTACGTGGCGTGTACGCCGGCATGTACAACATCGATATTTCTCCCACGTTTGCAATGTTCTCATGCGGCGCATTACAATGCGTCCTACGGTCACGGCATCAATGCGATAAACCCTTACTTCATTTGCTTCCACTTGTTAAAGCTAGTAAGATCGGCATCGCAATTGTGGCTGGTACTGTTACGCCAGGTTGATACTGTGCGCAAATTTCAATGGAGTGTAGGGCATGTTTTATGGTACCAAATTCTTTGGGCAGGTTGAGTCTGTTGATCGTCACTTGCATATAGCGACGCGTTTCCATCATTTTTCCTTGATACCACTGGTTTATCAGGGTAGCTATATTGTGATCGACAATACGCATGCCCTGCGTATTCCCATCAACTTCAAATCTATCGCCTTTGCATATTTGAGGTTACTGATAGGCGCTGTGATTATTGTGTCGATTTTATCTATGGTGATCATACTGTCCGGCAGCCCAATCGACCGCGACGCATGGTGGTTTGTCGCCGCTTGCACGGGTGTGATCGCCCTGTCTTTCACCGTTGCCTACTACAGCTTTAAATTCGGAAAGGCAAGCGCAGAAAAAAAGGCGCAGATGATCGCATTCATAGAAAAGAACAAAGAAAACATCGTCAAACTGGGGCCTATGCGGGTACATGCTTATTGAATAAAGATATGGCAGGCGAGTGCAGGGTACATGGTGAGCTTGTCAGACTGGTAGGGTGCGTTGTAACGCACCGTTTTAAGATAAAAAACTGTACGCATTAATGGTATGACGGAAAAAAACTGCATACGATTTCCCACATTAAATATGATCCTTATTTTTAACGGTACATGTGGTGCGTTGCAACGCACTTTACAGGTGTAAAACCCTCAGTGGCGCCACACGTTCAGACGTACGATATCAAAGGCGATAAATTGTCCCAGGCATTCGGGATCTGATACTTCTAGAGGAATGGGGAGCAAGCATCCACCGCAATCTGCCAGGGCGACCCTGTTTTCACCGTCCAGGCTAATCAGTTTGCCGTTTGCATGATAAGACCATAAACCTGTAGATCGCAGTACTTGTTCTTGCTGCGGGTTGGCATTGAACATGGCCAACCAATCTGTAGTCGGAACGAATTAATTTTGCGTGCATGAAATGATACGTGATGCGTGAAAGAGTGAGAATTCGTGAAGGCGAACTACAATGCGCATCGCAATTACAAGCCAGTAAAAATATTCTCTTGTGAAGATGGTATTGCCGGTGTGTCAATATTGATGATCTGCACTCCGGCATTCAGCATTTGTCTGGTTGTCGCAGCCACTACAGCATAGCTGGCTATCGGAGATGGCTTGATGTGCAGTTGCGCCTGCTCGTGCACGGCGGCAATCAGATACTGCTGTAATTCAGCTGGTGAAACGGGATTGCCTTTCCAGAGTATGGTGTCGTCAAAATCCACCTCGATATTGACACTGGCTGAGATTGGATTGCACCAGTGGTAACCGGATGGCATTGACAGCAGCAACATATCCCGTTGTCTGGGGACGCTGAAAATCATCGTCATCATCAGCACCAGAATGACGCCGATCAAGGCGTGTCACATTCATGGCCAACAAGCGATCACTGTCTTCGTCTGGTCTGGCGAAGTGGAAAAGAACATGATGGCATCCTGGTGGCCGTGTCATGATTTGGCACTACATTAATCTGAAGAGGATGCAAGCAGCTGTCGCTTGGGCAGGTACAGTTTAATGATACCTACTTCACAACCGGCAAATCACCACGGCTGGAGGGAGATGCCGTTACCTCAAGATCAGCAGACTGGCTGGCTGAGGCTGAGCTTTGCTCAGTGACAGATGCTGCGACGTTTTCTGTACTGGCTGCCGTAATCGTATCGGCCAGGGTTTTGGGGGCTGGTACGTTGGCCAGTTGTAGAGGTACGCCGCTGGCCAGCAGTTGCTTTTTCTCTGCTGGCAATTGCTGGTATAGCTCCCATTGCCTGGTTTTTTGGGCAGTCTCGATTTTCTTGGCCTGTGCGTAGTTCAGGCGGGCGATCTGTTTTTGCTCTGGGCTCAGTTGCGCCCACAGTTCCATGCGCTTTTGTATGCGTTTTTGTTCTTCAGGTTTCAGGCCTGGGTAGCGATCTGCAATGGTGATCCACTTTGCCTTGTTCTTGTCGTCAAGCTTGCCCCATTGGCTTAGCAGAGGGGACAGGGTCTTTTGTTGAGCTGCGCTTAATTGTGACCACACTGCTTTACCAACCAGGCGCGAGGCTGGCCTGACATTGCCTGCGGCCATTTTAGCGGCATTGCTGGCCTGCATGTCTGCAACAGCAGCCTGCCCGGTTTCATGGATATTAAAAAGCAGCAAGCCGGCCAAGGCCGTAATGCCCACAATAGCGCTCAGGCTGGCTATATCTATGGTGTTGTTCACTGGTTTCATGACGCTACTCTCGAATTGATCGAATCAGAATTACTGCAACAGGCCCTGAGATTGCGTTTGTAACATCTCGCTTGTATGAACATGAGACCACATTGCAGAGATGAAGTTTCTTCCATTGTAAACTTCATTTGGATTTTCGTCAGCGTCACAGTGCATCGCGTTGAGCGCTGGCTGCTTGTTTCACGCAGTAATCTGTCAATTAAAGCAATCAGTTCCATCACAGTGATCGCTTTGTGGGCATACTTAGATACTTATCATCCCTGCACGACCTGATGCATGCTGTCGAATTTGTCCATGTCCATCTGCCACAGTCTGGACTGCTCACGTAGCCAGGTGGTAAAGGCCAGCACCTCGGGCAGTGCCGCACTGTCCTCCCGCAAGACCAGCAGGTTGTCGCGAGAGGTAGGGCAGATGGTAGCGTTAGCCAGTACCAGGCTGCCAGCCTGCAGGCGCCTCCAGGCGATCGACAGGCGGCCCAGGGCGATGCCCTGACTGTTCTGGGCGGCTTCCATCAAGACATCGGCATCGTTATAGGCCTGGCCTTGCAAGTTAAAATCTTCTGGCAGGCCAGCGGCAGCCAGCCAGCGGGCCGGGTCCAGTGACAGGTGTTGCAGCATCATCGATGCGGGCCACCGGCGTGCATCTGTACCCAGCCTGCACTTGAGTTCTGACGATGTCACTGCCAATAAGCGGTCCGTGAACAAGGTCTCGCAAATCTGGTCTGTACTTTGCCTGGCGCCGTGGCGTATCGCCACCATGGCCACACGCGGGGCAGGGCGCACCAGCGCATAGTCGGTATCAATGATCAGGCGTATATGCGGGTGAGCGGCACTGAAGCTGGCCAGGCGTGGCAACAACCATTCCTTGGCGATGGATGCCAGGGTGGAGATGTGCAGGGTCTTAGTTGCGGCATCTGCCGGTGGGTAAATTGCCTGGTGCAAGGCAGACAGGGGGCCGGCAAGGCGAGTCAGCAAGGCTGCGCCGTCATCGGTCAGGCTGACTTTGGGGCCGTGGCGCTTGAACAGGGTCAGGCTGCTCCAGTCTTCAAGCTGGCGTATCTGGCGGCTGATGGCACCCGGTGTCAGGCTCAGTTCATCGGCAGCCTTGCTAAAACTGCCCAGGCGCGAAGCCGCTTCAAAGGCTTGCAGTGTGAACAGGGGCGGCAGTTTTCCTTGCATATTGAGTTTCCCTCACTTTCATGTTGCGAAAGTATCGTTTTTTACCTGCCTATCTTACGACAATAATAGCTGCATCGAAACTCGACAGGGAAAAGACCATGCAAGCTATCATCGTGAGCCAGTTTTGCGGGCCGGAGCAATTGAAATTGCAGGAAGTGCCCGCCGCTACAGGTGAGGTCATCGTCAATGCCGCCTGGGCAGGTGTAAATTTTGTCGATATCTACCAGCGTGAAGGCCGCTACCCCGGCGTTAAACAGCCATGGCCCATGGGCATAGAGGGTACAGGCATCATTGCTACTGCACCGGCGAGCAGCGGCTGGCAGGCCGGTGACCGGGTGGCCTATACCACGGGTGTACAAGGTACCTATGCCAGCCAGGTAGCTGTGCCTGCCGCTAACCTGATACGCATACCGAATGAAGTGAGCCTGCGTGATGCCTGCGCCGCCATAGAACACGGCCTTACCGCTATCATGCTGCTTGATAATGTGGCGCGCTTGCCGGCATCTGGATCAGTACTGGTCCACGCTGCCGCTGGTGGTGTTGGCGGCTGGCTGGTGCAATTGCTTGTGGCGCGCGGCCTGATGGTATTTGGTACGGCATCGTCCGCCAGCAAGGCTGACTGGTTGCGCAGTGTTGGTGCGCAACCAGTGTCATATATAGACGACAAAGACTGGGTTGCTCACATCCGCGATCAAACCCAGGGGCGCGGCGTCGATGTGGTGTTTGATTCTGTCGGTAAAAGCACTTTCACCCAAAGCCTGGATGTCGCCGCCTCTTGTGGCCATGTCATATTATTTGGTGCCGCCAGCGGCCAGCCAGATCCTGTCGATGTCCTGCAACTCATGCGTAAGAGCATCACCCTGACGCGCCCGGTCTTACCCCATTACCTGTCGACTCCAGCGGTCTTGCAGGCGCACGCCAGCAAGGTGTTTGATTGCCTGTTCAATGGCACGGTCAAGCTGCGCATCCATGCCGAATATGCACTGGCAGATGTGGCACAGGCCCATGCCGCACTGGCGGAACGCGGTACCCAGGGCAAGCTTTTGCTTGCAATTAATTCCACCCTCGTTTAGGAAATACCATCATGACGACGATCGCAAAAAAACTGCAAGAACTTGGCCACGCTTTACCACCGGTCAAGACACCAGCGGCCAATTATCTAAGCTACACCCTGCAAGGTAATCTGCTCATCATCGCCGGGCAGATCGGTCGCCCCGGCGCAGCAAAGGGCGTCGTGGTTGGCGCCGGCCTGTCGCCAGAACTGGCAAAACAAGAGGCAGAAATTGCTGCACTAGGCGTGCTGGCCGTGATCGACGTTGCCACCAATGGCGACATCAGCCGCATTGCCCAGGTACAGCGACTCGGTGTCTTCATCGCAACGACGCCGGATTTTGATGGACACAGCGCCATCGCCAATGGGGCATCTGATCTCTTCGTCGCAGTCCTCGGCGAGCGTGGCCGCCATGCGCGCACGGCGATAGGTGTATCCAGCCTGCCCACAGGGGCAGCGGTAGAAGTCGATGCCATTGTCACTCTGGTGGCTGCATGATCAATAACGTACCCACTATTGAACAACTCGCGCAGTTACGCGCGCAAACGCCCGGCCTTGATCAAGGTACGCACCTGAATCATGCCGGTGCCTCGCTATTGCCACGGGCTGCCCTGCAAGCCATACACGCACACCTTGATCTCGAAGCGCAGGTCGGCCCCATGGAGGCTGCCCTGCTGGTGGCTGACAGACTGCAAAACCTGCGTGAAGATGCAGCAGCACTGATCAATGCCAGCAGCGATGAAGTCGCCCTCATGAGCTCAGGCTCCAGTGCCTTTGGCAGTGTATTTGCAGCCATGCCACAATTAAAACCGGGCGACAGAATACTGACAGGACGGCAGGAGTGGGGCGGCAACCTCGCTAATTACCAGCGTGCAGCACAGCGCGCAGGTGCGACGGTAGAGACTATCCCCAGCCATGCTGACGGCAGTGTCGATGCAAATGCCCTGGCACAAATGATCGACAAACATGTACGCCTGATTTCACTGACCTGGCTGCCCGCCAATGGTGGCCTTATCAATGACGCCGCTGCCGTTGGCCGTGTCGCAACTGCGGCTGGCGTGCCCTACCTCATCGACGCCGGGCAAGCGCTGGGGCAAGTAGCGATTGATGTCAAAGCCCTGCAATGCGATGTATTAAAAAGCGCAGGCCGCAAACACTTGCGCGGCCCACGCGGCACCGCCTTGCTGTATGTGCGCAAATCATTTCTCGACAAGCTGGAACCCACCTGGGTCGATGTCTCATCCGCCCCCATTGCGGCAAATAAAATCCATCTGCGCAATGACACCCGCCGCTTTGAAACCAGCGAAGCCGCAGTCGCCCTGCAACTGGGTCTGGCAGAATCAGTCAGGCTGGCATTGCACATGGGTGTTACCAATCTGGGCGCTGCCAGTGCTGCGTTGGCAGCAGCTTGCCGCGAACGTCTGGCGAATATCCCGGCCATCAGCCTGCATGATCTGGGGGAGGGGGCACGATCCGGCATAGTCTCGTTCAACTTGCGCGGGCATGATGCGATGGCCTTGAAAAACACACTCGCCCAGCAACGTATTTACATAGGTGCAAATGGCGTCCCCTACACACCGCTGGACATGCAGGCGCGCGGCTTGCACAGCATAGCGCGGGCGTCGTTTTCTTATCTGAACACTGAGGATGATGTGGAGATGTTGGCACGCGTGCTGGAAGCGCTTTGATTTTGTAGGGTGCGCCGTGCGCACCGCCTGCTATCTTATGCAAAATTCACGGAGCGGTGCGCACGGCGCACCCTACAAGGGATTTGTCTCTGTTGCACACATGCCCCACCTGACGAATTGACAAAACTCCCGCCCGTATGGTTTCATCTGCACTCCTGTCTCTTGCGAGGCAAAGAGAAAACATAAAAAAATCCGGGGCGACATCATGGGACTATTCGACTTTTTCAAAGGCAAGCCACCCGCACGCACTTCGCTGGAGCAATTGTCTTATAACATCGCCTACCAGATATTGCCGCACTATGTCTTTCGCCAGGCCGCGCAATTGTTTGATATTGTCGAAAAAGCCGACGAGAATTCTCATTATCTGTTTTACCACCTTGGCTGCAAAGCGCAGGAAATACCCAGCTTGCAGGAAGAAGCCACGCAATACCGCTGGCATCAGTGCGAACTTGATGCCAACCATACTCTGCTGCTGTTAGCTTATCCCCAGGCCACGCCAGTTGATCTGACGGGCAAGTCGCTGGAAGAAGTCAAGCAAAGCGCAGGCACCTGGGTGCTGGCACCGCATTTCTCGGGCATCGTGCGTAACAAATCCAGTCAACATATCCGTTACTATGTATTGGGCCAAACCTCCATGGGGGGCGGCACGGTCTTGCGCGAGATTGATGACATGGGGACGAATGCCAATCTGGGTGCTGGGCCTCAACCGACGCTGGAGGCTTTCGTTGATCTGATGCGACAGCGGCTTGGTCAGCAGGCCAGCATGCCCTGATCATTCCTGATCAATACACATACCGCGCCAACACCTGCCTGAACTTCTCCAGCGCCACTTTGAGTACATCCATCTCCAACGAGCCCAGTGCCAGGCGCAAGGCATGCGGTACCTGTTCTGTGGTTGCAAAGGGTTCTGCCGTTGAGACGGCAATCTGCTCGCGTTCCAGCGCCATGGCTATCTGATCTGCGCGCAGCTCTGCCGGTAGCGGCAGCCAGATAAAATACGATGCCGGATGGCTGATGTAGTCAAATCCGGTGAGTACTTTTTTTGCCAGGGTTTGCCTGGCTTTGGCATCGGCACGCTTTTCTTTTTCGAGGCTGGCTACCGTGCCATCACCCAGCCAGTTGCAGACCAGGCTGGTCATTAGAGCAGGTGTGTTCCAGGTTGTGGCCCGTATCGCGCGTTCAATTGCGGGCAGGTGTTGTGTGGGTGCGGCGACATAACCCACTCTGAGCCCGGTAGAAATATTCTTGGAAAATCCTGATATATACACGGTCAGCTCAGGTGCCAGTGCCGCCAGTGGTGCGGGTGGCCTGGTCGCCAGAAACGCATAAGCAGCATCTTCCATGATCAGCAAGCCATGTTTGCGGGCGATGCGCACCAGCTCTTGCCGCCATGGCAGGCCCATGACCAGACCCAGGGGATTGTGCATGGTGGGCATCGTATATACCGCCCGCACCTTGCGTTGTCTGCATAGTTTTTCCAGCGCGTTCAGGTCGGGGCCATCTTTGCCCATTACCATCGGCAGCAATTCGAGGTGCTGTGCTTGTGCAACAACTTTGAAGCCGGGATAAGTCAGCGCATCCACAGCGACTACATCGCCCGGTTGCAACAAGGCCATAGCGGTCACTGCCAGCCCATGTTGCGCACCGCTGACGATGGCTACTTGCTCAGCACTGACATCAAGACCACGACTCGCAAGATGGCGGGCCATGGCGGCACGCTCATGTTGTCTGCCACCATGCGGCTGGTAACGCAGCAGTGCATCTATATCACCTGAAGATGCCAGCTGGCGCAAGGCGGCGCGCAATAATTCGGCCTGGCCCGGCAAGGATGGATAATTAAAATTCAGGTCGGTCATCCCTGTCGCGGTCGCATGCTGGTCTATGCCCATGCCGGGTGCAAGCGTCGTTTCACGCACAAAGGTGCCGCGCCCGGTTTCACCACTGACCAGACCCATGGTTTCGAGTTCGGCATATACGCGGCTGGCCGTGACCAGCGCCAGACCATGTGTTGCCGCGAGTTTGCGGTGCGTGGGCAGGCGGGTGCCTGGTGCCAGGCGACCAGAACGTATCTCGCTGGCGAGTGTATCGACTAGCTGTTTATAGCGACTATGCACAAAGCGTATCCATGACAATTATTTGATTGTATTGTTTTGCCGGCTTATTATGCCTCGTCACCATTGCAAACCCAAAGAGAGATTATGCATATCGCCATCCTGACATTTGAAGGTTTTAATGAACTTGATTCCCTGATTGCTCTGGGCATCCTGAACCGCATCAAGACACCGGGCTGGCGCGTGTCTATCGCCAGTCCTGTGGCGCAGGTGCGTTCCATGAATGGCGTCTTGCTGGAATCGCAGATATCCCTGGAGGAAGCAAATGCAGCAGATGCCGTCATCATCGGCAGCGGCATCCGCACGCGAGAAGTGGTGGAAGACACCGTCCTGATGGCGCAACTGCAACTTGATCCAGCCCGGCAAATCCTGGGGGCACAATGCTCAGGCACGCTGATGCTGGCCAAACTGGGTTTGCTGGGCAGCGTGCCAGCCTGCACTGACCTCACGACCAAACCCTGGGTGCAGGCAGCGGGTGTTGAAGTCTTGAACCAGCCCTTCTTCGCCAAAGATAATGTCGCCACCGCGGGCGGCTGCCTGGCTTCGCAATACCTGGCTGCCTGGGTCATCGCCCGCCTGGCGGGCACCGAGGCGGCAGAAAGTGCCATCCACTATGTTGCCCCGGTCGGGGAGAAAGAAGATTATGTGGAGCGGACCATGCGCAATATCACACCATATTTGTGAAGCCGGAGAAATGATCAGGATAAGGTAGTATCTGCGTTTTCGATGTAAGACGCGACCGTATATGAACGAACACCTGGCCTACTTCAAGGAACTTGTAGAACCCCGGATTCCAGCTTCCTATGTCCTTACCTGGACTGAATATCTGGAAGGGGATTTTGGGGATTTGAAAAGACTGGAATTTATTTCATCGTCCAAAATCGGTGCGATCGATTTTTGGTCCAAAGACTGGCTGGCAATCGATGTCGTCGATCTTGATCTGGACGATCAAGTGTTGAACGTGCTTTATTCGCCAGATCAGATGCATGAAATTCCAACAGGTTTTGCGCGGCTGCTGGAGATATTGTCGGCGCAGTAATGCTATTTTTGCGTATCGTTCAAGGCACTGTCATCAAGCGGTGATGCATACAGACTCATCGTTCTGATCCTGCCGCCACATGTGGTGTAAGTTGCCTCAGCGAGTACAAATAAACCAAAAAATTTAAAAAACAAGACGCCTAAATTCAATTCGCTGCGATGAAAATTGACGTTACCCTCATTACCCCGGGCGGCCCGATTGCGGCCCTGTGTGGCATGAAGAATTTTTTGATGCGCTGATTCATGATGGACTTTCTATATTTGAAATATCAATATCGCGTATTTGTGGATGTGGTAGAGCTTTGCAAGAGGCTGCTTGATGCTTTATTGAAAAGTGCATACTGCGAACAGATATCCCCGCCATGCACATCACCTGCGTACTGCACATTACCATGTGCCCTCCATTTACTACGCTGACGGCGCGCCCTACAAATCTACGTATCCTGGGTGCTGTTAAGACACGGCAGCCCCAGCGCATCCAGATACTGCGCCAATTCTTGCGGTGCTTCGTGCATGATGAGTATATAAGGATACAGCGAGGTTTCTTTTTTGTAGAACAAAGTTGCATGCTGTCCGCTCAGGTAGCAGTGCTTCAGGCTTCTGGTCCAGGCAAGTTTGCTGCCGGTGCTGGTGATGCGGTAATACGCGATGATATCGTCGCGTAATTCATATTTTGCCGTGAAGGGCCAGGTTTTTTTTGCCATCCTGAGCATACTGGAAGCCCCACTTCTTGCCAGCCATCCCCAGTAGGGCTTGACCAGATTGTCGCGTCTGGCGATGAACTTCTCCATATCCCAGGTGAGAAAAAAAATAAGCGAAAACAGGATAAAGAAAGCAATATCTATTTTGATACTCTGTCTGCTGATACTGTCGAGGTAAATCATTGCTACAGACAGACTTAGCCCGAGGGCGACCACATATTTTAGCGAGCTCTGCATGCGCAGTTGGAATTTACTGCGCCTGAATCGCTGGCGAAATGCCGTGAGACGTTCATGCATCATTGCCGCCAACTCTATTTCCAGGGCAGTGCCAAAATCCGCTGTTACCTGCACCTGCAAATGCATGCGCCGCGCGCCTTCTTTCATAGACTCAGGCGTTGTAGGGAACGGATCGATGCTTTCATTCATGGTTGTAACATGCCTGGTGCTAGCCTTGTTTAGTTGGAGCCATATTTTGTAGATGCCAGTTTATCATGTGGCATGGCAATGCTATCATTGCCACCATACAAATAACGCAGAGGCAGGCATGAAAGCATCTAATTTCTTTTGCAAGCTGGCATCCTCGACGCTGGCTGTTTGCTGTCTTGTGCAGCCTGCCTGTGCCGCACCTGCCTGGCAGCGTTTGCATCTTCCTGTACCTGGTCAGCAGGCTGGGTATGATTTTCCGGTGTATGCGAATCAAAGGCTCGATGGAAAACTGGAGACGATACGTGAAGTGATCATCGTCCAGCATGGCATACAGCGTAATGGCGATGATTATTATGCAGCGGCGATGGCCTTGTTGCAGGCGTCGGGCCGCTCATCGGATGAAGTGCTGGTAATTGCGCCCAATTTCCCAGGCAAACCGGATACCGGTTTTGATGGCATGCCGGTCTGGTCGGTGCAGGGCTGGACTGGCGGCGATCCTGCCTTGCCTGGCACGGGCACGCAGGCGGGTCTGAGTTCATTGCAGGTCATTGATGATATTGCCCAACTGCTTGCCGACAAGTCGCGTCTGCCTCTGCTAAAGAAAATCACTTTCGCCGGGCATTCTGGCGGTGGGCAATTGATACACCGTTATGCCATCCTCAATCACGTCGATGAAGCCTTGCGGGCGCGGGGGCTGGATGTGCAGTATGTGGTGGCGAATCCCTCATCGTATCTGTATTTCACGCCTGAGCGGCCCGCATCCACTGGTTTTGCGCTCTACGATAAAGCAGTGTGCCCCGCCTATGATGACTACCGCTATGGCATGCAAAACATGGTGGCTTATGCAAAGGGCATGACTGGCCTGGATTTATACAGCCGCCATCTGCAAAGACAGGTCACTTATCTGGTTGGCAGCTTAGATACTGATCCTAACCACCGCGTGCTCGACAAGTCCTGCGGTGCTGAGGCAGAAGGGCCAACACGCTATGACCGCGCCCATGCCTACTGGGCTTATGAACAATACCTGGGCAAGCAAACCCCGGTCGCCAAAGCCCTGCCTGCCAGCAGCCATCATTACTTCGATGTGGAAGGCGTGGGGCATGACCAAAGCCGGATGTTCGGTTCGCAATGCGGCGTGAAACTGCTGTTTGGCGACAAGGTGCTTGTCGATAAGCAGGCCGCAAAATGCAACGAAATAAAGTTAAAGTAAATGAGAGTGTTTTAAATTTAATAAAAATGATAGTAGTACTGATGAAAAATCGTCCCAGCAAGGCCATGCGTTAAGAAGCCACCTTTGCAAGGATAGTTCGTTACGTCGGCAGACAATATATGGTTTGAAACACCGACTCCACCGTTGCGACGAAGACCGTACTTTAGTACCGAATTTGTCTGAGTGCGGGAGCTGCAACGCAGCTGGTGCGGTTTTCTCGTAGGTACAAAAAAATGCCCTCGGACAGCAGGGCATTGTAAAGAGCAACTCCAGATGGGGACCTGGAGTACTACCGGGTGGGATTCATGCGGGGCTTCTTCAAATGCACTCCATGTCCGCAGAGTAGCGATGCGCGCTTGAAAAAATTCCGCATGAGAAAAAAATCGTGAATGCTTAATTATCTATGCTTATTTGTATGCTCAATTTTGTATGCGCAATTTTGTATGATTAATGATGAACCTTAGCGATGCATGCGGTTGCTTGCCTCTATCAATTCATTGTAGGCCTTGGTGACTTTCTCCTGGCTGCCTTCTACCATCCAGGCTGAACCTGGCTTGAGCATCATCTTGTCACCTTCACTGTAGGGCACTTTGTCACGGATGCGGCGCACGCGTTCTTTGGCGGCCTTGCGGTAATCTTCGCAGGCTCTCTCCAGGCTGGACCAGCCGCTGGCCGCACTTTCGCTATTTTTTTTGACATAGGCAATCGCTTCGTCAGTCAGGCTTTCATACTCGGCCAGTGCCTTGGCAGCAGTGGCGGCATCGAATTTCTCTTCGCTAATCAGGCGTATGAGGTGCTTGGCCTTGCTCATCAGCGCCATTTGCAGATAGGGTAGCTGGCGGCCCTCGTTTTTTTCGAGTTGCTGCATTTCTGCATCCAGTACCTTGTCGTTTTCCGCTTCGATTTCATCCGAAAAAATATTACTCTTTTCTTCAAACAGCTTCATCGCTGCAGTCAGCGGTGCATGCATTTTCTTGCCCTTGGCAAAGGCATCGTCCTTGTAGTTGTCGCGGCTGTAGTACTGGTCAGCATCGGCAACCAGTGTGCCCAGCTCTGCCAGGCTGTTGATGTAAGCCGTAGCAGCCACATCAAGTTTGCCCGGTGCTGTCTTGCCTGCCTGGGTAAAGCTGACCTGGCATTTGGCGATCTCATCGACATCGATTTTATACAGGCCATACACTACTGCTTCTTTGCCGCTGGGGCCTGCATCCATGTCCTTGACCCAGCTACGGTAACGGGCAATGCTGCGATGGGCGTTTCTGTCGAGCTGGTTATAGCAGGCGATATAGTCTTGCAGTTTATCTGAGTTGCTTGCCGTTGCCGGTGCTGGAGCAGCAACAGGTGCAAGCTGGGCCTGGCTTGCTGCAGCGGGCTGGGGCGCGGGGGTCACTTCGGTTTTTTTACTGCAAGCCGTCGCCAGCAAGAACAAGCCAAGTCCAGCCAGCATGCGTGTCTGGATTGTGAATTGTTTTGTTCTTGAAGTGGCAACTACAGCAGTGTGAGGCAAAGTCATGCTAGTCAAATTCAAATTGGATGGATCATCTTAGCCGCTTGGTGTTTTTAAAGTTGCAACAATTTGTATCCATTTGTGTGCTTGGTTTCAAGCTATTTTATTTCCGTAATTTAGCTTGAGAATTCCAGGGCAGAGCAGCCTGGGGCGTGATGGGAGCACGCATGCACGGTATGGAAAACGAGCCCATACCGTGCTTTGTCGATGAAGATAAAAGATGATGCTAGCGTAAGCTGCTGACCTGAGCCAGTCTCGGATGCTACGTCGGCTTATTGTTTGCTTATTTGTCTGCTGGTTACTTGCTGGTTACTTGCTGGTTACTTGCTTATTAGGTGTTCAGTACTTCATTATTGCGCAGGCAATGCCCGCACGGTATAAAACTCGCTGGCGATTTTCCAGTTGCCGTTAACCTTCAACAGGTGCAACAGCTTCCAGCCAAAGCCACCTTTTTGCGTGCCTGTTTCTTTGGTCACGAAATCCAGCGACACTTGTGCCAGAGCACCATCCTGCTTGATATCGACATTGTAGAAAGCCTGCTCCAGCTTGCGCCCGCTGGAAAATACGCCCTGGCGAAAATCGGCGTAACGGCGGGTGTCGATGGTATCGCCAGTGGCGATATCCGCGACGCCACGCACCGCCATGAAAGGCACTTGCTCATCGAGCAAGAGCGTGGCAAAGGTCTTGCCATCACCCATGCTGACCGATATCGTGTAGCTGTTCAGCAGACGCGCTATGGCCTGCTTGTCTTCAGCGCTGTTAAGGTAATGGGATTGAAAATCGACAGGGGATGGAATGGCGGCAGTTGCGGGACTGGTCATGGTGATCGTGCTTGCTATAGTGATGGTCAGGATGAAAACAGGGACAACTCGAGGAAACTGTTTCATGACAGGTTTTCCTTCAAAAGAGTACATTCGGCTACTATAGTGAGCTGAAAGCCATTAATAAATCGAATATTCGTAATGCAAGGTATTACAAAGCTTAATGATTGTTACTGCCCATGAAAAACCTCGACATAGGCTTGCTCAGGACTTTTTTGCACGTCGCAGAGACGCACAGTATGACCTTTGCTGCGCAAAGGCTGCATATGACGCAGGGCGCAGTCAGCCAGCAAATCAAGCGGCTGGAAGAAGTACTCGACAAGCGCATACTGGACAGGGGCAGGTCGGGTGTCTCCTTGACAGTGGAAGGACAGGTCTTGCTGCAAAAGGCGCGCAGCCTGGTAGAAATGAATGACGCCATCCTCGCATCGATGACGCTGGCCGAAGTCGCAGGCACAGTGCGCCTGGGCGTGCCACATGATCTGATGGTCATGCACCTGCCCCATATCCTGCCTGCCTTTGTCAAAGCCTATCCACTGGTAGAGATATCCTTGCTCGCAGGTTCTTCGAACGAATTGATGAAAAATTTTGACAGTGGCCTGCTGGATCTGGCCATCATTGAAGCACCTGCTGGCTCTGCTCAAGGAGAGTTGCTGGCATTGGAAAGACCAGTATGGGCAGGCAAGCGTGACGGCAGTGCCTGGCAAAAACGACCATTGCCGATTTGCCTGGTATCAGAAACCTGTGTCTTGAAACCCACGGTAATACGCGAACTCGCCAGGGCCGGCATAGACTGGCGCAATGTCGTCGATTACCCCAGCATGGAAGCCATCAGCGCCACGGTACAGGCAGACCTGGCAGTGACAGCCTTGCTGCCATCAACCGTGCCGCCCGGGCTTGACGTAATTGGTGCGGAAGCAGACCTGCCAGTGCTGGATGAGTTCGCCATCAGCCTGCGCATGCCCGCGCATGGGGCCAGTGCGGCGAGCATGGCGTTGGCGAAAGCGATACGGGGTGCTTATGCTGTTGAAGAGAATGGTTCTTGACTTGCTTTGAGTGTAGGGGACATGCGGGGGAACTTTGTAATTCCGTAGCCCAACCTACAGGCCCGGCCCTACCTACGATGAGAGGTGATAATCAACCGCAATCACCCACCCACATAAACAGGCAAACTCAACAAGCCTTCCAGCTTATCTACCGTACCAGGAATACGTTCCAGTCGAGGGTAGCGCAGCGAGCCGGTATAGTTGATCGCAACGCTACGTGTTTTACCATCCTCCATGACAGTCAGTTCTATCGCTTCCTTCGATACCGCTGCCGACTTGATCGCCTGCTTCAATACGGTATCTGAATACGCCTCCTTGCCGACATTCAGCAAGCGCGCACCCAGGCTGATACCAGCGCGAAAGGCCCGACCTTCCCATGTCACACTGCTGACCACGCCTTTGCTATTGACCGTCAGGCCCAGCGAATGAGAAAAATCTGTCGTACCTGCATCCACTTCCATCTTCGTGAAATAGTCTGTGGGTTCATCGGTGTAAATCAGGCGATAGCCACTGCGTGTCAGGCCATCCAGCGCGTGGCTGGCATCGTGGGCTTGCAGGCGGGTAGTGAAATAGGCAGCCCAGTCGTAAGGCACCAGCTGATTCAGCCCCTTGCAGATATCCGCAAAGGTATAGGTGCTGATAGCACTGTTCGCTTTGCCACCGCCAAAGAAACTGCCAGCAAAATCAGCCAGCCCTTTTTTGCCAGATGATCGTTCGCGCATCAGCATTTCTACATCCAGCCACAGCATCACACCTTCGACATAATAGTCTTCGCGGCGTTGCCAGTCGCGCCAGCGCACTGCGGCCTTGCCGCCGGCCATGTAGACCGGGTCTATGGTGCTGTCTTGCAGCGACTTCCATTGCCTGCCCACGCGGGCGCTGACAAAGGCGGCATCCATCGCGAGTGCATCCAGGCTTTGCTGGCGCGTCATGAAACCCAGGTGCGATGTCAGTATGCGGCCCCAGAATTCTGTCTGCCCCTCATACATCCACAGCAGGCTGCCGCGCATGGGCGTGTTCAGATTGGGTGTCCATAAATCCGCTGGCTGGCGGTAGCGGCCATTCCAGGCATGGGCATATTCATGCGGATGCAGGCTGGCAATGCGTAATTGTGCATCGGGGTTCACGAAAAAATTAGCTGGCAGATTGATCTCTGTCGATTCTGAATGTTCGGCACCACCGCCAGAAAATATCGTATCCGACAGCGTCACCAGAAAATCAAAATGCGGATAAGGCTGACCCTTGAACAGTTTAGGAACAGTCGCCACCATGGCCTGGTACCTGGTCAGAAATTCTGGTGTGATGGCGATGGCAGCCTCAGAGTCGCCCAGCATATTCAAACGTACCGACACAGCCGTACCCGCAGGCGTGAGTTCTACCCGTTTGAAATACCGCCCTGCATAGACAGGCGCATCCATGAGTTTTTCAACACTGGTTTGTTTGAAGCTGATCTGGTTGCCACTGACGACATCGCTTTCCAGTGCAGTGGCGAATTGAAAATCCTTCGGCAAAGTGAGGGAGGCGGCGCTGGCAATATTGCGCAGATACCAACCCGCCGGATACAACGCCAGCTTTGACCATTGCAATTTCAACATATCCGGCGACAAACCACGGCTGGCTGGCAATATCTGGAAATCCAGCCTCAGTTCACGCGCAGTTTTTGGCACGGTGATATGAAAGGCATACGGGTTCACGGTATCGCGCTGCCATTCCAGTTTTGTCTCACCTGCCATGATGCTCAGGCCAGCCAGGTCTGCGACGGTTTGCGTGGCAGCATGGCTGGTGGTCTCCCATTCGGGATACAGCAAAACCATGTCGCCACTTTTTTGCACTGGTATTCTTTGCCGCACATGGATGATCTTGTGCACCATATCAGAGGCGTCCACCTCCAGTTTTATGACACCATGAAATACCCGGTCACGCGGTGCTTCTATCTGTGGCGCTGGTGTTGCTGCCCTGGGGCCAGTGCCAGCTTGCACCGCCTGTGTAAAGGCGATGTGCGAAAAAGACAGAATAAGGATGGGTAGTATTTTGGTCATGGGCAATCTGTTAACAAAAATTCTCGATAAGTTTGCACTTGATGTTGTGCACTTATTGTTTTCAGAGTGTCAGGCCATTTTTAGGGCATAAAGTTCCATCACAAACATACTTGCATGGCTTGCCAGCATGTTTATCTCAAGGCTCGGCTAAATTGCCGCAAGTCTTCAGCATAAGTCTGCGTTTGCTCCCATGCCGGGAAGTGCCCGCCGCGGGCTGGGCTGGTATATTGGACGAGATGATAAAAACGCGCTGCCCATTCTTTTGGGGCGACTACCAGCTCCCTGGGCCACATGCACACCGCCGTTGGTACGCTGACCCTGTCGTGCAACTGCAAGGCCGGGCGGAAGTGGCGCGCCTCATAGTAATAGCGCATGGACGACCCTATGGTTTGCGTAATCCAGTACAGCAGCAAATTATCCAGCAGCATCTGTTCAGGGAAAACCGCAAACAGATTGTCACCCACATCGCTCCAGTTCCTGAATTTTTCCAGTATCCAGCTCGCCAGGCCCAGTGGTGTGTCATTCAGCGCATAGGCCAGGGTTTGCGGTCTGGTTGCCTGCAAATGCAGGTAGGCACCTTCCTTGTCGCTCCATTGTTTGACGCTCTCCATATAAGCCAGCTCTGCCTTGCTGAGGTCAGTGGCACTGGCTATGCCAGGTGGCTCTACCACTGCCGATAGATGTATGCCTTTGATGGCCTGCGGATATTTCAATGCCATGCGGGTTGCCACACCTGCACCAACGTCCGTGCCGGACACCATATAGGTGCTGTAACCCAGCCCCTCATGCATGAGGCGGTGAAACAGGTCGATGGTCTGCACCTGGTCAGGCATGGACGGGCGCGCAGACAAACCAAAACCAGGATGGGCAGGGATGATCACATCAAAAGCATCGTCAGCACTCTCAGCATCGCCACCATGGCTGGCAGGATCAGCCAGCATAGGCGCGAGCCGGGTATATTCGACAAAACTTGAAGGCCAGCCATTACTCAGCAGCAGCGGTTGCGGCTTTTTAGTCTTGCTCCTGCCTTTGAAATATAAAAAATGAACACGAAAACCATCTATCTCTGCCTGGTAGTGCGGCAGCGCATTGAGCCGGCTTATCGCCTCGTTGATGTCATACCGCGTTTGCCAAAAATCAATCAGATGGCGTAGCGGCTGCGTGGCCGTACCATATGACCAGTCATCGACAATGGCATCCGCCCAGCGCGCATTGCTTAATCTTTGCATGAGATCATTTGCTTGTGAAGCATCTAATGGTGCTTGCCATGGTGTGATTTTCATTTTGGGTCCTTGCGGTTTGTAGGCAGACGCAGATGCTGGCTGGCCTGTGGATGCTTGTGCACTTATCCCCAGCGCAGTGGCGAGCAAAAACTGGCGACGATGCATGCTGTTTTCTGTGAAGTTCTCTAATCTGGTAAGATTAATTTAATCAAGTACATCTCAAAAGCAATCATTTTTAATGAATTGGTAAGAATTGCTAATCAATAATGCGTATTCCTTTGCAATTTCTTCCTGCTTTTCGCGCCGCTGCCCAGTTGCAGAGTTTGCGTGCGGCTGCATCGTTGCTGAACCTGACACCCAGCGCCATCAGCCAGCAGATCAGTGCGCTGGAACAGCAGCTTGGTTTTGCCTTGTTTGAGAGACAGGGCAGGCGGGTGTTGTTGAATGCGGCTGGCAAGATTTTCCTGCAAAGCGTAGATGCTGCCCTGGATGGGCTGGAAGCAGGTGCCAGGGCTGCCAGGGCTGGAGAAAGCGCCGGTGCCGACACCGTGCTGCGCCTTACCGTCGTGCCCTCGTTTGCCCAACGCTGGTTGTTGCCACGCATAGGCCACTGGCGCGAACGTCACCCGAATATCCGCCTGAGTATTGAGGCTACCCAGCAAAGCCGTGACTTGCAGTCGCAAGACCTGCATGCTGGCATACGCTTTGGTAACGGCCATTGGCAGGGGCTGGAGGCAGAGATGTTGTCAGACCTGGACTTGCCCTTGCTGGTGGTGGGCTCACCTCATGCAGCGCACAGGCTCAAGGATTACACACCAGAACAAATCGCCCGCGAACCCCTGCTGGGCGACCCGCTGGTGTGGCAGCGCTGGCTGGACGCGGCAGGCATCAAGGGCAAGGTCGTGCCAGTTGCCAGCTTTGCCGAGACTGGCCTCATGTTGCAGGCTGCAGAGCATGACCTGGGGTTGGCGCTGGCGCGTGGCGTCTATACGGTGGATGCGCTGGCAAATGGCAATCTGGTGCAAGTCTCGCAAGTGATTGCCCGGCACAATGTGCGGCAACGCTACTATCTCGTCTACCCACCCGCACTGCGCAACTGGGCACCCTTGCTGCATTTGCGTGCATGGCTCTTTGAAGAATTGCAGGAATCACGCCAGCACATGGTCGCCATGGGCATCATGCCTGAATTCTTATCTTAACCATGCATGCACTGGCCCTGCATCGTTGGCATACACATCCCACACACTGTTTTCTGGTGCTGATGTTGCGGCGGCGACCATCGCAGTAGCCAGGTCAGGCCTTGCTATTGTGCGCTTCATGTCGAGGCGATGATTGGCCTGGGCAGATAACATGGCTGCTGTTGCTGGTCTGGTCGTTTCAGTTCCATTTTCTACTACATCAACCAGCCGCGGCGCACGCAGTATCACATACGGCAAGCCGCTATCGACTAGGGCTTGTTCCCTGTCCACGATATTCTGTTGCATGCCGCGTTTTGCCAGGTTCAGCAAATGCCAGGTCAGTGATGATTTGCCCGGCCCCATGACCGAGAGCAGGATAATGCGTGGAGGCATTGTGTGACGCTGTACACCATTCAGCACATTCACGAAACCATCAAACATCACCGAGCGTATCAGCTGTTTTGACGCAAATGCCTTGTGGATATCCACCGTAAAAAATACTGCCTCCAGCTCACCTGCCAGTGCTGCGGCAATGGCTTCTGGCTTGCCCACATCGGCAACAACGGGTTTGATCAATTCTGTTGCTGCGGGTGGCTTGCGTGCAATGGCACGCACAGTGTGACCCTGGCTGGCCAGCAAACGGGTGATGGCCAAACCTGTGCCGCTGCTGGCACCGACGACTGCGTACTCTTTCATCATTATTCTCTTTTCTCTTATTGATTAGGACAAACGTAAAATTGACCTTGACGGTTTTTGCCTCAGCCATGCATGGATGGCAATGAGCACGATGAGCGCAACCAATGTAGCGCACCCCAAACCGTCATTACCGCAGGCTTTTAGTGGGAATCCATCCTTGATCAACCGCACAGGCAGTAAGACACGTAAGGCCGATCGGGCATGGATACCCGCCTGCGCGGGTATGACGAATTGGGACGTACGGCAAGCTGCAAGCTTTGGGGTGGTTTTGCCTAAGTCCTATTGATATATTGTTTATATGTTTTTTAAAACGTTGACCAACTGGTCATTCATGACAGGCGCGCTGGCAATAAAATTGGGGCTGGATAAAGTCCAGGGCTGGCCAGTCCAGTCTGTTACCTGGCCACCGGCTTCAGTCACCAGCAAGGCACCACTGATGAGGCCAGACAAGACATTGCCATGCTGCCAGAATGCATCGAGTTGTCCGTTGGCGACCTGTACCAGTTGCATGGTCGCAGGCACAGCCATGCGCACCAGCAGCGCATGTTCCAGCATGGCCGTGACAGACTGGCCTATCTTGCTGTAAGCCAGCTTGCCTTCACCCGGCGTCGCCTGGCCAGTGCTGACCAGCGCCGCTGCCAGGCTGGGTTTTTGTGATACATGCAGGGGCTGGCCGTTTAGATAAGCACCGCCGCCAAGCACTGCCATATAGAGTTTTGCCGCCAGCGGCTCAGCAACCACCGTCAGCACCGGCACATTGTCACGTACCAGCGTTGCTGTCACTGCCCACTCAGTCGTGCCGTGGATATGGTTGACATTACCTTCTGCCGGGTCAGCCACCCACCATTCACCCGCAGGCAGCGGACCGCTGGATTTTTCATCGTCCAGCCATTGCGCATCTGGGCGCAGGGCCAGTAAAGACGTACGCAATTGCGACGTCACGGCAGTGTCATTGTCTTCTATCATCGTCAGCAGTTGCGGCAAGTCAGCAGGACGTGCATCTGGCTTGAAACGCTGGAGCAGCAGGTCAGCCGACTGGCGTACGGCGATGATGGTTTCATCCAGCAATTGCTGATCGTTTTTCTGTTGATGGTGGTTTTGTGTTTGCATGATTATTTGCTTTCCCTAAGTTCGTTAAGTTGAATAAAGTAGAGATATAATATGAGCTATCGCTCATTTTAGAAACTCGCATTCATGACCAAGCCCATCAAGCAGGCCGCCACCCCGCTGGCCCCTCGCAAAAGCCCCACACAAGCCCGCTCTGTCGCTACCGTAGAAGCCATATTGCAAGCTGCTGCTCACATTCTCGAAACTGAAGGCCTCAGTGCCTGCTCCACCAATGCCGTGGCAAGAAAGGCTGGCGTCAGCATAGGTTCGCTGTACCAGTACTTTCCCTCGAAAGACGCCATCAGCAGGGCGTTGATACTGGAGCAAACCACGGCACTGGTTGAAGATGCCGGGAAAATAGATCTGGAACAAGGTGGCCGCAAGGCACTGGAAGACTTGATCGACATCGCCATCACCCACCAGCTAAAAAGACCTGCGCTGGCAAAGATCCTCGACGCAGAAGAACTGCGCCTGCCCGTCGCCGCAGACCTTAAACGCCAGTCCACCCGCTTGCGCAAAACCGTGCACGACATACTCTCTCAGGCCGATATGCCAGATGGTGCAAACGATGCAGATGTCATGGCCGATTTAATGGGCATCATCAAGGGCCTGGTCGATGCAGCAGGTGCGCGTGCCGGTTCAGACTCCCCTGCCAGCGCCGCCAATTTGCGCAAGCGGGTGAGGAGGGCGGTGTTCGGGTATCTAGACGCGGGGGGAATGAATTTTCATACTGACAGCGGTCGATTAAGCTGAAGCCATAGCAGATTGAGGTGTTTGCTCTGGTAGGGTGCGCCATGCGCACCATCTTCGGTGCATGCAGATATCACCGCGCGCGAAGTGATTGTTTCTAAAAATTTGCTGACATTGAGAGCGGTGCGTACGGCGCACCCTACGTCACTAACCTCATCGCGGAGGTAGAAATAAATTTACAGCCTCCAACATTTCTCTGTGCCTCTGTGTCTCTGTGGTGAGCGTTCAGGTCTTATGTTTTTTCGTTTGACGCTTGAATGTTTTGCAGCAGGTCGAATCCTTTCCTGGACGCCACCGCAACGTAAGGCCAGCAACCTGAACTTTAGTCTGGTTCACATAAACACAAAAGAGGCTTATCATCTACCTGGCTTTCGTCTATCAAGAATCATGGTTAAGCTGGTGTTTAAGCAGAACTTTGCTGCCTTGCCAGATTGCCGTACCTGAAAATACGTGATAAGTCGTAATGAAGGGCAAGACTACCGCATCGTGTGATCAACTTTCGAGAAATAAGCACCATGAATCCATCAATGAAACCAGCCGTGTTCTTATGTGCAGCCATCGCGCTTGCCAGTTCCCCCTGTGTCTATGCCGCCGATAAACCGGCTGCTCCGGCTGACCTGGCGCTCTCCTGCCAGAATCCGGTAAAAAAAGGCGATACCGCACAAAGCCTGAAGAAACGCTATCCAGGAAACACCACGGTGCAGGAAGTGGATGGCGCGGAAGGCGCAACTCAAAAAGTACTGGTGCTTTATCCGCAAAACCTGATGAAGCCCTACAGGGTAGAAGTGTACTTTGATGATGACGCAATGACCCGCCTTGTTTCCGTCAATATCAATGCTGAGAAAAGCCAGTGGACTTACCAAGGCTTGAAGATACTCGATTCCATCCAGGCAGTAGAAAAACAGAACGGCAAACCGTTCACCCTGTATGGTTTTGGCTGGGATTACGGCGGCCACGTCACCAGCTTCAATGATGGCGTTTTTTCAAAACCATCCGGCGACTGCACCCCGCATTTCCGCTTCCAGCTACGTACTGATAAAAATGTACCCAAGGCGATAGTTGGCGAACAAAAAATTAAATCCAGCCTGCCCGCAGTGATTCAGGCGCAACCTTATCTGAGCGAAATATCACTGGATTTTGTTGAGCAAAAATAGCGAGGAAATTCGCAATTCCTGCGTAGATACGATTAGCGCAGCGTAATCGTACGCATGAGATGGCGGAAATAGCTATGGACCTCAAGCAAATCCCATGATTGTCGCCTATGCATCTCTGCACGAGATTGATGTATCCTTGATTCAAAGTCATAAAGCGGGAAAATTGCGGCTGACCATGCGTACGATTACGCTACGCTAATCGTACGTCCCTCTCTACCATAAGGATGCACCATGGTAAATATTGATGAATACAAAATTGTTTTTGAATTAATCTCAAAAAAAGATTCCAGAATGAATTGGTACAATCTGGAGATAGCATTGTCTCGTCAAGGGTTTGGAGGGAGTATAAACGCATTGCAAATTTTGGAGCGTTTGTTATCCGAGGGACTTCTTGAGACAATTTCTAATCAACAGTTGCCATATCCGATTTATAAAATTACGGATGCTGGCCGAGCCCGCTTGTGTACAAGCGCAGCGTAGTCGTACACAACCGAGTCCAAAGAAAAGGAAAAGACCTCAAGCAGATCGCCTGATCATTGCTAGTCCATCTCAACATGAACATGATTATTGCTGACTGAAAACTATAAAGCAGCCATGTTGCAAAAGCAGGCTGGAACAGGCAACATGCATACGATTACGCTGCGCTAATCCTGCCTATGTCCCTCCGTTTTCAATCTCACTCAAACACCCCACCCTCATCCGCATCCAGTATCACCGACAAAGTAATATGCCGTGGCCGCGTCAGTGCGAACAGGACGGCATCTACCACGTCCTTGCTGGTCGCCCGTTCACCTTTCTTGCGGTTTTGCACGGCGTCCCATTCTGGCTGCTGCGGTGTGACATCATCGAGATAAGGCGGGTGTACGCTGATGGAGCGGATGGGGCTGCCTGTCAGCATTTGCCTGAAGCCATCTGCGAGGCCCGCCTGGGCGCGTTTGGCGGCGTAGAAGGGGACGGAGACGCTTTGCATTCTCGCGTTTGGCAAGCCGCTGATGGAACCTATGGTGAGAATGTCTGCGCCACTTGATAGCCTTAGAAGTGGCAACAGGCCCTGGGTCAGCAGGAAGGTGCCGGTGACGGCAGAATTGATGACACCGAGTACTTCGGCTGCCGTGTAGGCTTGGTCTCTGGCTTCTAGCCACATGGTGCCGTTGTTGATCAGCAGGTCGATGTGGGTGTGCGATTTGTTCAGCGTATCGATGGTGGCCTGTACGCTGTGCATATCGGCCAGATCGGTTTCTACACATACCGGCATTTCATGTCCCAGGCTTTGTATGATGCTGGCGGTGTCGGCAAGCTGTGCAAGTTTGCGGCCACATAAAATCACTTTACAGCCAGCCTCTGCCAATGAGATCGCCAGCGCGGCACCCAGGCCGCGTCCTGCACCGGTGATCACTGCGGTTTTTCCAGCCAGACCAGTCATACATTCTCCTTAGGAATTTTTCTCATGAATTTTTCTCATTAAGCGAGTGGAAAACTATACAGCAGTCTTGTCGAGCATGCAGTCGGCAAGGCTTATAGGAGCGGCTTTAGTCGCGAACAACTGGGCCGTAGCATGGGATGTGGCTGCTCAGGCATTTGCGGCTCAAGCCGCTCCTGCAGCGGTAACTACATTCCTGCAAAAGAAAAACGGCTGCTGAACATGCATCTGTTCAGCAGCCGTTGCACTTATTGCCAGGTGATTACAAAGACTTCAGGAAAGCCAGTACTGCATCGCGGTCTGCTTTAGACAAGCCTTCAAAGCGCTGGCGTGCCTTGTCTGCTTCGCCGCCGTGCCAGAGGATGGCCTCGGTCAGGTTGCGGGCGCGGCCATCGTGCAGGTAGCCTACCTTGCTGTTATTGCCCATGACTTTGTCGGTATAGCCTATGCCCCACAGTGGCGAGGTACGCCACATATTGCCCTGGGCCTGGCCTTCTACCAGTTTGTCGGCCAGACCTGTGCCCATGTCATGCAGCAGCAAGTCTGTGTAGGGCTTGATGGTCTGGTTGCGCAATTCAGCCAGCAAATGGCCGTTGCCAGTTTTCATCTCCACCGTGTGACATGCCGAGCAGCGCATGTTCTGGAACACCTTGGCACCGGCACTGACTTGCTGCGGATTGACGACATGTTCATCCATCGGTGCCACACCTTTGGGGAAGCCGCTGGCGATGCTGCGTTGTGCAGGCACGGCCACCAGACCCAGGTAGCGGGTGATGGATTGCAGGTCAGCTTCCGAGATGCCTTTTTGCGCTGGTGCGGTGGAGCAAGTAGCCGGGTCCGTGATGCAGCTACGGTTAGGATAGGGGGCAGATGTCACCGCCATGTCCTGCAATAACGCAGCAGCAGCCTGGTGGCGCAGGGTTGCCTTGGATGCCTTCCAGCCAAAGCGGCCTACACGTACTGCACCGGTCTCTGGTTCAAACACATAGTTGGCAATACCGACGACACCATCAGCATCGGGTGCAGAACGCACGCGGGCCAGGATGTCAGCTTCAGGCACGGCTTCGAGCAAGCCCATGCCTATCATGGGTTGGGCAGCGCGCAGTGAATACACAGTGGGTACTGCACCTTCAAATGCCAGCGTAGGTTTGCGCAACTCAACATTGCTGCCATCGGCCAGTTTGGTGGTGCGGGTTTCAAATCCGGCCACGTTGACATTGGTGCCCCAGTTTTGCGGCACACCGCTGGTCGAGAAAGCATTCATCTGTACCACGGTGCCATACTGCGGATGCGGCAATTGCTGGCCTGCTGTATTGGTGGCTGCTACCCTTACCGACATGCTGTCAAGACGCTGGTTGATGGCGGTAGGCGCAGGGCTGCGGCCATTATTGACGTGGCAGGCAATACAGGCAGACTGGTTGAAACGCGGCCCCTGCAATCCTACTGCCTGCTGGTAACGGTCATTGCCATTCTCATTATGGTCACCGGTCGTAAAGTTGGTATGCACCAGGCGGCGGCCCTCAACAAAGCGCTGTATGTTTTGCATGCCCGCATTATTGTGCGGCTGCTGGAACATGAACAGACCATTGTCAGAATAATTGTAGGAGACTGAACCCTGGCCACCCGACAAAGTTTCATCAGGCAAAGGCACCGAGTTCAGGCGTGGCTGCACGCCATACCATGGCTTGAGACCAGTGCCGACCACATAAATCCATTCGGCTGAGTAATAACGTACACCGCCGCTGTCACCCTTGACAGCCATGCCTTCAGGCGTGGAGAACATCGATGGCGAGACTTCGATGATGTCACCTGCCACCAGCGGACGTGCCGGGATATTTTTATCATTCGGGAAGCCGTTTGCATCCAGGTCGCTATGTCCTGGATAGTCTTTCACGCGCAAAGTACAGGCACCATTCACACCATCAGGGCTGCTGAGCTTGTTATTGGCAGGGTAGGGTACAGGTTTGCAGATGGCGACATTACGATCGACCAGTTCACCCGGATTCATCCAGCCATAACCGGTGACGCCCACGCGGTCAAAGCCGCGGAAAAAGGCTACGCCACCCGGCAAAAAGTCTACGGTATTGTATTGGTTGACTGTGAGCACTGGCTTGGTCACACCAGCCACGCGGCTATTGTCGATGATCTCAAAACCCCAGGTGCGGTTCTTGAAGTATTGCGGTACAAAGGTCAGGTAATTGCCGGGGCCTTTATCGACTGGAAGGCCGGTGACCGCATCGACAGTTTCATTCGGGCCATAGCCAATTTCATTCCACTCTTCACCACGTTCACGGCCATGGCGCGCCAGGCCGCGCGCGCCAAAGCGCGTGACCAGCGTGCCATCAGGCAGGCTGAATTGCAGGCTTTCCAGCGGTTCTGCCGCAGCAGGCAAAGGTGCCCAGCCACTGCCGCTGTTAGGGAATTTCAAGGCAGATGTCGTCGCGTCGGCAATAGTGTTGTCGCTGCCTGGTGACTTGAATTCAACTTCAAACAAAGAGTAACCATACTGGGTAGCGCGGACCACACCTTGCAGGCGTATGTAGCGGGCATTTGCACCCAGGTTAAAGAATTCTTCCGTGCCGCCCTTGCCACCACTGACATAGCGCAGTTGCGTCCAGGTCTGGCCATCGTCAGATACGCGCAGGGCGTATTCCTTGCCATAGGCATTTTCCCATACCAGCTTCATGTAGCCGACGGGTGTCTTGGTGCCAAAGTCAAATTGTATCCAGGCACCGTCTTCCGAGATGCTGCCCCAGCGGGTATTGGCTTTGCCATCAATTGCCATGGCGGCGGACATGGCCTGGTTTTCTACGGCGGAAGATGTCGCGGCGACAGGCTTGACTGCAACGCCAGGTTTGGTCAAATCTATCGTTCCAGGGTTGCCTGGCTGACTGGGTTGCGTTGGATCTGTACCCGGCTGGGTAGCCACCGGTGTGCCAGAGAAAGCCTGTATCTCAATGATGGAATAGCCATATTGCGTAGAACGCTTGATGCCCTTCACACGCAGGTAACGACCCTTACCGTTCAACTCAGTCAGGTCCTCGACACCGCCCTGGCTGTTATCGACGGTCTTGATCGTCGTCCAGTCACTGTTATTGTCAGAGACCTGCAACAGGTATTGCGTGGCATGGGCATTTTCCCATTGTATGCGCACGCGGGTGATGGTTTCTGATTTGCCAAAATCCAGCGTCAGGTACTGGTCATCGGTAAAAGCACTGCCCCAGCGGGTATTGTCGCTATGGTCGATGGCCGCTGCCGCTGACAGATCACCACGTTCAACAGAGCTGGCAGTGGCTGTGACGGGTGTCAGCGCTGTTTCTGTCGGTGCGCCTTGCGGTGGCGCAGCCATGGGCGTATTGCCTGCGCCATTCTGTGCGGAATCAGCGCTGCTGGACCCACCACAGCCTGCCAGTTGTAAACAAAGTAGCGATGAGGCCAGGTAGATGGCCGTCATGCGGTTGGATATTTTTTTCACGTAAGAACTCCTGGTTGGTACGTTTTGTATTTGGATGCGACAGGTAGTCCACATCCTAGTGTCGTGCATGGAACATATTGCATGTCTGGAGAGTGCGCAGACATGGGAAGTGTCGGTAGTGCGATGACTTCAAAAAAAGACAACGACGCTTAAATGTGTTTCTCAACTCGTCGAAGCACAACATTACATAAATGCCCTACAGCACGCAAGCAAGCGGGCGGCACTAAACAAGTCACCAAATGGTTACCTATCTCTCACTAAAAGGTAAGTATTCAGCCTTTAGCTCCGCCCCAAAATTGGGCACGGCACCTCTCATTTTTTGTCAGTCGATTGACATAATTGGTCAGTTTTTGGAAAGCATCCCACTTGGGCATGGGTGGGATGGACATTGGGATTGGAAACTTTTCCAGTTTTTGTGCTTGATTGTGTGATGTTAATGGTTCTTTAACCGGGAATTTGACTCCTCTTCAAGGGGAGCGCAGCGAGGTTTCACGAACTATGCCTTGCGCCGCAAACTTGCAAGCGGCGCGGTGGATTGGTTGGGATGGGGATGGGTTTCTTCAGCAAATGAAACAATATTTCATCAGCCGAAAACCATCCCTGTCCTAAGCTGTCCACTACGCCGCTGATAGGCTGCTTAGATTCTGTCCGCACAAAACAAGCTTTGTGAAATTCCGGTGCCATCCCTTGAACCGGAGGGAATTTAGTCATCAACAGTAAGAACAGTGCAGATATGTTCAACGTGGTGGCGGTAAAAAATTCCAGTTTTGAGGTTGATCGTAAATAGAAAAATGCACACAGAAATCTTGCCGGTGTTCGAGGAGCCTTGTGAATGGGCATCATGTGCATCATCGCTCATTATGCTATTGAACCTGCTGACAAAAATCGTCCTCCAATTATGCAAATGAATTCCCAGTCAGTTAATTTTTTTAAAAAAAAGAAAATGCTGTTTAGTATTCAACTCATTTATGACAAGCTTGCAAGAAACAAATTGATTTCCCTGTTACAGAAAACTTACAAATGCTCAAGGTAAAAAATGACGCCAGCAGCATTTTGCAACACACTTTAATTTTCCCGTGTCCAATAACTTGAGGATTTAATCCATGCTTCTGGCTGCCCGCACTGTTCCACCATATAAGTACGCAAAGCCCGCGCAGCCTGTTTTTCGGCAGCGATCCAGATGTAACCCTCTCCGGGTGGGAAAGTATAAGCAGCCGCTGCTGCCAGCAGGGCCTGTTCGTCATTGCCTGAATCGTGCTTGCGGATCAGCCATTGCGCTTGCCAGTTGGCTGCTGCCATACAAGCCTGTTTATCTGCCGCATCTGCAAGCATGACGATGCTGGTGACGTGCACGCCAGCGCGCAATTGTTCAACACGTCTTGTGATTGCGGGCAGGGCAGTGGCATCGCCAATTAACAGGTACCAGTCAAAATCATCTGCTACAACGATGGATTTACCCGGCCCGCTGACGATCAGCGTGTCGCCTGCTTTTGCCTGCCTGGCCCATGCATTGGCTGGCCCATGCTGATGCAAGGCAAAGTCCAGCACCAGCGTGCGTGCCTGTGTATCGAAATATCGCGGCGTATATTCGCGTGTAACAAGGCTGTCTCCTTCGCCAGCAACGGGCAGCAAGATCTTGACGTGGTCATCATGCGCGAGGCTGGCAAAGTCATGCAGATCATCTGAATAAAAAGTGATGCGTTGCATGTTCGGTGTCAAACGCGTGACGCTGGTGACGCGCAGGGTTCTGCGGCGTTTTTCCCAATGCAGGCGTTCGATGTGGTGTTTGGTGTTTGTGGTCATGATGTTTTGATTTTGTGAGTATTGGTTCGTATTGATTAGTTTTCGTGAGTTGGGCCAGGTGCAGGTTGAATCGGTGTAGGTTGGGCCGGGCCTCGCTAGGCTCCGCTTTACCAGCCCAACACGCGGCGTTTACATGACGTAGACGTTTGCAGGGGCCAAGTGTTGGGCTGATGAGGTGTAGCCCAACCTACACCTCGGCCCAACCTGCACCCAAGCCCAACCTACGGGGTTTTCTCTCCCCCGCACCGCCTGACATTAAACGCCAGTGCCAGCGTCGCGCAAATGGCGACAGGTATCCCTACCATCCATGGCAGACGCACGGCGATTGCATATAGCGATGTGCCCGCCGCCGGGCCTACGGTATCTTTCAAATCTGCCGCTACCGAAGCTGCTGCCATGTAAGTAGCCCGTGCATGCGCAGGTGCCAGTTCCATGATCAGGCTTGGCAGCAAAGGGCCAAACAACATTTGCGATAGCGACAGCAAACTTACGCCCAGCACCAGTGCCGCCAAAGTGGATGAAAACAGCAGGCAGATGAAAGCACCCACCAGCACGCAGCCGCTGGCAATCACCATCCTGACATTGGACACATGTGCGAGAACAGCGCTGATCTTCAACTGGAACAGCACCGTCAGTACCGCAGCATAGGTAAACAGCAAACCTATCTGCGAAGGTGTCAGGGTGCCTGCATCTACTGCATACAGCGGCAAGACTGAACTTAACCAGCCCGCCGATATCTGCAAGCACATCGACCACAACAGCAAACCGGCAAGACGCGCATCCCGGAAGGCGGGCAGAATGCCGATCAAACTCTCTTCATCTTCATCCGGTAAAGTATCTTTTGTCAGAGTCTCCGGGAGCCACAGCGCAATGATCAGCGTACTGATGAGTATCGCCAGTGCAGAGCCCAGAAATACGGCACCCAGCGAAAACAGTACCAGCACAGAGCCCACCGCCGGGCCAGCCACACGGCCTGCGCTCGACATGACGCGTGCGATGGAAAAGTAATATCGATGCTGCTCCGCCGGTATCGCATCGGCGATGACGGCAGAGATGGTGGGGTGCAAGACGCTTTCAAACGCGCCTATCAAGATCAGCACCAGGGCAGATGCCCATACACCGTGCGTAAAGTAGAGAATCGCAAAGCCTATCCCCACGCCTGCAGTGGAGATCAGCAAGACAGGGCGGCGGCCGACACGGTCAGCAATGCCGCCCACCAGGGGCGTGGCCAGCAATTCGCCGCTAGAATAGCAAGCCAGCAGCAAGCCTATGTGGCTGGCAGAAATGCCTGCATCCTTTTCTGCCCACAAGGCAAAAAATGGCATGAGTACACCATCAGCAAAGCCGATAAAAAAACAAAGGAAAATGCCAACAGCAGTGGCTAGAGGTGCATTCGCGAAAATGCGGAGAGAGGCAGAAAGCCTCTCGGGTAGTTGTGAGAGTAATCGCATATACATTATCCATGGCGCGACAAATCTGCTTGCAAATGCAGGACAAATTTGTTTGCGCGTTGGCTAACGTAAACGCTTACGTCACTGTTTCCAGTGATATGGGGTGATGTTAACAAAGAAAAAACAGGCAGTCAATGCGCTGATTTTATGCCAGCGTCGCTGGAGTGACTGGACTGATTTCTA
Organism: Undibacterium sp. Ji42W; assembly: GCF_049340405.1. Lineage (NCBI taxonomy): Bacteria > Pseudomonadati > Pseudomonadota > Betaproteobacteria > Burkholderiales > Oxalobacteraceae > Undibacterium > Undibacterium sp. Ji42W. Next base: position 449,275 of record NZ_JBMPOV010000003.1, read on the forward strand.
ATGAACACCCGATGGTAACCCGGCTTAGCCGGACTGACTTGACAAAATAGATAAGCAAATAGCATCGCAATTTCAAATGTAACCAATTGTAGCCTGGGCTATAATCTGCCATTGTTTTTACGCAAAAACATTGCATTTTTAACTATTAAAAGACAATAAAATTTGCTCACCGTCACTTTATATTATGAAAAAATCATTCCTGGCTTGTTTGTCTTTCCTGGTTTTTGCCTGGCCCAGCCTGTCGCAGGCCGAGGTGCGCAAATGTGTGACACCTTCAGGTGAAACGATATTTACTGACCAGCCCTGCAATGCCAAGATAGGCAGCAATGCGACCGAAGTTAAAAACGATGCGACTCTGCGCAAGATCACGGCCATGCAAAAAGACCGCGATACCGGCAAAAGCTGTTGGGTGCTGGAGCACAGATATAGTCAATGCGATGTCAGCGTAGATCACACTCTGATGACCAACTTCAAAGAAAACTGCACCATACCGAAGAACCAGTTTATCAAAGAGCGCGCCAACGACAATGTCAGCACCAGCTATAGAACTTACAGGGAGCGCCGGGAATACAGAGATTCATCGCAAGAAATCGATGATCTGGAATATAGCCACAGGGATACACGTAAAAGCCGCGCTGTCTTGCAATGTGAGGTACTGGAAAAAGATATGTGGTCTTATCTCAAGCAAAACTTCAACGGCAAAGTTCCACCCCAAGACGCCAAGAATATCGAAGTCAAATTAATGGGTTTGCCTGATCCTGAAAAAAGCAGCAGTTCTTATAACAAAAGAAGATAATTGCCCTTGCAGACTTCATGCACAGAAAGCAGTTCGCATTTGCACTCTCAACCTTAGAAAAAAATCACCTGATGAACGACCATAATGAGCGCTCCTTGCAAGTTCTTGACAAGGCCAGGCAGACGCATGCCGCAAAAGAATATGAGACATCGCTGGTATCTTATGAATGGTTTTTTGATCACGCACTGGATGAGGATAAAGGTTCACTCTATGGTGTGCGCTTGTCGTACTGCCTTTTTGGATGGGTGGAATTGGGCCAGGAATATGAGCCAGCCAGAATTCGCCTTGAACAAAAGCTTGAACACAGCCTCCTTGCACTGGAGCAGTCACGCAATCCGGAATATTTTCATGACTACGCCTCAATAGGGGCCTGTCTTGACCAGCACGAAGCTGTATTGGACAAATTCATCGCTTATCATCATGCAGATCCCAGGCTCGCCAGGGAAATCGTCCACTTCATCTGGGATGAGCTGCTGGCCTCACCCCACATGCTTGTTTGCGCCACTTATATTGATAATGCGTCGGCACTCTATGAGGACAAGCTTGAAAAACATGATGAAACAATGAAAGTCTTTGCATCCAGACCAGAACTTGCTACGGACGATTTTATGCAGGGAATGAGGGACAGGTTCATCCAGGAGGCCACCAATATCGTCAAGGTATTGCAGGCTGCTGGACGTAATGATGAGGCTGGCTCTGTTTCTGCGAAGGCGAAAGCGGATATGGAAAAAAGAAACTATATTCATTCTTTACCAGGATGATTTTTTTCGGGCTTGTGAGGTATGACATTAATGCAGGAGCGGCTTCAGCCGTGAACACGGGGTTTGCTGTTTGCGGCTGAAGCCGCTCCTGCGGTGAAGCATGACAAGTCGGGCAATTCAATGCATGGCAACTGAGCTTGTTTGTCCAGGAATGAAGGAAACCCCATCAACCCTGTCCAGTTTTCCCGCCAGCGTTGTCAGGCCCCAGGCACCTACTACGACCAAAGCGCCTATCCAGGGTGTATGCATCAAGCCAATGTGGCTGACGATCAACCCACCCGCCCAAGCACCAAAGGCAATACCGACATTAAAGGCTGCGATATTCAAGCCTGATGCAACATCCATAGCCTGCGGCGCATCCTGCTCTGCACGTTGCACCACATACACCTGCAAACCCGGCACATTACCAAAGGCTACTGCACCCCAGGCCAGCACGGTCAACAAGGCCAGCCATTTGTTATGTGCAGTAAAAGTCAGCACCAGCAAGACCAGGGCAAGCAAGGCGAACACGATTTGCAATGCTGCGACCGGGCCTTTTTTATCGGCGAGTTTGCCACCCCAGATATTGCCAAACGTCACCGAGACACCATACACCAGCATCACCAGTCCCACCGCATTGGCGCTAAAACCGCTGATGTCTTGCAGTATCGGAGCAAGATAGGTGAAGGCGATAAAGCTGCCGCCATAACCCAGCGCCGTCATCGCATATACCAGTAACAGGCGCGGTTTTTTGAGCACTGCCATTTGCGTCAATAAAGAAGCGGGCTTGCTGCTGGCGATGCTGGAGGGAATCAAAATCGCACAACCAATAAAGGCAATCACACCCAGCGCCGACACCGCCAAAAACGTTGCCTGCCAGCCCAGATGCTGGCCGATGAAGGTACCCAGCGGCACGCCCGTCACCAGCGCCACTGTCAGGCCGCTGAACATCAGCGCAATCGCACTGGCCGCCTTGTCCTTGGCGACCAGGCCAGTGGCTATCGTTGAACCTATCGAAAAGAACACTCCATGCGCCAGCCCAGTCAGCACCCGCGCCGCCATCAGCGAGGCATAGTTGGGGGCCATCCAGGCCACCAGGTTACCGATGGTGAACAAGGCCATCAGGCCCAGCAATAACTGCTTGCGCGGCACCCGTCCAGTCAGTGCTGTCAATACGGGCGCGCCGACTGCAACGCCCAGCGCATACAGGCTGACCAGCAAACCGGCAGAAGGAACAGACACCGCCAGGCTGCTGGCGATGGTAGGGATAAGGCCGACAATCACAAATTCTGTCGTACCGATGGCAAAGGCGCTGAGTGTCAGCGCCCACAAAGCAAGTGGCATATGGACTCCATGCAGGGGGAAATGAATAACAGGCTGAAGTCTGCGCCCATGCAAGGCAAAGAAAAATAGCTTAAGCTACACTTTACTTATGACTCGGAGTCAATAATGCTAAGCCTGGAAACCATGAAAGCCCTGGTCGCAGTGGCCGATACCGGCTCATTCTCAGCCGCAGCAGAGCGCCTGGGGCAGACCCCGTCCGGCGTCAGCCGCAGCATTTCCCGCCTGGAAGCACAACTCGGTATGACCCTGATGACGCGCACCACCCGCAAGCTGGAGTTGAGCGAGGAAGGTCACTGGCTCTTGCAAAGGGCAAAGAAGATACTCTGTGATATTGATGACACCGAAGAACAACTGACAGCCAGATTGTCGCAACCATCCGGCCTGGTGCGGGTAAATGCCGCCACCCCCACGCTTGATCATCTGCTGGCCCCGCTGGTAGCAGATTTTCTCGATGCCTATCCCCTCATCAGGCTCGAACTGGTCAGCGGTGAAACCTTTGTCGATCTTATCGAAGAGCGTGCCGATATCGCCATACGCATAGGCCAGCTCACCGATTCCAGTCTGCACGCACGCCGCCTCGGTAGCAGCCGCATCCGCCCGGTAGCTGCACCGCATTACCTGGCACGCCATGGTGAGCCCCAAACCGTAGCCGACCTGGCGCAGCACCGGCTACTGGGTTTCACCGCCCCCGCCATTCTCAATACCTGGCCTCTTCCCAAAATCGATGGTGCAGATAATGAAGGCTACACCATAGACCCTATCGTCAGCGCCAGCAACGGCGAAACCTTGCGCCACCTTGCCGTGCAGGGGGCTGGCATCGTCTGCCTGTCTGACTTCCTGACCATGGCCGACCGCGCCCACGGCAGGCTCAAACCCGTGCTGGCTGACATCAGCCTGCCGTGGACGCAGCCGGTCTGGGCAGTATTCTATAAACAGGAAGCCATACCGCCACGCGTGGCCGCCTTGCTGGATTTTTTGATGACGAGATTGCCGTTGGACAGGGTGTGAGGGGACGGATTACGTCAATTTTCAGGTTGAAACATGCAAATCGCATCGCCCGCTAATTTGCCTACCCTCAAAATCGTCATTCCTGCGAAGGCAGGAATCCATCGTATTTGTGCCGTGAATTTTGATATGCCCTACGGTGCGCACGACAATATCCAGCAGAAGCGGCTTCAACCGCAAACGCGATACCGTATCCCTATTTATGTGTGAGAAGGAATTAACTCTAACCCATTGCAATTTATGCCCGAATATCATTAAATTGCAGCGACCCTGGCAAACCACATCCTTACATCCATCCCAGCCTGATGCCGCATAAAAATAAACTCCACCGCCTTGGCATCATGGCCTTGTTGATGACGACAGCCAGCCTCGTCGCCTGTAAAAAGACTGCCGACACGACTGCCAGCATGGTAGCAATGTCATCTGCCAGCGCGCATGCACCCACGATAGAAACCAGTACTGCCGCAGAAACAATATCAGACACAGTGCCTGCATCCGCCGACACCGGCCCCTTTGGTCTCTCCATGGCCATCAGCGAAACCGAGCTCTCCAGCAAATTGGGCTTTGTCAAATCCAGCAAGGCCAAACATCTGTTCGAAGGCCCACCACCCAAACCCGCAGATGATTTCAGTGACTACTATGCCGTCACCGCCCCCATCAGCGGCGTCTGCAAGGTCGGTGCGTCGCGCACCATCACCGCCGTTAGCGGCACCGGCGAGCAAATTAAAGCCGCCGCCGACCGCATCGCCCAAGCGCTGGAACAGCAATATGGCAAACCCAGCCTCAAAAAAGACAAAGTCAAAACCGACATCTACAGCCGCCGCCCGCAATTCTGGATGGTCGGCCTCAAAGAAGGCTCGGTCAGCTACGGCTACCTGTGGGCCAACGGCAAGACCGAGCGCGAACTGCCGAATAACATCCTTAACATCATCGTCTTCGCCCAGGCCCACGCCATCAACCGCGGCGAAGTGGGCGTCAGTTATGAGTTTGCGAATTATGCGGATTGCCAGAAGGAGTGGCGGTTGGAGAAGGGGAAGAAATCTTGATCCCCACAAAGCGAAAAATACCCCTCGGACAATGAAACTGCAAGAATAACAACACAGAATCAATTTTAGGAAAAAATGACATGCAGGAAGAGATAGGCGCAGTTTTGAATATTTTAAAATTTCCTCCAGCAATGCGATGCGTTGCAGAGGGCGAGTCAACTGAGCAGCGATATCAGGCCGTACATCAGTTTGGCGACAAGCTGCCTGCCAGGAAGCTGGCCACATGGTTGCCGCCTTCGATGAAGGAATTATTCAAGAATTTTAATGGTGCCAATTTATTTCGTCCCACTGCTGAGGCTAATGCAGGCTTTGTTTTTTTCGACCTGGAAGAAATTGCGCAAGAACAAATTGACCTGCAAGACGAATTTAGTGACGATACAGAATCCGGCGGTTACGATGCTGAAGGACTTGCATGGATGGCTGGTCTGATACCCATTGCCGCTCCCTTTTATTCAGGCGATCGTTTTGCCATTGATACTTGCAACCGCCGCTCAGATGGTGAATGCAGAGTTGTTTTTATTGGCCATGAATTGAGATATGGCGGGCCGCTACAGCCAGATGATGTTGAAGAAATTGCCGCAAGCTATCTTGAATTTTTCACGGCAGTATTGAATGACCCTCTCCGCTATATCACCAAGGGCTGGAGAGATGAAGTCACAGAACAGCATTGGTATATTTCTGGATTGGCCGTAGAAAATACTGAAAAATCCGATGATTAATCTTTATTGAATACGCATCCCCATGATGAACAACCCAATTGCTGATCAACTTGAGAAACAGTTGCGCGCGTTCTCAAATGAACATATTCGCGATGTCGATAGCGTAGCGTTCAGATTTGAGATCGATTCTGGAGAATGCAAAATTGCCTATCGCCAGCAACGCAAAGTTGAGAATTTTCAACCACCTGCCCAATCGCGAACACAAATAGAAGAATTCTCTGGTTTGATAATGCAGATGATTGCATTTGTTTGTGCAGGAAAGCAAGAACCGAATGTGGTAGTGATGGATGTTTCGCACAGTGGCTGCTATACAAAATTCTCTTACAATGAATTGCACGCATTTTCTATATCTAAAGAAGATGTAGGATTGCCAAATTCTTTTTATCACCCCAGCACTGTCATACTTCCTCAGCAGATGCGGCAAAAAAATAAGGAGAACATTGTGACTGGACGCGTCATAAGCAGCGTTTGGTCTCTTGTTGCTGCATCGGATATACACCAGCAAACAATTGATCCTTTATTCGTGCGGGCTCTTCTGCTGGATGGGCGCGCAGACTTCGCACCACCAGAACGCAAAGCGATGGAAGGCTTACAGCTTACTATTTATGAAGATGGCAGTTTTTACGATGAAGCGATGGATCCATGTTTACACGTCAATTGGTTCAATAATGATGGTGAGCTAAATGCCTACCATACAACTTGCCAAGGACGAGTCAGCCAGTATGAAAGTAAGTTGTTCTTGCTGCCTGATATTCCTTCTTTCTTGGGCACCCCAGCAGAGAGTGAGGCGGGATTTGTGCGTTTTGACGACACCAGCACAAAGATAGTCGATGCTATCAACATAGACAAGCAAGCGCTGTCCCGTACGATATCTGTATTAACAGACGGCATATATTTATGCCGCTTGTATTACAACTATGAGTTGAAATCATTGTGAATTCATAAGCGATTAACTATAAGCGATTAACTTTAAGTAATCGCACGCGTGATGATGATGGATAAAGGCATCTTTTACCAGAATGGGAAAATTGTGCTATGTAATAACAATCTGTAGGGGGCGTTGCAACGCACCACATACGGGAATGTATAAAACTGATGGTATTTGTTTGCGTGCACCCATGCGGTGCGTTGCAACGCACGCTACCGGATACGGCTTTAAAGTGAACGCGCGGCTCTTATAACCGTATCGAAGCCGTGGAGTTTAAAGTACCGCAACACATATTCAGGTCATCCCAGCGCAGGCTGCGATCCATCTGCGCAAATGCTGTCATCAACGATAGTGAGAAGCCTCAAGGAGTATAGGGACAGGCCACATCACGATGCCGCGGCAATATGAGGTTCCGGCATTCATGTAGCCAATCTCAACCATAAACCGTCCCCGCCATCGCCGCCTTGATCCCCACGCTACCTCTATCAACAATCGCCAGAAAAACTGCTTTCGCTTCTGCCGCATCCTGCTTTTGCCTGAAACTCTGGTGAGCCTGGACAAGTGCCACCGTCCATGTCGCCAGCAATAAATTAGCCGCCAGTGCGGCATCGGCGTCACTAGCTTCACGCTTCAGGGATAGCGCCAATGACTCTGCCACGACTTGTGCTATCTCATCGCGTATGGCCCTGGCGCGTGCCTTCAGGGTGTCGCTGCCTTCTATGGTTTCTATGAAACCCTGGCTGCCTGGCGAGATAAAACCTTTGGCACCGGCGGCAAACCTGACATAGGGGCTTTCTTCTGCCACGAGTTTGTGCGCGAGCAGGCGCAGGGTCTCGATTGGGGAAATGGCGGGATCGCGCTGGCGCAAAGCCTCGCGCAGCAGGTCGCGCCCCTCTTCATCACGGTCAAAGAACATGTCCTCTTTGCGGGGGAAATGATTGAACACCGTCATCCGCCCCACGTCAGCCGCGGTCGCAATGTCGTCTACCGTCACATGATCAAATCCACGCTCCTGGAAGAGCAGGGTGGCAGCATTGGAGATGCCCTGGCGCATGGCCAGACGTTTGCGGGAACGGAGATCGGATGGATTTGACATGCTTCGAATCATAGCATATATTAAATGTACTCAGTATATAATTATATTTGGTATATAAATAAGAAGGTGAGTGTTATGACCAAAATTACAAAAGCAAATGTGCTATCAAATCGCTGCTGTGCGATGCCGCAAACTATGTGCGCCCTTGCTGCCAATCGACAACGCATGTCCAAAAAATCAGGCTGTACAGGAGCAGGGCAATGACTGAAGCAACTAACATCACAACTAACATCACAACTAAGACCGCAATGAATCACGCGACGAACAAGACAAGCAGCAAGGCATTGAGCGTTATCTTCGCCGCCATCGGTCTCGATGCGGTTGGGATAGGTCTGATCTTCCCCATCCTGCCGCGCCTGCTGGAAGAGGTCACCCATGGCGACAATGTCGCGCCCTATATAGGGATCATGACCGCGCTATATGCAGTGATGCAGTTCATTTTTGCACCTGTGTTGGGTGCATTGAGTGACAGGCTGGGCCGCCGCCCGGTGCTGTTAATCTCCTTGGCCGGCGCGGCCATCAATTACCTCGTCATGGCATTCGCGCCACAACTCTGGATGCTGTTCCTGGGTCGCGCCATCGCCGGGCTGACCAGCGCCAACATGGCGGTGGCCATGGCCTATATCACCGACATCTCACCAGAAGACCAGCGGGCACGCCGCTTTGGCCTGTTCAATGCGGTGTTTGGGGCAGGCTTCATCATCGGTCCGATACTGGGTGGTGTGCTGGGTGACTACTGGCTACGCCTGCCATTCATCGCGGCAGCGATCTTGAACGCGGCCAATCTGCTGATGGCATACTTCGTCTTGCCAGAATCACGCACACCCAGCCGGGAAAAGCTGGATCTGGCAGCGCTTAACCCGCTGTTGCCCATGCGCTGGATATTCTCCATGAAGAACCTGGTGCCCGTTACGGTCGTCTTCTTCATCCTCAGCATGACGGGTGAAGTGTATGGCACCTGCTGGTCACTATGGGGCAATGATGCCTTTCACTGGAACGGTCTGTGGATAGGCCTGTCTCTGGGCACCTATGGCCTGTGCCAAGCACTCGCGCAAGCCTTCTTGCCCGGCCCTGCTGTCAAGTTGCTGGGTGAGCGCGGCACCATACTGACGGGGTTTGCGGGAACATGCCTGGCCCTGGTCGTCATGGCTTTTGCAAAGCAGGGTTGGATGGTGTTTGCAGTGATGCCCATCTTTGTCATGGGCGGCGTCGGCATACCCGCCTTGCAATCCCTCGCAAGCCGCATGGTCGATGAGGGCATGCAGGGGCAATTCCAGGGGGTGCTGGCATCCGCTGTCAGCCTCGCGTCCATCATTGGCCCGCTGATGTTCTCGACGCTGTATTTCGTCGTGCGCTCACAATGGCCCGGGGCGATCTGGCTCAGTGTGATGGTGGTGTATGCGCTGGCGGTGCCGCTTGTGCTAAGCTTGAGATTCCGTAGCGCTGAGTGAACTAGAAAATCTTATGCAAAGCTTTTTATCCTGGCTATCGACTATCTATTGATATGGCCTATCGTCATCGAACAGCATAAAAAGACTGCGACCAAAAATTCAAATAAATTTATTGTCTGGGGATTGGTGATGATGGTGATGCTGGTTGTGGGAAGTATGGTTTTCTTGAATTAATGGCGGCAAGGTGGCGTGCAATGACATGAAAACCTTGCTCCTATAACCGTATCGAAGCATTTTCGTCTGCAACTCTGTAATAAATATTCAGTCCGTGTAGGTACGATTAGCGCAAGCGTAATCGTACGCATGCGATGTCTCAAATTGCATGTTGCTTCAAGCAATCCACTTACCCTCCTGCCCCATTGTGATGTGAGCGTGTTGCATGCCAGATTCTATCTCATCGCATGAACAGGGATTGTCAAGCAGCATGGGAGCTGGCCGCTGACCATGCGTACGATTACGCTTGCGCTAATCTTACCTACTATCCTGTCTTCGTTTAAGGTTCCTTGCCGTGCCAGAATCTTCTCTTCCGGGCCTCACCCAGGCAATATCATCATCACTTGCCGCTGTCATCGCAGCATCCCGCTCTTCGTCTGAGTTGAATCCGCCGACTGTCTCAAGCCCAAACGCGCAGTTTCTAGGTTTCTCAAACATATGATATACCTTAATCTTGTCGGTATATAAGACGAGATACCCTTGTGCCATTTCATCTACTCCCCGTGCATCGCCAACCACAAATGAGTCGCCCCGCTCCAACGCCTCTGCTAGTTTGGGGACATAATGCTCGGTGAATTCTTCGTTTGAAATCTTTAAATGACCGCTGATGTATGCTGTTTTCATATTTCCCAAGTAAATTTGTCGTAAGTTTTCGGCGTCTTACACCAAAATGCTCAGCAATCCAGAATTTTGCCGTTCCAGGCACGCCGAGCAGCTTGCGTAGATACGATTAGTGCATACGTAATCGTACGCATGCGATACCTCAAATTACAAGTCGTCTCAAGCAATCCATTTGTCCGCCTGCCCCATTGCGAAGTGAGCGTGTTGAATGTCAGATTTTATCTCATCACAAGGCCAAGGAGTGTCAGGCAGCATGGAGGATTGTCGCTGACCATGCGTACGATTACGCTAGCGCTAATCGTACCTACGGCCCTTAGGTTTTTAAATTCTATTATCTGCATTTTAATTTCCTCTACCTCGTGCTAGAGGCTGACGTAATCGGCGCAGGCTGTGGTCGTACCGACTGCCTGGCCGTTGGTTTTACCGCGTCAACCTATACAAATAAATCGCCGTCCTGATCGTCGCTCTTTGTATCGAAGAAATATCCAGGTCTTCATCCGGTGAATGCGCACCTCTGCCGGTGGCGCCGAGGCCATCCAGGCTATCGACATAGGGCGCGACGAATTGTATATCGCCGGCGCCGCGTTCACCCGGTGGGATGGCCTTGATCTCACCGAGACCTGCATCAAAGCTGGCTTTGGAATACAGGTCCAGCAGGGCGTAGTTGCCGGGGGTGGGGGACATCGGTGGGTAATTTTCGTTAAAGCGTATCGTTGCGCTGGTGCCAGCCAGGTTTTTGCTGACGATGTCTTTCATGTGGTCTCTGGCGCGCTGGCCCTGTTCTACACTGAGGTAACGTAAATCGCCATGTACCTGGGCACTGGGGGCGATGACATTGGTTTTGCCAAAGGCTGTGCCCTTGCTGCTCAGGTTGTCGTAACTGATTTCGGTGCCACCGACGATATTGCCGGGGTTGAAGGTCAGGTCAGGTTCGATCAAGGTTTCGCGAAAGCTGTTCAGGATGCGTGCAGTTTCATAAATCGCGCCATAGCCATTGTGGCCAAATACGGAGGCTGAATGGCCTTGTTTAGCCGTCACATCCAGCACAAACCCGCCAGAGGCACGGCGGCCTACGGTGCCGGTGGCATTGCCGTTTTTATCGAGTGCCGTACCCTCAAAGGCCAGGGCTACGTCACTGCGTTTGGCGGCGTTGATAAGGTCGTTACGGGCGGTGGCAAGCGGGTGGCCCGGGCTTTCTTCATCACCGCTAAAGATCACCTGTATGCGGGTATTGTCGAGTGCACCAACGGCATGCAGGGCGCGCAGGGCTTCTATCATGATGACGTCGCCACCCTTCATATCATTGACGCCCTGGCCGCGCACACGGTTGCCTTGCTTGTCCCATAACTGCACGGCGCTGTCTTTTTCAAACACGGTGTCGAGGTGGCCTATCATCAGCACCCGCTTGCCTTGTTTGCCTTCACGCTCGGCCAGCAAATGACCTGCACGGTTCATGGCTGCTGGCATCTCAGACCAGCTGGTCTTGAAGCCCAGGCCATCAAGCTCGGCGCGGAACAGCTTGCCGACATCACGCACGCCCGCATGATTGAGTGTGCCGCTATTGATGTTGACGCTGCGCTCCAGAAGTTGCAGTGAAGCTTCAGAGCGTGCTTGCACGGCGGCGACGATTTTTTGCTCGGTCGGTGACAGGCCTTGCGCGTTGGCATTGAATGTCAATGCACCTATGGTCAAGGCGATGCAAAACGGGAGCAGTTTTTTGATGAGCATGGCGCGTTCCTGAATTGGGGTGGACGATTTAGATAAATGCATAATGTACACGGTTTTTAAGGAACAGGTTAGAGCGAAAACATCAGTACGGTACACCGTGCGCACCGTTTTTTAGACAAGGTGACGGTGCGCACGGCGCGCCCTACAGGTCATTTATTTGTGGTTTTTGTAAAAGTCCAAAAATCTCACCAAAGAGACACCGGGACACAGAGGGATATAGTAGAGAGCATGTGCATGCCATGGGTGGTAAGGCGAGTCGTGCGCAACGTCAAAACCACAGCGCTACCTTTGTGTCTCGGTATCTCGGTATCTCGGTAACTCGGTGTCTGTTTGTCTCTGTGGCGAGTGGTCTGGAATTTGTGAGCATGGCGACCTGCACATGGCGCACCATACAAATTGACAAAATTTTCTTGTCTGCTACACACCATCCTCACGGCTGCCCAATAAAGCCATCCCCACGATCGCCAATAACACGCAGGCGATACCGGTGATCTGGCTGCTGCTGACGGCTTCACCCAGCACCATGATGGCGAGCACGACGGCGGACACTGGTGCCAGCGCCGTGAAGAGGGCGGCTTCGCTGCCGCTGACTTTGGCGGCGCCTGCATACCACAGCAAAAAGCCCGCCACCGTCGGCACCATCGCATAATAGACCACTGCCCATACCGCATTGCTGGTAACGTGTGACTGCCATGGCATTTCAAATAGGGCTGGTATGATGGACAAAGCCAGCCCCAAGCCTGTCATGATGGTGGACAGGGCAAGTGGTGGTATCGCAGTCTTCAGGCGTTTATTCAGCAAGATGAACAAGCCTTCACAGACGATGGCCGCGAAGATCAGCGCATTGCCTAAAAGTGAATGCTGGCCGTTGCCATCTTTCCGTATCGCGATTGACAGCACCCCCGCACCTGCCAGCAGCACAGCCAGCAATAAGCTGGCTTGTGGCCTTTCATCCAGCAAGACGATGGCAATTGCCGCAGAGACGATGGGCAGGGTACCGATAATCACGCCTGCATCGGCAGCAGATGTCAGATGCATGCCGCTGATAAGCAGGGTAGTGTAGCCCACACTGCCCGCACCCGCCTGCAAGACCAGCAAACCCCAGTCGCGCTTGCCCAGCCTTGGCAGCCGTGCGCCGGTGACATGCATCAAGAGTAAAAAGCAGGGGAGGGCAATCGCAAAACGCAGTGACGTTGCGGTGAATGCCGGCAAGCCACTGCCTATCACTTTGCTGGCGACCACCGTGCTGCCGACGACGATCATTGCCAGCGCCAAATATGCATATCCCAAAAATCTGTCTGACATTGCTTGCCTCATCCTAGATGGAAAAGCCTCAGCGTGACAGCTTGACATAGTGCCGTCTTGAATAAAATTGCAGGCTAGCGCTTGATGCTATAAATGCCGGGAGACATCCCAAAATTGCGCACGAACAGCCGCGTCAGATGGCTTTGATCAGCAAAGCCGCTATCTATCGCGGCTTGTACCAGTGGCATGCCCGCAGCAATCAGGCGGCGGGCGTGGTGCAGGCGGCGTTGCAGGATATAGGCATGCGGCGTCATGCCGGTAGCCTTGGCAAAGCCACGCAAAAGCTGGAAACGGCTCATGCCGCTTTGCTGCGCCAGGTCCTGCAGGCTGAGGTTGGCAGTCGGGTCATCATCAATGCGGCTACGCGCATGGTGTATGGCCTGTGGCACTGTCTGGTTGAACACGTTGGCTGCTTGCATGACGCGGGCGAACAGTATCAGCATTTGTTGTTCTGCCGGCATATGCATACCAGGTGAAGCTGTCATCGTCATGAACAATTGCTGTACCGTCTGGCTGATGTGCGTATCACGCATGACTGGCAGACTGAATTCTGCCTGCGTGGTTTTTCCTTCGCTGATATCCATTATGATGCTGCTGATCAGGGTTGGTTCAAAGTACAGCATCTGCCAACTCCGCCCGCTATCACCTATGGGTGTGCCATCATGGATTTCACCAGGGTTGACGGTAATGGTATCCCCGGCCATGGCCTCGACCATGCCAACGCCACTCAGGGATTTTTGAGCACCTTGTACCACCACGCCTATGCCAAATTGCTCATGCATGTGCCGACCAAAACTATGCCTGGATTGCGCCCGCACCGCTTCCACCCCAGCCTGGTGGCATGGCAGCATGGTGAATTGTTTTTGCAGGCTGGCGGGCATGGTGGCGTCTGGTGAGCTTGATGGATAAGGATAGCATTTTTGATGAGAGCAGGTAACAGGCCTTGATGCGGTGGGGCGATTAGCATCGCGTAATCGCGCTCATCCGCCTGGTAATAACAAGCGAACTACGCTTGACCGTGACGTAGCCGTCATGGGAGGCGTATTACAATGCGCCCTGCGCTGATCCATTTTTCGTCGAGGCATGCGTACGATTACGGTGCGCTAATCGTCTCTACTCGCTTATCCTCAGTGCTTACTCTGCGGTGTAGCAGGGGATTCGTGCGGCTTGCCACGCCTGCGTGAAGAAGGACTGCTTGCAAGCAGCCTTCCTTCCTCCGTGTCTCTGTGCCGGGAGGTCTTGGTCCTTGCTTTACTACACTGATATGTTAACCCTTCACAAACCCAACACTGCCTTCACATAATTAATCGGTGCATGATCTGCCATTGAGCGAAAACCCACATTCTCACTGCGCCACGCATAGGCTAGCAGATAATCTGCCTTGGCGATGGTCTGGTCTTGCAGCATGTCCAGGTTGCTGGCGGCTGCAATCAGTTCGCCGTGGCGGTCAAGATAATGCATGCCGCGCAAGTGGGCATAATATTCGGATTCTGGCGGCAGGATGGTGACGATATCGGCGCAATTCACGTAACGGTCAACCTGGCGGTTTTTAAACATGGCGGCAAAGCTGGCATTGCCCACGCGCGGTGAACCAAATGTCACCAGGCGGCTGTCAGGCAGCAGGGCAGCGGCCAGTGTGGCGACTGCTGCACCCAGGCTATGCCCGGTGATATAGATTATTTTTGCCGTGCAGTTTTTCAGCCAGTCGTTCAACTGCATGGCGATGCTGTCGTAAGCGCGCAAAAATCCATCATGCACCTGGCCATCACCCTGCCAGTTCACTGGCCAGAACAAACCATCAATCAGGATATCAGTAGGGTCATCCGGCTGCGTACCGCGGAAGGCAATATACGCAGTATCACCCTTGACGACAGCAAAGCCCTGGGTATGGGTATTCACACCCAGCAGCAGGCTGGCCTCGCCAAACTGTGCCTGCATCAATATGCCCTGGAAGTGGTCCAGCACCTGCCCGCCTTCTTCATAATGCCAGTAAGCCAGCCGCGACAATTCGGCGCAAATGGCATGCGTAGTCCACGGCAATTCCGTCCCCAATAAGCTTGGCTGGGATTCAGGATGGAACAAGGCGGTCTTGCTGGGATCGTATTGCATGATGCCTTCTGTCGGTTAGGGAGAGATGGTCGTTTTAAGATAGTGTAAAATTAATTATTTTGCAAGTAAATCATACTTGCTGATTCATTCGCCACATTCATCCTCGCGTAACACCCGCATCAATCCCCATCTCAAATGCATTGCAAACTCTTCTCATACTCCCCCGGTGTCATTCCCACCAACTGCCTGAAATCCCGTACAAAATGGGCCTGGTCAAAGTAGCCCAGTTCCAGCGCCAGATCAGTCCAGCTTAGGGTCTTGCCTGCTTGCACCTGGGCTACCGCTTCGTGCAGGCGGTAGCGTTGTATCACCCATTTGGGGCCTATGCCCACATATTTCTGGAACAGTCTTTGCAGGCTGCGTTTATCCATGACTGCAATTGCCATCACGTCTTCAACGGTGATGATATTGCGGTCCTGTTCTATACGAGTCAGCCAGTCGCTAATGCGGCCAACCTGTTCATCAGCGGGTGGCAGGCGGTGCAGCAAGAAAGCTTCTGCCGCAGTGGACATGGTTTGCACATCATTTGTCGCCAGTATCTTTGCGCAAAAGTCTGCACCATGCCTGCCAAAACAAGCGCTTACATCGATGGAGGTGTTACCCAGTTGCGCCACCGCCTGCCGGTAAAACGGGTAAAACCCGCCAGGCTTGAACTTGATGCCAAATACGCGTCCCTTGCCCTGCAAAGTGCGCATGAAACGCCCGCTGTGTATGCCATAGATACGCGCCTCGCCATTTTCCACCACCAGATGCACATTCGGATGTGGCAGGGTCGCTTGCTCTTGCGCTGGCAGGCCGCGTAAATCCCAGGCCACATGCCAGTAATGCGCGACCAGCCCGGCCAGCGCGGGCGACGGCAATTGCCGGTGGTGCTGGAATTCACCTTCGCTAAAGGCCGGGCGCAGCACGCCGCGTGTCTGGCCGGCGTCTGTGCTGGTGATTGTGGATACAGGCTGGGTCATCTTTTTGTCTCTCTTGCTTCATTTTCCGCTTGTCGCGTTTTTACTATCCTGTGCATGAAGACTCTGGTGTAATCCTGTTCATGTAATCTTCCATAGTGAGCAGAGATGACAACCAATGTACCCAGCGCAATCGCTTTTGTCGTTGCCAGCACAGTCTGCCTTTATACTGGTACCTCCCGGGCGCAAACTGCAGTATCACCATCCACCATTGTAAAGGAGCAGCGCATGCAAAACACGCACAAGGTCAACGGCACATTTGACGTCAAACTCAATCCGCAAGCTGCCGCACCCGGCATAGAATCCGCCAAACTGGGACGCATGACCATAGACAAGCAATTTCATGGCGAGCTTGAAGCGCACAGCCTGGGCGAAATGATGTCAGCCATGGCCGAGGTCAAGGGCTCGGCAGGCTATGTCGCCATAGAAAGGGTGACTGGCACCCTGGCTGGCAAGAAAGGCAGCTTTGTCCTCATGCACACCGGCATCATGAACCGTGGCCAGCCACAGTTGACGATACAGGTCGTGCCTGATTCTGGTACTGATGAACTGACTGGTATCAGCGGCAGCATGGGTATAGACATCAAGGAAGGTCAGCATTTTTACAGTTTTGAATATAGCTTGCCTTGAAGACAGTTGTGATCATCTGTCCCCTGTTTTGCAGGCTATTTGTGAATTAGGCTTGAGATTTAATTAATTAACAATTATTCTTGTGTTAATTAATGGCATCCGGCCTGCTTGCTCTGCTGCCTGAAATTGCCTGATACTCTCGCTGTGCAACTCAAACAAGAAGGAATGGATGATGACATATACGACGGATGCCGATATCCCCGCCGACACTGGCTCGGTGGTTGCCCTGATCGCCATGCCGGTTGGTACGGTAGTCAGCTTTTTGGGGCAAAGCGCGCCGAATGGCTGGCTGCTCTGTGATGGTACGCGCATAGACCAGGCAACCTATCCTAACCTGTATCCACTATTGGTCAATGGTGCCCTACCAGACCTGCGCAGCCGCTTTGTTGTCGGCGCAGGTCAGGGTGCCGGGTTGAGTAACTACGCGACCAGCGCAACTGGCGGTGCAGAAACAGTGACGTTGACCACTGCGCAACTGCCATCTCATTCGCACACCATTAACGGTGGCAATTTTGGCTTGCACAACCGGTCGTTTGAGGGCGATGACGATACTGATCTTCCCTATGAAACCAGGTATAACACACCTATTAATGGCACTGACAAAACCGGTAATGATCAGCCCCATGAAAACCGGCCTCCGTATTTTGCGCTGACGTATATTGTCAAGTATTGAGCGGGGAAGAAATTATCCTGTAGGGTGCGCCGTGCGCACCGTTTTTGTATGTCACGACGGTGCGCATGGCGCAACCTACCAGGCGATGTTGCGACTGGTTGTTTGTATTAGAATCGATGCTTTCGTCAACATCATTCATGATCAATGCATCGCGCCTGGAATCCCACCCGCAGAAATAAAAATATAGGCACCAAGGCCCAAGGTCACGGCAACGATAACCGCATGGCCGTGCCCGAAGCCTGGGGTAAAATTTTTTACGAAAAGCTCACTACGCATGTGCTGGTCAGGCGCGATATCGCCGGACGCGACATGCGTTTCTTTGTCGAACCAACCCGGTCTGATTGCTTTTATGCCTGCAGCATAGACGATATCTGCAGGGTACTTGGGCATTGCCCGCCAGAAGTTTTATCCGCTTTTGATTTCATCGTGTTGCGCCAGCCCACCCGCAAGCAGCGCATCTTGCGCCCGGTGTGGGGAAGGGCAATTTTCTCATTTGAGATACGCCAGCAATGTGGCGCTGCTATCGTCATTGAAGCCCATAATCTCGATGGCTATCAATGGCCCAAATCGCTGAGCCAGGAAAGCCAGCGCGAACTGGCGCGCTTGCAGCAAGATGGCCATGCTATCGCACGCACCCGCCAAGGCTATTCAATATCGTCTGACTCCCCGTCACTGCGCCACACCATATTGTACCGGACACTCTTGCATGAGATAGGCCATCATGTTGATCACAAGCACAGCACGACTGAAGAGTGGGCAGATAAAACCAAGGCCACCAAAGAAGATTATGCACACCGCTTTGGTGCAGAGTTGTATGCCAGACTGGAGCAACAGGCCGTTGTGCCGTTTTCGCCCATATTGGACGAGGCTGTGATGGCACAGGACGGACTTGATCTTGCATGGTTTTGCCCACCAACTCTGCGAGATTCGCCATCATCGCCGTAAGGGTAGCGGTAACGGGAGGGCATTCCAGTGCGCCGCATGATTATTCCTTTTTGCCAGGATTGCCGCAGTATCTCTGGCATCAAAAATCGTGGACAGCTTCATTCAGGGCTGAATGAAGCTGGCTACTCATTTGCCTTTACATATTGTTCAACGCCACCAATGCCGCCTCATCAAGTTGCAGCGCCCCCGCTGCAACGTTGTCGCGCAGATGTGCCACTGACGAAGTACCGGGGATGACGAGGATGTTAGGTGCGCGTTGCAATAGCCAAGCCAGTGCCACTTGCATGGGCTGGACTTGCAAGCTTGCAGCCACCTGCGTTAACACATCAGACTGCAATGGCGTGAACCCACCGAGCGGGAAAAACGGTACATAGGCGATACCCTGTGCTGCCAGTGTGTCTATCATGGCGTCGTCACCGCGATGCGCCAGGTTGTACTGGTTTTGTACGCAGACGATGTCAGTGATCTGCTGCGCTTCTGCCAGTTGCTGCATATCGACGTTGCTGAGTCCTATGTGGCGGATCAGACCTTCTTGTTTCAAACGCAGCATGGTGTCAAGCGTTTCGGCGAGTGAAGAACCGTCCGGTCCAGCCACGCCAGGCGCACGCAGGTTGACCACGTCAAGCACATCCAGCCGCAGGTTGCGCAAGTTATCGTGGATGGCATCACGCAATTCCTGCGCAGATGCGGCGGGCAGCCATGATTGATCATCGCCGCGCTTGAAACCTATCTTGGTGACAATGGTCAGCTCTTCGCGGTAAGGATGCAGCGCTTCGCAAATGATCTGGTTGGTCACATGCGGCCCATAAAAATCTGAGGTATCGATATGGTTGATGCCCAGCTCTATTGCCGCACGCAGTACTGCCACGGCGGCGGCACGGTCTTTGGGCGGGCCCCACACATGCGGGCCCGCCAGTTGCATGGCACCGTAGCCCATGCGATTGAATGTCATATCGCAATAGGCCGGTGTGAACTGGTCGCGGGAGGGGGAATAAGTGCTCATAAAAACTCCGGGGTGATGGTTGACAATTTTTGCCAAGTCCCTGTTCGCGGTCATCGCGTGGTGGGGCAGGGCATGGATACATCATAGCGAGAGTCTTACTGTGTGATAATCAGGGCAATTCCGCACGGCTTGTACGATATTTCGCACAATGGAGCATTCCAACCATGACCACAGACTTGCATTCACTGGCTGACCTGTCCACCTTTGCCTTGGTCGTACAGCACCGTGGCTTCCGCCAGGCTGCACGCGCCAGTGGGCAATCAGCCTCGGCACTGAGCGAGTCAGTTAGGCGGCTGGAAAGCCAGCTTGGCATACGGCTGTTATTGCGAACTACCCGCAGCGTCACGCCAACCGAGGCCGGGGCGCTATTGCTAAGCCGCCTGCAACCCGCACTCAACGATGTTGCCAGCGCGCTCGATGTATTGAACGATTTGCGCGACAGCCCGCGTGGCACGCTTAGGCTCAACGTGCCAGTCAGTGCGGCACTTTTTTTCCTGCAACCCATCGTCGATCAATTCATGCGCAAGTATCCGGATATCTTGCTCGATATCGTCATTGACAATAACTTTGTCGATGTCGTGGCGAGCGGATGTGATGCGGGCATCCGTTATGGCGAGCGGCTGGAACAAGACATGATCGCCGTCCCCATAGGCCCGCTCATGCAACGTTTTGCTGTCGCTGCCGCGCCAGCTTATCTGGAGAGGCGCGGCATACCTGAGCACCCGCGTGATCTGCTGCAACACGCCTGCTTGCGTGGCAAATTTCTCAGCGGCGCTATTTTCCCTTGGGAGTTTGAGCGCGACGGGCAAAAATTGAGCCTCGACCCCAGCGGCCCCCTGATCGTGACCCCCACCGTGATGGATCTGGCAGTGAATGCAGCGGTGGCTGGCCACGGCGTGATTTATCTGTTTGAAGAATGGCTTGCTCTCTACATGGCATCAGGCCAGTTGCAACCCATATTGCAGGATTGGTGGCTGAGTTTTCCGGGGCCGTTTTTATATTATTCTGGGCGGCGGCACCTGCCCGCACCCTTGCGTGCATTCGTTGATTTTATTCGTGCGCCGGATGGTGCTGGTCACAAATCTGCCACAGCTGTTCAAAAAAAGAAAATTGCCAGGTAGTGGGGATTGCATGAAGATAGACATGCGAATGTGTTCATATTGCGGCGTGTAGACTGCGTTCGATTGCACGGTGCTCATCGTATCTACATCCGCCATTTTCGACCGTTACCGTGATGTAGGGCACATCACAATGCACCTCCCGTTACGGCTACACTTATCCTTCTCGTCAATATGGTCGCAAAAAATCGCTGCGAAATAACGCTGTAAAATATCGCTATAAAATATCGCTGAAAAAACGGCATTACTTCCCTACCAGCCTTGCCACATAAGGATTCAAAAACATCCCCGAAGGATCACAACTCTGGCGGTATCCATCAAAAGCTTGCACCCGTTCTTTGCGGCGGCTGTGTAGTTGGCTGATGAATGCCGGGTTGAATGGCAATGTGCCTTTGCCGGGACTGGCTACCGGGTCGTAGAAACCATACATCTTGCCGTTATGTGGCCAGCCGCCCAGTGCGACCCATTCGCTTTCGATATCGGCAAAAAAATTCAGCAGCTTGGTCGGGTAGTCGAGTCCGCTTTTGTCTTCATGTACGGCGACAAAGGCGATCAGGTCAAGATTGACGAAATAAGCATCGGCATTGCTGCTATAGGTGCCTGCCATGGCAGTATTGCCACCTTTGATGAAACGAAACTCCATCGGTGCGGCGATGTGGAAATTGCTGCTCTTGTTGACCTTGTCGCTGACTGATGTCAACGCACCCCAGACCGTAGATAAACTTTCTGCACCCAGGTCAGGCAGCTCGATAAAATAAGACATGAAAATCACCCTGGCAGCTTCGCTCAGCCATAGATCAGAATTCTTTTGCGCTGCCGCTTTGACTTCTCCCTTGATGACGGAGATTGCAGTCGATGTGATCATCGCTGCCGCTGCGGTGCCAACGATAGGTGCGTCAAAGCTCTGTGCATAGATGGCAGCATCCTCGGCGATTTTTGCTGCATAAGGCAAATAGGGCGCGCCAAATTCATTCTTTTGCGCGAGCTGGCAGGCATCTGCTGCAGGATCTGGTACAGGCGCAGCACCTGAGCCATTGTCCACATTCCACCACGCTGCCATGAAGTTGTTGGTGCCAGTCATCGCATAGGGATTGAAAAAAGTTTCTACCCTGGACTTGGACGCCAGCAGGGCAGACAAACCTGCACCAAAGTTGGCGGCGTTTTCCCACACATAATCATTGATGCCGGATGTCAGGCAATTCGCAAACGGGCGCGGCAAAACCTTGATGGTAACGGCAATGACCACACCCAGTGCACCGAGTGACACACGGGCAAATTGCAACGGTGACCAAGCGCCCACCTTGGGTGTGCTGGCGTCTATGGTAGTGACGATGCCATTGGCGCCCATGATGGCAAAGGCTGTCACCGTCTCAGCAAAGATTGGTGCCTGCACCGTTGCGCCATGCACATCTACCGCAGTCATGCCACCCAGACTGAAAAAGCCACCAGCCGTCACGGTTTCCAGCATCAGCTTGTTTTGGGTTAGAAAGGCATCGAGTTCATCTTCGCGTACACCAGTGTTGACGGTGACGCTTTTGCCATCGCTGCTGAGCTGCATGCGCTGGTCACCTTCACTGCCCAGGTCTGCATAGCAAGACAGATCAACGATGATGAACTTGCTGGAAGGCGCTTCAGTGCTGGCAACCAGCGGCGTTTGAGAGTGGCGCTGACCGGATACGCGTAGCCGTTTGTTTTGTGCCGCGGCACTGGTGACGATGGCTTGTAATTCTTCGCGTGTGCTTGGCGAGTAGTAATAATTATCGCCCTGGTAAAACAGGTTCTGGCTCCAGTTTTGCCAGGCGGGGGAGGTGGGCTGGGTGTTGTCTGTACTGGTTTGCGGCATGGCTTATTCCGGTAAGGATGCAAGTGAGGACGTTTCCTATCCTATTGAAGGAAAGGGGATTAAAGCATCACTTTTGCGATTGGCATCGTTAAGTCAAGCACATGTGCAATGCAAAAATCTCTTTCAAAGCATCACTTTCAAGCATATACAAAAAATATTTCAATGTAATTTACTCTAGCATAAATTTCAATAAATCAAGACACTTTCATCGTATGGACATGCATATGCTCATAGTTTAATTTTCCGAAAATGCCCACCCATTGCAAAAATATATCAATTAATTGAATAAATTCGTCATGCCATGCTTGTTTTATTTAAAAAGCTATGGCAAGATACATCCATCGAATACAGCAACACCCCAGATTAATACGCCATCATAAAGAACAGGACATATTGTGAAAGCAACGCTACTCCAACAACTGCACCATACCCTGCGCCTCATCGCGCAGGGTATGGAACAGGCTGGTGCAGCGCTGCTGAATGTAGCATCGCTCCCATCCCATTTGGCCACTGACCTGCAGTCGCAGCCAGCCTTGCAAGCACAATTAGCACCACCCAGCCCGCTCTTCGCCTTGCCCTTGCATCATCTCGGCGCATGCGTGCAATTCAACATCCGGGGGGAAACCCCACAGGGAAGTCTCACCAATTAAAGGTGTAGATCAACTGTAGCGACAAGCCCGGATGCGATCAGCACACCGGGCTTTTTAGTTTTTAGGCAGGGCTTACGCAAAACCGCCCCAGCTGCGTTGCAGCTCCCGCATTTAGCAAATTCGGTACTAAAGTACTGTCGTCGTCGCTGGCGGTGTAGTCGGGGTGTCAGACAATATATTGTCTGCCGACGTAAGGAACCTCTCCTGTAAGAGAGGTTTTATAAAGCGATAGCCTTGCTGGGACAATGTTGCGAAAGCCCTGCGGAGCGCAGAATTTTTAGCCTGATGGCAGATTGCAACAGGCATTAACAGTCATATCGGAGTATGGCGCAGCCTGGTAGCGCTACTGCCCTGGGAGCAGAAGGTCCGAGGTTCAAATCCTCGCACTCCGACCAGTTTGAACGTTGCATCGTTCTGTAGAGGGCGTCGTGGTAAACGGCGTTCTCTACACCCTGAATTAGCAGCTTGGTAGAGTGCGCCGTGCGCACCGTCGTTGATCAATGAAACGTGTGCGTTGGTGCGCGCGGCGCACCCTACAAGACCAAGTAAAGGTTCAGCAATGTAAGGAAAAAATCAGCCTGCTTTGGGGTGACCATAACTTAATGGTGAAAGTCGTGGATTGTGAATCCGCTTATCCCGGTTCGACTCCGGGTGGTCACCCCAAAGCAGGTTGAAGAATGATTAAGCGCATGTGGTGGAATTGGAATACACGCTGGTCTTAGAAACCAGTGCCGAAAGGATTGAGGGTTCAAGTCCCTCCGTGCGCACCAGTTATATAGGGGATTAGCCAAGAGGCCAGACATCGGAATTTGAGCCCGGCATCAGTGGACCGTGATAGTGAAAGCGAATGTGAAGGACATGTGCCCGGCGAACAGGGTAAGGCGCAAAACGCAGCGATAGTGGGACTATCGCGAGTATTTGCAACGCCGCCATGATCGACGCACACATGGCAGGCACTTCGTTTTTCACTGTCACGGTACGCTAGGGTTCGAATCCTTGATCCCCTTCCAGTATTGAGTAGTGAAAAGTTTTTTCGGTGTGTAGCGCAGCCCGGTAGCGCAGTTGCTTTGGGAGCAGAAGGTCCGGGGTTCAAATCCTCGCACGCCGACCAGTTTGAGTCTTGCATGATTTTGTAGGGTGCGCCGCGGGCACCATCGTTGATCAACGAAACGCGCGTGCCGGTGCGCACGGCGCACCCTACGAGATCAAGCAAAGGTTCAACGATGAAAGAAAAAAATCAGCCTGCGTTGAGATGGTCATAAATGACGGACAAAGTCGCGGATTGTGATTCCGCATATGTCCACTTATCCCGATTCGATTCCGGGTGTCACCCCAAAGCAGATGGAGTTCAATGATTTATGCGCGTGTGGTGGAATGGTATACACGCTGGTCTTAAAAACCGGCGCCTCTGGCATGTGGGTTCGAGTCCCGCCACGCGTACCAGCATAGCCATCAATATTACCATCGTCACGCCAGACTTGATCTGGCATCCAGCGACGTTCGCTGCCAGGCAGGACGAGATTGAGCAGAGATAAAATTTGCGCGTACCGAGTATGTGGCAACAAAGAATTTTGAGAACGTGGCAGAGTGGTCGAATGCACCTGTCTACATACAGCAATCGCTGTCGGGGGCCGTGAGTTCGAATCTCACCGTTGCTGAATTCGTGTATGTTAACAGGTATCGCAAGTATACCGAGCTATCTGTTTTTCATAGGAGAAATCGCAAATGTTCGTTCCATCGTATACATGATACCTTCTAAGTTAACCCCACTGGAAAATGGTATAAATATGGTACACCTACTCGTATACCATGATCATGAAACTCACTGTAAAAAGTATTAACGCAGCACATCCAAAAGCCGCGGCCTATAAACTTACTGATGGCTGCGGTCTATATTTATACATCACGCCGGTGGGCACAAAAGTTTGGCGAGCAAACTATAAAGACGATGGCAAACAAAAGACGATTACATATGGTCGATACCCAGAAATTGGGCTGGCACAAGCTCGTCATATGAACCTTGAGCGGAAGCTTTTTGTGGAGGAAAAGAAAGTCGCTGTGCCTACCTTTAAAGAAATGACTGAGCGTTGGCTGCTAGTAAAACTTCCATCACTTAGTAGTGAGTCCCATAAACATCAAGTGTCTTCTACGCTCCATAATTTTGTGATTCCATTTATTGGAGACAAGCGCATGGATGAAATTAAACGTTTTGAGCTTGTAACTGCTATTCAAAAAATGGTGCACATTCCTGAGTCAGCACATCGTGTAGCTGGGCGTATTTGTGCCGTGTTTGACTACGCTCAGGATTGTGGCGTTTTGGAGTCTCATCCAGCCAGGCGGCTGACTCGTGTACTGCCTAGTAGGAAAACAAAAATACCGCGCCGTAGTATTTCAACTGATGGTGATGAAGTGAAAAAACTTCTAACAGCCATAGATACTTATTCCGAACCAATAACAAAACTTGCGTTAAAACTGATGGCGTATACATTTGTTCGTACTAAAGAGTTGATTGGGATGAAGTGGAGTGAAGTAGATTTCGACAACATGGTTTGGGTAGTTCCTGAAAACAGGATGAAATTGAGGATGCCTCATGTAGTACCGTTGACGCCGCAAACGGTGGCGATCTTATATGAACTGAAAAAATATGAGACTGAAAGTGGGTTGGTGATCGAGTCTATGGTTCGCCCAGGTCACCCACTGTCTGGAAACACCTTGCTGTTTGCGTTATATAGGCTCGGCTACCGTGGTGTAATGACTGTGCATGGATTCCGTGCGTTGGCAAGTACGATACTGAACCAGCAACCTCAATTCAGTGCTGACGCCATTGAGCGTCAGCTTGCGCATAGTGAAACTAATATGGTCAGGGCAGCTTATCATCGTGCGCAATATCTGCCCCACCGTCGTGAGATTATGGCTTGGTGGTCTGATTGGCTTGACCAGCAATATACTGGTTAATTTCTTCAGCCACCCAGCGGTTCAGCCTGCCGATTTTGATGGGGGCTGGAATCGTTTTTGATTTAATCAAGCGCCACAGTGTGGTGTTGCTGATGCTCAGTATATGTTTTATCTCACGTGAGCTGAGTAGTTTAGTTGGTATTGTCATTTGAATTTTCTTCCAAAGTTATTTGCTTATTGAATTCGCTATTAGCGATGTTGCGTTGCGACTCTAGGTATTCTGCAACATCCCTGAAGTCTGCCTGTAACGGGTTGCCAGTCATTGGTATGGGGAACTTCCCCCTTGAACGTAACTGGTAGCCCGCTTGCACCGTGATACCCAGGCATTCACACACTTCTTCTATGCGCAACCTGGGTTTATCGTATCGGCTGAGAATGTAGTACACCATTTTCATGTCGCTGTTTCCTCCTGGGCGTCATTGTTTTCTACCAGTGTAAGAGCTGGTATGTTGGAGCCTTCATATAATTTGGTAACGTCAATGACTATGCAGGTTGCGTTGATCTGAGGCTGATTGATGATGCCTTGAGTGAGCGTGTATCTTACCCCTCGAGCCTGACCGTACAAACAGTTTTGGTTCACTAGCGATGTCATCAGGTTTTTGAAAGAGTATCTATTCTCAACGCAGAAATGACGAAGATCACCTGTTTTTACAATCAGTTTTCCTGCCATGGCACCACCTTCATCACCGCCAGTAACATAGCGACCTACAAATGGCGCGGATACCCCAGACGATAACTGTTCACCAATAACAACCGCACGTCCACCGTCTCTCATGTTCCCACCGCGCAGACTGTTGAAGTATTTAGAGACAATAATATTGCGGCCAAACTCATTCATGAAGTCAGACATGATGGCTTCAGCAGACTGTTCATTCTCGTTCTTGATGTTGTCACAGCGTTTCTCAAGGTACGCAATAATCCAGTCGTACATTGCCTGGGTATTGAACGAAATCAATCCCAACTGTTTCATGATCTTCGCTGCTGCCATGGTGCATGTAGCGTGGCCTATATAGAAGCGGCGTTCGGCATGGCCTTCACCGATGGCTGTTTCTATTTTCATGTTGATAGCACGAAGTAAGCTCTTTACAGCCTCCATGTTGTTCAGGCAGTAGTTAATGAACACAACTGCTGGTGTGCCTGCTGCTGATGCGATTTTACCCAGCGCTTCGATGGCGACTTCCCTGGACTGCATGGGCGGTTCGATATCATCGGCATAGATTTCAATCAGCCGCACTGACTCCGCTTCTGAGTTCTTGCCCTTGGCAGACATGGTGGCGCTGATGTCGCCATTGCCAGTCATGAAACAGGACATGGCCCAGCGGAATACAGGCAGTGGATTACCTGCCTTGTCACAGCGTACTTTGCTCTGACCGTTGGCTGTGCAATACATCAGTTCACTGAAGTCTTTTGCCAATGAGTTGGTCACTTCGTCGATCAGCAAAGGAATGTTCTGAAGCGCGGCAAAGCTGGCATACAAGCCGTTCTTGGTGGTGCCATGGCGCAGGCCATTGATGGTCAGATTGTTGGAGTTACCCAGTGCGGACAGCGCCGAAGCACACACCGTGGTTTTACCGGTACCGGATTTGGTGCCAGTGAATGCCAGCGGGATGCCGTTGTACTTGTCGATGGCTGCTATGGGTGTCAACAGCGAACCCAGTGCCGTACAGATTGCATACTGATACGGCTCCATGCCATCATGGTTGTACATGGTGTTGATGCCTGCAATCCAGTCGTTAACATCACCCTTCGGTGTAAGTCCTTCCCTGTTGGCTGCGCCAGACAAGGTGGCTTCAACAGTCTCACCACCTGCACGATAAATCGTACTGCCCAGAGCGAACTCGGTCAGGTCGGCGTTCCAGCCCAACTGCGTCAACTGTTTTCTTGCTGCAGCGGCTTCTTTCAGTTTCAAGACTGAGGAGGCTAAATAAGAAGACATAACGTTGATTGATTCTCTGTTGTTAGTTAATAAAACTGCGTTTTTACCCAGGTGCTTACGTAGTCCACTGGACCCTTCAGCGATCAGTTCGATGGGTAACTCGAACTCCCGGATACCACCATGCTTTTCGTGTGTCCTGGCCTTGGTGAGATAGCCTTCAGATGACTTCGCCCACTCAGTCAGGTAGAACAGGGAGTTGGCAAACGCTACTGCAATCTGGTTCCCTTTTTTGTCAAAGCCCATGCCGTACATGACGCCATCTTCAAACCAGTATCCTTCGGGTAGTTGTGGTACCTCGACTTCTACAACCTCCGTATCAACCACCACAGTGACAATCTCAGCAGGTTTAACCGGCGGCGCAACCGCACCCAACTGCACTGGCGACGTCACTTGTTCTGCATGAGGACATCCTTCGCAGCTCTTGGGGTTATCAGACCTGAACTTCTCGCATGTGGATGGGCCAGCGTTATACGAGTCGTATTTGAACTGTGTCTCGTGCGCGGTGTACGACGTGTGCTTGGCGCTCCATTCATGGGCTTTTTGTTCACCGTTGGTGCAGTGTTTCAGTACACCTATTGCTGCAAACCAGACTGGATACTCCACCGCGCCAGTGGCTCGAAACACGTTTATCTGCTGACATCCGTCTGCCACTTTATCTGCATCAGAAGGCAGGAAAGCGCGTGAATGTGACGCTGCTGTTTCGTCTGCTGTGGCCTTCAGATAGTCGGGTAGCGGCTTACTGAAAAGCGATAATGCACTAACATCTTCGTGTAAAGCAGCAGTCACTATGCTATCGAAATCAGTAGGTGCTAACACTATTTTGTGTGTGAGTAGTACTTTTACTTCTAGTGGTGCAGCCTTTTTGTTATGTGTTCCGACTGGGCGCAGTATGGACGCTGCGTCTGCTGTACGTGTTGGGTCAGCTAATAGCTTCTCCTGCGCAGCCAGCATCTTGAACTTCGTGGCTGTCGCCTCCCACTCAGTGAAACTAATTGCCTCAGTCAGTGGCCAGTAGGCATGGATGCCTCGGCCTGAGCTTACTACCAGTGGCATGGGTAGCGCCACCGTCTTACAGAACTCTAACAATGCTGCAACTGCTTCTTTCTTGTCTTTGTATCCTTTCCCGTCTGCTGCCTTCTCCTCGCCGCAATCCAGGTCAACCCAGAAGGACTTTACATCCATCCGGTTTTTGTTTACACGCCACTGCTTGACCTCTTCGCCTTTGCCGTTGATACCCATAACGAAGGGTTCACGGTACGTAGCCAGGGCGAAATAGGCTGTCAGGTCTTCAGGGTGGCGATCAACAGATATGACTTTATTGGCGAGTTCGGTCAGGTCTTTACAGTAGATGTGGCGAGGCATTGCCCCAGCACGAACGACGACAGCGTAGCTACCACCAGTGGGTGGCATGACACTCTGAAAGAACTCTAATGTATTCATCCTAACCTTGCGATACTGGATTTGTTAGCCGCCATACCTGCGGTGATTGTTTGTGACAGGTGACTGAAGGCTACCTGGGCAATCTGTTGGGCTTGTATGGGTGTCTCTGCAGAATCAACGATGCAGCGTCCTGCGTATTCAGCCAGGCCGAGTATGAGTTCCAGTCTGGTAAAGCCTTTGCCTGCTGCCACCTGGTTCAATTCATTCACTACGCCTGCCAGCTTTCTGGCGTCTATGCTGTACTCTACTTGATTTGTCATAATGTTATTCCTTCATGTTCGGCCAACAGTTGGATGCAATGGATGGCTTTGCGCAGGTCTTCTGCTCGTTTAGCGGCATCCCCCTTTTTCCGCGTCACGTACTTGATGACGTTGGATGTGGCGTAGTCGAACTTATTCTTCATGCAAAACTCCATCGGTTGGATGGGCATGTCTTTGTAGTGGGTGCCGCCTACCTGTGTTGCTGATGGTGCTAATTGGTCGCTCATTGTTCCTCCTGGAAAAAGAAAAGTGGGGGCGAACCCCCACCAGGTCAGGCTAATGGATTAGTCGAAACTGAGATTGTCCAGGTCGATATCTTCCAGCGAGGTGACTACAGTTGGCGTACCATCAGTATCTGCTGCTTTATTGGCGGCATTGGTTATCAGCACAGCTTCTTGTACCGCAGCGATCACTTCAACTTCCCTGACTTCTTTCGTTGCCTGCGTGATCTTTGGCGCAGTTGCGCCCTGTGCTGCAGCCTGCGCAGCTACTGGTTGGGATGGTGCCTGTTGTGGTGCTTCTGCATATTCCTCAGCGCTGCCGCCGATGATGTTCTGCACCTTGTCACCAGTAGAGATTTCCAGGGCTTCAGTGACCTGCTCTTGGGACAGAAACCCCACTGGTTTAAACGTCAGCAGAGGTGTTGGCGATTCATTGTCGAACGCCATGCGGGTAACAACGCCTGCCGGGCCAACGCCATGTTGTTTCAACAGTTTGCCGTAGTCAGCCAGGTTCTTGATCGTCGCTGGTGGGATACGTACCAGCATGGCGTCGTCCAGCTTGTCAGCCGGTGCTACTGCAATGCGGATGGAGTCTTGGCAGGCTTTGCCCTTGTTACCATTTTCGCCAATCTTGCTACCCCAGACATTACGTGGGCAGGCTGCGCAAGTGGAGCATTGAGGCTTCGGTACTGTCGGGTCTGGCTTGATGCCATCGTTGGACATACAGTCAGGCTTACCGTCTGAACCATCTGCATAACCGGCGGCGTAGAACACCTTGGCTTTGTGTGGACTGACTTTCAAGATCACTACTTCAACGTACTGTGCTACGCTTTCCGGGTCTTTAGGGTTCATGACCAGTTCGCGTTCTTTACCACGGACGATGGCGAAAGTTTTACCTTTGATACTCAGCGTCGTCATGCCCTTGCTGGCATGTGCCAACATGGCGTCGGCGGATGTTGCAGTTTGTTGCAGATACGCTGGTACTGCTCCAAAGTCGAATGGAATAATCGCACTCATTGTGTTTCTCCTGTTAGGTGGTAAATACTACTATGATCTTCTAACGTTGACTACAATTTCTTCTGACCAATTGATACCTGGTGGAAGTTCATGAGTACGTTCTTTGAACTCCTCAATGCCAGACTTCAATGGCCTGATATCCAGCAAGTCCCATTGTTCATGTTCCCGCACATAATCGAAGAACACGGACTTGTCTGCTGCGCTGGCGCTGGTACGTTTGGATGTGTAGGCTGTGCCTATACCGCGTACTGTGAGTGAGTCTGTGCCGTTGGCCTGGAACTTCTTCATGAACTCTTGTTCCAGTTTGTCTTGTATGGCTTTGTCGCCTGCGTCCTGCTTTGTGTAGTCTTCTTTGCGTTTAGAACGCCTGTCTCGCACCGCGATGTACAGTTCAATTCCTTCTGCCTCAGTCATCTTTCTGTTCCTTTAGTAAATCCAGCAATACGTTCTGTAATTCCTGCTTGCCTTGCAATCGTTCAAATATCACCCGTTCAATGGGGCTGCCTACTAGGTGCACGATCACCGTGGTACGTTTCTGGCCTGGCCTTCTGACACGGGCGCAAGCCTGTACATAGGTGTCGTTTGAGTTCGTCGGGCCGCACCACACGATGGTGGTAGCTGCTGTCAACGTCAATCCGTGGGACATGGTGGATGGATTCGCCACCAGAACATGCGGGTCTTTCGAGCGTTGGAAATTGTGGAAGATTTCATCACGCTGTGACTTCGATGTTGCACCACTTACGGTAGCGACTGTCCACTCACTGCGCAACTGTTCTGCCACATATTCCAGTGCACCTGTGAGTGGTACAAACACAATCACTTTGCCTTCCGACTCTTCGATGATTTCGCGCAGTACATTGATGCGGTGCTGCGACGGAATAACGACCAACTCTTTGTTCGGACCATACGCCACACCCAGGCTGATCTGCAACAGCTTGGCGGCTTTGACGGCAGCGTTCACAGCCAGAATCTCACCATTGGCATACTCAGTCTTCAGGCGCTTCATCATGTCCTTGTACGCCTTCTTCTGCTCTGGAGTCAGTTCTACTTCGCGGGTCACCAAAGTCTGGGGTGGCAAGTCCAGGCAGTCATCCAGTGCGAACCGTATGCTGGGCTGCATGAGGCCAAACACAGTCTGTACAGCGTCTTCCTTCGGCACCCACTTATGTGGCCCTACAGGACGCATTACCAGTTCACGGAAGCGCACAAACGAACTGGATATCGCCGTGCTTGTCGGTGTCACCAGTCGAATCTGTGACCATACGTCAGTTGGTAAATGTGGCATTGGTGCGCCAGTCATGCCCCACACTTTTCGTGGAGTCTGCTTGTTGCACACTCTGTTCATTGCCTTCCAGCGATTGGTCGAGGCGTTGCGGTACAGTGCCAGTTCATCAATGATGATCAGGTCAATGTCAGGACGCTTGGCCAGCGCGTCGGCAATAATCTCTACGCCATCGGTGTTGATGATGTAAATGTCTGCCTCTTGTTCCAGCCGCTTAAGACGTTGCTTGGCTGTACCGTAAATCACGACGACCGTCTTGTCAGGGAAATTGTAGAACGCCTCGTTTGCCCAGGTGTCTTGCATGGTGGAGAGTGGGCAAGCCACCAGTATGCGGTTGACCCGCTTGATGCGCTGCATGTAGTCCGCTGCCCACAATGAACTGATGGTCTTACCAGTACCCATGCTGTTCAAAATGAAACAGCGCGAGTTCATGGATGCGAAGTTAGCCGTGGATATCTGTGCCTTGAACGGAGTCTTACCGCCAGGGAAATCGTAGTACATCGGTAGCGGGTCTGGTGGGTTATACCCCATGTTACGCAGGACAAGCACTTCGTCAGGACGATGTGGTACCGCTACAATGGGCCAGCCCTTATGCATGACTTCTTTTGCTGATGTGATCACTGACGTGATCTTGGACGGCTCTTTTAGTTTGAATATCAGAGCCTGCGATTTCTCGTTTATAAGCATGGGCCTACCTACGCTGAATTGGGTACGTGTGCATCATTCTACGCCTTTTTAGGTGCGTATGAACTCTGACCTTTACGCCAACCACGGTTTTGTTCCTCACTGATCACACGAAGATTACTTCGTTTATTTGTCCCGCCACCACTCAGTGGCTTGGTGTGATCAACTTCTTTGCCATCACCCTTACGTACCAGACCCTGTTTCTCTAACTCTCGTCGTGCCTCGTTTCGCATGGCGCGTTTCTTTACTTGTTCCGGCCTGGCTTCATAGGCGGCATCGTATGCTTTTGCATGTGCTGTCTTTGGCATTATTTCCTCCGTCGTGCTGCTTCCCAGGCGTCTCTGCAGTCTGCATCGCACCACCGTCGGGTAGGTGATACGTCTGCGTCGCAGTAAAGGCACTGCCCTGTGGCTGCAACTTCCTGCCTGGTGGTTATCCTGCTGCGTGCTGCTTCTAGCACGCGTTCTATGTTTTTGTCTGCTATATCTGCTTCACAGCTCATTTAAAAATGCCTCCAACTGACTAACATCATCGATCACAACTGCTAACCCGTTATGCCCTTTGATGTCTGAAATCGTATGATCTTGTAACTCTGATGTGTTAGAACGTTTGCCAGGGGCTTTGGCTTCGATGGCTAGGAATTTTCCATTGAGACAACAGATGTAGTCTGGGATGCCATGCTTACCAAAGCCGTTGTTGGCGGGGAGAAAGTACCAGATGCCTCTCTCCCGAAGGACTGCAGAAATTGCGTCCTTTACCTTTCCTTCAGGTGTGCGGGCCATCGGTGTCCTCCACGTCGTTGGCCTCGGCATCCAGTCGACTTCTTAATCTGAACATCAACTCCAGCTCAAGGTCACTTGCACTGCCACTCACTTCGGCTATTTCTGTTTTTCGTACCAACTCTTCATCCGTCAGCACTGCATAAACTGTATGTTTCATCCGCCTCTCCCACAAAACTCGCAACTGGTTACAGGACAATAGCTCTTGCATAACCCTGATGGTGTAGCTGGCCATTGATTTTTCTCGTGTGCTATTTCGATGCGCCGGTAGCGCGCCAGGAGTTTCTGCCAGTGATGTGGCATGTCTTCTCTGGTCACTGTTTCGGTATCGACTTTTCTTTCTTTGAGCCATACAAAGGAGGTATGGACTTTTTCTACTGCTGGGTTGTGTATTAAGACATAGCCTGCATAGAGGTATGTCTGATCGGTTAATTTGCGTTTGCCAGTTTTCCAGTCGGTGACCATTGCGGTCTTACCACACACCACGGAGAGGTCAATGTTGCCACGGCTCCATGCGTTTTTTGCGAAGTAGTCACAAGGCTGGAAGTCACTTGTGATCGCAATTTTCTGTTCGGCTATCTTCTTGCCTGGGAGTGCAGCGAACTTGTTCACGATGCCTTCCCACTGGTGCATCCCTTCAGGAAGAGGGGTTGCGTTCATTATTCTGTGTTCAATGGCTTTGTGCACTGTATCCCCCCACTTGGCTGATTCGTTCTGTACGTAGGGGATACTCTTTTTTACACGTACTTCATAGTATTGCCTGGGGCAAGTTTCAAATGCTTCTAGCTGGGAATACGTCCATGCCATGGGCTTTCCTTAAGGAAAAACCCACCGTTTCGTTAGTGGGTTAAATTTAATATGTTAGTAGAATACCGCATTTTATTTGTTTCTCTTAGTTTTTTCTGCTGCTTCTAGTGCGGCAGTAAGCTTACGGGCAACTTCAGTTTCTGGAATGTGTTTGTCGACTTCAACTTTGTATTTTTTAGCAACCCGGACTTGCTCACTTTTTTCTACTGCTTCTTTTTTCAGGCGCACCAGTAATGTATCAATTCTGTCCCAGAAAAGCTTAATAATTTCACGTCTTGTTTCATACGGAAGTGGTTCCCCAAATTTCTCTTCGTGCTTCTTGGTTTCTTGTTCAAGTAGCATGGCTCGTTCGTTGGACCAGTTAGTCCTGATGCGACGTTCAGCCTCATAGCGTTCTTCATGGGTGTACTTGACTCCAGCCATTGTCTGTTCGACAAACAATGCATCTTTGACACGACGACGTTGGGCAGCCATTAATGTTGCCATGTAGGTTTTGTCATCAACATTGCGCTTGAACTCGGCAATAGCAATGAGCTTTTCCAGGGCCAGTGGAGACTGACGGCCAATCAAAACCAGTTCGTTCAGCACTTCTTTTTCCTCCTTAAACGGAAGCACGAAAGGGCGCGCTACGGCACTTCGTAGTTTCTTGTACCTGGACGCTGCATATGAGTCATTAACTAAAAACTGCACGGCTGCTGTCGCACGAGCCACGTTGTAATTAACTGTGAGCATGTATCTCTCCTTTTCATCTTGCAGGAATGATAGTGACATACACACGTCATGGCAAGTACCTAATCACATTTTTCGTAACAACCTACTTACATTCGCCATAATTAGCACCAATTTCAGCCTCACAAGCTACCGGTAAATCAGGTGCCCAGACGGGCGGTTGGCTCATTGTCTTCACCATCATCTCCTTTACTTTCTCTGCGGCCTTGGCTGGTGCCACTGTCACTGCTTCATCGTGTACAGACAGAACGATCTTGAACCTGGATTGAGGTTTGTCGTACTTACGCAACTGCTTGTCAATCTTGCATGTTTGATAGAACACGATGATACGGGCCAGCGCCTGAACGACGTTCTCAATGATCTTGCCTGCATAAATCCTGTTGCGCTTGCCGTAGCGGTCGTCATAAACAAAAGACTCATACTCTGCATCGTAGCGCAGGCCAGGGTAGCGCACGATCATGCCGTTGGGCAAGTGAACGCCTTCACTGGCCCAAATCAACTTGATGCCCACGCCGAACTCGGCAGTGCCACCAGCCACCACAATCTTCATGGCGGTATCGGCGGCGTCCCACAGTTCGCTGATGCGGTAATACTTGCTGCGGTACAGGTTCACGACACGTTTGGCGTCAGCCTCTGAGATGACAATGCCTGACATGGACTTGACTTGCTCAGCAAAACGCTTCCATCCCATCTGGAAACCCAGGCCCAGGATCGCTGTCTTACCCACAAAACGCTGGTCTGTCATGGACTTGTTGACTTCATAGCCGTAAACATCAGACGCAAACGACGAATAGATATCGACCTTATTCCTGAACGCTTCCAGCAAGTCTTCCTGTCCAGCCAGCCATGCAACGACACGCGCTTCGATCTGCGACGAGTCACAGGCGATGACCTTATACCCAGGTGGTGCTTCGATGGCTTGACGCAGGGTTCCGCCACGGGGCAGGTTCTGCAGGTTCATGGACTCCGCACCACTGGCCCGGCCTGTATGAGCGCCATAGTAATTCAATGCAATAGGCAGAGTCCCGCGAACGGCCATGGCGATGAAGTTACGTGTACGGGTTTCCTCCAGTGTGGACTTGACCCCCATACGTGCTGCGACCACTGCCTGCACCCGGTCATCTGGATGCGCCAGCAGTTCCTTCATGGGTGCATCTGTCTTGGCGAACGCGAAGGTTTCCTTGCCTGTGCTTTTACTGATCTTGGTCGGTGGAACTACGCCCAGTTTTTGCAGCACTGCTGCGAACTTTGGGTTGGACATGAGACCATCTTTACCTACTATGGCTTCGACCTTCGCCAACAATGCTTCCTTGCGCTCCACGACGTTCACTAAATGCTGTTCCAACAATGGTTTGTTTAGAACCAGAATAGGGTCAGTGTACAGACGCAGGAACATATCGATGACGTACATTTCCTGTGGAGTACTGTACTCGCGCAGCGTATTAAATAAAGCGTAAGTCAATGCAACGTCGTTGTCACAATACCCGCCGTACCGTGCCAATTCTTCTGGTGTGAAGTCCTCACGGCGCTTACCCATCGCAGCTACGACTTCCTTGCCCTTGACCCCCAGTTTGAAGTGCCTGGCCAGGGCATCCAGCGATTTACCTTTGGTGATGGACTGAATGGGCGCGGCCATGCTCATTGTGTCAATGATGAACTTGGGGTGAATGCCGTAATGCCAGGACATAATCGACGCGTCGAACAAAGAGTTTTGTGCGATGAGTGTGTGCTTCTCCAGCTCCAGGGAATGAAGGTGTTCGGCCATGTACTTGTCGCTGCCTGTAATCCACGTGGGCTTGCCATCATCGATCTGGTAAGAGAAACCGATCAGTTGGAACCGCGGGTCACGGATGTATTCCTCAGTCGTCATCTTGCTCAGGCTGTACTCTTTGCTGTAGTAGGTTTCCTTGTCGAGGGTGATGATGCTCATGCTCACTCCGCCAAAGTTTCCAGCCACTCAGGAGAACGGCCCACAAACGTGCCATCCCATTTGCCCTCGTACTCAGGCAGCATGTCCAGTAGTGGCAGGTCTTTTGGTGCGATGTGCCACGATATCTGGCTGCGGTCTGGTAACTCGACGTACACAACATGACGCCATTCATCTGCCCAGTCTTTGGTTTTATCATCGTCAAACCCGCGACCTACTTTATGGCCTAGTGCTTCCATGGCCAGGGCGAAGGCAACTACCAGGGTGTTGCGCTGGGTGTAGACGTTGTCGAGTTTGTCTTGATTGACGGCTTGCTTTTGTTCTTGTGTGATCTTTTTCAAAGTTGGCCTCTGTGGTAAATGGGGGTAGCCACCTTCCATCAGCAGCAAGTTGCTCTGGCGGGATTCCCATTCTTGTATGTTTTTATCTACTGCGTCTGGACTCATTGCATAGTCTCCGGTGCCTTGTGTACGTGCTGGCCTACGCCTGTTTTGCGCAGTGCCGTCATCATGGTGGATAGCGCACGCGCCATAACTTCTTGGTACATCTGACCACCCAGGGCATACACTGAGACCTGGTACTGACCTGACGGACTACTGATGACAAG
This sequence comes from Undibacterium sp. Ji42W, assembly GCF_049340405.1. Classification (NCBI taxonomy): domain Bacteria; kingdom Pseudomonadati; phylum Pseudomonadota; class Betaproteobacteria; order Burkholderiales; family Oxalobacteraceae; genus Undibacterium; species Undibacterium sp. Ji42W. The sequence goes on from NZ_JBMPOV010000003.1 coordinate 486,841, forward strand.
TACAGCTTCCTGATCGCCTTCCAGTGTGTTGCTTAAATTCTCTAGCGCCTTCATGGTGATCGGGTCGATTTCCATGTTTTGTGCCATTATTTACCTCCGCATAATTCCCGCTTCGCGGCTTTCATATCTGTTGTGTCTGTCCACCACTTGGCGGCTGCCTGCACGGTGCAGACTTCCTTGACTTCGGTGTTGATAACAGGTGATTGTGCTGGTGGAGCAGGGGCGTCATAGCCGGTTATTACCATTAGGCCGATACCACAAACGACGCCCACTGCGTACACTACGGCGCAATCTACCCATGTTGTGGCACGATGCATCAGGACACTCTCAGCAGTTCTACCTTGCCATCTTTACAGGTGGAAATGTGTGCACCTGGACCCCACAGTTGGGCAGCACGCGCTGAGATGGTGCTGCGCAGGGCTTCTGGTTTGTCGTGCTCGAACTGAACTACGTCACCTGGCTGCATTTCTGCCATGCGCTCTTTGTAGAGATAAGCAAACTTGTTGGTACGCACTTGCTTGTGTTTGTTCAGCTCTACTGCCACCAGTTCGCCGTACTCCTGACCTTCAAAGATGATCTTGTACTTTGCACCAGATGCGTTCAACAGGCTCACTGCACGTTGTACAGCAATGTCTTTTGTGTTCTGCGATGTCATGTTTGTTCCTTGATTAAATGAGTTGACTCACGATTTTGCGACTATGGCGAGACGCGCTAACTCTGCGTAGTCTGCCCGGCCTGCTAGCTGCTCTTTCTCCAGCACACCATGGAGTTGCCCCCATGTGAGTGTGGCCAGGTATTGCTGAAACTCTTGTTTATCTTGCTGGGTCACGGTGTTATTCCTTCTCCTTCACCAACGCAGCAGGAGGCTGGGCTGGTTTATCCAGGCGCTGACCACCAGGGTCTATGCCTACGCTGAGCATGAAGTGCACTAAACGGGACTCAATTCGTGCCAGTCTGCTATGCACTTCGTCTGTCTTGTGTTGCTTGTTTTTGTCGTGTGCTGACATTCTACCTCCTATTAACCAACATACACAATTCTTTGTGAGCCAATAACTTTTTAGTGTAACCTTCTAACGGTTTCGTATAGGCCCTATCGATTTTTGGTGCCGTATTAAAGACCTTACCTGGAATGTAATAGTGCACCGCGCAGTTGGTGGCGTGTTCTCTTTTTAGTTGTTGTTCTACGACCATGGCATGCAGGGCTTCACGAACTTTTTTCATGGGCAGCTTGGTTGCGCTGATGATATCTGCTGTGCTGAAGTATTTCGTGTTGCTCTGCTGCATGTACGACATGATGTCTGTTTGTACTTGGTCCATAATTCACACTCGTGACTCAAACACGCCGCCTTCAGTGACCTTCAGGCCCAGGTGCTTCATGGCCAGAACAGGGTCGAGCATCATACGAACAGTTTCATCTTCATCGATGGCACCCATGACCGCTTCTTCCAGTATCTGTTCTGCACCGATTGGACCCAGGGCGTTCAGAAAGCGGGAGCGTTCTGTATGGCTGACACGATTGCCTACGCGCTTCAGCTCGTCTTCCAGCAGGGAGTGGATATAGGCCAAGTCATCCAACAGCGATGGGTTGACGCCTGGGTTCTTGGCGTTCTTCTCGCGCTTTTCCTGCTTCGTGGTCTTCTCACCTTTGACCAGAATCTCTTTGTCTTTACTGCCAGCAGTGAGGTTGGTGTGACCTACACGACGTACACCTGTTTGGTGAAAGTCTGCGAACTCGTCGTCCCAACGGCTGCTGTAGTAGCTGCCGCCAGTGTAACCAACATACTTACCTGCTGGACGGCCAGGGTAGAGCTGGTCGTTAAATGCATCCCAGGCATAAGTGTTACTAAACCACATGCCGTTCCACTCAACGCCTGCGGATTTATTGACGACAGCGAGGCGACCATGTGCATCCATGATGGCGAACTTATTGCTGGAGCCGATGTGCTTGCCCAGGATATCGATCATCTGAGTCGTGAACAGGATGTCACCGCTGTGCTTGATCAGTGGGTGAATGAAGTCACGGATGTAGTGCCAGGTGTCTGACTTGGTCGTATCTGCTGCGTTACCGGTGTTCAGTATGCCGTTATGCATCAGGGCCAGTGGCAGTTTAGCTGGGCCATCAAACCCGGCGACAGGGTAGGGGTGCACATTCTCCAACTCAAAGCTGCCATGGGTACGCATACGCAGGTGGAAGGCGGCGTCGCGGTGTTCGTGCTTGCGGTAGAACGCAATCCAGTCTTCAACTGTGCCACGGTTCTTCTCCGTGTACAGGACGTTGTCCTTTGCATACATGACACCGAACCCGTCCTTATTGCTGTCGTAGAAGTCAGCCAGTTGTGCATCTGTGAGGTTGGATTTACGGGTTGCTGGTGTTTGTGTGAATAATAAGCACATATTGTTTCTTTCTAAGTAAGTAAATAAATGAGTGAGTGAGTGGGTGTTGATGGCGGGTGGCTGATCAGGTCTCGCCTGTTACTGCTACTGGTGTTGCTGGCTTCCTTACACCAGGTTTTACGTTCGGCGCTGGCATGCGACCACGGGCTATGAGGTATGCACGCAGATAACCGCTCTCTTTCAAGTTCTCGGCGCGCTTGATGTACTTGATGAACTCAACTTCGTTCAGCTTCTCGACGCTGGTGTCGCGGGCAAACATCCACACCATATACGCAAACTCCATACACGCCAGGACTGTCGTCGGCAGCATAGAACCCTTGAACATACGGAACTCAACGGTGTGCGTATTGTTGTAGTTGATCGCGCTGTAGCGGCTTTCATCATGCAACTGGTTGAACCTGGTCTTGATCGTTTCCGGTTGAACATTGCCGTCATAGTTCTTGCAATTCTTCGCAATCTTCCCAGCCTTGCCTATCTGCGCCTTGGTCGTTTCGTTCTTGATGGCTGCATACTGGTTGTTGTAACGCCGTGCCACGCACTCCACCAAGTCTTTATTCTGTGCGCTGTTGATGAACGCATAGATACGCGATGCATGCATCAGGGACTTTGGCTTGGTCAGGTGCACATGCAGGCCGCAGGATGAACTTGCATCGTGGCTACGCAGTACCTTGGCGTAGGGGTACTTGCCCTCTGCGTTCGGCCCCATCGCTGTGGCGATGATGTGGCGGTGTGTCTCCATTGGTCCGTAGTTGGAGATGACTTCAAACCCTTGGTCTACTGAGCCATCGTACTCATAGAAGGCATAGCGGTTTGCCTTGCCACACACGTCCTTCATGGCGCTGCCGAAGGCATTGTGGAGCATTCTTGCTGCGGCATTCTGGGCGTTGTCATCCCCACGAGAATCACCGCTGGTGTACTCGTTATCGTCGTCATCATCGTCCTCGTCACGCTCTTCTGTGCCGTGCTGAGAAGCGAATTTAGGGGTACACTGTACCTCCAGTTCTATACCGACCTGCACACCAAAATGATGGGTACCATCTAACAAAGGCAGTGCAGTGAACTTACTTTTGCTGCTGTGGTAATTACGTACTAACGCTTGTGGCGGTGTAATATGAACAAGATCATCGCCATGGTCGAAAGTGCGGATGCTGTTGGCACGGATATAGTCTGGCTCAACACGTCTTGGTGACTCGTTGTGATACACCGTTTCTGTGAACGCCTTATCAGCGCAGTGTTTGCAGATGCGCAAGTCCTCGCTGTTGGACAGCTTGACATACATGGTGTCTTGGTCTTTTACAATGTGGCCACAACCAACGTTTGTCAGGTCAACATACTTATCGCTGATACGTTGTATGACACTGATGGCATCTGCACAGGAGTTGTCACCCCTGTACACTTCACGATATGCATCACCTGACTTCTTGCCCGCCTGCATGTGGTCGAGCAGGGTCTTGCCACTACGGGTCCATGTGGGTACCCCGCCTTTGCGCAGCGCAATCAGCAGATCACTGACTTTTTCCGCCTGTTGCTGGCGTTGCTTGATACCGTACTGGATGTTCTCGTAGGTCATACCCGACGCAGCTATGTCACGGTTACGCGACATAATCAGGTTGCCAGGAGCCAGTCGTGCCAGTTTCTGGAATATACGCACACCAGGCTTTGTGTTGTAGCGCAGTTCACGCATTGTGTTCATGGAGCGGAGCAGCGATGATGTAGCAAAGTCATTCAACTTTACTTTGTACACGAACTCACGCGGCATGTTGACCACATAGGTGCCGGTATTGACACATGGGCTGTCTGGTGACACGCGGCTGTCGCGGTATGCATCCAGCCACTGGCTCAGGGATGAACCGTTGATGGTGTTACGTGCGAGACTGCGGTGCACGATGTAGCTGTTCGTCCAACCGCTAGGGATAGCGGAACCACTACGCAATTCTGCTGTTGACTGCAGCGGCAGCAGGTCATATGTTCCATCGTCATGCAGTGCAGTGACTACACCAACAAACAGCTCGGTGACGTTGCTGTTTGTAGTGACACGGCCTATGACCAGTTCGTTGATGCTGATGTCATTGCCGGGTGTGGACACGAAGCTTTCTGCTTTGATGACCTCGGCTCCACAGAACGTGGTGCGTTCTTGAGCATTGGGCTTACGGAATTTAATCGCGCTCATTTCTGTTCCTTGTTGAGTAAATGAATTTGAAGGTGTTGTGCTGAGTGTGCTGATTGCCTGTCTTTCCAGGCTGTCGGCAAGATCATGTGCACGTAAATCTGACAACCGAAAGGAGCTGCACACTCTTGCTGCGGGTGTTTGCCCACCTCCCGCTGGGGCGTTCAACCGTTATGCTGCTATTGCTGTTACTTGTTTGGTCGGGTTCACTGGTCGCCAGTACCATCCACGTTGTGAGTGGCTTTCAGACTTCTCCAGAAACTGTGTGTAGGCACGGCGCACGCTCATGGCGCTGATGTACCATGTTCTACCATCGAAATAGCTCAGCGTTTTGATGTTGGCTACCTTTGACGGAATCCTGTAGTAGATGCCAGGTGTGTCGGGCATATAGGAGGTGCCATCAAACCACAGGTGTTCAGCTTTTTCATACTCGCTGAGGTAGAACCATGGTGCCGTTTGAAAGCCGGACTTGCTGCCGCATGAGACTTTGTAGTTATGCTCTGCTGCTCCAACAGTGGGTGCTGACAGGTGCCACACTTCGCCGTCCCAGTAGCTGTACTCTTTGACTACACGCCCATTGGCATCGTAACCTCGGCGGTACACGCCTGGTTCTTTTGGGTTAATAAACTTATTCATGTTCTGCTCCTGCTTTTTGCCACTCAATCATGCTGTTGCTCTGGTAGTCTGAGACATTATTTCTCAAGGCGCTGTCTTCAGCTTCCTGTAATTGCGCCGTGTATCCATACCATCTGCGTCCGTCCCACATGGCATACACCGCACGCGACCCATGTATCAAACGAAGGTACAGTCCACGTTCTGGTGGGGTGCCTGTGTGCCATGTATCAGCCATCGTTCACCTCTATGCGTTTCCAACGGACGCCGTTCAAAGAGCGAGTACCCAGATGCAGGGCATGAATCTCTGCTGATATCACGTCATGTCGGGGGCGACACCATTCACATCCAGTCCATAAAGAGAATCTTGGGGTGTCACCTGACCAATTACCTACTGCTTTGATCTTATAAACCCCTGGTTCCGGTGGGTTACCGGTTTTGTATCTTGTTCTGTCAACCATTATGTAACTCCTTCCACTCAAGGCTCTGTGAGATGTTAAGCTCCCTTACCAGTGCATAGCGTTCTGCTTCATATGGATTGAATGCAGGAGAAAACCACTTGCGGCCACTCCAGTGCGCATATATCGCGTTGTTGCCATACCCGGCGTAAAACACATGATATAAGCCTGGTTCTGGTGGGTTACCTTTGTTAAATGCTGTTGTCATTTGAGTTCTCCAGCGGGAGCCAGTAGCGGTCTTGAATAGCTGCGCGACCACCATGAACAGCTTCTTCCTCAGCACGTAGAAGCGCTGACATAGCCGTTGCCCAGTAAGTACCCGTCCATACTGCATACACTTGGGCAGCATCCAGATAATTGCTTCGCAATACACGATACACGCCAGGTGTTTCTGGGTGGCCTTCTTTCCATTTAAGTGCCATGGTTTTCTCCTGCCAGCATTTTTAAGTACGCTACTGCTGCAATTACTGCCTTCTGTCGTTCACGTAGTGCCATCATGGCGCTGAGGTGCATAGCCACTGTGATGATGAAAGAAACTGCACATGCCGCAGATGCCAGGCATATGAAAAGGCTCAAACCATAGCTGATTGCAGGTAGACATATTGAGGCAAGTGCTAACATGAATGCAGTTAAGGTACAAACAACGTAGTACACGAAACCGCTGACGTGCTTACGCTTTTGGATCGGTAGTAACGCCAATTCCTGGGTCAGTTGTTGGAGATGGGCTTTATAGGCAGCGCGCATGATAGGTGACTCGGCCTGGCCAGCGATGATGAGTTTCATTTCACACCTCGTATGCGTAGTGTTGTTCTTCACCGAGCCATTGAATGAACGTATTTGATGATTCAATCATCTGGTAGTTGCATGGAAGTATCGCGCCAGGAGTAACTACCTCTTCCAATTGTAGGAGGGCCAAGCGGAATGTGATGGTGTGCGTTTCTTTCTTGATGCGGTATTCGTAGTGCCGGAAGTTGAAGCCAATGTCACGATCAGCGTTTTTATCGAATGGCCCCCAGGCGTTACTTGTGAACATACGACGAATTTCAACTGGTTTGCCCTGTGCCACAGCGTCAAGAATAGACGCTACATACTCCCTGAAAGTTGGTGTGACTGACTTCTGGATAGCGCTAATGACAGGCGTGCCGCCATCGGTATGCAGGGATGGGAAAGGATTGTGGGCTGGAAACTGGTTGCGTGATGACATGGTGCTGGCTCCTGTAAATGAATAAATGTGTGGCTACGCCACGATCAGCCGCGCATGGCGATGGTTTTGCCGTAGCGGGTAATACGCACACGTCCCCACTCAATGCCGTAGCATGCTGCCCAGCTCAGTGCATCTTGGTAGGAAACCGCGCCATGTATGTAGCCATGCGCCAGGATTTCCACTTTATAACCAAGGGCAACTGCAATGATTCTGTGGGTAACGTGCTTCGCTTTTTTGATGAAGCTACTAACAGTTGTGCGTACAGGCGTAAACATACACACCTTCCTTTCGTTGGTAAAGTTTAAGAGGGGTCGAGATTTTGGTGAGCGGCTGGGGTTTAGTCAACCGCATGTACTACGTCACTGCCGGGGTATTACGGTGTGGTGCGGGTCCAGATCCAATCGAGGTAGTTGGTCTGGCACAGTGTGCCGGATGTGCCACCCAGGAAGAAGTATGTCGCGCACTTGGTGCCAGGTACGCCTGTTTGGTATGTGATGTTGTTCTTGACGAACGCTACCGCGTCATACCCTGCATCCAGCCCTGCTGTAGCGCTTGTGCCAGTGGCTTGTGCGCCATCATAGGACTGGAAGACCTTCTGGCTGCCACTGATGATGCTCCAGCCGTTTGACAGCGTCGTGGTTGAGCCATCGGTGAATTTGATGGCTGCGTCTGCTGTACCTGCTGGTCGTTGAATCTTGGCGACTGTGGGGCCGAATGGGTCAACGCCATAGACGCTGGTGCCACTGGTTACTGAACCTACTTGGTAGACTGCTGCTTGTGATACTGCTGTTGCCGCCAAAATCGCGGCCAGCACAATGCTCTTAGAAAACTTCTTCATATACATTTCCTTGTATGGTTGAATTGTGAAACGGGTGCTGCTTTACCTCCATTCGAAGGTAAACTTGTTCAGGCGTTACAGTGACGACGATCAGTCATTGCTTTGCGTGCCTGTGCCTCACCAGGAACTCCATGAGGGCTTCTTTCTTTGCTGCGTCGTCCATGCCATTGATGAGGTCTACTGCGGCTTGTGTGGGCAGCGTAGTGAGGGTATCCATGCACTGACCAATGGGCATCGCCTGCAGATGCTTTGCGTTGGTTGGACGTGTGTTGAACGTCAGTTTGACTTCGGCAGTGACACTGCTGCATGCACGGGGTGGGTAGAATCCCTCGCGCTTTAGATATGTCTTCAACAGTGTCCTGATGAGGTCAGCCATTGACCATCCACGATGCGCGCAATATTGATGGACCGCCAGCTTCAGGTCTGCGTCGCAGGTTGCGACAAGTGTTTGGGTCATTCGGTACTCCAATCGTTTGTTTGTGAAGTGGTTGAATGTGCGAAGCCAACTGAACGCCGGTGTGAGCGGCGTCGGTTTTTGGTCTGCATACACACTAATAGCACTTTTGATTTCATGTGCTGAATCCACTTGATGACAGGTGCGCCTTCGGCGCGGCTTAGAATCACATTGGTAGGCCCTCCAAAAGCGTTTATGCGAAGATGCAAAGATGTAAGTGAATATTATTTATAAGTGGAATTTTTGAAGAAATTTGTGTGTGTATATAAGAGTAGTTGTCAAAATGATAACGGTCGCATGCGAGGTTTAAATTTTATTAATTACTTCATATACGATATATATCTACATCTTTGATGGCATTTTTCTTGTTAGTGGTTACTAACATGACGCACGTAAAAAAGTCACTTATAAATTTTTTCTACCTACATCTTTGCATCTTCGTATTTTCGGCATCAAATCGAGCGAAGTGCAGAAAAATTTATTACATCTTCGTATCTTCGCTACCGGACATGCAAAACGCATGGCGAAGATGCAGCGCACTTTCTGCATGCTATTGTTAAATCCTGTGAAAATAAATTTAACAAAATTCCGAACATGATTTTTTTTTGCTACATCTTTGCATCTTCGTATCTTTGCATCTTCGCTATGGACTGACACCACTTAACAATTAAGCAACCAAATCAGTCGCAGGATTTTCCATGTGGTAAGCAGCCAGCGCATCTTTCAGATGTTTGGCGAGACCAATGTTCTTTACTTCATGGTTGAGCTTGGCTTCACGTTCCAGTTTGGCAAGCAGTTGCTTAACACCAGTTTCAACATCAAACATGGATACCACTTGCTCAGGTTTGACGGTCGTCCAGTCCACTGAGTAGATTTCTTGCATGTAGCTGACGATGCCGTCGAAGTTATCAGCCGCTGGCAAGTCGTCGCGGGTTTCGTGCTTGGTGAACTTCGCAGGGTTCTTGCGTGACTTGGCTTCATACTTCATGCCGCCGTGCTGTTCCATGAAGGCAACGAATGTCTTTGCGCCGAGGGTGTTGTCGCTGAATGTACTGAGCAGTCGTGTGGCGAAACCAGTGTCGCCGTGACGCAGGAAGTGACCGACAGCTTGAGTGGCGGCAACCTGTACTGCTTTGGTGAATTTACCCTTGGCCTTGACGACGGTGTCAATGAGGGCTTTGTGGCTTGATGTTTCCATCAGTTTGATCTGTTCCATGATGCTACTCCCTGTAAATGAATGAGTGGGTACTGCGGGTTTAACTTCTGAGTACAGCAAGCGGGTACGGCGCAGGACGTAACTTGATGGACGTAATGCGCTTGATGCCTTTGAACTCGGCAACAGGTACTTCATGCACTGCACGACGATGTTTCTTGCCTGCTCCCGCTTTGTGCATGTTGTTAATTGTGTGGGCTGTTTTGGTCAGCATGATCTACTCCTAAGTAATATTGCTAAATGCACGGAATGCACTTAGAGATACAACCTATATAGATTCTTCGTTTCATGTCAGCTATTGCGACAAGGTGCCTCCCGATCTACGCAATGGTTCTGCGTTTTGGGTTCGTCTCTTTCGGCCACGTCAGATAGTCTTGACGCTTCGCTACTCGCAACTAGGCGGCTTTATTCTCCTGCACAGGTACTTGTTTTCCCCACGCAATCCCTTACGGGACTAAGCCAATTTAATTCGCGTTATTTCACGCACCAAGTTATCTATCTTGGCGTACCAATATTGAGAGCATTGAGTCATGTAGTTCGTCGCTGCCCGTCGTATAGACTCCACCACTATGCGACTTAGTGCGCTGGATGGCGTCATACACTAGGGGCATTGAGTCATGTGGTTCGTCGCTGCCCTACATCAACGGGGTTTTGAGTCAGTCGGGGGGGGGGGGATGGACAACGGCCAGGGCCAGCCCGGTAGGGCGGGTAGTCGGCTTAATACACAGGGTATTTTCATACATACACACGTAGGCATACGCTGCGTCCACCCCAACAAAGTATTGCCAAATCCATGCCACCGCTCTAACATGCGTATATGTGCTAACAGTTAGTTAGTATTGATAAATATTACTAATGCGGGGCGATGAAAATGAGTAGCGAACCAACAGCCAATGGCATGACCAGGCGCAATTTCTTTGTTCCAGATGTGATGTACGCAAAACTGCAGAAACGCGCAACGGCGACAGGGATTTTGGTGTCTGAGCAGTTACGACAAGCACTGGATGACTACGTGAAAAAACATGAGCGAACTGACGAACCGGGTTAGGAACATTCCACCGGAAATGCTGTTGGATATTGCAGCAGGCATTGAAGAACCGGTGGATATTGCGTTTAGGTATGGCTTCTCGGCCTCTGAGTACATTAAGTTGTCTCAGAGCCAGGAGTTTTTGCGCGAGATAAACATACAACGTGCTGAGAATGACCGCACGGGTGTCACTGCGCGTAACAAGGCTGGCCTCTTTTACGATGTGCTGGCTGATGCCTATTTCAAGCGTCTGTTGGCTGAGGATGTGTCAGTGGCGCAATTGGCTGCGGGTGTCGATACATTCGCTACCCTGGGTGGACGCAAGCCTAAAAATGACGCAGTGGGTATGAGCGGGGCGCAGTTCAGTATCACGTTCAACATTCCTAACGCCGCAGCGATGCCGCAGATTAAAGACATCAACCAACCGGTACCGAAGAAGGAAGCAATCCTGTCGGGTATCAGTTTCGGTGTCACAGATGTAGAGGATACCGATGGCGAAAGCGAAGAATAAAGGTGGCCTGGCGTTCAACCCGGTGCCGACCGTGGTGCCGTTTCTGTTGGGTGACAAGTTCATTGAGCTGATTGTTGGCCCTGTGGGGTCCACCAAGACGACAGCGGGGATTATGAAGGTTGCGTACCACGCGAAGAAGATGGCGGCGTGTAGCGATGGTGTACGGCGTTCCAGGGCGATCTGGATACGTAATACCCGCGAGCAGTTGCGCGATACGTCGATACCTGACTTCCTGAAGTGGTTCCCCGATGGCCAGGCGGGTGTGTACATGAAGTCGGAAGCGAAGTTTTTACTGAAGTTCGATGATGTGGAGTGTGAGGTGTTGTTCCGCGGGCTGGACGACGCGAATGACGTACGCCGGTTGCTGTCGTTGCAGGCCAGTTTTGCCATCCTGGACGAGTTCCGTGAGATAAATAAGGACATCTTTGAAGCGGTGCAGGGGCGTCTGGGGCGATATCCTGATGGAATGATGGTGCCGCACCGTGAAGAATGGGGTTGTGACGATAAAGGGAACCCAATCCAGGGCTGCGTGACCGACGAAGGGAAGTCGAACAAGCACATTTGGGGCATGACGAACCCGCCAGACATGGATACCTTCTGGGAAACGCTGTTGAGTGCTCCTCCAGGGACCGCAGAAGTGCACTTTCAGCCCTCTGGACTGTCTCCAGATGCTGACTGGGTGAAGTATTTGCCGCCGAATTACTACGAAGATCTGGCAGATGGCAAGTCACAGGACTATATCGACGTGTATATCAACGCAAAATTCGGGAAATCGCTGTCTGGACAGCCTGTTTTTCGTGCTTTTGACCGTGATTTGCACATAGCAAAATCGACTTTACGGCCCATAAATATGTCTACAAACCCCATTTTGGTGGGGTTTGACTTCGGTTTGACGCCTGCATGCACGATTGGACAGATAGACCCGGCAGGCAGATTGCTGGTTTTTGACGATTTGGTGTCAGATGGTATGGGTGTTTTGCGGTTTTGCAGGGAGAAATTGAAGCCGCTGTTGGCGCGGAAGTTCCCTGGCATGCCGGTACTGGTGATTGGCGACCCAGCTGGGGTGCAACGAGCGCAGACGGACGAACGAAGTGTGTTTGATGTGTTGAAGTCTGAAGGCTTCCGGGCGATACCGGCCAGGTCAAATAGCATCGTGGCTCGTATCAATGCAGTCGACGCATGGCTCACGCGTATGGCCGACGGCAAGCCAGCAATAGTAATAGACCCTGAAGCAAGGAATTTGATCACTGCCATGGCGGGCGGTTATCGGTACAAGATCAAGACGAATGGGGAGTTGATGGATACACCGGACAAGAACAAGCACAGTCACATAGCGGACAGCATGCAGTACCTGGCGCTACATGCCAACGGAAACGCTACTGGGCAGTCACTTCAGGCAGCGGCCAGGCCGGTTGAGAGGGTCACATACGCATGGTCCTAAAGATGACAAAGATAGACGCAAACTATTTTTTACTGGCGGCACCAAAAATAAAGCTTAAAGCAGAACTAATAATCCCAACAATAAGTTTTTGGGCATCTGCCAGTTTCTGAGCTTCAGCTGTAATGCAAAAACTGATAACAAGGCAAACTAAGCCAATAACGGCTACTAAACCCGCAATATTAGTTGCTGCAGAAGTGCCGCTACCAAAGAATCGACCTAGCCACCCTAAGTCCTGACTGCGATGTTGTAACCTATATGCTTCCCCAGCTTGTCGATAGAAATCTTCTTCGTCCTTCCCTGTTGGTGATGTAGCAGTTGTGGACTTAGCTTTTGTTGATTTAACAGGCTGTTTAGAATTTTCTGCTGACGGGTCGATAACAATCGCAGTTTGCTCTCCGTTGTTGAGAGCTTTAGGAGGTCGACCCATCAGTTAACGCCTTGATGGTTCTGTTGATTTACGCGCGAAACGGCCTCCGCAAAATGTTGGCGAATTAACTCAAAGGGAATATCCGAACCGTGCATACCGTGAGTTTGTTCCCATGTAAGGTCCCAAGGTCCCCCATCTGCGTGCGTCATCTCGGACAGCCTAATGCCAGTATATTGACCATAGCTTTTCCAAATGTTATGCAAAAATTGACGAATAGTAGGATCAGCAGGAGCCGGTACTTCCCGAAAGGTGCCGTTCTGGTATTCAATAGCTTTATTACCAATGGGTCCTGCGCCAAACGGTTTGAATTCGTGATAAAGAGTTGGGATTACAGGGCCATATTGCCATGCTTCTACGTTCTCATTAATCAATGGCGCATTACGATACCCCGCGTACCAACCATGTGCGTAATAGACGAGCTTTTGTAATTTCATTGGATCAATACTTTGGCCTTCAGCGGCCGCCAACTCCAAGAAACAATTGGCAATCGACTTCGGATCAAACATGACTTTCTCCCATTTGCAACGCATGTACAACATTTTCTTACATATCGCATTCTAGCAGGAATTTTTCAAGGCTAAGTTTGTAACTGTGTATATATTCAGTGAAAATTTATCATTAAATAAGTATATGGAGCATTACAGTGACAACTCAACTGAACTAATATATAGCTTGATGTTAGTACATCGTGTAAAATTTAATTAGTAGATAAATAGAGGTAGCTAATATGGCGATGGGGACTGGCTTGAATATTACGGGTGCAAACGCACCGGGAATTACATCTGTGGGCGGTATTATGCAGATGAAGTCTGCACGTCAGTTGCGCCAGGAAGAGCGTCAAAAAGCAACGCAGTTCAACAATACTCCGGTGATTCAGGGCTTGGCCAGTTATGTTCGCAAGTGTTGGACGGTAGCACGTACAGCGAAAGAGCAAACGGTGGAGCAGCGCATGTTGCGTTCACTGCGTCAGCGCCGTGGGGAGTATGACCCGGATAAGTTGTCCATCATCGGGCAGCAGGGTGGTACGACGATTTACATGATGCTGACAGCGAACAAGTGTCGCTCCGCAGGCGCATGGATTCGTGATGTGTTATTGACTGCATCGAACAATAAGCCCTGGTCAGTTCAACCCACAACGCTACCAGATATCAAGCCTGAGCAGGTGCAGGAAATCATGGGTAAGGCCCAGGGAGTAATTCAGCAGATGCAGTCCTCCGGGCAGCAGATGTCCGACGAGGATGTGCGCAATATGTTGCTGATGATGAAGGACCAGGCTGTTTCTCAAGAGCGCAATGTAGCGCAGCAAGCCATGCACCGCATGGAGTATAAGATGAAGGACCAGCTTGAAGAAGGCGGCTTCATCACTGCACTGTCAGAGTTCATTGACGACCTGACGACGTTTCCAGCGGCTATGCTCAAAGGGCCGATCATTCGTAAGAAAAAGCGGCTAGCCTGGGGCAAGGACAAAAAAGGTCAGACCGCGCCAGTGATACAAGAGGAACTGGTCACAGAGTGGGAACGGCTTGACCCATTCAATGCATACCCTGCACCCGACTCAGCGAATTTTGATGATGGATTTTTCATTGAGCGACACCGCTTGCAGCGCAGTTCTCTTACAGAACTGATTGGTGTAGATGGATACAGCGATGCGTCAATACGCCTGGTGCTGGATGAATATGGTCGTGGTGGTTTGCGTGACTGGATAAATGTGGACAACGCCAAGGCATCTGCTGAGGGCAAGTCTACGATGGCTATTGGTAATAATCCATCTGAGTTGATAGATGCACTCCAGTTTTGGGGCACGGTACAAGGCAAGATGCTGCTAGAACATGGCATGGCCGAAGACCAGATCACGGACCCGTTGGCTGAGTATCCCATTGAGGTTTGGTTGATTGGTAACTATGTGATCAAGGCTGTAATCAATAAAGACCCGCTCGGCAGGAAGCCGTATTACAAAGCATCCTATGAACAGATTCCTGGTTCGTTCTGGGGTAACTCCGTATCTGATTTGTGTCGTGATACGCAAGATGCATGCAACGCTACTGCACGGGCGCTGATCAATAACATCGCTATTTCTTCTGGTCCACAGGTTGTATATAACGTCGACCGGTTGCCTGCTGGCGAGAATATCACGCAGTTGTACCCTTGGAAGACCTGGCAGGTTACGTCTGACCCCATGAATGGTACTGGCCCACTGATGCAGTTCTTCCAGCCTGACTCACGTGCGCAGGAGTTGCTGACTGTATTTGAACGCTTCTCGACGATGGCCGATGAATATACAGGCATACCACGATATATGACTGGCGACTCTCCATCAGGTGGTGCGGGGCGTACAGCATCTGGTATGTCCATGTTGATGGGTAACGCAGGTAAGTCGATCAAGCAGGTAATTTCGACGATTGATATCTATGTGACGTGCCCTCTGGTGTCGCGTTTGTATGACCACAATATGCAGTACGCAGAAGACCCTGACTTGAAGGGTGATATTCGCGTCGTAGCAAATGGTGCAGCAGCTTTGGCGGCACAAGGTCAGTCTGATCAACGTCGCAATGAGTTCTTGCAACTGGCAACACAGAATGATGTAGTCAAGCAAGTGGTTGGTATGGAGGGTATAGCCAGAATTATTCGTGAAGTAGCGGGTACCCTTGGCATGAATACCGACGAGATTGTTCCACCGATTGAAGTGTTGCGCATGCAGTGGGCGAAAGACGCTCAACAAGCGCAGCAACAGCAGGCGGCGCAGGCTCAAACACAGGGTGGCGGTAAAGGTGCGCCCCCTCAAGGTGGGCAAGCATCATTGCCAAATGCAGTTTCAACTGGACAACAGTTACAGAACGGAGCACCAACAGTGAATAATTTCACACCGATGGCGAAATAAGTACAAAAACTGCTTAGTAGTTTCTAAAACAGTTTGATTAAAGAGCGAAATGTTAGTACATTATTTATTATTATGTTAGTACCTAATAGGAGGTAGTGATGAAGATTCAAAACAACGCACCAAAAACCGACACTGGCACAAGCATGACGCCAAAGGCGGACAACAGCACACTGACCAGCAATATCGGCCCAGAGTTCCATGAGCGTAAATCCACGACCCAGGGTCTGGAATATTCGTACAAAGTGAATGACGGCACTGGCCTTTGCAAATGAAGGGGCTGACAGCCCAATCAGTGCAGTGTTTAAGGCGGTTGCAAGCTCCTGAGTTTACCCCGCTAGTGACGCAGTTGCAGGCCATAGTTGATTCAAACCTGAGTTTTCTGGTGAAGGCGCAAGACGTAGACCAGATAAGGCGAATCCAGGGCGAGACAGCGTTTGTACAAGATTTTTTGAAGGCAGTTAAGGAAGCAGATTCCTTGGCTAAAAAAGTAGGCTGATACCCCATATCCGAAAGGACGGGGTTGAGGATAAATGAAATTTTTTATAGTAGCAGACCGTAGCATCCAATCAGGTTCTATGGCGCGAAGGAGATATAAATGGCGTTACCAAAAGCAGTGCAGCAACAAGTGGAAAACGCAGACCGTATGGTCGCGGAATTGAATGGAACACCGCCTGCTAATGCAGATACGGGAGCACCAGCAACACCAGTTGCAGCGGCACCAGTAACCCAAGAGCAGCCAGTACCGAAGCCAGTTTCGGAAGAAACCTGGGAAGCCAGATTTCATACGTTACAAGGGAAGTACAACGCTGAAGTTCCACGCCAGGCGCAGCAAATCCGGGAGTTGAACTCGGTAGTGCAAACCTTGGTGTCTGAGAACGCAGCGGCTAAGACTACACCCGTGGCTCCAGTTCAGGCAGCTCCTATTGTCACCGATGCTGAGAGAGAAGCATTTGGTGGTGATCTAGTCGATTTAGTAGGCCGTGTAGCGCAACAAACATCAGATCAGGCGAGAGCCGAAGCTGAGCGCATACGTGCAGAGAATGAGCAGTTACGCAAGCAAGTCAACGATATTTCTGGGCAGGTGGCAGCGGGGGCAAAAGACCGCTTCATGCAGCAACTCAGCGCAGCAGTACCGGACTGGCAGGCAGTCAACACAGACCATGGATTTTTGGCATGGTTGGGTGAGACAGACCCTATTTACGGGTTGCCACGTCAGGCAGGGCTTGACCATGCATATCAGAACTTGGATGCAGGGCGTGTTGCTCAGATTTTTGAACGATACAAGGCACTTTCTGAAACGACAAAGACACCACAGCAAAATCTTCAATCTCAGGTCGCACCAAGTAGTTCTCGCGCCGGTACACAAGTTAATACCGACCCGATGAGTGGACGAATCTGGACAAACGCAGAGATTGCGCAGGTTTATACAGACATCAGACGGGGTAATTTAGTTGGCGACGAGGCTACACGGTACATGGACGAAATTGATGCCGCCGTGTCACAAGGTCGAGTTCGATAGTAAGGCACGCGGCGAAACCTGATTTTTATGTGAAAGAGGTCTAGCCATGACTACAATTACCGCAGCAGCAACCTACCCGATTAATGCGGGTGGTTTTAATTCGCCAGCAGGCCAGGTTGCCTATGGTGGTACCGCGTACTCCGGTACGTTTATCCCAGCCGTATGGTCTGGTAAGTTGGCGCAGAAATTTTATTCTGCCACCGTGTTCGGTGAAATTGCCAATACCGACTGGCAGGGTGAGATTAATGGGTTGGGTGACACCGTCATTATCAACACCATTCCAACGATCAACGTGTACAACTACTCGATTGGTCAAAACTTGAACTACGACGTGCCAACACCGTCGACCATCACACTGACAATCACCAAAGGTAAATACTTTGGCGTCAACGTGAATAACCTGTTGGAACTGCAGTCCAAACCGAAGTTGATGGATATGTTCACCAACGACGCATCTGAGCAAATGAAAATTGCGATTGACCGCGACGTGCTGTATACAAACTTTAACCAGGGTGCAGCATTCAATCAAGGTGCGACAGCAGGTAAGATTTCTGCTTCGTTTAATCTGGGTACAGACGCAGCTCCGATCACTATGACTGGCGCTAACGTTTTGACATACATCACCACCCTGTCCTCTGTACTGGACGAGGCTGACGTGCCTGAGACTGACCGTTTCCTGGTTATCTCTCCACTGGAACGCCAACTGTTGCTGGCTTCTCCGCTGGCCCAGGCGCAGTTCATGGGTGATGGTGAGTCTGCAATGCGTAATGGCAAGATCGGTGTGATTGATCGTTTCAATGTGTTTGTGTCCAATCTGTTGCCTCGCGGTGCAGCGGGCCGCACATGGATGAACCCAAACACCGGTACAGACTCAGCGTCTGGTGGTACGTTGAAGCGTCATGCGATGATTGCGGGTCACAAGTCTGCGATTACTTTTGCATCGCAGATCACCAAGGTCGAGTCTCTGCAAAATCCAAACGACTTTGGTACGTTGGTACGTGGTTTGAACGTGTACGGCTCTCAGATTGCTCAAACTAGTGGCCTGGCGCTGCTGGTGGCCGCAGGCTAATTTGTGAGGGGGTTCGCCCCCTCCTTACTTACAAGGAGAGTCAACATGACGTATCAAAATAAGTTAGTAGCAAATGGCGTGTGGTCTGAAGAAGCACGTCTTTGCGCTGGTGGTGATCTTCAGAATGCAATTTCGCTAGCGACATCAGGTAATAATACGCCTACAGGCGCAGTAGTAATTACGGGTGATATGGCTGTTATTGGTACAGCCGCAGCAGGTACGAATTCTGCGATTTTGTCGAATTACGGTTCCGGTTTCTTGGTTGTATTCAACAACACGGCAGTTACAGTCAATGTATTCCCACCTACTGGTGGCAGTATTAATGGCTTGGCGGCGAATGCCTCATTTCCAATTACCGCAAACAAGTCGACTACATTCATCACACCAGATGGATTGTTCTGGTTGGCGCAGCACGCAGGGTAATCAGAATCAGTAGTGGGCCTTGTGGGGGTATAAAGCCCCCACTTTTTTAGGTACGATATGGGAACAATATTAGCCTCGGCTATTATCAATAAAGCGGCAACGCTGTTGCTTGATGAAGGCAATACACGTTGGACCCGCACAGAACTTCTGCAATGGCTGAGCCAGGCGCAGAGGGTTATTTCTATGCGTTTCCCAAATATGTGCAACTCCCTGACTATCTTGAAGCTGGTGGCAGGTACTAAACAGCGGTTACCACCTGATGGTTGGCTCTTGCTTGATGTCGTGCGTAACATGGGCACAGATGGGTTAACTCCTGGTTCCGCTATTAGGGTTGTTTCTCAAGAGCTTGTCGATAGTTTTGACCCAGCCTGGCACACAATAACTAAAGTGGCTGCACCGGATAATTTTGTCTACAACCCCAAAGACCAGACAGCGTTCTATGTATATCCTCCTGCAGATGGCACTTGTTATGTTGAAGTGAACTATGCGGCGGTACCACCAGAACTGACGGCTGAGAGTTCGCCAATTTACGTGAACGACATTCTGGAGCCTACTATCGTTGATTACATCTGTTTCCGTGCGCATAGCAAAGATGCTGAGTACGCTGCTGGCGTACAACTGGCGTCGCTATACCAGAATTCTTTCGCTCAGATGACTGCCGCAAAAGACCAGGCAGAACTACAGAATCAGCCGAATCTTGACTTGGCTCAGTTTGACCCAACCGTAAGGGGTAGTGCGTAATGGCGACAACTCCTTTTACATCATTCTTGAATGAAGTTCTACCTTATGTACATGACTGCCCACAGTTTGTGGCGGTGAATGCTATACGTAATGCGGCGATAGAATTCTGTGACCGTTCAGGTTATTGGCAGCTAGATGTACCGGATGTGGCCGAGGTCGATGGGCAGGCAACATATCAGGTGACCGTACCAGCAGGAACGCGGGTAGTGGATATCCACACCGCGTGGTTTAATGAAATACTGATCATTCCACATAGTATTGAAGAGTTGAACCGTTTGTTTCGTGGTGTGCATTGGCGCAACTTAGTTGGGCAACCGAAATTTTTATACAGCAGCCCAGACGGATTTGTGCATCTGGTACCAGCTCCTACAGTAAGCGGAGTTGTTCGCGTCAGGGTGACGTTGGCTCCAACACGCACTTCTACAGGCATCGATTCAGACATTTATGAGAAGCAGGCAGAAGTGATCGCGCATGGTGCCAGGGCTAGATTATTGGGTACTGCAGGTCAGCCGTTTTATGACCCGGTACAGTCTGTTTCACAACGAACTGCATTCCTGTCTGGATGTAATGATGCAAAGATCAGAGCAAACAAGGCCACTTCCAGAGCTTCAGTACAGGTAGAAATACCTCGTTTTATATAGGTGAAACATGGCTGGTTTGATTGTAACGAATAATGCGTGGTCGAATCTCTCAGTGGCGATTAATACCTCTGTGACGACTATTGCTGTCACTGCGGGCCAGGGGGCTAGATATCCTGTGCTTGGCGTTGGTGATTACTTCTGGGCGACACTGACTGACGCAACAAACGCAATTGAGATTGTGAAGGTCACTGCGCGTGCAGTTGATTCTTTTACAGTAGTGCGTGCACAGGACAATACGACGGCAAAGTCTTTTGCCATTGGTGACAAGTTCGAGATTCGCCCAGTAGCGGCAATGTTCGCTGACGTTCGTGCGGAGATAGCAAGTAGCGTTGCTCCAAAGCTCAACACAACAGATGCTGTGACAACTTATTTCCCATTAGCTGGCGGAACAGTAACAGGTCCGGCTACGTTTAACGCTGCGACGAAAGTACCAAACCTCACAACTGGCGACAATTCTATCTCTGCTGCAAACACTGCGTTTGTGACTACTGCGCTTGCTAATTCCAGGGATTCCATTCTTGCGCAGGCGACTACAGCCTACATTGGTACCTACAGCGGTACGTCTTCAACGACTGCAACTATCGCACTTGGGCCTCTGAGCATCGTCACTGGAACAGGTAAGGCATTTGCGCCGGGGCAGTCTTTGCGTGTGTATTACTCTGACACAGCATACATGGAAGGTTTAGTTTCGGCATACAACATTAATACAGGTGATTTGAGTCTGACGGTCACCAACAAAGTTGGTATCGGTACATATAGCTCATGGTACATCAGCACTTATGTTCCTACTGGTTCCAGTAAGGGGCTAATTTCTTTCATGGGGAGTAACGCATAATGGCTGCATACGGTCGTCTTGCTGGTGTCATGTCTGACACAACAGTGCAACAACTTTATAGAGTGCCGAATACAGTGAACTCGGCATCGTTTTTGGTCAATTTTTGTAATCAAAGTTTAACGACAGAAGGTACAGTGGCGATAGCAATAAGCGATGTTGCTTCACCAGTATCCGCTGACTGGTTTCTTATGAACAAGCTGATCGGTATTACCGGGGACCCTGTGACATTTACAGGTCTAGCGGCGGGAGCTGGGCAATATGTTTTCATACAGTGTTCCACCAACACAGTCTCAGTTAATCTTGATGGATATGCGGAGTAATCATGCCACTAAATTCAGTTGCGCAAACAGATAAATATGTCATTGGTGACGTAACCGAAATGGTTGGTCAGTCATCATTTTTTAAAAATAAGTTTGGCACATGGGCGCAGACTGGCACATGGCTTTCTGCTTCAAACTTTCTAGCACCCGCCAGGGCCGCGCTGAAAGGTGGTGCATATAATTTGGCTGCCGCAACGGATAATATCGCAGTAGCATCCCATGCTGCTCCATACCAATACAGTATGCTGTTGGGAGCAAAATCAGCTAGTGTGTTTGTGACTTCTGCTGTTAGTGGTGCTGCTGTGCTTACTGTTGATGCCAATGGATATCGTCCCATTACAACAGGGTTGTCGACCAGTACTGGGACTCTTTGCACATACGATGGGGCAAAGTTCTGGCAATGGGGTACGACAAGCGCCACTGCATTTGGCGCAAATAGCAGCACAGACGGTAACACTTGGGCCGGTGAAACTTTGACTGGCCAGGCTACCTTCGCAGGTTTAACAACTCTCTACCCTGGAACAGCAGGCGATCAGGCAAGCAATGGTGCAAATGGACTTGGAGAGCTGTTCTATAACGGGGCTTCATCGTATATTGGCGTAGCTGCATATTGTGGGGCACGTCATTTGCTTGTGGGGCTGAACGGGTCGAATCAGTATTTGGCACAACGCTCTACAAATGGTAATGCCTGGGGTGGTGATGAATCCACTGCTATCCTTGGTTCAACTACCGTGGGTGGTGTGGCCTATGCATGGTGGTATAAGACAGGAAATACCTTCTTTCTGACGGTAGGCAATATCACGAGGGTTACGACTGATGGCGGTGTTACTTGGTCTACACCAACTGGTTCTCCGCTCACCAATAGTACGAACGTTCGATATAGAACAAACCCAACAGACCCATTGAAACTGATGGCTGTCTCAGTTAGCAGTACTACTGCAGCGTATTCCGCGAACGCAGGAGCTTCATGGACAGCAAGGACTTTACCTATTACTCCTGTGACACCTGGTTCATTTTTTACTCGCGGTTCATTGCAAGTTTTGTGTAACCAGACAGTTGCTTACAAGTCTTTGGACGATGGCGCATCTTGGTCGCAACTTCTGGCACCGTCTGGTTTTACTGGGCCGATAAGTGCTGTTTATGCAGATGCGAATCGTTGGTACATGCTTAGCTCTATCAGCAACCAAGTTGCTATTTCAACGGACTTGGTAACCTGGGTGGTACGCAACATTTCTAACCCAGCACCGAGTGCTGTAGCAGCTTACATCACTCCTATGACTTTGGCGTCAACAGATGCAAATACCATTTTAGGGATTAGTCCAGTTAACACTATTCCGTGTTGCTTAATGAGTAGCGATGGTGGGACAACTTGGTACTGGGGTATAGGTTCTTCAAATGCTACATATACAGGCTTAGCAGCTTACGCGGCTGCAGTAACAGTAGGTACTCCGATGTTCGTTGGAGGTGGGAATGCTGCAACGTATAACACTACTGCATGTCTATTATTTGCACTTGGTTCAGATATCGCAATAGGCGGTAGGCAACTTAGATTGAGCGTCAATGCGGTCACTCCAGCCAGAGCAAATGCTTTCGCTTATTCGAGGGTTGCATGATGATTACTTACTACACCTTTGATACAATGGGTAGGTACGCAAGTACCTCCGAAACACAGACAGTTCGTTCTACTACTGTAGCACCACTGGCGCTAAAAGCTGAGTATGTATGGAATTTTACAAACTGGGTGCATGCGCCCCAGTCACCAGTTGGCCCTGTAAGCATAATTGCACCAGTACAGCCTACGGAATGGTTGATTGATGTAGGGTCATATTACGATCGTTTTGGCGCGTCTAAGTTAGCGGTGTTGTCTGCAAGTGACCTAGTAATACAAGCGTTCATCAAAGACACGCAGGCCAGGGCATGGATAGACCTGAAACACCCAGATGTCAGATCGTCGTTGATATACATAAGCTCTGTTATTCCGGCGATTACATCTATGTTAGTGGACACTATCCTTAACACTCCCGTGACGCCCGCTGAAAATATGGTGCTGCGAAGAAGTTACTTTTGAGAGGCCGCACCATGGAACCACACAACAGCTTTATTGAAACAGTGAAAAATATTCTCGACGTAGCAGCGTTTGGTACTGCATTTGCGACGGTGGCAAAGATGCTTCCCCCCTTGGCCGCTTTATTTTCCATTTTATGGATTTCATTCCAGTTCTATCACTCCGAGCCCATGAAGCGTTGGAGAGCAGGCAGAAAGGTAAGAGATGAACAACTTTGATATTTGTATTGCGCCAGTCTTGAAGAACGAAGGCGGCACCAGTAACCATCCTCTTGATGCAGGCAAGCTCACCAAGTTTGGTATCAGCCAGCGCAGTTACCCTAAGCTGGATATAGCGGCACTAACAGTTGAACAGGCCAAAGCACTATACAAGCGAGATTTCTGGGATAAGAACCAACTGGACCGCCTTCCCTTGGTAGTTGCATTTGAGTTTTTCGATTGTGCTATCAACTGCGGCGCGGGTACTGCCGCTAGGTTGCTTCAGCGTTCTTTGGGGGTGGCTGAGGATGGCATCATAGGCCCGGTCACCTTGGCTAAAATCGTTGATATTGCACCTGATAAATTGGCAAAGCGCATGTTGGCACATCGCATCAAGTTTTACACCAAGTTGTCGAAATGGCCTACGTTTGGTGCAGGATGGGTAAATCGACTCGCTGAAAATGCTTTATGGGAGGTGGAAAATGTTTGAAAAAATTAACTCCGTCATCAACCTTTTCCGCAAGGGTAATGAGGTCGCCAATGTCGAGCTATGGAAAACAGGTGGTATTAGTGTCGCTGCTCTTGCTGCTGCTATTGGTGCACTCATTCAGTTTGGCGATGCATTCGGTGTACATGTTTCGATCAGCGCTGAGCAGGCTAACGGTCTTGCTATTGGCATTGTTACCCTTGTTGGCGTCGTGCTCCCAGTTATTACTTCTAAAAGAGCCGGGGTATTGCCAGCAAAACGTGAGCAGTCAGCTCCAGTCGAAGATCATAGTTTCAGCAGCGGAGTGCCAGCAGTGGCAGAAACAGCAGCACCACCCGCTGTGCAGCCTAAGTCTAGCGCCCCAGCTATCTATGACTCAGAAAACCCCCTGGCAGGGTTGGATACCACCTATATCGGTTGATGGTATCGCAATGACATACCGATGCAAAACATTCTAGGAGTAGGACATGAACTATATATTGCTGATCAGCACTGTTATTACTGCTGTGAAAGAGATTGAGAAGCTGATGCCAGCGTCTACAGGCAAAGATAAGTTGGATGCTGCCATAGCTTTGATTAGCGGCATCCTCGACAACATTCAACCATTGGTACCGCAAATCGTGGGAACCATCAGTGCGATAGTAAAGATGCTCAATAGCACCGGAGTTTTCGTTAGTAAGTCCTCTTAATTGAGGGTTTTTCTTGAGATGTGGCATGCTATTTGTTAGTATGTCACTGTAAATAATGTTACATACTTGGAGAGAATTATGGCCGTCACACAAGCTGATTTTGTAGAAAAAACAGGTGCGGAAGTTGTTGGTGATCGTTTTGTTGTTGGTATTGGTGCAAAGCGCCGTTTCGTTGGTGGCATCGTTGAAGGTTCGTTTACACTGAACGAAGAAGGTCAGGAGCTTGCAGCAGCAATTGAGCGAGGTGAAGATGTATTGTTGGTAATTGCTGGCGGTACACCTGTTGCGGAAGAAGATAAACCTGCAAAGCCATCGAAGTCTGGTACCAAGAAAACCAATGAAGTAGCGTAATTTAATCATCAAGGGGGAACGATGCCTACTATTCATGTAGCAGGCTTTTCAGGGCTGATACCCCGGTCTGGTGCGACGCTTTTGGCAAGTAATCAGGCTCAGTTAGCCCAAAATGTCAAACTAAGGTCAGGGGAACTCCGTTCATGGCGCAAGCCTGTGGCGGTGTTTACGCCTGTCCAAAACAACATTCAATCTATCTTCAAGCTGAATGGCCCAGCAGGTGCATCCCAATGGTTGGAATGGACAACGCAAGTCGATGTATGTCGTCCTCCTACCGCTGACAATGCTGATTACCGTATCTACTTCACTGGTTCTGGTACGCCTAAAAAGACTAACTGGGCACTTGCTACCAGCGGCGTTGGAGCGAAGCCAGGTGCAGTACTTGACATGGGAGTTCCCGCTCCAGTGGCAGCTCCAGGGTTGTCCGCTTCAGGTGGAAGCGCCCCGGCAGAAACTCGTGCGTATGTTTACACTTATGTGAGCACTTTTGGTGCTGTGAAAGAGGAATCTGCTCCTTCTCCTGCGTCTCTTGTAACCTGTAATGCTGCCGGAAGCACAGTGGTTGTTAATGGTTTTTCTGCGGCCCCGACAACCAACTACAACATCACGCACATCCGTATTTATCGCAGCGTAACCGGTACAACCACGTCTACCTATTTTCAAGTGGCAGAAATCCCCATCGCTACAACCAGTTATAACGACACACTGGCAGTAGGCAGCCTGGGAGCAGCCTTGTACACGCAACTGTTCACACCACCGCCTGCCGGGTTGCAAGGACTGGTGAATCTGCCGAACGGTATTTTGGCAGGGTTTGTTGACAATCAAGTGTGGTTTAGTGAGCCTGGTTATCCGCATGCGTTCCCATCGAAATATTCACTTTCCGTAGATTACCCAATTGTTGGCATGGGCATGTTCAACAATTCTCTGGTGGTGCTGACGACGCGTAATCCCTATGTGATTACTGGTACGACACCATCTGCGATGTCACAGGAAAAGCTATCCATAGTGCAGCCTTGTGTATCCCGTAAATCGATTGTGTCTGATCAGTTCGGCATGATGTATGCATCTGCAGATGGGCTTGTGGCGATTGGGCCAGGTGTGCAGGATATTGTCACCGCTAAGTTGTACACCCGCGATGATTGGGCAATGGTTTATCCATCAACAATGACCAGCGTACTCTACGATGGGAATTACCTGGGGTTTTACAATACGGGTAGTCAGAAAACTGGTATTGCGTTTTCGCGTAACGACGCCCCGGCGCTGACTAATCTGGATTTCCCTGCAGCTTGCATTTATCAGGAACCAACTACGGGTTATGTGTACGCCTGCTCCAGTGACACAAATAAGATTTTCCAGCTTGACGCTGACCAGATCAATAGCGGCACTTACACATGGAAGTCAATGAAATATGTGCTGACGAACCCTTTGAATTTTGGGGCGATAAAACTGGATGCAGATTTTATTTACATGCGGGATACCTCTGCGTATCAGGCTGCGTTGGCAGTACAGGCCGCGCAGAACGCGACTATTTTTGCTGCAGCAGCGACAACAAGTTTAGGTGGATGTTTTGGTGATGCGCAATTGAACGGCATGATGTTAAACGGCAGTAACTTGGTGTCTGGCTTGGTCAATCCCCTGGATTTTCGCTCTGCGTCCCTGGTTGTGTTTGCAGATGGTAAGCAGGTATTTGCTACTGGTGTTACGAGTATGGAGCCTATTCGCATGCCAGCGGGCTATAAAGCCTATGAATGGGAAGTGCAAATAACTGGGAACGTGCCGGTACGCGGTTTTGTAATGAGTACAACGGTAGGTGAATTGCGCCAAGTTTCTTCTGGGATGAATTGATATGGCGAACATGAAGCAGTCCATTCCTGGGTTGTCGAATATGTCCCTGGAACTACAGCGCGTGCTGATACCAATGAAGCAGAACATTGAAATTATTACTGGTACTGCTATTGGTATGAAGCCATTAGACCAGTTGGCAGGTACAGCAACTCTGTCAGACGCAATAAACAAGATCAACGAGATTATCGTCCGGCTGAATCAGTCAGGGCAGTAGGAGAAAATAATGGCAGGAAATACCGGTGACGCGCCAGCAGGCGGCAACCTCAGTCTTGATTTGAGCAAGGTGACGACTGCACAATTGTTGGACTTGATTCATAAGCAGACTCAAGGCTGGATTCCCATGCCTCCTACTCCATCAAATGACTGGGACAGGAGTGGCCTGGCACGCACAGTTGATCTCTCCCCGCTCGGTATTCAGGGTGAAGCAGTCGTCACAGCGAACCAGCAGGGTGATCTTAATATGGGTTCAGTGATGATTTCTGCAGGGGGTAACCGCCCGAACAGTATTATCAATATTCCGATTAATGGTTCCCAACCTAATGCGCCTCTGCAACCGGTACTGGCAAACAAGGGTGACTCATTGTTTGAGAAGTTGGTTCCCGTCATCATCATGGCTGTCGCTACTTGGGGGGTGGGTAGTGCGATTGCTGCGGGTGCTGGGGCAGCAGCGGAGGCAGGCGCTGGTGCTGGTATGCTGGAGGGCGCTGGTGGGGCATTGGAAGGGCTTGGCGCTGGCGCTCTTGACGGAACTGTTTCAGCGGCTGGTGGTGGGCTTGGTGGCTTGGGTGGGGCCGTTGAGACAGGTACACTTGGCACTGGATTAGGCTCTGGAGCACTTGAAGGTACAGCCTTAGGCGGGGCTACAACGGGTGGTGCCGCAAGTGGGTTAACGTCTGGAGCTATACAAACAGTTAATGTGATCGGAAATGCTGCCGCTGGTGGAGGACTAACTGCAGGCCAAGCCTTGGCGGGTGCTAGCATTCTTGGGGGTGGAGCAGCGGCCCTGACAAGCGGAGGTGGAGCCAACACAACAACCAGTCAGACCAGCAATCAAACTAACACAAATCAAAACGCCAACGAGACAACAAAGCTCAACGGGCAAAACGGAAACACTACTGGGCAAAACCCGGGTACTGCGAATAGCACTCTATCATCTGTCGACACTACAGCTTCTTCAGGACTAACTACCGATCAGGTAAAACTAATCGCTAATCTCGTGCGTGCTGGGGTTTCCACGGCTGCTGCCACCGCAGCAGTGACAGGGGCTGGCGCTGGCTCAGGTACAGGAGCGAACTCCACGGCCATTATCGGCCAGCTTCTGAATGTCGGTGACGACACCAAAGCCAAACTGGACGCGATGTACCCAGGGTTAATGAAAAACCTGGAAACTGCAAATGCGCAGTCGCAATTGACAATGGATAGGCAGAATGGTCTTGCGCAAACAGCCATTGACCAGACTACAGCATTAAAAGACAACTTCAATAAAACTATTGCACCTAACGTGCAGGACATGTTGAAGCAGAATGCCATCTATACACCGCAGGCTGTACATGACACGCAGGACATTGCCGCTCGCTTGAAAGGGCAGTATGCGACACAGCAGGAGCAGTTCAACTCCATATTCCCCAAGGCTAGTGCCGCCGCTGACTTTGCTTCTAATAACGCTCAGGGCGCTGCTAACTCACTGAATGCAAATGCAGCTCAGGCTTCTAGCAAAGCCAATGATCTTGATACACAGTGGAAGTCGTACATGTATCCCATGCTGCAGCAGCAAACAGCAGCGAATGCAAAGATAACACAAGAAAATTCGACCTTGACCAGTAATGCGGCCAAGGACGCATCAGGTAACACACAGAAGACACAAGCCACATGGGATAACACTATCAGCCCCATGTTCCTGGCGCAGTTGGAAGATTCCAAAAAAGCAGCCAATGATGCAACAGGGCGCTTCAATAAACTGGCAGATGATATCAATCCTTGGATAGGCAATCTGCAAGACAGGATGTCTCTGTCTGAACCCCTGATCAAGAAAATTATCCAGGGTGCGCTTGATTATAATGAAGCTGGCGGTATCGAACGCCAGGCGGGGCTGGCCCTGGGTGATGTACATTCGCAGTTTGATACGCAACGAAATGCTGAAGCGCAAAAGATGCAGTCGTATGGCATCGACCCAACTTCCGGGCGGTTCCTGGGGCAGCAAAATGCATCCCGTGTCGATGAGGCAGCGCAGGCAGCTTCTGCTGCAACACGGGCTCGTGACGCCGCTGTTCAGATTGGCTGGCAGCGTCAGCTAGATGCGTTAAATGCGTCTAAAGCGTCGAATGCAGATTATTCTACATACGCGCAATTGGCAGGATTGCAGTCGCAAAACACACAGTCTGCACTGAATGCCCAGAACTCCATTGTGGACAATATCGGCAAGTACAACACGGCTGCCAACACCAATGCCAACACGCAGTCCATCTACAACAACATGATGAACAGCTCGCTCAAAAATGGCAGCGATATGCGTGCACAAGATATCCAGAACGTGCTCAACATGAGCAATGGTGCCAATGCCAATGCCGACGCGATTGCCAAGATGTTGCAGACCAGTCAGAGTGCATTAAACAGTTCTGTGCAGGCGGGTAGCGCAGCGGGTAGCGCGTATTCAAACCTAATGACGATGGTGAACAATTACAACAATTCGCAAACCAGTATCGCCAATGCACAAGGTGGTGCGTTGAAAACAGGTAGCGAGATTCTTGGCAACGGCATGAGCAACGTGAATACGGCCAATAATATTTATAACAATAATAATGACCAGATTTTGAATGGGGTTAAGGCTGCAAGTACCGCGCAAACCAATGCACAGTCAGCAGGTAATGATCTGGTCAAGAATGGTATTGACACCAGCGGGGCGATTGCCAAGAACGGTGGAACTGTTGCGAATATTTACACTAATGCTGGGCAGCTCGCTAATGAGCAATATAAGACTACAACCGTAGCAAATACTGCAGAACAGCAGGGTTACGGGCAATTAGCTGGCACATTGCTGAACAATGCAAGTGGCATAGCGAGTGGGATAAAGAATGTCTGGGATTGGGCTATTAGCTAGGAGTAGAAAATGGGATTAGGAATATTTTTAGGTTCAGCAACTAAAGCGTACAACGAAGCCGACGCTGAAGACTTCCGCCGTAAGATGCTGGAAAAGAAGCAGGCGATGGAAGACGCCAGGTTTGGTCGTGAGCAGCGTGACTGGGCGCAACAGGATGAAGCCGATGCTATGGTCAAGCAGGCCAATGATGAAGCTACAGTTTCCGCGCAAAAACGTGGCGGGATTGCTATCGACCAAGACAATGTTGGGCAACTTACTGGGTTGAACCTCAACGATGGCCAGAAACAGCAGTTGATGGATGCTTTCGCCAACAAGGGTGACGTAAGCGCTTTGCTGAAAAGTTTCAAAGGTGACCCCGCTACGCAGGCGCAATACCAACCCGCGCAGATGGCATCTGGTATCCCAGACCCGTCAAAAGTAGTTCTGCCCGCCGCAACATCACCAGATGCTAGCCCAATTGAAAATCAAAAACTGATGCAGAATGTGCAGCAACAGAATCCTGCTGCCCAGTCGTTTGTTGGTGATAAGACGCAGGCACTTTCACAGGAAGCGAACGGTTTCCAACCACAAACAGGGCTGTCAGATGAGCAGTGGGGGAACCTGCGTCATTATGTAGGTGCAGATGGCAAGACTTATGTTTCCACTACCGCACAGCGTGGGCCGCGGCCATCTGAATTAGCGATGGCTCATGGGCAAAAACTGGCTCAATCAGGCAGCCTGAAAAACTCACAGCTTGGTTTCCAGTTGATGGAACAAGGTGCAAACATGCATGTTAAGGAAGTTGAGCAAGACTTGGTTAAGATAATGAGTAACAATAATCTTTCTTTAGCAGATGCTGCAGCTCAAATGACGGGTTTGGTTGGTGATGGCCCAATGGTTCCCGGTTCTGCACAAGTTGTTAATACAGGTAAAGGTTTAGCTGTTTCATACCAAGCTCCAGGGCAAGAGAAACCTTATATTGAATCGTTGGAAGGCACTACAAGAAATCAAATATTGGGCAATCTGGCACTTCAAATTCGTGGAAAATATGACTCTAAATTATTTATTGAAAATCAGAAAGCACAGCGTGACTGGGCAGTGCAGCAATCTGGCATGGATGTGAACAAGGCTCAGATCGGCAATATCAACGCCAAAACTGCGAATGAAACAAAAGAGGGTAACTGGATTGATGCACGTAATAAGTCGGCTATCAACGCTCAGAATGGAAATGCAGCAGCATCGTATGCGAGTGCGGCGCACTCAAATGAAGCCACAAACGAAATGCGCTACGCATTTAGCAATGTAAAAGACTTCCATACTGAAATGGATAGATACCGCCAGTTGCCTGACAGTGAGAAGTCTCCTGAAAAAGAACGCGCTTTGCTGGTACAGGGTGCAATGGTTTCGGGTATTAAGTCTGGTGACTACACTGGCGTTATTCGCGCTTTGGGTAAAGACAAGAGTATGTTGTCCAAGGCCGATGAAGCACAGATGGATTCATATTTTAAGATCATGCAGGAAGCAGTAAAAACAGATCCACGTATTAATGATGACCCGAGGAAAATGCAATCAACCAAACTTGCTGCATTACAGGCATCTGGTGCTCAGCAAGGGTCTACTACATGGAATTTGGTGAACGGTGGTCAGGTCTCTACTGATGCAGTACTGAAGTCTATACCACCTAAGAGCGCCATACCGGTTGCGGCGCCAGTGCAAGGGCAATCCAACGGGACAGGGTTACCAGTCAGTGCGGCACCTGGGCCAGCAGACGATAGAGTAGATGTGCGGAACGACCCCGCATTAAGTAGCTTATACAATTCTATGCAAGGTTTGGACAGGAAGGCTCCAGACTTTGACAATAAAATGTCCGTATATGGAAAAGCATATAACGACCAGCTAAGCAATCTTCGTAGCCGCTATGGTAGATTGACAAATCTGCGCAGTCACTATGACCAATAACAGGATTAAGTAATGGAAGATTTAGACGATATCCGCAAGCAGTATCCGAACCTGGCTGGTTACTCAGACAGGGAATTGACACAAATCCTTTCTGACAAACTCGGTGTTACAAAAGAGTACGCCCAGAATTCAATGGGGATTAAGCCCAACACTGCTGGATTTGGTACTGACACCGCCATTGATCTTGGCCGCGGCCTTGTTGGTGTAGGTCGTATCGCTACAGGAGCCGCTGATCTTGCGACTGGCGGTGCATCTGGCCGTGCCATCAAGTCAGTTTTTGGTGGTGACCTGAACGACGTAGATAAAAAGCTGGCGTCAAATTATTCAGACAAGCGGCAGGATGCGGAAGAAGAGATACACAACGCCAAGGGCTTTACTGATACGATTAAAGCTTACATGAACAATCCCCGTGCGGCGTTTGGCGAGATTGTGCAAGGCGTGCCCTCCATGCTGGTGCCCATTGGTGCTGCAGGCAAAGTCGCAGGAGCTGTTGAACGTCGTTTAGCGCAAGAAGCTGTTGAAAAAGGGTTAGAGGGTGCTGCTGCGAAGCAGTTTATTAGTGATGGTGTTAGGGCATCAACGGCGAATAAGTTAGCAACTCCCGCTGCTTGGGGTGGCGTTTCAGCAACGCAAACGGCTGACCAACAAGTATCTGAAAACCCGGATGACGCAGCAGCGATGTACAAGGCATCGCTGGGTGCGGGGCTGGTCAGTGCCGCTGGTATGGGCCTAAGCTCTAAGTTGCCAGGCGGTGGTGCTGCGCAGTCGTTTGCCACTGGTGGGTTGATGAACTCGCTGGAAGGCAACGTTATTCCGCGCACGGCAATGGCTGTCGCAAACCAGGCTGGTACTAATGCAGCAATCAACGCAGGCACAACTGGCGCAGTGAACCTGGCCAATGGAAGGGATTTTACCCAGGGCATGGCAGAATCCGCAGCGGCTGGCGTTGCACCTGGCGTAGCTTTCGGTCTTGCACACGGAATGACTCATGGCAGACAGCCCGTTAAGACTGATGGTGATGGCAATGTAGTCGTCAACGGCCAGAGTCTTTCACCCGAAGTAGCCGCACAGCAGATGGCACAGATGCAGCAGGAGCAAGCAGGACGCGCACATCAGGCGCAAGCCCAGACTGACGCTTTGGAGCAGATGCGTCAAGCCATCACAGATAAATACGGTGGTGTCAAACCAGATACCTTCGTGAAGGCAGATGGCACAGAAGGTCATGCAGGATTTCTGTGGGGCGGCGAGAAGTTCATGACGCAAGAAGCGCTGCAAAAAGCAGTTGATCTTCAAGTCAAGAAAGAAGCGCAGAAGACCGAAGGCCAGATGGCTGGTGAGCATGTGCTTGTGGATGTCATGCAGCAGAACGGTATAGAACCAACATTCAAGAATATCTCCACTGCTGGTGATTTATTCAAGGGCGCGTCCAAACTCATGGAAGGCGCTGATACACCTGATGTGGTGAAGGTGCGTATTGATCGTCAACTAGCAGATGAAACCAAGACACTGAATGACCTGAGTGCGCGCGTCACTGCCGCTAATGAACGTCTGGAGATGGCGAAGAAAAATACACAGGAAACCAGTGGCCATGACGAAGCAGAAGTCAGGGCGCAAAAGAATCTGGACTCACTGAAGTCCAAGATAGAGCAACAAAACAGCAGCATCAAATTGTTAACTGAATGGTCGAATGGCCTGGAGAAAATAGGAGCAAATCATGGCGAGAATGCCCGCAATACCGAGAGTACCAGGAGCGAAAACAACGTCCCTGAGAGCACCAACCGGAACACAGAAGTTGTCCGACAAAATGGCGAAAACCCCATTGGCAATAGCAGTGACGGTGCCGTCGGCCAAGATAGCGTCCCCAGCCAAGGTCAAAGACCCGAACTCAATGGGATGGC
The DNA here is from genome assembly GCF_049340405.1 of Undibacterium sp. Ji42W. Lineage (NCBI taxonomy): Bacteria > Pseudomonadati > Pseudomonadota > Betaproteobacteria > Burkholderiales > Oxalobacteraceae > Undibacterium > Undibacterium sp. Ji42W. The sequence continues at coordinate 520,580 of NZ_JBMPOV010000003.1, forward strand.
GCAGCAACCTCACCAAGAAGCTCAAATAACACCAACTGCACCGCCAGTCGAAGCAGCACGTCAGACACTGACTTTACCCAAGGCTGCGGAGCCTGTAGCACCTGCTGTCGCGGTGAAACCGTCTGAGCCTGTCATAGCACAAGCTGCCGTCGAACCAGCAAAACCGGTTCTGTCTGCACGCACTCAGCAAGTAGTTGACGCCCTGCAAAGTGGTCTTCGTCCTGACCAGGTCATGGCGCGTATGAAGCTGGGCGTGAAGGATATGCAGGAAATCCAGAACGAGGTGGCTCGTGCTGAAAGTGGTGCAGGCCATGATCAGGCAGGTGACCTGGTGAACACATTGCCAGCCAAACTGCAACGTGATGTGCAAATCTTCCGTGACTACGACATGGCAGACAGCACTCGTTCACTCGCAGAAAAGCATGGGGTATCCCAGGCTACCGTAACCCGTGCGGTGCGTGATATTAGCGACAACCTTGCTAAACACGGTATGGACCCTGATGCGATATCCACAGTGCTGGGAAAAGACCACGAAACAATTTCTGCCAGGGCTGCGGAGGAAGAAGCCAAAGCAGTAACAGGTGCTACTCGTGGCGATGTGGCGGCTGAGGTGTTGGAGAATCGCGTCAAGAGTAAGGCAGAACCGGAGCATTTCGGTGCTGAGCAAGGCTTTGCGCATGTAGACACTGCGGGCGAATCCCATTCTGGATACAAAGTCGGTGACGATATCGGCATGGCCTGGGAGAAGCTGGCTGCGAAGCATGAGCAATTGTCCAGTGCACTGGATGCCGCGGCTGCACCTGCGGAACAAGCGCGCCTGCAACGCCAACTGGATGCGGTAACCAGCGAGATTGTTAAACTCACTGAGACAGCAAAGAGAAGTAATAAAAAAGCAGCAGTGGCAGCAGGTGGCGTTGACGATATTGCTCCTGTAGAACGCGGTGAAACCAACTATGAAATGCAGAGAGAAGGTTGGGAGCAGGACGACAACTCCAGGAAGGCTGCTGGTGATGGCAGTGATACGGCGAAGCCACGTACTGAAGCAGAGCAGCATGCGAATGATGTAGCGCTGTTGAAACTGGTGGCTGATACGATCACTCCACAGTATGAAGCGATGGGGCTGAATGACAATACGCCTGGCTTAAACCGCCTGGAAAATTTCCGTACGGAACCCATGCCATCGGATGTGGAGGGCAAGATTGCCCGCGGGGTTGATGCAGATGGCGTCAGTCAGTATGAAGTGATTCTTGCGTCGCACATTGTGGAGTCTGGTGACCAGGCTGTGATTACTCGTGTTGTCAACCATGAGATCGGTCATGCCGTTGATATGTCTTTGGATGGCGGCGTGTACTCTGCGCAACCAGAAATGAAGTTCGTGGTGCATCCAACGAATGGGTCTGCTATCGGTATTGGTCCAGTGGCGCGGGAGATTTTGAATCATTTTAAGAAAGATTCTGTACTCGCAGATGATTTTGCATATCCACTCAAAAACGGACTTGGGTATGATGCGACTACCTTGGCGAAGGAAACATTTGCACAAGCATGGCATTTATACCAAAATGAACAAATGCGCAGCGTTATGGAACAACGACTGCCAAAAACAGCGCAGTATTTATCAGAGGTTTTAAAACATGCCCAAGACACTACAACAGCGATTCACAGCCCGGCTGAAACAGGTGCAGTCCAACTCCGTGAGTCCTTCGGAGCGCGGAGTGAGCGAACTGGTGACGCCAGCACAGCCGCTGGCAGGGAAGCTGTCCGCAGCACTGGCGAAGCTTACTCCAGAGCAGTATCAGAAGTTTCTAGCAATGACGGAAGAAGAGCAAATAGCTTGGAAGAAGCAGGCGCTCGCAGGGCTGTCAAACAACCAGCCACTGACACCATCGCAGTAAATGGACCTGCTAGTAACGTTGCTGTTCATAGTGCCGACAATACCGACGCACTAACATCCCGGCATCTCACACCTGCCGAAAGGGATCAGTTAGCCTTGCGCCCACGTACGCAGCAAGAGCAACAGGCCAATGATGCGCTGTTGCAGACGGTGGTCAATGACTTCCTTCTTCCACATTTGGAATTGCAAGGCATAGACAGTAATGCACCGGGCATGGTGCGCATCACCGAATACCTTACCGAGCCTATGAGCCACCGTGAGGAAGGCAAGATCGTGCTGGACCCGCAGGTGGGGGGCATGGATACCTACCGCATCATTATTTCTTCGCGGCTGATGGAAAGTGGTAATTTGGCCGACATTGTCCGTGTCATCAGACATGAACAAGGACATGCCATTGATATGGCCTTGAGCGGTGGTGTTTATTCTACCCAGCCAGAAATGGGTTTCATGCGCCTGGCCAGGTCGAATGAGCTACGTTCTACTGGCGTTGTCTCCTGGGAGATATTGAACCATTTTCGCAAGGATGGGATTCTGGCCGAGCAATTCTCTTATCCATTGCATGATTCCTTTAATTTTGATCCACGGCGCACGGCGTTTGAAGTATTTGCACAAGCCTGGCATTTGTACCAGAATGAGAATACCCGGATAATGATGGAGGCTGAGCTTCCTCACACTGTAAAATATTTGAATGAGGTTACTGAACATGTTAAAAAATCTTCAACAACGGTTCACGGAAAGGCAAGAGCAGATCGACAGCAACTCGTCGACGACTTCCCACAAAGATTTGCCTCAGAGTGGGGAAATGGTCACGCCAGCACAACTGGAAGCAGTGGCACAGTTAGCAGCAATCAACATGCTGACGCCCGATCAGGTAAGACAAATGCTGGTGCTGCCGAAAGCCGAACGCCAGGCGTTCATGGACAAGATCGTGGCCGAAATCCAGAGCAACTCTACTCAAGAGCAGCAACCAGCACAACCGCAGTAGAACGCAAGGCCCTTGCCGAGCAGTACATCAAAAAACTGCCAGCCGCAGCGCAGGCACCTGTACGCTCCATCACTGAAAACGTCGCCCATTTCGCCACCCGTGGTTTACAGTCCGCTGCCTTTCTGCACGACCTGGCCGACTGGGGCGCGAAACATGGCATGACCGCCATGAAAGAAGTATCCCGTCTGTATTCCGAAAAAGGCGCATTCAAGTCTGAACTGGATAAGCGCCTGGGTGCCGTGGCTGAACAATACGACCGCCTCAAAAAGCCTGATCAGAAAGCTACTGGTGAATACCTCATGGCCGCACAGTTCGACCATGACAACGGCTGGGGTTATCAACCTGAATGGCGCGACAAAGTATCTCTGAACGCCAAGGCCAAGGCGGAGTGGGCGGCACTGGATAAACCGGTACAAGGTGTTGTTGATGCCATCCTGCGCCACAACTATGAACAACGTGCTGAACTACAGAAAGCATTTAACGACCACATCAACGAGATGTACGACGCCAAGCTCCAAGGTGTTGGCCCTGAAGAAGCCAAACTGATTGAAGCTGAACGTGACAAGGCGTTGAAACAGGCTGCACTGACAGAAACGGATGGTGCGTACTCGCCATTGAAACGCTTCGGTGAGCATGTAGTGACTGTGCGGTCTGAGGAAATGCGCAGCCTGATGGAAGACAAAACGGCTAACCGTGATGAAATCCGTAAGCTGATGGCTGACCCTGAGCATTACCAGGTCATGCATTACGACAGCGCTGGTGAAGCCGCTAACAAGGCCGTGGAGCTGCAAGACAAGCTGGGTGACAAGTACCGCATTGAAGCCTCAGAAAAGGCCGTAGCGATGCAGCACGGCACTCAGGCTTTTGAAGTCCTGCAACACATGGCTGAGAGCGCAGCCAACCACACCAAAGACCCTGAGTTCGCCCATGCGTTGAACAACGCCATGACTTACGCCATCATCAAATCCATGGGTGAGAAGTCGTCGCGTGGCAGCCAGTTGAACCGTAAGCTGGTGGGCGGTATGAAGCCGGAAGAGATGGTACGTGCCTTCGTCAGTAACGGCTATGCCGACAACGGCATTCTGGCAGCGGCTATGCACAACCGCGAAATCAGCCAGAAGATGACTGAACTGCATCAACAGGTTGAACAATCGCGCAGTCCATCTGAGCGTAAGGCACGGCAGAATTTCTACAATGAGTTGCAACAACGTCGTATCAATGCTCTGAAAGGTGCTGACCCAGCACCCTGGGTAACGCACGCCATGCGCTTCACGACAGTGTGGAAGTTGATCACGTCACCAGCGTATTACCTCCAGTACATCTCGCAACCGCTTACCATGGCGGCACCGGTGATTCAGGGTAACCACGGTTATTCCGCTGGTATGGGGGCGCTGATGCGTGGGCTGCGTGAGTCGGTATCCATGATGAAAACTATCAAGGCAAAAGGCAAGATCGAAGGTGCGGATGGTGGCCGTCTGATGGATATGCTCAACGACTTGAAAAAGACCGGTACGATATCCATAGGCCACACGCAGCAGTTCGGCCAGTATCACAGCCGCCCAGAAGGGTCTCTGTCACGCGCATGGATACGCGCCACCGATAAAGTGGCGCAACTGCCGCATGAAGTAGAGATGCATAACCGCATAGGTACGGCGCTGGCAGCGTATCGCCTGGAGTACAGCAAGGCCGTTTCTGAGGGTAAGACCAGTGAGGCAGCACATAAGCAAGCAACTGACTACGCCCGCGATACCATCAACACGGCCTATGGCGATTACTCCTCATTTAATGCGCCACGCATTATGTCTGGTGGACCTATACGCAGGCTGGTGATGCAGTACCGCCAGTTCCAGGCTATTCACGGTGCCATGCTGGTGAGGTTGATGTCTAACGCATTCAAAGGTGAGAGTGCTGACGTGCGCAAAGCGGCTAAATTGCAACTAGCGTATATGGCTGGGCATTATGGCGTGCTGGCTGGTGCCATGGGTATCCCTGGCGCGCATCTGGTGGCAGGAGCCTTGCAGTCTGTGTTCGGTGACCCTGATGGTCCAGAAGACACTGAGACGTTCATCAAGCGACATGTGGGTAATGGCGCGGTCGGTAAGCTGGTAACCGAAGGCGTACCTGGTCTGATGGGTATGAAGCTCTCTAACCGCATGGGTGCAGGCGACATCTTCAGCCCGTTCCGTGGCGACACGGCACTGGTGCCTGGTACACGCAAAGAGTACAAAGACACAGCCCTGGCTGTGATGGGACCATTCTTGGGTGCCATGGTGCCACAGGTGATCGATGGCGTTGACCGCATCGGCAAGGGGGACTACTACCGTGGCCTGGAGCAATTGATGCCTAAAGGTATCGCTGACGTGATGAAGGCAAGCCGCTTCGCCACTGAAGGTGTTTCCAACCGCAAGGGTGATACCACGCTGGCATCAGATGCATTGGATACTGGCGACATAGTGTCGCAGGCTTTAGGTGCTCAACCGTTGAAAGTGGCAGACGCTCAGGCAACGGCCAACGTCACCCACAAGTTTGAGGCGCACTTCAAAGACATGGGGAATGAGTTGTCGTTCAGATTCAACGAAGCCAGAAAGGATGGCAGTAGTGTCGATAGCATCGTCGAAAAATGGCGCAGGATGCAGGACGCTCAACGCAAGGAAGGCTTCCGCCCGACACCGTTGTCGAACCTGTACCAAGCACCTCAACGCCAACGCAAACGTGAGATGGCTACTATGGGCGGCGTGGAGTACACCAAAGGTAACCGTGGCTTCGTACAATCATTGACGGGGGATGAATGAAAAACATCATTGACAGGCTGACAGCCACGCTAAGGGCGAAGGGTATGAAGCCTGATGTTGCCCATGACACAGCGGTAAGGCACCTCCAGAAGTCGGGGGTGCTGAAGAAGGGCACGACGCAACTTACGACGCTGGGACGGTACCATAATGCCGTCCCCTCAGACCTGAGACCCGCTGAACCAAAAGGCCCAGGCGGGTATAGCAGACCGAGGAAGTATTAGTCCTTGATTTAACTACGGATCGTGGATTATTTTTTGCTGTTTACTGTCTTGCAAACAACGGAGACTAAGTGTCTCCCAAAGCTTCCTTCTTCTGTTCGTCGAAACTCTGCTTCTCGAACACTTTTGTGGGACTCTAGATAGGGTCGTAGCGCAGTAAGATAAGTCTTCCCCCCAGACCCCATGGAGCCTACATATGCAGTGAATCCTAAGAATCCTAGTTCTCCTACTTCGCAGTCTATAGCGTAGTCTACGACTTGGGACTTATATGATATGGTCTGCGCGGCGTTTGTGCGTGGGGTAGCATGCTCCAGGATAACTTCAACAAAGGTAAATCTACCAGTCGTCTCTATGGATTTACTGTTGAGGAAGTAAGCAGAGTTATCCTCCGTGTTGATGTATATTTTTATAAACTTCTCATTCAATGGAGGTTTAGGCAGGTTATGTTTTGCATTGGCAAATTTGCAAGCTAGACCTACCATCATATATTCTACTGTTTCTACTCCTGGCTTTTTATAGGCTGCCTCTTCGACACTTTTATGTGTCTCCAAAAACTTATTTTCACTCGCCATATATGGTGTAGTCCCAGACCCCATGGCCCCCGCACGTGATGTCGAACCTAAAATGTCAAATTCACCGGTATTGCAGTTTATAACGTTGTCCAGAACAACGGACTTAATCGCTGGCTTATATGCATTACTTTCGTAAGGTAGGTCATACTCTATAACTACCTCTGCCATAGTAAGGTTGCCTTTCGTCCATATGGATTCCGTGTTTAGGTACAGTGTTGCGCTACGGTTGTTGCCGTCACTTGAGTCTGAAATTCTTGTGAACCTGCTTGGGACTGCACCGGAGCTGGTAGACGCCGCTGCCGAAACCGTATAGTAGAACGCAAGAAATAAGCCGCCAACCAGCATAGTTTTATTCATTTGTCGATCCACTAAAATTTTTGTGGATAAATAATACATGAATATCTGTGGCGATTCAGCTACTTGTTTTTATTACATGTGCGAGGTAGTATTTTGGTTTTGTAACTAAATGTTATGGTGCCATATGCGTGCGTTCGTTTGTCTGATGGTTTTGGTGTTAGCTACTTCTGCGTTTGCTGCTGACAATTTGCTAAAAATACGCAGTAAAGACGCTGAATTTACTGCTCCGCCTGCAACTGTATATCTTAAAACAGACAGCCTCCGGCGGGCCGGAAATTACATTACAGCAGAATTTGTTACGAGCTATGACCAACCGCGTTATAACGAGGCTCATAAATTCTATTGGCACTCAGAAGTTTACATATTCGCATTTGACTGTGAAGTAGGTGAATACGCCATGCTAGGGTTTACAGGATTCACTGGCCCCTTGGGAACAGGGAGCATTGCATCAGCGTTAACACTTCCAGGTTTATATTGGAAAAGCGGTCCTGTTAGTGTAAGAAAAGCAGAATTTGGCCGCCCACCTTCCGGGTCTTTTGCGGAAAGTGATACTAAGTTGGTGTGCGGCTTAGTCCCGTTTATGAAATAGTAATTACACCCGTAAGAGTTGCACCCCACCAAACATCAACATATGCTGAGCACATATACAGTATTTTGATGCATCTTCATGGTATGCGCCATGGTATCTCCCCGTAAAGCCCCGCCAGATATAGCTATGTGTGTTCCACCGTTTCAGTTTGTTTTGTCTTGGCAGGTCCCCAACCCCTTGACCCACATCAACAAAAACAACACTTACCTTTACAGCAACTCCACGTAAAATATATAATCACAATCATTCTCATTTGCATTTATCTGTCCATTCTGGACAAATTAACGGATTTAACGATGTTATTCACTTCAGGTGTCCTGAAAAGGACGATCGCAGTATTTTCTTTTTCCCAAAAAATACCTCATGCGGCTGTTGCCGGATTGGTGTTGAGCCTGGCTGCCTGTGGCGGTGGGGGCGGCAGTAGTCCTGCGTCAGGCGGCTCGGTGGCTGCGCCGGACGCGGGCATGAGTGCGGCGGCGCGGGTGGGGGAGAAGATATTCAAGGATGTGAGCCTGTCTGCTTCTGGCAAGATGTCTTGTGCGACTTGCCATGATGCTGACAATGCGCATGCGCCCAAGAATGATCTTGCGGTGCAGTTGGGTGGATCTAACCTGGATGTGCCGGGTACGCGGGCGGTACCGTCTTTGCGTTACCTGGAGCAGAATCCGGCTTTCTTTTTCGCGGCGGATGGCACGCCCACTGGTGGTTTTACCCGTGATGGCAAGGCCAATACCCTGGCGCAGCAGGCAGAGACGCCTTTCCTGGCGGCGCATGAGATGGCTAATAAAGACCGCGCCGATGTGGTCGCGAAGTTGCAAAGAGCCAGCTATGTGAATGAATTCAAGACTGCCTTTGGTGCGACCGTGTTTGACAATGCCGACACGGCGTTTGAACGCATTTTGTTCTCGCTGCAGCAGTATCAAAAAGAAGATACCGATTTTCATCCTTATGATTCTAAGTATGACCAGTTCCTTGCTGGCCGCGCCACACTGAGCGATGCCGAGTTGCGTGGGCTTGCGCTGTTCAATAATCCCATCAAGGGCAATTGCGCGGCCTGCCATCTGAGTGTCAAGGGGGCGAATGGTGCGCCGCCTTTGTTTACTGACTTTACTTACGATAACCTCGGCGTGCCGCGCAATATGGATATCGCGGCCAATGCTGATCCTGCTTTCTTCGATCTTGGCCTGTGCGGCCCCGACCGTACTGACCTGGCAAATCGCAGTGCGCTGTGCGGTGCTTTCAAGGTGCCTACGCTGCGCAATGTAGCGACGCGCAAGGTGTTTTTCCACAACGGCAAATTCAAGAGCCTGCGTGACGCGGTGAATTTTTACGTACGCCGCGATACCAATCCTGAAGAGTGGTTCCCTTATGGATCAGATGGCAACCCGGTCAAGTTCAACGACTTGCCTGCGCTGTATGTCGCCAATGTGAATACGACAGAAGTGCCGTACAACCGCCAGCGTGGCATGGCTGCTGCCCTGACTTCTGATGAGGTGGATGATGTGGTGAAGTTTCTTGCCACATTGAACGATGGCTACAAGCCTTGATCCACAACATCTTGATCAAAAAATTAGAGAATTAAAAAATTTAAAGAATCTAGAAAAACTGGAATGACATCATGAAAAAAAATATCTTCACCACAGCTGCCAACGTGACCATCGCCGCCCTGATCACTGGCCTGTTTGCCGTACCTGTACATGCAGGTGAAGCCGAACTGCTGCAAAAAATAGAAAAGCTTGCTGCCGAGCTCGAAGCCATCAAGTCTGAACTGGCCGCAACACGCAAGAAGACAGAAGTGGTAGAGCAAAAGCAGGAAGTGATGATCAGCAATGCGGCCAAGGCGCAGGCACCTGGCGCGATTGCGCCGCTGGCATCGGCTACATCACCATCAGGCACGGACATCGTCAGGGCATTGCCACAGACGGCACAAACCGTCATCAGCAGCTATGGCGAAATCAATTACACCCGCCCGCGTGAAGCCAGTAACCAAGCGCAAGCCGATGTGGGCCGTGCTGTGATTGGCATTACTCACCGCTTCAATGAAAAAACCAAGATGGTGGCCGAATTTGAATGGGAGCATGCGATTGCTTCCAAAGGCGATGATGGGGAAACAGAAGTTGAACAACTGTATGTCGAGCATGAAATCAAACCTGGCTTGTCCGCCAAGGCTGGTCTGTTCCTGATCCCTGCGGGCTTTTTGAACACCAGCCATGAGCCAACCGCTTACTATGGCGTGCATCGCAATTTTGTAGAAACCGCGATCATTCCTTCTACCTGGCGTGAAGTGGGCCTGGGTTTGTCTGGCTCGCATGACAATGGCCTGAGCTGGGACCTGGGCTTGACCACTGGCTTTAACCTCACCAAGTGGGATGCCAGCTCTGGCGATGGCCGTGAATCACCTCTGGGTGCAATCCACCAGGAAGGCCAGTTTGCCAAATCACGCGACCTGAGCGTACATGGCGCCCTCAACTGGCGCGGTGTGCCTGGCCTGCTGCTCGGTGGCTCGGTATTCACAGGCAAGATAGGTCATGCCACGACAGACTTTGCGGCCAATGATGCCAGGCTCACGCTGTGGGATTTGCATGCCCGCTATAACCCCGGCAAGCTCGACCTGACAGCCCTGTATGCGCGCGGCACCATCAGCAATACGGGTAACCTGAACCTGACTTTTGTTGGTCAGCCTCATCCCGTACCGTCTGCATTTGCGGGCTGGTATGTGCAGGGTGCTTATCAGTTGTGGAAGAATGAAGACTACAGCCTGACGCCTTTCCTGCGCTATGAGCAGTTCAATACCGCCAAGTCGTATGCCTTTGTCCCGCTGGGCCTGGGCGTTGACGCCAGTCCGGATGAAAAAGTCACGACCTTTGGTGCCAGTTTCAAGATAGGTGAAGGCGTGGTCCTGAAGGCTGACTACCAGAAATTCAAACAGGACAGCAGCCGTGACCGCTTCAACCTCGGTGCCGGTTATTCATTCTAAGATGTACTCTGCAATGTGCATTATCATGAGCACATTGATGAACTCTTGAAGATATATTGATGAACCGTCTTGTTCCCGTATCCCTGCTCGCTGTCGCTGGTGTGGCTGGCGTCAGCGGCAGTGCCTTTGCTACGCAATACCTGACGGTGGAGCAGGCGCAGGCGGCGATTTTCCCTGAAGCCAGCAGCTTCAAGCCTGTGCCGCTGCAACTCGATGCGGCACAGATGAAGCAGGTAGAAAAACTCTCTGGCCTGCCAGCCCGTTCGGTGAACTGGCGCGCCGTTGCCGCCTATAAGGACGACAAGCTGCTCGGCCATGTGGTCTTTGATGATGTCATCGGCAAGTTTGAATTGATCTCATATGCAGTCGGTTTGCAGGCAGATGCCAGCGTGCGTCAGGTGGAGATTCTGGCCTACCGTGAAAGCCACGGTGTTGAGATACGCAATGCCAACTGGCGCAAGCAGTTCGTCGGCAAGACTGCGGCCAGCGGCCTGGCAATTGGCGAAGGCATTGCCAACATCAGCGGCGCGACACTGTCTTGTGCCCATGTCACCGATGGCGTGCGGCGCATTGCTGCAATTGTCCAGGTCGCCCTCAAAAAATGAAACGCCGCGCCCAGCCCGCCCTGGGGACGCTGGTGGAGATCAGTATCGGTGATGATCTGGATGAGGTGCAAAGCCAGGCAGCTTTCCGGGCTGGCTTTGCCGCTATTCATGCCATCCACCAACTGATGAGTTTTCATGCGCCTGACAGCGACATCAGCCACTACAACCATGCTGCTGTCGGTACGATCATCGACATCCACACACATACCGCCAAGGTGCTGGCAGCCGCCCGGGACTTGTATCAACAATCAGGCGGCTTGTTCGATATCCGCATTGCCAGACAACTGGTGGCATGGGATTATTTACCTGCGCCTTTGCCAGATATAAGCTCAGACAATCAATATGGCAACGCCGGTGAGATGTATAGCCTGCCATCTGCCGCGCAAGTCCACAAGCAGGCAGACGACTGGCTCGATGTCGGCGGCATCGCCAAGGGCTACGCGGTTGATTGCGCCATCGCCGCCTTGCAAGCCTGTGGCGTGCAACATGCCTGCGTCAATGCAGGTGGCGATTTGCGTGTGCTGGGTCAGGCGCAAACTGTGTTGATACGTGACCCGCGCCAACCGCACAGCATGGCAAGTCAGGTACAACTGACAGGCCAGGCCATGGCGACGTCGGCCAGTTATTTTTCCCGCAAGGGCAGTGCAGGCAAGATGCGCAGTGCGCTGGTGCATCCACTGACCGGCACATCCATCGCCGATCAGCACAGCTATACCGTCATCTCACCACTTTGCATGTGGGCCGACGCCCTGACCAAAGTAATCGCTGCCAGTGGCAATGCACAACATCCATGTTTGCGCCCGTATGAGGCAGAAGCTTTTATAATCTGATCCTGTCTCGTTGCCTGATCGCCCCTTCATGCTTAACTATCATGCGTACCAATAAACACAGCCTGCATCATCGTCCACTGGCAGCTGCCACCGTCCAGCAATTCAAGCTGGAAGCCTGGCACAAGTACGCGCTGTATGGCATGGTTGCCGCCTTGTTCACCACGGGCCTGGCCTGGCTGCTGGCACGCTACTTTCTGCGCGTGGCGGGTGAGTATGGCGAGAGCATCCATCCGCTGGAACACTGGGCCATGCAAGCCCATGGTGCTCTCATCATCCCCTTGAGTTTTCTGGCGGGCGGCCTGCTGTTTCAGCACATGCGCCGCGCCCACCGTGCACTGCGCAACCGCTACAGCGGCTGGAGCATGCTGGCAACGCTGCTGTGGCTGGCACTGACAGGCTATGCCCTGTACTACTTTGCCAGCGAAACCCTGCGCCCCTACTGGTCTGCCGCGCACTGGATAGTTGGCCTGGCCTTGCCGCTGCTGCTGTGGCTGCATATATATCTGGGGCGACGGCGTGTGTCGGCCTAGTTGAATTGTGTGCTGCCATGTGTTGACCATGTGCTGGCAGCAGACAAGGGTCGCCGTGATCGTGAAATGAATCCGTCAATATGCTTACTTGCCGGAAGGACATTTAAATATGGTAATATGTTTGCAATTTGGCATTCTTGTGTCGCTGCCTCAGTGGATAGCGCGCCCGGACATGGTTCAGCTTGAGTCCATGCAAATTCCGGCCAGTCTGCTTGCTTGTTTATCTACGACATTCATTCATGATCAAATTCAAAGCTTTTAGTCATTCCCTTTCTGGTATTCCTTTCCGCACATCCCTGAGCTGCCTCATAGCAGCAGCCATATTATCCGCATGCGGTGGTGGTGGCAGTGCGGCTCCCAGCACTGGATCTTCTGGCACGACCGGTGGCAGCACAGGTAATACGACAGGTAGTTCAGGCACCAACACAGGCACCACAGCTGGTACAGGCAGCATTGCCCTGCTTGCCGGTAATGTAGGTGGTCCTGGCATTGTTGATGGCACCGGGACAAACGCGCGCTTCAGTGGCCTCAATGGCATTACCCTCGATACCAGTGGCAATCTCTATGTCGGTGACGACAAGCGCGTGCGCAAGATAACGCCAGCAGGCGTGGTCACGACCTTTGCCGGAGGCGAATTTGGTTATGCAGAAGGTAGCGGCAGCAGTGTCAAGTTCTTTAAGGCACAGCACATGGCAACTGATGCCGCAGGCAATATCTATGTACTTGACCCTTATGCCTGCGTGGTACGCAAACTCACACCCGCTGCCGTCTCATCGACGCTGGCTGGCAGTGTGTGTTCTGCCGCGATGGCAGACGGGCAGGGCAGCGCTGTCAGCTTTGCCATGCTCTCAGGCATGACCATAGACAGCGCGGGTAACCTGTACATTGCTGATGAGCACACGATACGTAAGCTCACTCCAGCAGGCGTGGTCACGACAATGGCAGGCAAACCCGGGGTCAGTGCAGCAGATGATGGGCAGGGTGCCAATGCCCGTTTTTTCTGGCCCTCTGGCCTGGCGACAGATAGTGCTGGCAATGTCTATATTGCAGACAGCTACAACCACAGCATACGCAAGATGACACCCACAGGCGCGGTCACCACCGTCGCTGGCCGTGCCGGTGAGACCGGCAGTGTCGATGGTACAGTCGCGGTATCCCGTTTCAATACCCCGCGTGCAGTGGCTGTCGATACGGCAGGCAATATCTACGTGGCTGACAGCTTCAACAGCGTCATCCGCAAGATCACGCAGGCAGGCATGGTCAGCACCGTGGCTGGTAGCAGCGGACAAGTGGGGATAGATGATGGCACCGGTGCAGCCGCCAGATTTGCCCAGCCTGTGGCCATCGTTGGTGACACTGCGGGTAACCTGTATGTCGCAGATGCAGGCAATTTCAACGTGCGCAAAATCAATGCAGCCGGAGTGGTCACGACGCTGGCGGGTGCCATCAACATCAAGTATGCCCTCGATGGCGTAGGCGCAACTGCCGGATTTTATCAGACAGGCAACCTGGCCGCAGACATCAATGGCAATCTTTACCTCAATGATTTTATGTCTGGCAAACACATCGTACGCAAGGTCACAGCGGCAGGCGTGGTTAGCACCATAGCGGGCGTGGCTGCCAATTTTGACCAGATCGGTGGCTTGGCAACAGACGTCAATGGCAATGTGTATGTCGCCGATACCGTAGGCACCATCCGCCAGATCAACCCCGCCGGTGTGATTACGCCAGTGGCGGGTGTGGAGTGGAAGTTTGGTCTGGTCGATGGCAAGGGCAGCGAAGCCAGGTTCAGCTCCCCCAATGGCATCGTCAATATGGGTAATGGCGACATGCTGGTGGCTGACATGGTCAACCAGGCCATACGCAAAGTCACGGCTGCTGGCCAGGTCAGCACCTATGCCAGCATCCCGCTGACGCAGGCAGCCAGCTTCAAGCCCTTTGGTGAGGGGCGTGGAACACCTTATATATCCAATGGCATGGCGATGGACAGCAGTGGCAATCTCTATGTGGCAGACGGTGGCAGCCATGTGATCTTCAAGGTTTCCAGCGCAGGCGTCAGCAGTGTTTTTGCCGGTGTCGAACATCAACCCGGCAGTGCCGATGGCACAGGCACCGCCGCCCGTTTCAATCGCCCGCAAGGCATGACTATCGATACCAAGGGTAATTTATATGTGGCCGATACCGACAACCATACCATACGCAAAATCACCCCGGCAGGCGTGGTCACGACACTGGTCGGCACCCCCGGCCAGGAAGGCTTTACCACCGGCCCCTTGCCTGGCGTATTGTCAAAACCGCAGTCTGTGGTGTTCAGCAATGATGCCCTGTACATCACGACCTACCAGGGCCTAGTGGTGGCGCGTAATTTTTGAGTGTTTGTTAACTGTTCGTGGCTGATGTTACTCGCACGGGTAGCATTAGCCAGGCTGTAGCCCGCGTAGGTACGATTAGCATCGCGTAATCGTACGGATGATATGTCTGAGAAATGATGGTCTTACACAGATTGGTCAGTATGAAATACCGCCTTAATGGTGTCTCGTTCCTCGGAAAAACAATGCATAAAAATTTTAGTCTCAACAATTAATAGATGCTGACATGCGTACGATTACGCTTGCGCTAATCGTATCTACGGCCCTCGCTTTGCATGACGGTGTGTTTCATCACCTGAAATGGCTGCGCTTGACTAATCTGTCAAGTGCAGCAAGAAACGCCATCCAGGCGCTGACATTTTCTTCCCCGGCCCAACGATCATTGATAAAATGCGCGCTGTTTTGCGCGATGGCATGGCATCTTTCTCAAGAGTAATTTCGTCACTTGCCGTCACCAACAAGTTCGCATCAAAAAACATAACACCGATGCGTTAATTTGCACCTGCATGGCAATACAGCCATGCGCGTACATTCTTTTTTTTACATAAAACCAAAGCCAGCGCGTCACTGCCGTGGCATGCGCTGACACTTTACCCCGGGAAGGTTTGCACCATGTTTAGGTTTTTATCCATGCTATTGGTACTCGGCGTTGTCGCCAAGGTCGTCTATACGATGAACAAGGACGATATCAAGACAGCGACTGACGATATAGAAATTCAAGCTCACATAGAAAAGTTTCAGGAGAAGCTGCCCAAGACGCTGGAGAACGGCACACGCATAGACAAGCTAGAATATGTCGATCGCGTGGTCCGCATGTATGTAACAGAAGCATTCAAGTCTGAAGCGACGGATAGCCAGAAAGAAAAGTATAAAAAAGATATGACAGCAGCTTACTGCAAAGGCGATATGCGGTCTTTTTACAAGGCCAAGGCCAGGATGGAATTCAACTTCAAAACGCAACCACACTCACTCAATGACCTCTCTAGCCAAACCTGGAAGGTCACGATGGAACCGGCTGATTGCAGGTGATACTACGCTATTGCTTATAGCCCACGCAGGTACGATTAGCATCGCGTAATCGTAGGCATGATATGCCTGAAAAATTACGGTCTTACAAAGATTGAGCCGCATAAAATACTGTCTCAGTGGTATGTCGTCTCTCGGAAAAACAATGCATAAAAATTTTAATCTCAACAATTGATAGACGCTGACATTCGTACGATTACGCTTGCGCTAATCGTAACTACGTCCCTGAAAAATAGGAGAAATAAATTGGCAGGCCCAAATTTGGATGAAGAAACCTGGAAGAAAATGAGCAAAAGAGAGAAAAAGGTATATACCTTCGGCATCATTACAATAATTCTGCTGTTACTCGGCGCAGTTGTCTGCAGTAAATTAGGTTGGATACGCTAGTTCGCGTAGATACGATTAGCAGCGCGTAATCGTACCTGCGTCACGATGCTCAGGGCTTGTTATTTTCCAGCTTGGTAAGGAAGCGTTTCATATGCGGGTCCGTGCGCTCAAGTGGAACTTCGTTGAACGGAAACCAGCGTGCATCCCTAAACTCACCCTCCTCAGCTTCGTCAAATTTGAAGCTGTGGTGACGGCTGGCGCGTACTACGTACCATAGCGAAACATCAGTATGTCCGGCCGTGAGCCCAACAGTCGTCGTGATGGTCACGAATAGAGGTGGCTCTATGGGATGTGATGCTACAAAGCCGAGTTCCTCTTCCAATTCACGATCAACTGTGACACGCGGGTGTTCTCCTGGCTCAACATGGCCACCTGGTGGAAGCCACAACTGCGCATTCCTGTGATCGACCAGCAGGATATGCCCGTCATCTACAACGACAACATAAGACACAAGATGCATGGGCGGCGTGGCTGGCTTTGCTACGCGACACAAATCAGTTCCAGAGTCTATCCATGCAAGGCAACGAGAAATATCATCACGCTCGATCGCGTCGAGAGGCGTGATAGAAATAATGTCATCCCGGATTTGCTGGCGCATAGTAGCCTTGGTTTGTAGCAGGTTCGACCTGATCTGATGTTATCTGAGGTTATCTGAGTTGAAGATGGCGATTATCAGATTGAATTCAGCGGTACAAAAATGATGGGAATCAGGTGCAATATTGCAACCAGCTTACACCTGGTTTTCGAAAATGTATGAATGTTGGACCTGACACCAGGTTTGTGCATCTAATCCGGCAAAACCCAGGCAAATTGACCTGAGTACCAGGAGCGCGTTGCGATATCGTTTTCTCTGGCTGGAGAAAATTTACACGTTGAAAAAGCTTGCAAGGTGGCCGTATCTAATAGTAGAGAGCCACTGCTGGTGGAGATATATTTTGCGGCAATTTCCCCGGTTTCGCTGATCAGGAAACGGAACTTTGCCGTGCCATGCAAGGATTTCTGCAAGGCTTCAGCGGTATATTGAGGCGGGCTACAGGTTTTTCCATCCAGTGTAGCAGGTGAGTATTTTTTTGCTGGCTGTGCCCTGATAACAGAAATATAACCTGTGCCGAATTTGAGCTCTTTTTTTTCTTGCAAGGCTTGTTCTGCCAGGTCTGTCTGTCCCAGCGCCAGATATACCTTACTCAGTGCTATCAAGGCTTCCGATGTTTGTGTTGCTGCATCAATCCCCCATTTTTTTGAAAAAATAATGGACTTCTTTAATATAAGAACAGCCTGGTCTAACTGCCCCAGGTTGATATAAATATCGCTTAATGTCTGGTAGAGCCGTGGCAACTGCTGAGCTTGTGTGCTTCCTTTCAATTCCATGTTTTCTATGGATTCGAGTGCAAATTTTTCTGCTGCCTTATATTTTCCTTGCTCCATCAACATTTCGGCAAGCTCATTTAATAGGAAAGAGTAATACGCGCCATCTTTTTCAGGATCGGTACTATAAATTTCTTTCGTTCTGAGCGCTGCCGTGTAGGCTTCGTCATATTGCTGCATTTGATGGAGTATAAGAAACCTGCCTGCATGAATAGACCCAAAATAGCTGAAGTAGCTAGCCTTGTTTTCTTCTGCCACGGCGAGTGCAAGATTATTCGCCCTGAGTGCACCCGGGTAATTTTTGCTCAAACGCTGAGAATTGCTTTCATTTAAGAGCTCGTCAAGGATATTGTTTTTTGCCAGGCATATATGCATAGAGCTGAGCGCAAGCAGGCAGAGAGTGAAGAAAAGTTTCATTGATTTTGTTGTGTGCATCGAGGCATGCTTGCTTATGGGGTGCAGATCAAAAATTTACCGTGATGCCATCCAAACGGTCATTCCCTCGAAAGAGGGAATCCAGTCCTAGCAAACCGTATAGCATATCAATCTTTACGGTGAATCAACCATGGATGCCCACCTGCGTGGGCATGACGATTGTGGCAAACCAGACGATAGGAGATAGTGCCTGGTTTGGACAAGCAATGCTCAATATTCTTGGTTTTCATGCTTGCCACCATGATACAGCGTTTAGGTGTTCTCGAAAGAATGCGCTGCAAGTCAGCCAGGTTACAGAACATCTATCCTCAAATCACTGGCATCTGCATCACCGTCTTCGGTGCCTGCGGTTTTTCCAGCAGGGCGGTGACTGCGCTGACAAAGGCGTGTTTTTCTGGTGCCGGGCCCACGCCGAAATTGGCGCGGTTGCCGTTGTGTATGCCGGTCAGCATGGTGAAGGCTTTGCCACCGCGCGGCATGATGCTGTATTCAAGGCTGAAGGTCTGGTAGCCAGAGTCCTGGCCGCTTGGGGTGATGGCCATGAAATGGGCTTCTCCTCTGGCGATGGCCCTGGGCATCTGTATGGTGATCAGCTCCTTGCCAGAGGGGGTCTGGTCTGTATACA
Source organism: Undibacterium sp. Ji42W (assembly GCF_049340405.1). NCBI lineage: Bacteria > Pseudomonadati > Pseudomonadota > Betaproteobacteria > Burkholderiales > Oxalobacteraceae > Undibacterium > Undibacterium sp. Ji42W. The sequence continues at coordinate 539,133 of NZ_JBMPOV010000003.1, forward strand.
CGGCGATGCCGCGATAGGGCACGATCTTGCTGGCATCGCTGATATTGCCTTTGCCAAAATCAACCCAGAGGCGGGTGATGATTGCCGTGCCATCTTGCTTGAGGCTGGCAACGAAACTGGCTGCACCCTCACCCTGCAACAGGCGTGGCAAGACCACGCGGGACATGGTCCAGTGGTGTTCGCGGCTTTCCTGCTCGCTGCTGGTGCCGGCTTCACCATCTTCAGCTTCGTCACTCACAGTGCGGATCTGCACGATATCCTTTTTCCACAATACCAGGATATTGATTAAAAATCCCAGGGCAAAGGGTATGCTGATCCACAGGCCGATCGGTTCAAGTATTTTTTTAGCTGGGAACATGCTCTTGACAGCCATCAGCAAGAACATCAGATTGAGCAGCACCGCAAGCAGGCGCCTGAGCCTGCTGCTGCCTTCTGAGCAAGCCCTGAGCGAGACGCCTACCGGTATCATGAACATCATGACGAACATGATGTCTGCACTAGCATAATTGGGGCGGAACAAATACGCCAGGAAGCGGATGACGCAATATAGCGCCAGCAGCAAATTGGCGAAAAAGGCGATGCTGACAAGAGGATGGTTGATGCTGACTTTTTCTGTCGTGGGCATAAGTAATTTGCTGGTAAGGCCTGGTCAGTGAGGGGAGATTAGGGAGTGTATTTTACTGGAGGCGCGACACCTGAGCTAGTACGATGTCAGTCATGCAAGGATTTGGGGCCACCATGAATGGCGACGCCGGGCGCGCGATGCGCACTGAACCCTGACTGTAGCAATATAAACGCATGGTGATGCACCTGTGCGCACGACGCCACTTACTTTATTAGGACTTACGCAAAACCGCCCCAGCTGCGTTGTCGCTCCTCCCCCAAGCGCCGCGTACTACAGTACTGTCTTCGTCGCTACGGTGTAGTCGGGGTTTCAGACAATTGTCTGCCGACGAAGCAAACACCCCTTGGAAGGGATATGTCACAAAGCGGCAGCCTTGCTGGGACAATTTTGGGTCAGTCTTATTTATATGGCGATCAGTTTTGGTGCATGACGGTAATTGCAAAAAGACGGCTACGCCTGCACCGCTTCCACCAGCATTTCATCCACCACCCACGTCTGCAACCAGCTACCTATTTCACTGGCTATCTCAGGATTATTTTCTACCGCCTGGTCACAGACATCGGCAAAGCGCATGCCTGCCCCCAGTTGGTGTAGAGCCTGCGCTTCTTCTGTGCTCAATGACCTGAAATATGCTTGCCATTGTTTGCGCCAGACTATCCATGTCGTCGCCTGCTTTGTCGAAACTGGTGCAGGCGGGTCACTGTCTTCATTCAAGGCCAGCCAGATTGCCACGCTGTTCCACTCCATGGGGATGAATTGCAAAGAGCTGCTGGTGCGCAAACCTACGGTTTCCCAATCCTTGACTGCCGCCAGATCAGGCAAACTCAGGATAGCGTGATCTGGCGCATCAAAGGCCAGTCCCAGCGCCCATTCAAATTGCGCCAGCTCCGCTACTTGCGGGTGTTCGGCAAACTGCGTGCGCAACTGCTCTGCAAACGCATCACCAAACCAGCGCAGATTGCGGTACGACGAAGGGTGCGCGTCTATGTAGGTCGCACATGCCTGGTAAAACAAATCATCACCAAGATAAGCATGGGTCTTGCCATACGCCTCGGACAAGGCATCGCGCAGGCGCAGGCGGTAAGCCTGGTAATAAATATCCAGCCTGGCATCACGCCCCAGGCCCGGTGTTTCGGCCAGGTGTTTGTGCATGCTACCCGCATTACGCTGGCCTAAAATAAATTGCTGGAAATCTGATTGCAGGGTTTGCGTGGTATTCATTATCGTCACCTTTATTTATCACCTTTATTTATCACCTTTATTTGTCACCTTTATTTGTCACCTTTATGCCGCGATGGCTGGTGAAAGTATGTCGGCGCAAATACGGCGAGCCTGCTCCAGCTCTGCCACCAGCTCTGCGAGCGGCGGGATATTGTCATCGCGCTCTATCATGCTCGGCACCGCACCAAAGCGGCGTATCGCCTGCGCATACAAATCCCATACCGGGTCGGCAATCGGCTGGTCATGGGTATCAACGATATGCGTGCCATGGTCGCTATGGCCTGCGAGGTGGATTTGCTGCACGCGGCCCAGCGGTATGCCGCGCAAATAGTCCATCGCATCAAAGCCATGGTTGATGCTGCTGACGTAGATATTGTTCACGTCCAGCAAAATCATGCTGTCAGCCTGTTCTGCAATGGCCGCAACAAACTCCCATTCGGGCATGCTGTCGCTGCTGTATTGCAGATAGCTAGACACATTCTCCAGCACCAGCCTGTGCCCCAGCACATCCTGCACACGGTGCACGTTATTGACAACGAGTTTGATGGTGTCTTCGTTATACGGCAGCGGGAACAGGTCATGCATATTCTTGCCATGTACACCCGTCCAGCAGATATGGTCAGATACCCACATCGGTTCTACTCTGTCGATGAGCATTTTCAAGTCACGCAGGTAGTCATCCGTCGGGCCTTCTGGTGTGCCGATAGACATCGATACCCCATGCATGACGACCGGGTAATCGGCACGTATGGCATCCAGCATCGCCAGCGGTTTACCACCGGGCACCATATAGTTTTCAGACAAAATCTCAAACCAGTCGACCGCTGGTTTATCAGCCAGTATGGACAGATAATGGTCGGTACGCAAACCCAGGCCAAAGCTGGAAGAGGTAAGGGGATTTGTCATGATGAAGATATGTGGAGAGGAAACAGAAAATGCGCGGCTCCAAAGAACCAGGGAACCTCTGAGTAAGTGTAGCGAGCGGCGTTAATTTGGTGCATTAGCAATTCGGAAGCGCAGTCGTACGATAGTACGGCGAGCATCGCAGGCCCAAAATAGCGTCGCGCAGTAACTTAATCAGAGGTTCCCTAGCGCATTTTATCGATTACGCTAGATTACTTATCCAGATCAACGATTTTGCCGCCTTTAGCCAGGCATTGACCAGCAGCAGTTGCTACAAAGCCATGGCCTTTGCAAGAATTTTGGCCTTTGCATGCGTTTTCTGCTGTTTTGCAGTCGCTGGTACCTTTGCAGCTATTGATGCCAGCACAATGCACCTTGTCACCAGCACTGATGGTGCTTGTAGCAGCAACAGCAAAACCAGACAAAGCCAGAGTAGCGGCAGCAGCAGCGATCAGGGCGCCAGTTTGGATAGATTTTTTCATGATGTGTTCTCCGTAAAATATAAAATAAGTGAAGGTAATTAAATACTGCCAACTACTTTTGAAACATGATTGAAAGTTAAACCAAGTTCTTTGCTTGCCTTGCCGTCAGCATCAACAAGCAGAACTTAAGCATCAGTCGGGCGGATTTCAGATTACTTACACTTTTTTTTAAATATTTTTAAAAAACTTTGAAAGACATCAATCAGGATGAACAGGGTGCGCCATGCGCAGCAATAGGTGCCGCACGTCAACATTAATAAGGAACTGAGCCGTTGCGCACGGCGCACCCTGCAAAATGCTCATGCTGCCAATCAAGGTCATCACCGTGGGGCGCATTGCAATGCGCCGCAAGCGGGCATGGTGCATGGCATAGTTTTTTACCAGTACATGCGATAATCTCAGGTCCTGTGCAGGACATCCCAGCATCCACGATGAATGACAAAGGCGATCACATGCTTACGATTCCAGAAAATATTGCTAACCTGATGATATTGGGACTGACTCAGGAAATTGCACATATTCATGCGATTGGCGAAACTTGCGGAGATGACTGGCCAGCTGATTATGATCCAAATGATGTAAGTGTGTATGATAGCTTTCGGCAGATGTTAAAGAAAAACGCCGGAAAAAGTACTATCTTGGACTGCAAGAATTACTCAAAAACGGTGGCGTTTTCCATGGGCTTACTCCCTCGATTTGTCAGCGAAAATCTGAGTCAACTCTCCATGGCTGATATAGAGTCAGCCTGCCGTGTCTATGCGCAATATGCTGCACATAGATGTGCTGCCATGCTGGAGACCAACCGTGAACACTCGTCAGAGCGCAGACAGGTTATATACATGTTGTCGCAAGTGATGGCCTTTCCGGGGATGTCCGGGGATGGATAGCCCGTAGGGTGCGTCTTGACGCACCGTTTTTTCACTTAGTTGATTATTGGCGATTTGGTGCGTTTGAAATGCACCCTACAGAAAAAACTCACCAGATATTCGCCATACTTGCGGCGGCATCCGTCTGGAAAAATTTCATTCTCCAAACCCTAATTGATAGCCTGCCCAGCATGTAAAAACGTAAGCGAGTAGCGCCAGCATCATTACCAACCAAACTGGTGGCGGCCAATCGACGTACCTGTCGAGAAATTGGCGGGTGATGTCCAGTTTCAAAAACAGTGTCAATGGTATTTCTCCGATGAAGCCAGCACCGAGATAAAAGCCCGCAGACTGTTCCCAAAAAGATGCTCTTACTTTTTTCATGATGATCCTGGCAGCATATCTGCAAGATATCTTACGCCCTCAAATTCCTGCCTGCAACCAAAACTGCAGCATACTGTAAGACCGGCTTGAGCCCGTAGGGTGGGTCTTGACGCACCGTTTTTCTTCACTTTGCTGATTATTGGCGATTTGGTGCGTTGACACGCACCTTACAGAAAAACCACACCATGCAGAGGTAGGGCATTGCAATGCGCCGCATGTCTGCGTGGTGCACGGCACAGATGTTTTTTCACAGTATGCAGTGACCTCATAGGGCGCATTACCATGCGCCTTATGTCACGGCAATGGTGCCGTTCAGCGGAGATCAATGCCTCCAACCTCAGGTATTTGTCAGGATTTCAGCTGTTTGATTAGCCTGCCTGGCCGCCGCAATAATCCATTCCCTGAACACTTGCACGTCAGCGCGTGGTGTCGTGGATTCTACGATGAGCCAGTAGGCATAGTCGCTGTTGCCCAGGCGTGGGTCTTCGAGGGCGATCAGGCGGCCATCCTTGAGCATGGGTTGCAGCAGTGCGGCGCGGCCCAGGGCGATACCGTGGCCTTCAAGGGCGGCGTGGATGACCTGGTCGTACTGGTTCAGGTGCAGGTAGGCCTTTGGCTTTGCGTCGGGCTTGATGCTGAGCAGGCCGGTGGCGCTTAGCCAGTCTGACCAGCGCAGCCACGGCAGGGCGCGTTCATCAAGTTCGAGCAAGACTTCTCTGAGCAAGCCCTCAGGTTCACCAAATGCGCGGGCGGCGATGGCGGGGCAGGCTACCGGCATGATCTTTTCACCAAACAGCCTGATTGCCTGCGCTGGCACATCGGCCGCGCGGGCATAGCGTATGGCCATATCCAGGCCTTCTTTTTTCAGGTCCAGTATGCGGTTGTCGGCCGATACCCGCACGTCGATATTGGGATGCGCTGCCTGAAAAGCCCCGAGCATGGGCAAGATCCACAAACCAGTCACGCTGACAGCCGACGTCATGGTGACCGGGCGTGACTGCACCTGCTGCCGCTGCGCAGCTGAAAATTCAGCGAGTTGATCCAGCCACGGCGAGGCCATTTTTAGCAGTTGTTCGCCCGCCGGGGTCAGCGCGATCGCACGGTGTTTGCGTATCAGCAGTTTGCTGCCCAGATGTTCTTCCAGGCTTTGTATCTGGCGGCTGACAGCAGATTGCGTCAGGCACAGGTCCTCTGCTGCCAGGGTGATACTCATGCGCCGGGCAACGGCGACAAAGCCACGAATGGCGTCCAGCGGCGGCAGGTGGAGTAGCGGGTTACTCATGAATTTAGTTCATGCAAGGCATGCACAAATTACGTTTGTCGTTAGTAAGCTTGTCTATAAAATGGGGGCAGGACTATACTCATACGCATTCTATCGCAGGAAGTTAAAACTTGTTGCCCTGGCTGCCAGCAACCTCACTTGAATTGCTTACCATGACCCCTATCACCATGCCCAGGCTGTTCAGTCATTTCCCTGCGCAACGCCCTGTCCTGACTGCTCTGGCATTGTCACTGGGGGCAGCAATCGCACTGGGCCTGTCTCGCTTTTCTTACGGCCTGCTGCTGCCACCCATGCGCGCCGACCTCGGCTGGTCTTACCTGCTGGCTGGGGTGATGAATACCGGTAATGCCTTCGGCTATTTTTTGGGTGCGCTGATCACGCCCATGCTCATGCGGCGTTATCGTGCGCACAGCCTGCTGACAGGCGGCGCGGTGCTGACGGGCATATTCATGCTGGTGTCCGGCATGGTCACTGCAACCGGATTTTTGCTGTTGCAACGGATATTGGCAGGCATATCGAGCGCCTTGATTTTCATCGCGGGTGGTGTATTGATTTCGCGCCTGGGTGGCTTGCATGCTGCGCGGGCAGGTTTGCTGATAGGCCTGTATTACGGCGGCACGGGCTTTGGCATTACTCTGTCTGCCTTGCTGGTGCCTGCCACCCTGGCTGCTGCACAGGCGCAGCATGTCGAACATGCCTGGCAATGGCCGTGGCTGGCGATGGGCGCTGCCTGCCTGCTGGCGACCATCGTCATGAGCCTGCCCGTCAGGGCGATACAGGACTTGCCCGGACAGGCTGGCGCCAAAAGCGCGTTCAGCATCAAGGCGTTTGGCTTTGGTCTCGCAGGTTATTTCATGTTCGGAGCAGGCTATATAGGTTATATGACCTTCGTGGTTGCGCTGCTCAAAGAGCAGGGCATGCCCGCGCCTGCGATTACTGCCTTTTACTCCCTGCTGGGCCTGGCCGTGCTGGCCTCATCGCGTATCTGGGCAGGCATGCTGGACCGCTACAAGGGCGGCCAGTCACTCGCGATATTGACTGCACTGGCGGGTGTTGCGGCATTGCTGCCTGCACTGAGCAGCAATGTCTTTGCGGTGTTTGTATCCGGCATGTTGTTTGGCGCGGTATTTTTGTCCGCTGTCGCATCCACCACGGCTCTGGTGCGGCACAATGCCAGGCCAGAAGCCTGGTCCGCAGGTATCAGCGCCTTCACCACCGTATTTGCCCTGGGCCAGATCGTCGGCCCCAGCATCGTAGGCTGGATAGCAGATGGCCAGGGCGGGTTGGAACGTGGCCTGATATTCTCTGGCCTGACGCTGCTGGTGGGCGGTATGCTGGCATGGCAGCAAAAGCCTTTGGAGAGCAGGGATAGTGCGCAGTGAAGATGATGGCGATGTTCGTTAATGGTGAGCTATAGCGCATTGCACTGCATTCGTCCTTACGGCTTTCACAGCTCAGAGCAAACCAGCTCTTATGCGTAATGAGTATCCTGAAACCCGTCATGCCGGACTTGATCCGGCATCCAGTGACGTTGGTCGCATACAGTGATGGTGTTTTACTGCCGATATAAAGTTGCTTTTTGCGGTTTCGCTTGAACGGCAAGCACGGCTTGAAGACGCTGGATGCCAGATCAAGTCTGGCATGACGACATTGGGGGTAGTCGCCTTACGATTGTGTTTTGGCGGGCATTGCTATCAATTTATTGGCGAAGGGGGACATTCTCGGTAGGGTGCGTCTTGACGCACCATCTCCCCGTGCCAATGCGGTGCGTTGAAACGCACCCTACAAAAAAGGGATGGCACACTTGCGCGCGCCATCCCTGCAAGTACTACCAATATTTCGCCACCTTAACTATTCGCCACCCTCGCCAACACTGGCTCATGCTCCTGATAAGCCTCGTTCGCCGGTACACCACTGGCAACAGGCTCTTTGCCTTCTTCCCATTTCGCTACCACCGAGGTGGCAATGCTGTTGCCCAATACATTCGTGGCAGTGCGCCCCATGTCGAGGAACTGATCTACCCCCATGATCAGCAAGAGGCCAGCCTCTGGCAGGTTGAACATGGGCAGCACTGCCGCCACCACCACGAGTGATGCGCGGGAGACACCTGCCATGCCTTTGCTCGATACCATCAGCACCAGCAGGATGGTAATCTGCTGCGACAGGCTCATTTCTATGCCATAGGCCTGGGCGATGAACAGCACGGCAAAAGCCTGATACACCATGGAACCATCGAGATTGAAGGAGTAGCCCAGTGGTAGTACAAAGCCGGTGATCTTGCTGTTGACGCCGAACTTTTCAAGCTGCTCTATGGTCTTGGGATAAGATGCTTCACTGCTGGCGGTAGAAAACGCAATGATCATTGGTTCCTTGATGAGGCCTATGAGGCGGAATACATCGCGCCCCAAAAATAAAAAGCCAACGCCGATCAAGATCACCCACAGCACCGCCAGCGCCAGAAAGAAAGTACCCAGGAACTTGCCATAGGTGACCAGCACTTCCAGCCCCTGCACCGTAATCGCCGCAGCCACGGCAGCGAACACGCCTATGGGTGCAAAGCGCATCACATAGTCAGTGATCTTGAGCATGGTATTCGCAGTTTCTTCTATCGCGCTGACCAGCACACGCGGGCCATTGCCTTTGAGTGAAGACAGGGCAAAACCAAAGAAGATAGAGAACACCAGGATTTGCAAAATCTCGTTATTGCCCATCGCCTCAAAGAAGCTGCGCGGGAAGACATGTGTCAAAAAATCCTTGAAGTTCAGTGATGACGTTGCCAGCTTGGTCGTTGCATTCACGTCAGGTAAAGTCAATGCCAACGAGCGGCCAGGTTCAAACAGGTTAGAGAACAGCAAGCCTATCGCCAGCGACATTAGCGATGCACTGATGAACCGGGTCATGGCTTTCAAACCTACCCGGCCTATCGAACCAGAATCACTATGCGCCATGCCCGCCACCAGGGTGGTAAACACCAGTGGCGCAATGATCATCTTGATCAGGCGTAAAAAGATGTCAGTGACGATGCTGAAGTAACCGGCGATGGTCTTGGCCTGTGCGGCATCTGCGGCATAGCGGTGGCAGATATAGCCAGTGATCAGCCCCAGCACCATGCCGGTGATGATCCATGTGGTCAGTCTGTTTTTTTTCATGTGTGTCTCCTCAGGTTTGTTTGTGCAATTTTCTTTGATGTCTTTTTTATTTGGCAATCAGGGTTTCAGCTGTTGTCACCTGGCGTGGCATGGTCAGTCTTTGCGGTTGCAGGATTTCTTTCAACTGCGCTTCAGTCAGCAGTTTCTTTTCCAGCACCAGGCTGTAGACGCTCTTGCCACTCAGCAGGGCTTGTTGCGCCACTTCGGTGGCGGCGCTGTAACCGATATAGGGGTTGAGGGCAGTGACGATGCCTATGGAGTTTTCCACGATCTCGCGCAGGCGTTCATGGTTGGCCGTGATGCCATCGACACAGCGTTCTGCCAGCACCATGCAGCCGTTGGACAGGTGCGACACACTCTTGAACAGGCTGTGCGCGATGATGGGTTCAAAGGCATTCAACTGCAATTGCCCAGCCTCTGCCGCAAAGCTGATGGTGACATCATTGCCTATCACTTCAAAGGCAATCTGGTTCACCACTTCAGGGATCACAGGGTTGACCTTGCCCGGCATGATGCTGGAGCCAGCTTGCACCGCAGGCAAATTGATTTCACCAAAACCCGCACGCGGGCCGCTGGACAAAAGGCGCAAGTCATTGCACATCTTTGATAGCTTGACGGCGACACGTTTCAACACGCCCGACAACTGCACAAAAGAACCTACATCCTGCGTTGCTTCTATCAGGTTGGGCGAAATGGAGAGTGGTATGCCGGTGATGTTTTTCAAAGCCTGGCACACCAGCCGCGCATAATCAGGGTGGGTATTGATGCCCGTGCCTATCGCAGTTGCACCGAGATTAACTTCACACATCAGCTTTGCCGCTTCGCGCAAACGCTCCTGGTCTTCGTCGAGCATCACTGCATAGGTGCTGAACTCTTGTCCCAGCGTCATCGGTACGGCATCCTGCAATTGTGTGCGGCCCATCTTCAACACATCCTTGAATTCCAGCGCCTTGTTATGGAAAGAAATCTTCAACACTTCCATCGCACTTACGAGGCGCAAGATGCCCTGGTAAGCCGCGATCCGCAATGCCGTGGGATAGACATCATTGGTACTCTGGCTCAGGTTAACTTGCTCATTCGGGTGCAGGATATTGTAGCTGCCGCGTGTATGACCAAGTTCTTCCAGCGCGATATTGGTGATGACTTCATTCGCATTCATATTGGTGGAGGTGCCTGCGCCGCCCTGTATCACATCGACTACAAAATGCGCATGGAACTTGCCAAAGCGCACTTGTTCACAGGCGCTGATAATGGCTTTGCTATGCTCATCACTGATCAAACCCAATCCATGATTAGCCACCGCCGCTGCCTGCTTGACACTGGCCAGCGCCGCGATCAATTCAGGGTAACTGGAGATGGGCGTGCCGGTAATCGGGAAGTTTTCAATTGCGCGCAAGGTGTGCACGCCATAATAAGCATCCGCTGGTACGGCACGGTCGCCGAGCAAATCGTGCTCTATCCTGGTCGCTGTCGTAGACAAAATAAACTCCTGGTAGTTAGGTGGGTTTGGTTTGCGTGTATCGCATCCGGCCATGAAAGGCAGATGAATACACTTCGCAACGCAGTGTAGATAATTAAAACGGCCTACTTATTCTGATTACGCATACTTTGATGCGATGGCGGCATGTGTGGGAAAATGGCAGGGTTTGCTGCAGGGATGATGGCGGTGGTAGAAAATAATTTTCAGGCATGAATCGTCGCGACGATGCATGTTGGTAGCGGCAATACGCAGCCGGTGCGCACGGCGCACCCTACAGGCATGGGATGGATCTGTGCTGGTAGCAAGCCGGGTGAGTAGGGTGCGCCGTGCGCACCGTTTATCCCTTGAATGGAACGCATCAAGTCCATTTCATTACCCTGCAGTGAGAGTGGCAAATGGAAGCTTGCTCTTGCATTCGTGCCGAAGCCAGCCAGGTCGTGCCCAGTGATACATATTCAGGTCGTCCCAGCGTAGGCTGGATCCATCTGGGGAAATTCTGTGTTTGCAAAGCGTAGTTGATCATGCGTGCGATTACGCAAAGTTAATCGCACCTGCGCGCACTATGGGCAAAAAAAGGGGGGCGCGTACCAGCTCGACCAACCAATAATCAAACGAACAGTTCATTGCAAGCAAAACGTTCTACGTTCGATGCGGACACTTTTTGTAAGTGCCCTTTGCCGAAAATTATGTCAATATTTGGTGCAAAACTGAAAATGCATCGGGTCCTTACGTGATATGAAATCGCCGCCATAAAAAAAACCTGCTTTTCCAAAGATATCAACGACTTGGGCTGGAAACCGCTGATTGCTGCCGAGAGGGTATTTTTCCGCTTCCAGATCAATGGCAATTCCCCAGGAATGGGTAGATGGATGCTGTGGCTGGCCCCGGATAGGCCGTGGATTAAAAATACCACTGTAGTTTTTTACCTGCTCCTGCAATCCGGCCGCTTTGATTTCTTCAAAAGCCTGTTGAAAGTTTTCCACAATGAGATGATGACATCGGGCACGAGTGACTTTTTTACCCTCATAGAATAGTGGGTAAGGCAGCGAAAATACTTCAATGTAATGCGCCTCAAATTGTGGTGTATCAAGACTTCCGAAAACATGAATAATTTCATCAAGACCTGCAGGTGCATGCTCCAACATGGTGTTCCCTCCTTAGAAAGTCATACAGATATTTATAGCATGTATTGAATTTATTTAAAGATATTTTAACAATAATTGTAAATTTTATATTTTTTGAGACTGCCGTACTATTCATCCTGTAGCAATCCCATGGATGATATATTGCCCTCGTAAAACTTGACGATGGTTCAAGGACTAGCCTGCTATCAACGACGTGCAAGACAAACTCAAGCGCAATAGTTCCAGCGGGCAAAAAATAGGTTGGGTAGCGCCGCAAGCCCGTATGTGCTTAGCTTGCGTAATCGCACGCGTGATGAGTTTCTACATAAGGGCGGGCGGTCTTGAAAACATGTCAAGCTGTGCCCGGCATTCAATATGGCAGTGAGTAGGGAGGCGGGGTATAACACGCCCTAAAGTGAGAGGGATAAGTGCAAGCCTTGTTCTTGGAACCTTACTAAGCAAAGTCTCTCAAGTCCAGGGATACATAGTCAGTCATCCCAGCGCAGGCTGGGATCCATCTGCGCAAATTCCGTGACGGCAAAGTGTGGCCGATGATATGCGCGGTTACTCGATTGTTAATCACACCTGAGCAGGCCTGTTCGCGGCTAGAGCCACTCCTGCGGCAAGAAAAAACAGCTTAGGGGACATTGAGCATCAACAGCAATGTCACTCCCCCAGTTGCCCACCCAACGCCCCCCACAACTTCAACAACACCGGATTCTTGTTATCCACCGTCCGGTACAACCGTATATCCATCTCCATAGACCACTGCTCACCGCCAGCGCGTACGAGTTTGCCTTCTGCCAGCTCATTGGCGATGCTGCTCTGAGGTAGCCAGGCCAGGCCGTGGCCTTCGAGGGCCATGCGCTTTAGCAGTTCGGCCATGTCGCTCTCGTAGGCATTCACAAAATAGCAGGGCTGGTCTGAGCTGGCCAGTACGCGCTCTACCACGCGGCCAAAGAAGGATGCCTTGATGTTGTTGAGGCGGGGGATGGGTTTGGCCTTGCTGCCGGGCAGGCTGTACAGGGCCGTGCCCTTGCGGCTGGGTACGGATACCGGCAAGACGACCTCGGTACCCAGACTCACATATTCATAACGCAGGGCATCGAGCTCTACCGGCAGGTCGGCATGGTAGTAGGACAATAGCAAATCACAATTACCTTCGACGAGGGAGAGTACTGAATCATGCACATTGGCTGGCAGGATGCTGGCATGGATTTCACCGACTTGCGAGCGCACGCTCTTTAACCATGTGGGAAAAAAGTTCAGCGACAGGGTGTGCCCGGCAGAGATGCGCAGCAGGTTTTCATCCGGGCCGCGCACACGCAGCTGTGCTCGCGTGTCATTTAGCAGGCGCATGGCTTCTTCTGCCGAGGCGCTAAAGATTTTGCCGGCAGGTGTCAGCACCAGGGGGTAGGTGCTGCGGTCAACCAGGTCGGCACCGACCCAGGCTTCCAGGCTGCGGATACGTCGGCTGAGAGCAGACTGGGTGACATGTCTGTCATCTGCCGCACGAGAGAAATTGCGTGTCTGCGCCAGGCTCAAAAAATCTTCCAGCCATTTGATGTCCATATCGTCCCCAATGCGTCCCCCGCACTTTGATGACAGACATTGTATCCCCGTGCGCGGCGCAAAAAACCATCTATGTAGTATCGGCATAGAACTAGACCGATTTTGCATAAACATTTTCTGACTATCCGGTATCTTTATCTGTACACGCAAAAAAGATCATCAACCTGCAATGAACATGACAATCAAACCAGAAACACATCAAACACGGCTGGGCATCATCGGTGGCCTGGGCACGCTGGCAGGTGTAGATGTCTATTTCAAAGTCGCCCGCGCTCTTGCCAGGGACAGCATTTCAGAGCGCTATGAGCTGTTCTTTGAACAACACCCGTTTGAAGGCAATGAAAACTCTGGCGGTGAAACCCCCAACCTGAATGCGCGCAAACTATACATTTTCGACATGATCAAGAAGTTTGAAAGAAGCCAGGTAGAGCGCGTGCTGGTGCCCTGCTTTATCAGCCACACCTTCATCAAGGAATTGCAAAGCGAGCTGGCCACCCCCATCGTCAATATCATGGATGCCTTGCTGGCCCATTTGCAGCAAGAATTTCCCACTGGTTGCAAGGTCGGCGTGCTGGCATCGACCTATGTCAAGAACAAGAAGCTGTTTGATCAATACCTTGCTGGCTCAGGTATTACAGTCGTTTATCCTGATGATGCCGTGCAGGACGACTGCGTCATGCGAGCCATCTATGGCGAGCAGGGCATCAAGGCGGGCAATTTGCAGGGCGATGCTGTCAATCTCTTGCACCAGGCCTGCGTGCACCTGCTGGCACGCGGGGCAGATGTGATTGTTTCTGGTGCCACTGATGTCGCCATCGTGGCCGACTTGCTGCGTAGCCGTGGCATACCCATCGTCGATACCAACCAGGTGTATGTTGAATATGCGCTGCGCAATGAACAGGCGCCACAGCCGCGTACTTTCAAGATAGGCGTGGTGGGTGGGGTGGGGCCAGCGGCCACGGTGGACTTTATGGACAAGATCATCCAGAACACCCATGCCGCGCGCGATCAGGATCATATCAAGATCATGGTCGAACACAACCCCAAAATCCCTGACCGTACCGCCAATCTCATCGCCGATGGCGAAGACCCCACCATTGCACTGTACTCTGCCTGCAAACGTCTTGAAGAAAACGAAGCCGCGCTGATCGCCATCCCCTGCAACACCGCGCATGCCTATGTCAAGCGCATACAGGCGCACCTGACTATCCCCATCGTCAACATGTTGGAAGAAACGGTCAGCTACATCCGTGAGCATTTTCCTTTGCCTGCCAAGGTCGGCCTGCTGGCGACCTCGGGCACCATCGCCAGCCGCGTCTATCATGATGCAGCGGTTGGCCAGGGCTTTGAACTCATCGTGCCCGCCCCCGCACAGCAGGACAAAGTCATGAACGCTATCTACGGCCCGCTGGGCATCAAGGCAGGTCATACCGGCGGCGTGTCGCGGCAGGATTTGCTTGATGCGCTGGCGCATCTGGTAGAGCAAGGCGCGCGTGTTGTCATTCTCGGTTGCACCGAATTGCCACTGGTCTTGCAGCAAGACCCAGCGTTTGCCATTGCTGGCACGACGGTGGCTTTGCTTGATCCCACCACCATATTGGCACAGGCATGCGTAGCAAGAGCTGAGGCTGCGCAGATCCACTAAACCTGCACGCATTTATTCAATTAAATTTTGGCAAGGTATCTCATGGTCAAGCGCGTCTTTCTTTTTATGACAATGCAATCTGTCATCCTGCTGCTGTTGCCATTGTCAGCCATGGCCAGTGATACCCTGAGCAATATCCGCGAGCGCAAGACCATCATCATTGCGCACCGCGAATCATCGATTCCATTTTCTTATCTGGATGCGCAACAACGCCCGGTTGGTTATGCGCTGGACATCTGCCTCAAAGTCGTCGATGCCATTAAACGAGAACTCAAGCTGCCTGCGCTACCAATCAAATACCTCGCCGTGACCCCCGCCAACCGTCTGCAAACCATTGCTGATGGTGCCGCCGATCTTGAATGCGGCTCCACCACCCATACCGCAGAAAGACGCAAGCAGGTTGATTTCAGCATCAGCTATTTTATCGCTGGTGCCAAGATGCTGGTGCGCAGCGATTCTGGCATCCGCAACTGGGGTGACCTGCGTGACAAAACCGTGGTCACCACCAAGGGCACCACCAATGCGCAAACCCTGGCAGACCGTGGCCAGGTGCGTTCATTGAATCTGAATCTGATAGAAAGTAAAGACCATGCAGAAGGTTTTGCCATGGTCGCGCAGGGCAAGGCCGCCGCTTTTGCGATGGATGATGTGCTGCTCTATGGCCTGCGCGCCGCCGCTGCGCGTCCGGCAGATTTCCAAGTGGTCGGCGATTCACTCTCGACCGAACCCTATGCCATCATCTTCCGTAAAAACGACCCTGCCTTCAAACACCTGCTCAACCAGGAACTCAGCCGCATCATGCTCGACGGCGACATTTACCGCATGTACGACAAATGGTTCCAGCAAGCCATACCGCCGCACAACATCAAATTGCAACTGCCGATGAGCCCGCTACTGCGTTCGTCATTGCGCTTTCCGCTGGCGGACGTGGCAGACGTAGCAGATGTCGCAGTCACTGCGCCTTAGGAATGGCGTGGGTCAGCAAAACGCATGCGTCAGGCAACGGGAATATTATTGAGCAGCGAAAAATGCTTGAGTCTGTTGACAAAAGCCTCGGAAGAAACAAGCACAGTAAACACATTAAGAGCACCATCACGTATCCAGAACGTGACATGCGAAACGCGGCCCTCTTTGACTGAGAGAGCAACATTGCTGCCTGGGTAATTTGCCACAGTACCCATTATCAGGTCGCCAGCCTTGCCGGTTTCCCAGCGCATGATCTGCTCCGGCTTGAGTGCAATCTGATGTTGCGCGTTCATCAGATAGATGGTTTTGCTGTCATAGTCCAGGGAAATGGCGCTTTGATCGCCTATATCGATGCATTTATCATCCGTGTATTTGCAAAAGGCATAGGCTCTTTTCTCAAACTTCTTGCGCTCACGCCTGTTGTGTCCCAGGCCAACGATGACATTGTAAGCCATCCACAACAGCACCGGCAGGCCCAATATGTTTCTCATATACTGGGCGCTAAAGTTCACGTTGATCAGATAAAGCAAAAACCAGGCGATCAACACGTTCCTGACAAAACTGAGCTTTAAAAAAGAAAGCATCTTGAATAACCCCGCGTGCGCTAAAGAAATGATGGTGGATTGATAAACTATTATAAGTGTAAGGGCAAGAACATGATTCTACCAAGCGGACTAACTGTGTAATCAAACGTTACAGTGCCTCATGAGCTGCGCACGGATACAGTGGAATTGCAGGCTTGCAACAAAAAAGGACAATAAGCCAGTCCGGCTATGCGGTACATCCATGGGGTAGTGTAAAGTTGGCAGCAGGATTTGTAGGGTGCGCACGGTATACCTTACTGGAGGAAAATACCTGTGCCGTTTGCGCGCTACCCAGGCGGCGCATTGCAATGCGCCCTACATTGCGGCCATGCTTGAGGTGGCGAGTAGTCCTTGGGCGTGATTAGGGTAGCGCAATCTGTATTAACGCACGCATGGTTTGCTGCGTCATAAACAAAGTTTGTTCTGCCCCCATCGCACATGCCCAGCCTTTGTAGCTTGCAATTCGCGCAGGTATTCTTTAGACGAATATCAATGACAGTTATTTCTACACCTCATACGCACCACATACTCTCTTCACTTGCGCATGACATGCTGTGAACTCAATGGCGGCGTAGGTCAGCATCGTGCTTGATCTGCTGGATCGCTATTATTTTTTTTGTTCACGCATGACATTTTTCATGAGCTTTTTATTTTCTGTATTCTTACCTTTATACGCTTTGCCCTTTTGCATCATGGCATTCATGCCTGGCCGCCGTGCACTGGTTATTGCAGGTCTTGTTCCTGGCTTACCGATTATCGCATTCACCACCTTCGCGTTCAGGGAGATGAGTAATCCGGACAATAATGCATCGTCATTCGGGGTTGCCATACTTTTGTGTAGCCTTGCTTTGGTGTGCATGGCCTTGGTTGCCGGTGCCATTACCCGCCTTATCCTGCTGCGCAGGCAAGCTGCGGTGGACAGCCCGCGGGCATGGGCGGGGATCATGCTGGGGTGTTTCTTGTGCCTGCCGGTCATGCTTGCCGTGCTGGTGATTTAATGCATTGGTGTGACTAGGTTGATTGCTCCTGCAAAGCCACTCACCCCGCCCGCACAGCCCCACCACTCTGCCTGGTCCTGAACACCGACACCGCATTCATCAACTCACCTGACTGATCATTAAGGCTGGCTGCGGCGGCGGCCATTTGTTCTACCAGGGCGGCGTTTTGCTGGGTGGTCTGGTCCATCAGGGTGACAGCCTGGCCGACCTGGCCTACGCCTGTCGATTGTTCTGCACTGGAGGCGCTGATCTGGGCGACGATTTCGCTGACCTTGCGGATGGAACTGACCACTTCTGCCATGGTGCTGCCTGCCAGATCGACTTGTTGCGTGCCTTTGCCGACGGCTTCTACGCTGGTGCCGATCAGGGCCTTGATCTCTTTGGCCGCGTCGGCACTGCGGCCTGCCAGTGAGCGTACTTCGCTGGCGACAACGGCAAAGCCACGGCCCTGCTCACCGGCACGGGCGGCTTCTACTGCCGCATTCAGTGCCAGGATATTGGTCTGGAAGGCGATGCCATCGATCACGCCGATGATGTCCTGGATTTTTTTCGATGATTCATTAATGCCGCGCATGGTGCCTACGACCTGCTCAACGACTTCGCCACCACGGCTGGCCACTTGTGACGCCTGTGCGGCGAGCTGGTTGGCCATTTTGGCGCTGTCGGCATTGTGATTGACGGTGGAATTCAACTCATCCATCGCCGCTGAGGTTTCTTCGAGTGAGCTGGCCTGGCTCTCGGTGCGGTTACTCAGGTCCATGCTGCCAGAGGCTATTTCATTGGTGGCCTGGGCAATGCCGCTGGCCGAACCACGCACGCCATTGACTAATGATTCAAGCGATGTCTGCATCTCTTGCAACACGCCCATGAGGCTGTCGTCACCAGCATTATTGTCTATGTTTTGCGCGAGGTTGCCCCTGGCGATATTCGATAGCGCATTCCTGGCTTGCGACGGATCGCCACCAAGTTCTTTGTGCAAGGTTTTTTGGCAATAAAAAGTCAGGAACACTGCCACCAGGCTGGCCAGCACTGCGAGTATCAGCGACAGCGTGACGGTGAAGCTGACCTTGCTGTTGACATTCGCATGTTCCTGCGCCGATCGCTTGCCTGCTTCATCACGTTGCTTTAGTAATTCTGAGCGCAGGTTGCGCCAGGCCGGGGTTTCTTCCGCATTCAAGACTGGGGTGGCATCGCCCTTGTCCTTGAGGATAGCGACGATTTTTTCCTGCGCCTGGGCATGGGCTACGCGCAGCTTGGGCAACTCGGCCAGGCTCTGCGTGGTGTTATTGCTGGCCGATATTTTCTTGGCCTCTTCAAAGGCTTTTTCGTAGGCAGTTTGTGCAGCCTGGAAGTTCTCCACGCCTTTTTTGTTCGATGGGTCAAGCACCACATTCCTCAAGGCCTGCCCCATCTGCAAACCCTGGGCATACATCTCAGAAATACTGCGTTCCAGCGCCTGCTCAGTTGAAATATAGTTGTCAAACTGGCTGCGGGTCGCCATCAGCGAGGTGATGGAGGTCGCCAGACCGACGGCAAACAAGACAGCAGGGATGGCTGAACACAGGACGATCTTGGCTGAGAATTTCATGCTGACTCCATTATCTTACCCGTTTTTGGCAGGCAAATTCTATAGGTTTGATGATGTTCTGGGGCTATACGCAACGAGAAGACCAGTATGCGCGCCTGGTGAAAAGGCGTTTTGTGAGTTTAACTGATGAATGTGGCAAGGGGTGTTGCAGTGATGTGAAATATTTTTAAACGGCAACTCTGTGCAGTAGCAGCAATTCTTGTCAAGGATGGGGCTTATCCTATATCAAAGACGACAGCCCCTTGGCAGCCTTCATCCACGCGGGTGAGGACATTGCCATCCGGTGCGACTGCGCAGGTGCAACCATGGCTGATCTTGTGCTCGTGGCTGCTTGTGAGTGTGCCAACCACATCCGCGGACACTACCCAGCAGCCGGTTTCCATGGCGCGCTGACGCAGGTTATCCAGGCTCTTGCTGCGCCACTTTTCTGCGGTGGCGGGTGCCAGCATATTGTTCAGTGGGTAGCATAGCAAGCGCGCACCCTGCTGGCCAAGGTCTGCCGCGCAAGCCGGGTAATTGGCATCATTGCAGATATTGATGCCGTAAGTGTATCCAGATTTTTCAAATACCGGCGAGGCAGAACCAGCCAATACACCGCGCTCATTGGGGTACTGCTTTGCATATACACCCATGAGCTGGCCTTGCCTTAACACGGCGGCAGAATTGTAGATGCCTGCCATTCGCTGCTCAAAAAATCCCAGGATGAGGTCGGTGTTGAAGGTGGATAATTGCTGTAGTGCTTGCTTGAAAACCGGGCTGTCTATAGTCAGGGCTCGCCGTGAAATCGTCTGCGCATCAGACGAATAACCCAGCAGATAGCATTCCGGGAAGAGGGCAAGCTCAACGCCTTGTTCCTGGCACCAGCACAGGTCAGTGTGCAATTGCTCCAGTGTTTTTTGTATGTCATCAAACACAGGGACGCGCTGGAAGGCGGCGATGCGCAGTTTGTTACTTGTCATTGTTCATGTTTGCGTAAGGTGCGCTGCACGCACCGGTTTGATCACGCCAGACGGTGTGCACGGCGCACCCTACTTCACGGCGATGTTTGCTCGTAGCTGCGTCTTCACCCACCCGGGCTCAACATGGTTACCGTGGCATCATCAGCCTTCTTCACCGTCGTGGCACCTGCCTTGCCCGCTTTGCCCGCTTCATGCGTGCGCAATTCCTGCATCATCACCTCCAGCCCACGGGTCGCGCAGGCCTGCATCAGGCTTTGGTCGTCGTAAAGCAGGTAACTATCGACCAGCCGGTAAAAACCATCTGTCATCAGGAACAGGCGCTCAGTGGCCGCCAGACTGAACCTGGATTCACGCGCCGCAAAGCGGCCTTGTGGATGCAGACAGAGTATGGATGGCTGCGGGCTGTTGTTCTGTGCTACGCGGCGCTCGCGCAACATGGGCAAGAGCCTGGCCCAGCGTGCCTGTTCATCGAGACCTTGCTGTTTTAATTCTTCTACCGCCGTCTTGAGTATGCCTTCCTGCGGATTGTCATACAGATCAAGGTCGCTTACCTTGCCCTGCGCATCCAGTAAAAAACTCTTGCAATCTCCCAGCGCATACAGGTTGCACTCTTCGCCATTCGCCTGCACGCGCAGCCAGCTCAGGGCAGCAATCGGCCAGGCGTAGGCGGGCATGGCAGCGGCTTGTAGCAGGCTGCTGTGTCGTGTGCACAAGGTTTGCAATGCCAGCACAATGCAGTCTGCCTGGGTTTGTGCCGGGGTGGCGGTTTGTTGCAGCGCCAGCGCAAATTGCTGCACAAACCAGGCTGGGTCACCTAGCTCGGTATCAAGATAATGCCGGTCTGATACTGAGCTGGCGCCGTCAAACATCAGCACATCAAGGGTGCCGTCATCATGTGTGAAGTGGCAGGCCAGGTCTTCGTTTGGTTTGTCAGGTTGATTAGATTGATGACTGGCGGGCGTGGTGGACGTATTGATCTGCATATTTGTGGAGCCTGGTTTCTGCATGTCTATTGATGGCAAAATATAGCATTGGCATGACGTGGGTGTGGCAAATTGTGAGGATACGCCTTACATGCAGTGACTATTCAAAAAATGCCCGCTTTAAAGCGATGCCGCCCAACCCGTCATGCTGCACTCGATCCAGCATCCAGCGGTTTTGGTCGTGCACGGTCAGCGTGTTTTGCTCCTTGCTTGGAGTTGCATTTTTCCTGTTTCGGGCAGACAAACGCATGGGGCACAAAGACACTGGTTGCCAGATCAAGTCTGGCATGACGGTCTTAGGACTACCGGTCAGAATTGCTGTCTGCAAGTGTGGACACGCTCAGATTTTTTCTGTGAAACTCTGCGCCCCCTCTGTGGTGCAGTTGGGTGCTCGTGCGGCACGCCGCACGCCAGCGTAACGAAGACTGCTTGCAAGCAGTCTTTCCTTTTTCTGTGTTGAAAGGTCTTCCCGCTTAAGATCAACGTCCCAAAAAAACAAAACCCGGCGGATCATCGATCACCGGGTTTCATCATTTTTTTACAGTAGGGTGCGTTACAACGCACCGCTTGCTGAGTGAGCATGTAGCATTTCTGCCTGCCCAGCCACATCAACACAATTCAGGCACGATTAATTCTGTGTCGATTTTTGTGTTTTGGATGTCGCTACTTTATCGCTATTGGCTTTTTCTGTTGCCAGACGTGTTTCTGCATTGGCTTTGACCAGGGCAGCTTTTTGGGCCGGGTACCAGGAGTAGCCTTCCATGCCGATTTCTTCGCCGTTGGCGCGGGATTCTTGCAATTCTGCCAAAACCTGGGCGCGGGTTTTTGGGGCTGTAGTATCAGTATCTGCAGCAAAAGCGGCTGTAGCTGTCAAAAATGTCAGGCTAGTTGCCAAAAAGAGTTGTGTCGCATTCATGATCGTTCCTATCAATAAGTAAGTTTAAGAGATAGCCACCTCGGTGATCTTGCTCAATTGTCATGAGAAGTGAAATTTCACTTCCGATAACAACTGAAACAAATCGTCGCCAGTGGCGCGGTGTAGAGCTTGATTTATGTTGCACTGCACCGATGGAAAGAAGTGTAGGCTTTTCGGATTCAACAATAAAGTATGAAAATGGGAATATACTATTGCTGAATCAGGAACAATAAGGGGCTTGAAAATGGACAGATTGCAATCAATGCGAATTTTTGCCAAGGTCGTGGAACTGGGCAATTTTGCCAGGGCTGCCACGGCGCTGGACATGTCTAACGCCGTTGTCACCCGCTATATCGCGGATCTGGAGAGTCATCTGGGCACGCGATTGTTGAACCGCTCCACCCGTAAATTGTCGCTGACAGAGACGGGTCTGGTGTATCTGGACAGGGTGCGTGCCATCCTGAGCGATATTGACGACGCCGATGCCATCGCCTCGTATGCGGCCAAAAAACCTAGCGGCACCTTGCGTATCTATTCTGTACCGCATTTCGGCAAAGCGCAACTGGCGCAGCTATTGCCCGAATTTGCCAGGGATTATCCCGACGTCATGCTTGACATCAAAATCACTGACCACCAGGTTGACCTGGTCGAAGAGGGCATTGATGTCGGCTTTTACCTGGACCTGCAAAAGATAGACGGCAGCATGATCTCGCGCAAGCTGGCCACCTCTGAAGTACTGCTGTGTGCCTCGCCCAGCTACCTGAAGGAACATGGCACGCCCGCCACGCCAGAAGATATCTCTGGCCACCGCTGCCTCAACTTCAATTACGACTTTTTGCGCGATAACTGGATGGCCTTTGACAAACGCATAGGCCGCGACTCTTACCGCAGCATCCCCATCCAGAGCAAACTCATCAGCAACAATGCCGACGTGCTGCGCGCCTGCGCCCTGGCGGGCATGGGCCTGGTCCTGCGCACGTCTTTCCAGATTGATGATGACCTGGCGCAGGGCAGACTGGTCAGGCTGTTTCCTGAACACTGCTTTGGTGCGGTGTCGATTTCCATGGTCTATCCCAGCCGCCGCCAGTTGTCGGCCAAGGTCAGGCGCTTTGTTGATTTCGTGGCCAGCAAATTCCCTCGCCCAGAAGAAGACATGTGGCTCGGTAGTTGCCCTTTCCGCATCCATGAAGAAAAACTCAGGGAACTGGGCATACCCCATCCCGGAAAAATGCGTATAGGCTGAGTCAGAACGCGTACCCCTCGCGCAGATGCGCATGATGCAAAGGTATCCTTCGTCAGTTTACATGCTTGTAAGCAATTGTAAAATATCGTCGTCACACTTGTGTAACATTAATCCGATATCCTATGCTTGTTGTGTCTCCTTAGGTATTTTGCCGCCACGGAAATCCCCCTTCCGTGGCGGTTTTTTATTTGGGGATGTGATTTCTTGCACGTTCTGCAAGCCCCATTTTTTACCATCGCCGTAAAGTAGGGCGCATTGCAATGCGCCCCATGAACCGGCGCTTGCCAAATGTAGGAGCAGCTTTAGCCGCGAACAGGTGCGCCGTAGCAGCCAAACTCAAGCGGTTTAACCCTCACCGCTGATGCCTTCACTACTGACGGTAAATACCTTGCGGGCCGCGGCCTTGTCAAGCTGGCTGGCCAGATAATTTTGCCAGAGCGTGGGGAATTTTTCTTCCATCACTTCATGGGTGTAATAACCCCAGTCAAACCAGGCTGGTTCTGCCAGGTTTGTGGGTTCGCGTTCGCGGGGGGCATCAGTTATGCGCCTGCCGGTGACTTTTTCATAGGCCTTGTAGATGGCGTAACAATAGTCTTCATCAGAAACATCTGGGCGGCCATCCCGGTCATGGACAATATCGAGCATTGCTATACTGTCTGGATTGCGCAATGCCTCTTCATACGCAGCCTGGCCCATGGAAACCAGCCAGTAACGGAAGTATAAAAATCCATCGTCGCTCATATAGTCCTGATGCAACAGGCAGCCCGCGCCATACACATCACCAATATCCGCCTGATATACAAGCTTGTGGAAAAGAATATCAAATTCGATGATGAGTTCAGACGATAATTTGCTGAGATGGTATTCCAGGTCTTCGGCACGATAGCGCTGGTAGCGCGCTGTGCGATTGGTGACGGCAACGATGTGCCAGAAATCAGTGCCATTCATGAGTGTGCTGTTGGTTTATTTGGCCGCTATTGTAAAGCACGCGGGGACGGCAATACATTCTGCATCGCGGCTTTGTGCAAACAAGCGAAGATTTTTAAGATGGCATGCCCCAAACCCGTCATGCCGGACTCGATCCGGCATCCAGCGGCGTTGCTAGCATGCTGATGCAGCTTATCTGGAGGCAGATCAAGAAATCAATGTTTTGCTGCGAACATGGAGTAGCGCACTAGCACGCTCAAAGACACTGGATGCCAGATCAAGTCTGGCATGACGATGTTGGGGCTGGTTGCTACAGGCGGAGGATTGCTGTGTGCCAAGTGACAGAAGTGACAGATATGAATCAGCCAGTCATGTAGGGTAGGCTATCACGCACCATCTATCGTCAAAAATAATTTACATCTTGTTTGCGAATGAGAATGCGATACTCATTGTCATGCAGCATGATGTATCACACAGGTTTCAATTCCAAAGCCGGTGCGTTATACCATACCCTACGCACTCTGCTCAAAATATCAATCCACAAACTCCGTCTTGAAATCCCATGCATCAAAACCGCCCACATTGGCGGCGATGCCACCCGTGTGTTCCAGGAAAAAATGCACGGTGCGTAAAAATTCGCGGTAGTCTTCCAGCGATGCAGCCTTGATTTCAAACGAAGCTACGCACAGGTTTTTAGCTTCCTGCACATTCTTTTTTTCTTTGTACTGGCCATCATTGCGGTATTGAAAATAGCGGGACAGTTCATGCGCGGCATCACCAGTTTTTTCGCGGTGTACATACAAATGAAAGTCACTATTACGCCCATTCGCATAATGCTTGGTCAGCTTGAGCGTGGTCCATTCCTTCGATTCATCATCGCCATAAAAATCGCCATCTGAATCAAACTCTTCTGCCTGCCAGAATGCCGGACAAAAATCATCTTCGCCAGGCATGGCGACGTGGTCATACAGAACGATGATTTCAGAATAGATTTTCATGCTTCTCGCCTTTACCGGGGTCAGACTGACTTATTGACTTCAGGGCTACTTGTATTTTGATTCTGGTTTGCTGAGTGCTTGCTTGCTGTTTGCCTCGGCTTACTTCGTGCTTGCTTCAGCTTACTCTGCAATACTTCTAAAATATAATGCCACAGTCCCCAGAACTTGTCTTAGAACATCAAGATGAATTTCTTTTGCCTGCCGGGCTGATGCTAAAAACGGACAGGCACGGGCAGGTTTATTGCCCGATAGTACAATGGTCTTTGGTGCTGGCAGTCAGGCTAGCCTTTCTCTTTACTTGAGCTTGCCCACTTTGCAACAGCTTTACAAAATGTGTAATATGGTTGCAGCAGCAAATCCGGCAGTAATCCGTCATTAATAATCAGGACAAAGACATGATGCACGCACAGGCAGGCCAGGGTTGGCAAAGAGAAGATGAAGTCTTGCTGACTATGGACAGCACGCCCATGATAGGTATCATGCTGGCGCTGATTGCCATGCTGGTCATGGCTGTGCCGCCAGCAAGGCATTTTCTTGACTATGGCGCAAGCGGCTGCGCCTTTTTTGACCCGAATGCGGATTCCCATTTCGTTGACATTGATTTCGATGGCAGCCTGCAATTGAATGGCGAGGTGCTCACGAAGAGACAGTTGGAGCAGCGTTTTCAGGCGTTCGCCCTGCGCCACGACCATCGCCAGTTTATCTTTCTGCGTGCCAACCATGCTACCACCTACCAGCAAGTGACCTCAGTGCTGGCATCGACCCGGCGTCATGGACTGGACTACGTCCACATCGTCAACGATGGCCTGCTGCCTTCCTGAGTGTAGACAAAATTTCAGACAAAAATTTCACCAAGCACGGAGAAACCAAATTATGAGCATGGTCTTATGGATAAAACTTGAAAGCGACAGCGACGATGTCGCACCAGACGACCTCGGTTATTTGCTCGACGAGCTCGAAGACATCGACGCCCACTGCGAAGAACTGGGCGTGCAAGCCTTGAGCGAATTTGTCGATTATTCTGACGTTGAATACAACATCAGTGAAGAGGAGCTTGACGAAAGCTGGCTGGCCGACAACGCCAAATGGGTCAGCCCCACCGAGCTGCTGATCAGCATACGTGCACTCGAAGCGGCGCTGAGCGAATCAGGCGACAACAACGAAGTACTTGAAGAATTGCAGATCATCGGGCAACGTTGCAAAGAGGCAGAAGAAAACGCAGTACAAGTGCGGCTGATTGCGGTGATGTAAAAACGGTGGCGCCACCCTGTAGGGTGCGCCATGCGCACCGGTTTTCATTAGGCAATCACTCTCCACGATGGTGCGCACGGCGCACCCTACCAATGGCAAACATCGCCGTGAGTGTAGGGAGTGTTGCAATGCGCCGTAAGGTTGCGGCGAACAACGTGCACATGCGGCGCAGTAGAATTCGCGCTGCGGGTATGCCTTTACCAGCATTGCTAACGGGCCTGTGTAGCGGATTGAGATTTGTGTGGCAACTGAGCGTTTTGCGTATAGTTTGAAGCAGGGCGCGCCGTGCGCACCGCAGGTATCACTAATTGCAGGTTTCGCAAATCATGTCACGCATCTGCTGTTGTATTGCATGCTAGTGCCGTACAAGGTTGGCAACGCGCATAGCTCCACCACCCGTCATGCCGGACTCGATCCGGCATCCAGTGTCGTTAGTCTTCAAGCCATGCGGTGTTTATCTGCGAGAATAGGCGCAGAGCAGCGTATTGCAGCACGGTGAATAAGTGTGCTATCAGTACGCAAACAACGCCGCTGGATGCCGGATCAAGTCTGGCATGACGAAATAGGGGGCGCTACTCAAAATGGATATACGTAGATGTGACGCAACAAAGTAGGGTGCGCCGTGCGCACCGCACGCATCACTTGTCCAGCGCTTCGCAAATCATGTCACGCATCTGCTGTTGAATTGTATTGCATGCTAGTGCCGTACAAGGTTGGCAACGCGCATAGCTCCACCACCCGTCATGCCGGACTCGATCCGGCATCCAGTGTCGTTAGTCTTCAAGCCATGCGGTCTTTATCTGCGAGAATAGGCGCAGAGCAGCGTATTGCGGCACGGTGAATAAGTGCGCCATCAGTGCACAAACAACGCCGCTGGATGCCGGATCAAGTCCGGCATGACGGGGTGATGGCCGCCACCTAAAATAGATTTACTGGAATTTTGAAGTAACGGGTAGGGTGCGTTTCAACGCACCACATGCATGGCTGCCAATCATTGGTATCTCTTTGAAACACATTCGTGATATGCGTATTTCACATGCTCGAAATTAAAAATTTCCTTATCTTTGTTTGCTCTCATCCGGTGCGTTGCAACGCACCCTACACACTTCCATGTTTTCCATCGCCTGTTATGTGGCCGCCGCTACTAGCGCAAACCCGGCGCAAACCCTGACACCCCCACACTTTTCCTCGCCATCCTCGCGACCGACGCATTGTCGTCTTCTGCCGCCAGCGTAGCCAGCGGCACCCAGGCCAGGGCATGTGACTCTTCGCTGACATTAAAATCGACATGCTGTGCCTGGAATAAAAATCGCACGTCATAATGATAGTGTGCAGGCTCGCTGCCCTGGGCGGGGATGGGATGTACATCGACATCAAACAGGGCATCGCTCAGCAGGCGCAAGTCAGCCATGCCGCTTTCTTCCCGCGCTTCGCGTGCGGCAGCGGCTTGTATGCTGGTGTCGGCATCGTCGGTATGCCCGCCGAGTTGCAACCAGCGATTGAGTTTCTTGTGATGCGTCAGCAGGGCAGACTGGCCATCGGGGTGCAGTATCCAGGCGGATGCGGTGACATGTCCGACCAGGGTAGAGCGGCTGGCGCAGTCGGCGGTGCTATGCACAAAGTCCAGCGTGGTTGTCAAGTGCATGGCTTCTGTGGCGTCGCTGGCTTGGTGGGCCTGTAGCAGGGCGATGAGCTGGTCTTGCATGATGTAAAGTGCATTTCAAAACGCAGATGATAGCCGAGGGCTGCCCACCTGCATCTTTGGGCCGCCTTTGGGCAGCATAGCGGCATGGCACAATGCAAATGTTGTTGCCGTCATCATCATGATGCTACACTGGCCTGATCATTGTAGATTAAGCAGGGATCTGAGCATGGCAAAAAAGAGCATAGCCTTCAAAATCCTGGGCGTGGTCGCTGGTCTTGCATTCATGGCGGCTGGTTTCTCTGAGCGCTCATCCCTGGCACATATGAAGGCCATAGGCAAAACCGCCGTGGTTGATCCTATCAAGAACTACACCAAACGCAAATCGATTTACACTGCCGAGTTCAGCTTCACCACTGAAAAAGGTGAAAAAATCACCGCTAAACATTCTTTCCTTTCTGAGTTGATCGCCGATTTTGAAGCAGGCAGACCAGTCAGCGTCTTGTATGACCCCAATCGTCCACATGAGTTTGTCTTTGAAAAAGAAAAAGCATCCTGGTACATGGTCATTGGTGGAATTGTCTTTGCGATTGCCGCCTTGCTGTTGGCGTGAACGGCGGTATTGCAGTAGTAAAGAATTTCCCCATGTATGAGGAGTAAGATACTTCACGCCTTGCAGCGGTGAACAA
The DNA here is from genome assembly GCF_049340405.1 of Undibacterium sp. Ji42W. Lineage (NCBI taxonomy): Bacteria > Pseudomonadati > Pseudomonadota > Betaproteobacteria > Burkholderiales > Oxalobacteraceae > Undibacterium > Undibacterium sp. Ji42W. The sequence continues at coordinate 567,610 of NZ_JBMPOV010000003.1, forward strand.
TACATTACTTAGGTCTGCCAGCAATATATACCAGCGTTTTAAGGTCGTCTTCACTGGCAATGGTTCTTTCAAAAATACCGTTACTACCAATGACACAGCTGGTATTTCTATTGTAGTAAAGCATGAGGTTGATTTCACCTTGTGCAGGACATTCTGGCGCAGAGTCATATCTCTTTCCCAGCAGGGTAGATGTACCTGCATGCCCCCAGGACCATATCGCGCCAAATGCATGCGTCAATAATGGATGGCCAACTTCATGCGCTGCTGTCATGGCATACGAGCGCTCAGGGTCTGGTCCGTCATTCTCATCGTAATATAAAGTGCCGGTAAAAAACGGATAGGGATTGCGCGAGCGCTTGCTCAGGTTGCCAAGCAGGCGGCTGCCCGGGTTTGCCAGTGTCAGGGGCATGCCTTGCGCTGATCTTTCCGGCCTTACCCTGACATCCCATGCTTCACCCTTGAGCGTGATGGTTCTGCTCCAGTATTTTGCTATACCCTCATCGGCCAGCCTCGCATAGTATTCAAACTGCGCGTCGCCGGGCTTTTTGGCGAGTCCCAACAGGCAGGTAAGCAGTGATGGCTTGCCATAGTTCATGCGTAAGCGGATGTGGATGATTTTATGCTCGTCATCCATGTTCGCAGTGGCATAAGTCAACGGGCGCTTACTGCCATTGTGTATCTGCTCATCGTTCACTGCGCCGATAGGCTGTGGCCTGACTCGATATGGGGCAGGCAGGATAGCGCCAGGATAGTTGTTCTTGCCAGTGCGGGAATTATTTGCCATATCTTTGATTATCTACACTGGAATATCTGCAGTCGGTCGTCAAATCAATGTCAGCATTCTTGTATATGGAAGTCCCGATGGGGGAAGTTCGCTCAACAAATATGGCCTGTTCAGGGATGTTTGCCTGCTCGTTTTTTTTCATCGCTACATACGCGCTGATAGCCTTCATCATTGATTGCCATTCTATAATAGATCATACTTCGACCATTATTTTCCTGTACAGGAGGCGTGCCAATCCTGCTCAGGGGCACTTTTTTTCCACAAATCTCGATGGTAGTACCATATAACCAGCGGTAAAAATTGGGAACTTGTTCCCCGTTTGTGATGTACCCATTTTGATAGGTATCTCCCGGGATTATTTTTTTGCATTCTGTCGGATTATGGTCGCATATCTCGACTACCTGGGCAGTGGAGTTGACTACAGTGAAGAGAAGATCGAATTTTTGCTCCAAAGCTTGCGCTTCCGGCGTGGTGAGCAGCAGATTACTTGCGGCGGCCAGCAAGATGAATGAGTGTCTTAACGTCGTTTTCAATGCCGATACTCCAAATTCAAAGGGGGCTTTCCTGTAGTCTGCCTGGTATCCCGGCATAATTGCTGAGTGCTTTCTTCAGTGATGCTCATTCTGTAAAAGACAATGTCGCTGTCGTTTTTTTTCGGCACGGGTGTCGTGACCACCCTGCTTAGCGGCACAATTTTTCCACAGATTTTGATGGTCGTGCCATATAACCAATAATAAAAATAGTGAATTTGCTTTCCGTTTGTGATTTGTCCATCTTCATAGGTATCTCCCGCAGCGACAGTTTTGCAATCTGATGAATGAGTGTCGCAAAAATCAATGGTGTGTTTTGTTGAGTTGAGTACTCTGAATTCTAGATCGAACTTTTGCTCCCACGCTTGTGCTTCCGGCGCGATGAATAGCAGCTTACTTGCGGCGGCCAGCAATATGTATAAGTGTCTTAACGTCGTTTTCACTGGCGATACTCCTATTTATATATTGGCCTAGTTTTACTTGTGGATGATCATTGTAGTACTGCATGAGATTGATTTCTCCCGTTGCCGGATACATGGGCGCTTTTTCGTAGGTGTCACCATAGAAAGTTGATGTGCCTTCATGACCCCATGAATAATCTTTGCTGAGTGCATCTGTTAATACAGCATGCCCAAATTCATGTCCCGCAGTTCTCTTGAGTATGGCATCAGCATCTTTACCATAATCTGTGTCGTAATACAATTTTCCTGATCCGGTCGGATACGGATTGCTTGAGCGCTTGCTCAAATCACCATAGATCGTCTTGCTTCCAGGATTGGCCAGGGTGAAAGGCATGCCATCTTTTGATCTTTCAGGCCTGACATTGACTGTCCAGTCTTCTCCATTGAGATTGACTTTCCTGCTCCAGTGGTTTGCTATGCCTTCATCGGCCAGTTTCGCATATTTTTCAAACTCCTGGTCATTGACCTGTTTGTTCAAACCAATAAAGCGACTGAATAAGGATGGCTTTTGATAATCCGTGAGGACCTTGACGTTGATGATTTTATTTTTTTCGTCAATCTCTGCGTTGGAGTAACTGACGGGTCTGTCTCTTCCCTTGAGTATTTGATGCCCATTGTATGGCGTGATCGGATGTGCATTCCCACCAAATGGCAAAGTCCATGAGCCATCTGAATTCTGTACTTCCGGTATAGACGGATCATTACCCGGAATTTGTTCCATAGGATTGCGGAACCGGGAATCCTGTCCTTTGGCGCTAAATCCATTACCCTCTTTTCTCGCAAGAGTATCGGTAAACTGACTTAACAGACCTGTTTTCTTTGCCTGATTTTTCTCACCAGTTGATTGCCCCGAATAAGCACTGGTCTGATAGCCTTGAGTCGCTGGCGACTCAGCAGCGTCGTCAATGCCGCGGTCCGGCGAATCTTCCCATCCCTCGTCGTCTTCTCTGTCAGAGTAGGTATCGCCTTCATTGTCAACTTGCGGGGATTGTTCAGTATCGTCACCTGCATCATCGCCAGCCGCCATGGTACGCAATAGCAAACCCCTGACCGGTGTGGCCGCTTGCATGCCACCCCCACTGCCCTCTAGCGCGGCCAGCTTTTGCTCATAATCCGGGTTTGGCTTTCTGTAAAATTGTAGGCCGGAAAATGGATCTGCGTCTGCGCCAATAGTGCCTGGTAACAAGCGTATATATTTGCCTTTCTCTTCGGGACTTAGCCCTCTGCGAAGATAAGGGAGTAACTCAGACGGTGCCAGATTTTGCATGTCAGAAGGGAACTTGTCCACCAAGTGGTCAATAAACTGTTCATTGTCTTCGCTGCTTGCGGCCCTGTTCGTGGCCCTGTCTATGGCCCCGTCCATTGCAACCGGAAAGTATCTCATGAGATTGTCGAGCTTCGCGCTGCTACGGGGTATGCCAGAAAATGCGGGCAAGCTGCCTGTATCCTCCATGGCTGGCTGAAAACCGGGAGCCCCCAAGTTATTCGATTGCTCGTCGTCTTGTGTATCGATGAGGTAGGGCAGGCCGTCCGGGCCGGTGATGCGTTTCATTGGCATGATGTTCCTGTGGTGACTTTTATTGTTTGGTATTTTTGCTGCATCTTCCAGGCAGGTTTGGGCATGCAGAAGGGGGTGCCGTGCGCACCGCATTTTTTCAGAAATGATTGCAAAGTTAGCGATGAGAAATGCTACGCATGGCGCACCCTACTTGCTGATGCAGCCTGTAGGGTGCGTTGTAACGCACCGCATGCAAGTGTCGATGATGACGATGCATATGGTCCTGAGAACACAGAAATTACATGCCGCGCATGACAACGTGCCCTGCATTCCCGCCTTGAGCAAAGCGCACGAGGTGATCGTCAGGCTTCACCATACAAGGCGATCATCAGCGGATCGGTGCGGCGGATTTTGTCGGCGGTAGGCCTGATCTGGCGGGTGTAGATGGTGGGCGCGGGCTTGCCGCTATGCCAGCCAAACTGCAGCTTGCTGCGGCCACGGTTATTGGGGATGGCGCGTTGTACGACGTGACCAGAAAAGCACAGGTCACCAATCAGCTTGCGCGCATAATTTTCCGACGTGCGCAGCTCGCGCATGATGTCTTCGATGAACAGGAATTTGTCACTCAGGATTTGCGCCACTTGGGCATAGCGTACGGCGATGTCGTTTCTCATATTGTGTCCTTTCGGCGGTTGTTTGGCTTGTTACTTCTTTCCCTGGCAAGGGAGATTGTTGCGGTTTCGCAAAGCATGCTTTGCACTATCCATTTCCAGGCCGCCTGCTGGCAGCGCGTTGAAATGGCGGGGATGGCGATGGTTTCCATTTGATTGACTCATCATCACATTGCACAAGAAACCCATCCTCACCCTGGCCCTCTCCTCGAAGAGAGGGAATTACTACATTATTATCCAGGCGGTTTTTACTGCTGATTAAAACGGCAAATCATCATCCATGTTGTCCCAGGTCTCAGGCGCGCGGGCTGGCTGGCGGGGTTTTGCCGGTGTGCCATCCGTGCCGTCTGCCTGGGCTGCTGATCTGCTGCTGAGCATCTGCATGGTGTCGCCGCGCACTTCGGTGATGGATTTTTCCTGGCCATCCTTGTCTGTGTATTTGCGGGTGCGCAGGCTGCCTTCTACATAGACGGACGCGCCCTTCTTGAGGTGCATGGCGACCGCTTCGGCCAGGCGGCCGAGGAAGCTGATGCGGTGCCACTCTGTGCGTTCCTTGCGTTCACCGGTTGTACGGTCTTTCCAGTTGTCGGTGGTGGCAATGGTGATGTTGCTGACGGCTTCGCCACTGGGGGCGTAGCGGGTTTCAGGGTCGCGGCCCAGGTTGCCGACGAGGATCACTTTATTGACGGATGCCATTCTTGTTATCGCCTTGTGTGAAAAATTTCAAAAATTTCAAAAATTTCAAGAGCTTCAGAAATCTCAAGAATTAATGTTGCAGCGCTGTCTTGCATGCCGCCAGGCGGCTGTAACCGAGGTTGCGTATCATGCGATACACGGCGCACTTGATGCGCACTCGCATATGCAGATGGTTGATGAGAGCATGTGTATCGTTCATGTCGTGGCTTTCTCTAAAGACTGGCAAAGTTCGCGCAAGGCTTGTGCTTCGTGGGCAGCAAACCAGTGATCATCTTGTGGCAGCTTGGCGGCCAGGGCCTTCGCCTTGTCCAGCAGCTCGGGTGCTTTTGCCCAAAGGCGGGCATTGGCAATGGCTTCGTCAGATGGTTGCAGGGCATCCGGGTTGCAGATTTTGCCGCTGGCATCGTAATGCGCCTCGGCCTGCCAGCCATAGGCTATTGCCATGCACTGGCTGCTGCGGGTATCGAACAGGGCATTGCCCACGGCATGTAACTGGCGGCTATGCTTCATTGCACCCTCGCGCCAAAGCCGGTCATGCGTTCTGCTTCTTGCGCCAGCTGGCTCAACTCGCTACGCGCAGTGCCTTGCTCAGGTATTTTTTTTGCGGGCTGTGTATTCATAGATGTATTTATTGATGCATTCGCAGATGCGGTCACTGAGGCATGCAGTCTCGCCGCCGCCCGGCTGGCGGGAGCTGCCTGTTTTTCAGGCTGCTCAAGCTGTTCAGCACCTGGTATTTTGTCTTCTTCATTATTGATGATGCTGAGCACAGCGCAGATGACGATATACGCCAGGGCAGTGACCAGCCAGTCTGTCAGGGATGTTTTCATACTAGTCCTCACAAAATTTTGGGCGAGCGCGTACGCACAGAAAAACGCACTCGTTCTCGTGTTAATCAATGTAGTTTTTGGGTGATACTGTAAGAGTGATGCTCGAGGGTGATGCTAGGTGACACCTGGTGATGCCGGGTGATACTTTGTTGTTGATGCCGTACTGCTGGTACTGTGTTGCTCATGCTGTGCTGCTTTAGCTGGCCATTGCGGCTGACTGTTGATGCCGGAAAAAAACAGGTGACAATGTGATGCGCTGGCCTTGCCCGCCGCGGGTGAACGCGGCAGCAGAAAGTGCAAGGCCAGCGCAGACAAGGTGCCGGACGCTACTCCGGCAAGTGTGAAATGGGCCGCGAACCGATTTCACCAGCGTATTCTTCTTTGCGTGCTATGCGCTCAGATGCAGAGCGCTTCGGTGTTATAGTCAATATCGACATTCAGTGTTGAACTTAGTGTTCAACTCAGTGCCGCACTCGGTGTTGAAACTCAGTGCTGAAACGCAGTGTTGAAACTCAGTAATTAGATTTCAAAACCCAGATTTCATCGTCCAGCTTTCAAGGCACAGTACAGCGATTTATTGCTGCCAGTCCTGCATGACCTTCGCCATCATCCTGCCAAAGTTTTCATACCGCCCCTGGTCCAGCAGGCTGGCCATTTTGTTGCATTGTTCCATGTTGCATTCAGCAAAGGCGTCGATCAGGTTTTGCCCGTTGATCAGCACCGCAGTAGATGCAGTGGCCGGTTGCGCGTAATAGGTTTTGGGTAATCCAAAATAAGTTTGCGTGCTCATGTGTCGCTTTCTTTGTTTGTCTGACCATGAGTAGAACTATACGCTTCTGTATTAATCGAGTCAATACGAAAATGCATTAAAAAGTATGATTTCGTATGGAATTGTTGGTTATATGTAAACGTGGAAAGTGCTGGAATTGGTATAAAGGACGTAAAAAAACCCGCGTTTGCGGGTTTTTTTGAGGCAAAGAAAGCTAATGAACCAAAGATTTGATTAATGGCCCCAGATCGTTGGGACTAAAACTAACAGTTTTACCAGTGTAATAGTTCGCTCGTTCAAACTGTTTCTTACCAACACTAGCCTGACTTTCCGTTACTGCAAGTACAAACCCTCCAGTGTGCTCCATTTGATATTGCATATGTATTAGCTCAGCTTCCAACAGTCGTGTAGCTGACGTCGCGGTAACAATAATAAGAGGAACTTTCGCGCTTATATAATGATCGGCAACCAATCCACCCGCAATTGGTAGGGTAAAATCGGTTTCATATGGGAGCTGCAGTTTAGACGCGGTCTGAGCGACAACATTTTTGACTCGCTCTTTGAAATCATTGCTATGTCTTTCCGTGCGTGAAGTTGCAATGGAAAATAATTGTTGTGCCGCTTCCGCGACTCGAAATATATAGGGTGCTATAAGTCGTTGATCAACTGTATTTGCAGAAATGAGTTGATCTTCGCTGTTATATCTTGCCGGAGAGTACAAACTTAGGTCTGTTGCCCAGCGATCTACGACATCAGATTCGCAATCTCCACCTGCCATGCTCGCATACAAGGCTGCTTCACCATTTTCATCTAATTGAAAACCATTTTGAGTTGGTCTAATTCGAATAACGATTCGATCACCGCTGCCAGGATATTCAATAGGCGTGACAATCCTTTGCACTCCGCTTTTCTCAGAGTGCACCTCAAATAAAGAACAAATCATACTTTTGAGATCGGCTATGAGTTCCATAAGCTATTTTCGTCACCTATTTCAATGCCGCATCTTTTGCAAAAATCAGCAATTAATATTTCGCGGTCTTTTTCTGACCTTGGATCAAGCATTCTCTGGAACTTTAAGTCAAATTCAGGCGCTCCAGGTAGCTGGCGACTAGTATAGTCCAAATCAGTTTTGCAAGGCATCTTCACATGTAAACCCTTATGACTTGGATGTAAATGCATTTCAAAAAGCGGAGATAATTCCCCCGAGCGCAATTTGCACATTAGCCACCCCAGGAATAATGAATCAATGAGTTCGTCACCATCTCGCCAAATAAAGATTACGCAATGCGTATCAGAAACGTCAATCAAATCTGTAGAGTGAAGTCTCATTCCGCCCATTGTCTTAAATGGTTTTGGAAATTTACCCTTTTTCATGGGTTTAAATTGCGGCTGGCTCGCTAAGCGCTTATGAGAATGCTTATGTTCAAGGAGATCACTTGGCTCCATTATTGTTAGTTCTCCAAAACCATGAAATTGCTATTGGATTCTCAGTTTGAAAAATAGAAATCTGAGTCGTAGATACTTAATCACCAATAAATAAATTGTGTCAGATGAATGATCTAAATGCAATTAAAATCATCTTCATATAGTCGGCCCATTAATGTCTCAATAAATCTAACTTATTGTTTCACTACCTACACCGTCAGTCTATCCAGATTCTGCTCATTCGTCGGTACTACGATATGCATAATTTGGCTGGCAGTTTTTACTCTCTCAAAAGCCTGCGACTAGGACACCGTTAAGTGATGCACCGCGCTTCTCAAGCAACATCGCAATCTATGCTGCGCACGGCGCACCCTGCTTGCCTGGTATTGCTTACTGCCGGTAAATTAAATTGTCGCGTGCACTCTTGCCATACGGCGCATCGCAATGTGCCCCGCAATCCGGAAATGACATTCCGTAGCAGCGGCTTCAGCCTGGCCGGTTCGCCGCCTGCCATTCATCGCGCAAGAGGCTAAACATCCAGGTGTCCTTGATCTCGCCCTTCATTTTCCAGCGCTGGCGCAGCAAGCCTTCCTGGGTAAAGCCCAGTTTGCGCAAGAGCTGGGCAGAGGCGGGGTTGCGGGGATCGACTTCTGCCTCGATGCGATTGATGCCCATCTCGCCAAAGGCGTGCGTTAGCAGGGCGCGCAGGGCTTCGGCCATGTAACCGCCACCCCAGTGCGATTGCGCCAGGGCATAGCCCAGCTCGCAGCGTTCACTGTCAGTATCAAAGCGAAACAGCAGGCAAGAACCAATGACCTGGCTGCTTTCTTTATCGACCATCACGCATTGCACGGCGGATGCCTGCGCCGCCATTTCCTTGACGCGCGCATACCAGCTATGGGCAGCGAGGGTGTCTGCCCAGGTGATATACGGTAAAAAGCGGGTGACGGTGTCGTCAGAAAACACCTTGAACAAGTCAGGCAGGTCATCTTCTTGTATGGTGCGCACGATCAGGCGCGGGGTGTGGAGTGCTTGCGAGAGTACAGTTTGCATGAAGCTTGATCATCCAGTCATGGTGGAGAGCAGGGCACATGTCCCTGCAAATCATTGATCATAGCAAATTAACATGATGGTGGGGGGCCGGAGTAGTGTGGGTAGCGTGGGTAGCGTATAGGGCGTTGACTTTGCGTTGACCATATATATAGGCAATCCCCTGCCCTCTGATCAACCACCTTGCCTGTAAACAAAACGCCCGATAATCTTCAACAAGCCCACATTCTCAGGCGTGATGCGCTCATCAGGGTAAGTGCGCTTATCAGGGTTGCGGCTTTCCAGCACCCAGGTACCGTCGATTTCGCGGCGCAATTGCTTGATGCGCAGGCCATCAGGATGCTGGATGGCAAAGATCTTGCCGCTTTGTGGCTCGGTCTTGGTCTGGTCAATGATGACCATGTCGCCATCGACGATAAAGTCAGCCATCGAGCTGCCATCGGCATAGATGGCCGCCAGGTTGTCAGGCTTGACGCCATATTTCTTGAAAAAGCCCAGCTCTTTAATCAGTTGGCCTTTGGGTTCGGCATCTTCATTGTGCGCGCCGCCGCCGCAAGAGCCCTTGGCAGCATAGTAATTAATAGCAGCGATGCTGATCTGTTCATCGTTGGCCGCAGCGGGCTGGCTGCTCTCATGCCCGCGCAAATCCTTGCTGCGCAAGTCAGACAGGCTGACATTAAAGAACTTGGCAATCGGCGCCAACGACGACGTGCGCGGGTCCTTGGTGATGCCTTCGACGATACGGAATATCGTCGCCTGCGGCACCCTGACTTCATCAGGGAACATTTTTTCCAGGGCAGTTGCCAACGAAGTCGGGTTCATGCCCGACTTATCCATAAGGTATTTGATATTAGTTTTAGCGTCCATGACTGCATTATGCGTTATCGCATAAAAAATGCCAAGAACAATACGAAAAAAACTTGGATCACAATACGAAAGTGTATATAATTGAGTTTGTGGGGATAAGCTCGTTTACGTTAATCCGGGATTCATCCGGTAATGAAGCGAGGGCATCAACCCACATATCCTGCAACCTTAAACATACTAGCCGTTCGCCTGCCTTGATCCATTACCGCGCGAATACTGTTTAACATCTACTTACCCGCCGGGATTCCCCGGCCACCATCAGCCGCCTTTTGTTTTGGCGATCCGGCTGATTATTTTTGTCGTTCTGTTTGGCGACCGAGGCCCCTCATGCAAGGGGCATACAAATTTGACGATGAAGACCTCTCAACACAGAGAAAGGAAAGACTGCTTGCAAGCAGTCTTCGTTACGCAGGCGAGGAGCATGCTCCCCTACGCGGGCCGCACGAAATCCCTGCTGCACCACAGCGATATAGAGAAGACCGAGAGAACATTTGATAATGGCGTAACCAGTCGACGGAGGTATTCATGTCGTCGGTTGGGCCGGGGCTCGCTAGGCTACGTTTCATCAGCTCAACACTCGGCTTTAAAGCGACGTATTCGTTTATTAAAGCTTGAGTGTTGGGCTGATACCCCGTAGCCCAACCTACGAATCTGCCCTTTTTTACTGTTTCGGCTTTTCTCTGTGTCCCTCTGTGTCCCTTTGTGTTGAGAGGTCTTCCGGTTCTCTACAACCGCACCATTAATAAAACTACCCAGGCAGCCACACGACAACAACATGACAATACAAAAAGACATCCTGCGTCAGGTGTCCGCACGCGCTCGCCTGTTGGGGCAAGCATGTGGACCAGTTCAAGTTTCCGACCATGCATTAACACAAGCAAAGGCCTGCCTATGCTGAGCCAGTCACCCGCAACAACCGACTGGCAGCATCTGGACAACCGGGTGATTTCACCCACCCACACCATCACACCGCGCCGTTTATGCAAAGGCCCGCGCTGCCGTCAAGGGCGTGGACAGATGCGCTCGATACGGCAGTTTTGCAATGCGCAGAATCAGCCTGTGTATACGTATTGCAAATTATGTCGTGGTGGGTAGTTGGCTTGCGAATGGCTGGCCGACCTGCGCGGGTCGTTCGAAACCCTTGCTACACCCCAAAGAAAATTCAGGAAATAGAAAAAGATTTCCAGCTTGCCTTGAGATGTGATGCTGCTGCACTGGCTTGCGAATCAATGATCACAAAATGATAAAAGGAAAATGAAATATGGCACGTTCAAGAAATATCAAACCAGGTTTTTTTACCAATGACGCGCTGGCTGAATTGCCAGCACTGGGCCGCTTGCTGTTTGCCGGTCTATGGACCATCGTTGACAGGGAGGGGCGCGTAGAAGATCGCATAAAAAAAATCAAGGCCGAGGTTCTACCCTATGATGATTGCGATATTGATGCATTGCTTGAAGCGCTGCATGAACGTGGTTTCATCCAGCGTTATACCGTAGATGGGAATCGGTATATTCAAGTCTGCAAATGGAATGTGCACCAGAACCCGCACTTCAAAGAAAATGAAAGTTTTATTCCATCCCCGGTTGAATCCTGGATAAGTACAGGGCCTGGCACTGACAAGGCCGAAAATATAACCAGAACTGGCCCGGCTGATTCCCTTAACCTGATTCCTGATTCCCTTGACTTGATTCCTGATTCCCTCACCCCTGACATGGCTGCGCCTTGTCACGAGAGCGACGACAAAAAAATACCATCTGCCAAAGCAAAAAAACTGGCCAGGGCTGACGAAGATACTGCGCAATTCGAAGCAGCCTGGAAAGTCTATCCACGGCGCCCAGGTGCCAGTAAAAAAGAAGCCTGGCAAGCCTGGCTGGCAAGACGGCGTCAAGGCGTCGATGCGATGCTCATGCTCGAAGGTGTCAAACGCTATGCCGCTTACATTGCCGCTTCCGGGGAGGCACCCAAGTTCATCAAGCATGCTGCGACTTTCTTTGGCCCTAACGAACATTACAAAGCCGACTGGAGTGCGCCCGCCAGACTGGCATCAAAATCTCATGAAAAAGACCTTGCCAACACCAACTACGCTCAGGGAATAGCCCAGGATGGCTCATTCTGACAACAGCAGTTTTATCCACGTCGGCGGCATAGTGGACTTTAACCGTGAAAACAGAAGTGAAAGACGCTTGCCAGGCGAACAGGTCAAGGCAAGGCCTGAGCCAGTGAGCGCAGCAATCGTGAACTATCGCGAGCATTTGCAACGCAGCCATGATCGTTGCGCAAGCGGTAGGCACTCTGCTCGCAACGGCTACAGTCCTCTAGTACTTGGCAGCGATCAAAGGCATTGCCAGCAACATGGCGACTACACCGCCTACTCGCATAAGCCCGGTATCTGGTCTGTCTGTGAAAAATGTTTGCAAGCCAGCGACGCTCAGCAACGCCGGGCCAGCATGCAGCAACAGCGGCAAGTGCAACAAGCTGCGCTGTGGCAAAAACGCCTGGGCCGCGCCGCCATACCGGCACGCTTTGCAGAACGCAACCTGCAAAATTATCGCCCTACCTGTGCCGCCGCAGAACAGGCATTGCGCACTTGCCAGGCTTATGCGCAAGAGTTCGATGCCGTCTTGAAGACAGGCCGCAGCCTGATCTTTTGCGGCAGCGTCGGCACCGGCAAAACCCATCTGGCGGTGGGTATTGCCAGGCACATCATGGATGCAGGCAAACAGGCCGTGATGAGTTCCGTTTTAAAAGCAGTACGCCGCATCAAGGAAAGCTACCGCCGCGACAGCCCTCACACCGAGGCGGAACTGATACAGGAATTTGTAGAACCAGATTTGCTGATACTCGACGAAGTCGGCGTCCAGTTTGGCAGCGAGACAGAAAAAATGCTGTTGTTCGACATCATCAACGGCCGCTACGAAGTTATGAAACCCAGCATCCTCATCAGCAACCTGGGGCTCGCAGAACTCGAACACTATATCGGCACCCGCGCCATGGACAGGCTACGCGAAGGTGGCGGCAAGGCCGTGGTGTTTGATTGGGAATCGTACCGGCGGGTGGTTTGATATAAATCGTCAAAACCACTCAACACAGAGTCACGGAGGCACAGAGGGACACAGAGAAAAGCAAAGCATTTGAGAAACGGAATTGTTGGCAAGGATGTAGGTTGGGCCTGGCCTGGATCAATTACGTTCTCGGCCCTTCTCGGTGCCCCTCTATGGCTCCTCTGTGTCTCTGTGTTGAGAGGCCCTAAGGTTTTAAAGTTTAAAAAATACGCAAGCAACACCTCTACAGCCCATGCACAACAAGGAGCAAGCATGAACGCACGTCAGAATTTTGCACACACAGTCACCAACAACAATGACCCACAAAAGGAACAAAAAGACCTGCTGACCTATTGGCTCGACCAATGGGCCATGTGGATGAACAACAACCACGCAGAAATCGCCCGTGACACCGGCATCGGTGGTGGCATCATCGGCAAGAATGCCCTCAGCAATTATTGTGTTGCCAGCGACGATTGCCATGCCGTCTGGGATTTGGAAAGAGAGAAAAAAGTCAAAGAGATTGACTGCCTCATCAACGACCTCCGCCTCGAACAACCCTGGACCTACTGGGCCATCTGCAAACACCTGGGCCTGATGAATTTCTGGAAATACCCCAAGCTCGACCCGCAAGAAGCGTTTATCAACGCTCTGGACGAATTGCAATACCTGGTCGAAGAACGCAAGCTGGTTTTGTAAACCCTGCACAATAATCCACGCGCACTTTACTGACTTATATCCAGTAGGGTGCGCCGTGCGCATTACATCACATCACCCGCATCACCCGCATCACCCGCATCACCCGCATCACCCGCATCACCCGCATCACTCGCACCACCCGTACCATTTCCGGTCATTTTTTTCAAATATCCAAATCAACACAGGGACGCACAGCGCACCTTGCACTGGGCAATTGCCGTAGTGCAGGGTGCATCGCCATGCGCAACAACAATGCCACAACAAGGCAACAAGCCTGCATCGTCATTCAAAAACACATAAGGAACAACCATGCCTAACATCAGCAGCACACGCGGCCGCGACGGCCTGTACTACCGCATTCCCGACTTTGACGAGCTTGACGGGTATGATGGTTTCGATCCACGAGCTTATAACCAGAATCTTGCAGACGATCTGCAATTGTCAGACCTGGGGCCCAACATTCCCCGCTTGAAGCCCAATACCATCGTCAGTAGAGGTGGCAGTGATGAAGACCGCTACAGCCAGCCGTTTTCTGCTGATATGAGCAGCCGCTTCTCGCCAGCTGATATGGACATCAGGCGATCTGCCGCAGATGACCACTTCTATGGCGGCAGTCCACAAATCTACACACCGGTGCAGGATTTATTCTCTCGTGCCACGCCAGGACAAAGCGACCCAGGCAATATGTATGATTCCTTGCCCGGGATCATCGCGAAACAAGGGCCGCCAAGTTTTACAGACCGTGACACCGGGGCCATGAGCTGGGCAACACCTTACGACAAGCCTGAGACGACACCGTTGCCAGAAGATGTCACTATTTTTGGGCCAGGTGCGGGTAAAGAAAAAGTTTTCACAAAATGGTCACCGCCACCGCCGGGCTATTACTACTGGCAAGATTTGACCGATGAAATGCCGCAATTGAGAAAGTTCGAAACTCCCGATCAATCAAGGATGCCAGATTCTTTACGAATGCTACATGCCGGGCGGCCGAATGAACGCATGGAACTGGACAGGACCGACTATGCGGCACAGTTGAGGGTAAAGAACAATCTCGAACTCGCTTTGCTTGGCCCTATTTTTAACGCACCCGGCTTTTATACCCGCCTGTTTGGCGGAAATGAAGAACAAGTTGAATCTGCAAATCAACTGGGTGCCATAGGGTTGGACTTTGCTGGCGCCAGGGCCGGGGCACCTCAAAGAAGTGCTAATTATATTAGCCAGCGACCATGGAGAGACAGCTTTGTTCCCCCGTCTCGCAGAGCGACGTTTATTGATGAATACCCGGGTTTCTACGGCAGGGCGAATGCAATCCGTGATGGCATGCAGCCTGAAAGCAGCACCATGTCAGAAGCCGGGCTTAAGGAACAGCGCACTTTTTCAAAAGCTGATTTACCAGCTGACTGGAGGAACCAGCTTGATAAAATCACGATATTTCCCAACCAGACGAATGCTGAATTTTTAGCACAACTGGCGGCAAAAGAAGCGCGGGACATCACGGAAGAAGGAATGGCAGCTGCCCATATTGACAGGGTAGGTAAAGTGAGGCTTGGATATAGCAAGAATCCTCGAAAAGACTTAAAGGTTCCTTCAATAGAAAATGCTTTTGTGCAAAACCTGATCAATGAAAATAATTTAAATCCGGAAACTGCAGGATATCCCGGTACCTGTGCAGAACCCCAGATTTTTTCACAGATTTTGAATAATAATGAACAACCATCGGGCTTCATGGGGGCAGCACAGATACGTGACCCGAACGGCAATATCAGAGCCGCTTGCCGGAATTGTGGTGCAGTCAATCGATATTTCGGGGCTGGTTATCGAGATGGGGATTTGGGAGTTGTACCTCCTCAAAAATAGGAATGCACCGCATCGTCAATTTGCAACTATTTTTTAATTTTCTCATTAGTGTTGACGCGCACAGGGCCTTGTGTGCGTCAACGCTTTGAAACAATATATGAAGTAGAATATTTGTATTAAAGAGCCTGACCTGAAGAAGTATATAGATTGCGCAATGATAGATTATTCTGGAGAAACAAATGAACGAACAAAATCAAGTACCGCAAGCGAAAGAACCGGAATGGATCAATCATCCTCTTGTTGGTCAGTACATGTACCGTGCTAAGCATAATGACTGGGTTGCAAAGGCACCTGTACATGGGGTTGATTATTCAGTCTCGTTAAATGCAATGGGAATCGAACCCACTCAAGCGCAAATGGACACATTTGCAGAATTGATTGTACGGTTGCCCGAAATCATTAGCGCATCCAATTTGCCTGATGCACCCACGGATGAATGGAGAAAAAAACACCCCGAATATCGCTTGCTTAATGCAAAATTTCAGTATTTGTCTATCCGTGAAGACGGCAATTTTCTTATTTATCTCCATGCTTTTCCTGAAGATGAGTGGTCTCCAAGCATCGAGACATCGCCAGATTTCACCGTGATTGAAGCTGAGTGGATCGTATAAGAAAAAATCTGGTGTATACCGAATCTGGTTCAAGGGGGCAGGAATTGAGAGCAGCCTGCGTAGATACAATTAGCGTACACGATATCAGGAAAAATCACATGTCAAGTCAAACAAATTTCATCCACCCATCCTGGGTATCTGAATGGATTCCCCATCCCTTAGTCGGACACTTCAGGCGAAGGTCTTTGGGGGATTGGAAAGCTCACACCACCGTGCATGGTATTGACTATCCAATCTGGATCACTGCTCACGGGAACGAACCCACCAAAGCGCAAATGGACAGGTTTGCAGAGTTGGTAGAAAGGCTTCCTGAAATCATTACTTCATCCAATTTGCCAGATGCGCCAACTCAAGAGTGGCGCAACAAGCACCCTGATTACCGGTTACTTAACGCGCAAATACTTTCCTTGATTTTGTACGAAGACGGCAGTTTTTTTGTGAGGCTTATTGCCTTCCCAGAAGATGACTGGGGTCCTGGATTTGATGTCTCTCCTGATTTCAAAGTCACATTGGCGGAATGGGGCGTGTGATACAGGAAATGTCAGCATCCTAATGCAGGCTTTCATTAAACCGAGCAGCCCACAGCGCATCGTGTAAAAAAATCATATATCAGGGCAGCTTGCCGACATTGCGGTTCGGTAAATCGCTATTTCGGGGCTGGTTACAGGGATGTAGATGTGGGAGTGCTTCCTCCGCAAAAATAGGAATACCTTGCATCGTCAATTCGCAACTATTCTTTAATTTTTTCATCAGTGTTGACGTACACAGGACGTTGTGTGCGTCTACGCTTTGAAACAATATATCAAGTAGAATATTTGTATCGGAGAACCTGGCCTGAAGAAGTAAATAGATTGTGCAATGATAGATTATTCTGGAGAAATAAATGAACGAACAAAATCAAGTGCCACAAGCCAAAGAAATGGAATGGATCAATCATCCTCTTGTTGGTCAATACAGATACCGCGTTGAGCAAAACAGTTGGATTGCAGAAGCACCTGTGCATGGGATTGATTACTCTGTCTCGTTAAATGCAAAGGGAACCGAACCCGTTCAAGCGCAAATGGACATATTTGCAGAGTTGATTGCACGGTTGCCCGAAATCATTAGCTCATCCAATTTGCCTGATGCACCCACGGATGAATGGAGGAAAAAACACCCCGAATATCGCTTGCTTAATGCAAAAGTTGAGTATTTGTCAATCCGTAAAGACGGCAATTTTCTTATTTATCTTGATGCTTTTCCTGAAGATGACTGGGGTCCAAGCATCGAGACATCGCCAGACTTCACCGTGATTGAAGCTGATTGGATCGTATAAGAAAAAAAATTTGGTGTTAATTTGGTGTTATACCGGATCTGGTTCAAGGGAGCAGGAATTGAGAGTAGCCCGCGTAGATACAATTTAGAATGCCAATTTAAAAAACTGACAAATAGCAATAGAGGAAGCCCCGCATTTCACTGGCAAGGAGAAATAAATGAACGAAGATAATTCAGAATCACAGGACACTAAACCAGGCTGGACAGATCACCCGCTGGTTGGTCAGTACAGGTACCGCGCCAAACACAATGACTGGGTTGCAGAAGCAAAAGTACATGGGATAGATTATCCTGTTTCGATAAATGCAAAGGGAACCGAACCCGTCCAAGCGCAAATGGACACATTTGCAGAATTGATTGTACGGTTGCCCGAAATCATTAACTCATCCAATTTGCTTGATGCGCCAACGGATGAATGGAGGAAAAAACACCCCGAATATCGCTTGCTTAATGCAAAAATTAGCTATTTGTCAATCCGTAAAGACGGCAATTTTCTTATTTATCTTGATGCTTTTCCTGAAGATGACTGGGTCTCCATGTTTGATATCTCTCCTGACTTCAAAGTCACATTAGCTCAACGGGGGGGGGTGAGCTGGAAAATGCGAACACCTGCACTTTCAAATCGCGCATGTTCCCGTAGGGGTGGTTTTAGCCGCAAATGCTGATCATACTTATTTTTCACGCCCGAAGCCGCTCCTGCGGATAGCAGTTTCCTTGGCGTCGGGCGCATTGCAATGCGCAGTATGTGATCGCCGCATTCTCTCGAAAAACATCTTTGCCGTATTCAAAGTGCATATGCGGCGCAATACATTGCGCCCTACATCACGGCAATGTACAAAAAATAGGATATGCCAAAAACTGCGTCATGTGGTCAGTAGCGTGCGCACCATATTTCACCATTATTTTGCAGGCATTCACATCAAAAAAACCGGTGCGTCTGGCGCACGCCGGTCAACAAACATCGCTGTATCAAGCTCTTGCCGTACATGAGAAGATCAACATAATGGGAGCAAAGAGCCTGTCTGCGACGTAGGAAAAAAGTGTAGCGTGATCGTACGCATGGCTATCGTCGACCTCATGATAAAAAAACATGTTGCACGTATTTGCGCTACACTGATTGCTACGGCAAAATGAATGCAGTCAGAAAGGGATATTGATGAAATCTCAAAAAAAGGCAGGTCTTCTTCTTGACAGTATCATTGCTGCGGAAGGTGAAAATATATGACAACGGGAATGGGTCTTGAACTCGCTGATGCGACAATAAACCGGACTATCGCCTGTGCCTGGTCGCAGCTGGTGGGGGCTCTGGAGATTACACTTTACAATTTTGGGTATCCAAAAAATGATCGTTAGCAAGTAATCAAGATCAACGGAAATAAAGGATACTGGATCGCACAGTGGCCTGAAATGAACTATCCAGTCAAAAAGCTTTTTTCAATCAATGGCAGCAAGATTGAATATGACATCACATTTGAAAATGCACAGGATTTGTCACGCTACGGCATGCATGAACATGCTTTTCTCAAAAAAACCAATGCTTCCTGGTCAGGTTTAACTACTGTACCGGGAATATGTTCATTTATGTCCAATCTGGTGGTGACAAGGCCATCCTCTTCAATTTGAACGCAACTGGCTGCGGTCAGCGTCTGCCGCACATCTTTGCTTCGTAGGTCTTGATGTCTGGTGTCAAACCTACGTCCTGCCGATAGCTATCGACTTTCCCGGCATCTTCCAGTTGATAGACGCCACAGCCATCGCTATTGTTGACGATCTGGGTGCCATATTTTTGAGGCTTCCCATGCAGCATGTTGATGCGGTCATACATCAGTGCGTAGTTGTGGCCCGTGCTCTTGCCCGCATGGTAATCGGCCTCAACATGTATCAGCGCAAATTCCATGAGTGGCCAGTCAGTCACTGCATGCTGGGCGATGAAAAAAGCGCCCTCGCTTGCCTTTGCCCCTACTTTGTCCACCGAGGGCCAGCCTATGGCCTTGATGATTTCCTTGAGTCTGGCCAGGTTGTTTTTATCCGTCTCTAGCAGATTGTCGATGGTCCTGGGGTCATCCCTGTCAAAATTCTTCCTGGCATCCTGGTCTTTTTTGGACATCGCAATGAGTTCCTCGCTATACACGCTGGCGTCTTCAAGCGCTAAGGCCAGTGAAGGTAGTGCACAAAGCAGCAGTGCCAGGCCAGCCATCCTGCGCAAGGCCCGTTGCATGCCAGATAGCCTCAAAAAAGTAAATCCATGCATGGCATTCTTGCTCCGGTTGTTGGACAATGCTTTACTCATGTAGCCGCAGCCTAGTCTTTTTTCTTTATCGTCGTCAGGTCATAGCCTAGCTCATTCAGAACAGTACATTTTAATTTGCCGCTTTGATACAAGGCCAGCATGTCATTTTGTATGTTCAACTCCTGCACAGTTTTTTGACTCACGCAAAAACCATCGTAAGCGAAATCCCACCATACAGTTTGCAATTTCCCTTCCTGATCCTGGCGCGCGAGCACGTAAAAATCACGCTTGGGCCAGTAAGATTCCATAGGCATGTGCCAGGCTGTCAGCAAGGCCGGCCCACGGGTATTGCTGACATGGCCAATGAGGTTTTCTTGCAGCATGAAGTCGACCCAGAAATAACTGGTAAAGTCCACGGTGTTGGGTTTGCGCGACCTTGGATAAGGCGGTCCCTCACGAATGTCATAAATAGCCGCTTTGAATAGCACCACAGGGGTAGGTGCAATGCTGCTGCAAGCGGCAAGACACGCGAGCATCAGGCCGGATGACAGGTGTCTGGACCAGGTTTTGAGAGAACTTTTCATATAGCTATGTTACCTAAGAGTATTGTGCTTGCAATATCTTTTACAGGATCGTAACCTAACTTAGCCGTAACGAGAGGTGCATTACAATGGGCGAACGTGCTTGTCGCATGCCGTGGCGAATAAATATTGATGTGTGCGGTGCATGCAATGCACACTACCTGATGTTCGCTAAAAAACGGCATGCAATTGATGATGATTATTTCTGTATAAGCCGGACAGCAAACATACTTGTCCCAAAAAGAAACGAATGAACAAGACAGATGATGAAACCAGATTTCAAGATGGCGATAAAGTGACCTGCCTTGAATGTGGCCAGCTTTTCGCAGTGTTTTCGGAAGATAGCCCCGATGGTATTGTGCCTGGGCCTGAAGAGCTCTTGTTAGCCAAAGCAGTTCCTGTTGCGCATGTAGGATGGTTTTGTGGACAGCAATGTGGACATGCTTTTGAGCGCAAAATTGGATGTACCTTCCAGCGCGACCTTGAAGGTAAGAGTAATTATTACGGGGTCTAGCACCATCGTGCAGGTACCATGATATAAGCGTGAGGTGTGGCGCAATATCTAGAACCCTGAGCAACCTGCATCACGTCATTTTGCAAAAATAGGATATGCCAAGAACGATATCATGCCGCCAGTAGGGTGCGCCATGCGCACCGCTTCACGCGCAAAATTCTGCCATCATCCAATTCAACGCATCTAATTCAAAACCTGGTGCGCACATCGCACATTTGTGTTTGCACAGTGCCGTTTGTCCCGTCACCTGCGATGGTTTCAGGATGGCATCTGGATAACGGCGGTGCTATACAGTGAATGCAATTCCCAGCCCAGGCTGGCATACAGTGCCCGGCCCTGGGGAGTTGCTACCAGTGCGCCGCCGTGGATGCCGCACTCTCCCGCGATGGTCTCCAGTTGCTTCATGAGCACACGCCCCAGGCCGCGTCGCTGGTGTGCCGCCTGCGTTTCTATGCTGTCATAAATGGCAAGCCCATCGACCAGCACGATACGTCCGGACGCGGCCACTTCATCCTCTGTCGTCAGCACCCGCACCACTGAGATTGACTGTGCCAGCGCGATATCGAGTTTATATCCCGCTGGTAAATCCGGCGCTTCTGGCATGCTGGCTGCCAGCGTCATCATGTAACCGGGGCGCTGTATGCTCCAGTGGGCAGGCAGTATGGCCTGTAGTGCGGCAGCGGACGTGCAGGTTTTCAAGAAAATCCAGGGTTCGCTGATGCTGTGCGCCAGGTCTGCGATGTCTGGCAGCAAGCCAGGGAAGACATAACGTGCTTTTTGCTCAGGCCAGCCTACATCAACACGCCAGCCACCGTGTGCAGCGACAGGCTGGGCGATGTCTCGCGCCAGCGCCCAACCCTTGAGCCAGCGCCCGACCAGCTCAGGGTTTGCCTGTAGCGAGGCTGCATGGACATCCTCTGGATAACTCAGATACTGATCGCCTTGGTGTTGTGCATCGAGGTGTGTGCTCATTGATTTTTCCCTGAGTATGGGTTGTTTATTATACCCAGCTCGCATTGCTCATGTTTGTTTTCAGGCTTGTGGACCTTGCTGTCAAATCCATCAGGCCATCCCATGCGCACCGTTTCCTGCTCCATATTTTAGATGTATCCAATTCAAAAACCGGTGCGAACGGCGCACCCTACCGGGCGCCGACCATACATCAGGATTAACACCGTAACGCAGGGCGCAATGTATTGCGCCGTTTGTCAAGCTCGTGCATGGCAAACATAGTTGACCTGGAAATGCGGCGATCACATGCGGCGCATTGCAATGCTCCCGCAGTTGATAGCAAACCAGTAGGGTGCGTCTTGACGCAGCGTTTTTCTACGCTTTCCTGAACATTGAAGAGATGGTGCGTCAAGACGCACCCTACAAAAAACGACGCCATGCAGCTAGCAGGCGTCGTCTTTTTATGTTCCTACGCGCGTAACGCATGGACATGGCTATCGGTTGACAGGGGATATGCCGTTTAGAACAACAACACTAAGCTCCCTGTTGTGTGGTTTTTTGCGTCAACGCAATGTAGCCGGGCGGCGTTTTTGGCTTACGTAGCAACACTACGAGATAGAAAACGAAACGCAGAACGAAGTACAGAACTTAACAAGCAACCCAAAACATAAAGAGGGAAATATCATGAACAAACTGATCACCGCCATCATCGCTTCCACAGTTGTTATGGGTAGCGCCTTTGCACAGACACCAGCCTCTGCATCTGCTACCGCTGCTCCCAAACCAGCAACAGCCGCCGCCGCAGCGAGTGTAGCCAAATCTGCACCAGCCGCGAAAGTGGTAGCAGCGTCTTCCAGCGCCAGCGCCAGTGCAGCAATGCCAGCAGCCTCCACACCAGAAGCCAAGCCAGCCAAACATGAAAAACATGTCAAGCATGGTAAAAAAGAAGTGAAAGCAGCAGGCGCATCTGCAGCAGCCAGCGCAGCATCGAAATAAGTTTTTGCGCGTCTTCAACCTGGCAGCATGTGCTGCCAGTTAAAACAGACAAACGCAAAAAAGCAGCGAACGCAAAAAAAGCAACGAACCGAACAAGTACATCGCTCACATAATTGAAGGACTATCACCATGAACAAGCTCATTACCGCCCTGATCGCTTCCACAGTATTGATGGGCAGCGCATTCGCTACCACACCCACTGTACCTGCCAAGGCAGCTTCTGCCCCAGTGGCGGTCGCATCGGCATCAGCCGCTACAGTGGCCAGCACGCCAGCGCCGGCACCAGAAGTAAAAGCGGAAGCCAAGCCAGCGACTGAGAAAAAAGTGAAGCATGTGAAGCATGCCAAGAAGGACAAAACGGACAAGAAAGCGGACGATGACAAGGCAGCTGCACCAGCAGCATCCACCCCGGCAGCATCGAAGTAAGCCGCTAAGACTGCACCCGGGTGGGCTGTCAAAGCCACGAGGGTCGCAATTAAAAAAATCGACGTGCCCCCGGTGTGGAGTGCACGTCGATTTTTTTGTGGTTTCGCCACCGGCAAAATAGCCATGTAGCATCGTTGCCAGTAGGTATTTACCCCTTGCTCGCCAGCACCTCAATATTGACTTCTTTGCTCGCGATGTAATACGGTACATGCTGGTGATTGGCGAACATCAGGCGCAGCTTGTGTTTGCCAGGTGGCAGATTCAATACGGTCTCAGTCTCGCCCTTGCCAAAATGCTTGTAATGCTGGTGCTGAAATTCTTCTGCCGTATCAAACGGGATTGGTTTTTTAATGTCCTGTGGCAAATCCAGGTCAATCAAAATATGATGATGGCCCGTGCCATCGATGTTACCTGCCTGTACAGGCGCGACACCCATGCCTGAGACCGAGAACGCCACCCTGAAGGGCGAGCGCACCTTGTCACCATCCCGCAGATTCAGAAAATACAAGGCCTTGTCGCCAACAGGAAAAGGCAAGGTACGCTCGACCGCATTGCTGCTGCAGACGGTCGTATCCGGCGCATTGACCGCTGGCCCAGGTTTGGCCTTGTCCGCAGAAAATGTCAGGCAGGGCAGGGCCAGCAAGGCAATCGCATAAGGCGCATAGTTCTTTTTGAGCTGAATTTTCATCTGCTTGTCTCTGGTGAATGGATATCGCTGAATAATGTACCTCATTATAGGAATTTGCAGCGCCATTGCAATGTTTTTAAAAGGTAGGCATCTGCTCTGGAGTGATGCACCCGATAGCTGAGCCTGCCGCGTCACGTAGTGGGTGGTTGCGAAGAGAAGTAAACCGGGAGCCAGTCAAGGGATGGAAAAGTTCTTCATATAGCCCCGATTCTTATGGCAGGAGAGGCGATTGGTGCAGCGCGGGCGGGTGCAAAACTGTATCTTGCCGACAAATAAAATGATCTGGCACATAGGCAAAGCAATCAATGGCTTGCTCATACTCCTCTCGCAGATTGACTATGCTCTATGTCTCCGTGACAGTCACTGGAAATTTATTTCAGAGTGAGTTGCTTTGATATAATCAGGCCTTTTTACTACCTTGGCCGACGAGGCGCAAGGTTAAAAGGACTCTATGCGTCATATTTCTTCTTCTTTCTCGCTTGCCATAGCAGGCAAATACATTGTTGCATTCACGGTAGCATGTATTTTGTCTGCTTGCGTGACCTTGCGCCCTGTGCTCCCTCGCGGTGAGAGGCCCGACACAAACACAGGATATGTCGCGGGAGTGTTTCAAATTCAGGGCAAAGACGATTTTGCTTTTGGTATTACTAATGTCAACGGTGGTGAAGAACTCATTTTCCCATTTGCTAACCCAGCCGGTCCTCAATTAGATAAAAAATCAGGTAGAGAGGTGCCAGACAGGGTCACCATGATACAGCTTCCCCCTGGTCGGTATCGTCTAACCAGTTGGGTGGCGTATGGACCCGGGACAAAGCAGCAAACGGCCAGGAAGAATCTGCCAGCAGACAACCAAAATCGTGAATTCGTCGTGACAGCGGGACGAGTAAGTTTTTTGGGTAAATTCACCGCCACATATTGGTTCGGTGGTCTTTCTAAAAATTTCCATATCATCCCTCAGCGAATTACAGAGAATGAATTGGCAAGTATGTTGAAGGTGGCATACCCTTTCTTTTCCATGGATATTATCGATCCAAGGCCAGGTTCATTGCAGTGATCCATACGGAGATCACGCAAAGTGGCTAGCAACGAAAGGTGGCCGTTGGCAGGTGCGATTCATGGAGCGTTATCGCTCCATCAAAAAGAAGCGAAGGTAAAGAGATGAACACAATTTACTACGTTGACGATGAAGAAGAAGGCCCCGCACGCGAGACGAGTCACCCAACATTCGTGGCCCTTGTCTCAGAAGATTTTTACTACGATTGCACGGACGACTTCAGCCCCTTTGGCAGTGACGACGGCTACGATACCCTGGCTGGCCTTGAAGAATGGTATCGTGATCATGGTAAAAAGAAACCAGTAGTGTCAGAGTTTTTAGAAGAGTTGTTGGACGACTGGGATTTTGGTTTGCCGGAAAACCTGATACGCGCAGAAGTGCAGGTAATCACTGAATGGCTGGATGAAGACAACATGCATGAGACTTACCTTCACTCAGAATGTCGCGCAAGAGTTGCCACTGCATTCGGGCAGTTAAAAATTGCCGGACAGGTAGATGCCGACATTCTCGACGAAGCACTGGCAGCACTACGTTGCCAGCTATGGCTCAATAAACGCGCCCGCATCCATTACCCGCAATGGCAATATGCAGACCAGGAACTGTCGCGGCTGACGCAAATGCAAAGTGTGTTGAAACAGCTTTGAGGTTTTTAAAGCTGGACGAATTGAAGAGATGCGGCAGGAGTACATTTTTGTTGCATCTGATAAATCCAAAATACCATAGCAATTAACCCCGCGAAAAATTTCCACTATTATTCCGCTAATATTCCACTATTATCTATGGCTGTGACTATATTACCCTGCAGTTCGCTGTTGTCCTGCTGCCTGTTGGCGGCTACCATTTCCCTTTCCAACGGGGCGATAGCAAAAGCCCGCGAACATGCACTGAACCTGTCCCTGATCAATCTTGTTGCCACGCCTGAGCGCTATCACGGCAAGCTGGTGAACGTCACAGGTTATATTTTCGTCGGCCCGGAAAAGATGGTCGTTTGCCCTTACCCTGTCGAAGTGTCCAGCAAGGACTGCGTCTGGATCAATATCGATTCTGGCCCCACTGCCAGTGATGCTGATCAGGAGAGAATCTTCAAGAAGCTGGCAGCGCTTGAAAAATTCAATAAAAAAACTGCGACCATCATCGCCAGATTTAATAAGAACCATCAAGGCCAATTCGGCGGCTGGTCTGGTGAGCTGACAAAGATAATTGATATTTATGACGACAGAGATCAGTCAGCGCGGGAAATCAATGTATGGAAATAAGTGTACGGAAATAAGCGGGATACTGCATGTCTGGTGCATATTGTGGTGTCGCATGCGCATTAAGAATGCATGTTTTAAGCAAGCGCCTGCTCAATGCAAGTAGGCTAACCGGTGTGCGCAGGTATCATGCGGCGCATTGCAATGCGCCCTACGTGACGGATATTTTCAACAGTTAAAATAACTTATCCCGTGCGCAAGTTGATCAGCTTTAAATCGTCATGCCAGACTTGATCTGGCATCCAGCGGCGTGCGTTGCGTACTTTTATCTGCATTCAAAGTGGCGTTCTGCAAATACCTCTTGCGAGGAAGGAAGAAAAATCACACCAACATTCACCGGCACTGGATGCCGGATCAAGTCCGGCATGACGGGTTTGCGGGTAATAGCATGTCAGCCATCACTACCTGATGAGATTGAAAGTCATCACGATGTTAATGAACTATTTTCAGCGCAGAGCGATTCTCCGCCGAGAAAATATTTTGCGATATTCAGATTTTCGTGAGGTTGTGATTGTTTTAGTGCACATCATGCGTACGATTAGGCTGCGCTAATCGTATCTACGTGGTTACGTGGTGACGGGTTTGCGTTACTTGCGCACGCCAGTGACACTCACCCCAACTTGCTCGGCTAACTGCCGCGCCGCCTCAGACATCGCCGGTGCCACGGTTTCATAAGCTGCGCCATCCAACCGTACGGTAAACACTTTGTGTTCGCGCTTGAGCAGTTTGCGGCCTTGGTCCAGCACGACCCAGCTTGCTTCGAGGGTCAGTTGCTCGCCGCTTTGGATGAGTAGCTGGTCCACTTGTATTTTGACGTGGTAGCGGGGCAGGCTGTTGCCTGGGGTGGTGGCGATGCCTGCGTTGATGCCGGTGTCGGAGGAGAGCCAGGCGTCGGGCAGGTTTTTGCGCAGGTGGGCGGTGAGGGCGCTGGTCAGTTGTTCATCGAGCGGGGCCAGCCAGCGTTGTTCGTCTGAGATGAGGGATTCTGTGGCAGATTTTTGGATGACGAGTTGCTGGCGGTTGACTGCCTCTGGCAGTTTGACGGTGGCGACGACGAGTTCATACTGTGCCTCTGCCTGGCTGGTGCTGGCCAGCGGGTAGTCTAGTCTGTACAGGTGTTCTACTGGTGGCGTGGCGCAGGCGGCCAGCAAAAGGGTAAGCAGAGAAATCGTCAGGACGTGTGTGCTTCGTATCATGGTTTTACCTTTCGTTTGCCAAAGACCAGGGCGTCTGGATGGCGCTCCAGCAGGTCGGCCAGGTTGGCGACGGCGCGGGCGGATTTGGCGACTTGCTTGAGGGATTCGCGCATGTCTTGTTGCAGCGGCGCGTCTTCTGCCAGCAGGGCGTTGGCACTGTTGAGGGTGCCGCGTGCCTCTTTGAGGGTGGAGGTCAGCTCGGGCGTGACTTCAACATCGAGGCGGCGCACGAGTTTTTCTGTGCTGGCGAGCGTGCTGTTGAGTTTGTTCAGGGCTTGCACCAGTTCGTCGGATATTTTGTCGAAAGGCAGTTTGTCTATCTTCTTGGCGATGCGGCCCACGGTGTCTTGTATTTCACCCAGGCCGCCACCGACGGTGGGCAGCACGGGGTAGTCGCTGCGCCAGTCCATTTTTGCGGGGGGCGCATCGGGGAAAAAGTCGAGGGCGATATATAACTGGCCTGTCAGCAGGTTGCCGCTGCGCAGTTGGCCGCGCATGCCACGGGCGATGAGGTGGTCGAGCAAGGATCTTTCTTTCGCTTCAGTGTCATCATCAGGCAGGCGGGCACCTGAGCGCACGCGGGATTTGAGGCGGTCTGGGTAGAGGCTGACTTCGACAGGGAAACGCGGCAGGCGGCCATTCTCGGTAAATTCCACACCCAGGGATTTGACTTCACCGATGACGATGCCGCGCAAATCAACAGGTGCACCTTTGGACAAGCCACGCATGGTTTCAGGGAAGTACATGAGGACATTGCGCACCTTGGTGTCTGGTGCACGCATGGCATGTTCGCGGTCTTCAAACAGGGGAAAGACCGAACCTTCGAACGCGGGTTTGCCACCTGGCAGGGCATCGTCATGTTCCTGGAAGGCAAGGCCGCCTTCGATCAATGATGTCAATGATTCTGTGGTGACGCGCAAGCCATTGGCATCAAGCTGCATATCGACGCCGCTGGCATGCCAGAAGCGGGTGTCTTCAGTCACATACTGGTCATACGGCGCATCGATGAAGACGCGGATGGTAACGCCCTTGCCATCGCGGTCAAGCTGGAACTTGGTGACGTGGCCAGCATTGATATGGCGAAAGAAGATGGGCGAGCCATAATTGACGGAGCCGGTCTGCGCACCATGCAAGACAAATTCACGCCCCGGTGTATCGCGGTTGATCAGGGGGGGTTCTTCCAGCCCGGTAAATTCATTGGTGGTGTCGGCGGCATTGCCAACATCAACGCTGATGTAATTGCCGGATAAAAGGGTGGAGAGGCCGGAGACCGAGCCACCAGAAATGCGTGGCTTGACGATGAAGAAGCGGGTGTCGGTCGCCAGAATGTCTGAGGCGCTTTTGATCAGTTGCGCAGTGACCAGCACGCGCTTGCGGTCTGGTGACAGAGCGATGGCTTTGACATGACCGACATCCACATCCTTATAACGCAGCTTGGTCTTGCCAGCTTCCAGCCCCTCGGCTGATTTAAAGGTGATAGTGATGACTGGCCCCTGGCTGGTGATGCTTTGTACCACCAGCCAGATGCCGATGAGGGCTGCGATGATGGGCACGGCCCAGACAAAAGAGGGCAGGCGTCGCTGTGGCTTGACCTTGACGACGGGGACCATGGCATCGACTGCCTCCACAGTATCGACAGGCGTGGCTGCGGTACCCGCGTCCGCGGTGGCTGAGGCGACAGTGTCGTTAGCCTTGTTTGCATCAGGCGTGCCGGGATTTTCTGAAGTTGGATCACTCATGCGTCTTTGCTACCCAGATTAAACGTGAATCAAAGCTTTGTGCCGACAACATCGTCAACACCACCACAGCACCAAAAGCCAGCGCGCCACCGCCGGGGTGTATCGCCGCCAGTGACTGAAACTGCACCAGTGCCACCAGCACTGTCACAACATAGATGTCCAGCATCGACCAGCGCCCTACCGCTTCTATCATGCGGAATAACTGGGTGCGTTGCAAAGGGTTCCAGGCAGATTTTTTCCAGCAGGTGTAGAGCAGCAGGCTGATGGAAAACAGCTTGAGCAAGGGTACGACGATGCTGGCAAAGAAGACCAGTAGCGCCAGTGGCCACGAACCTGTATACAGCAACACCAGCACCCCGCTCATGATGGTGTCATTCTGCGTACCAAAAATGGTATTGGTTTGCATGACGGGCAAGAGATTGGCGGGGATGTAGAGTATCATCGCCGCCACCAGATAGGCCAGTGATTTGACCAGGCTGTCTTTATCACGCAAATGCAGCGATGCACCGCACACCGGGCAATGGGTAGCGGCATCATCATTACTGCAACACAGGGTTTCGCAGATGTCGCAAGTGATGAGTCCTGCTGCGGCACCCGTCTGGCCGGCCAGGTTGGTCGCGGGGATATGGCGGTATTCGTGCTTAGCCATGCGGCACCCCGGCAGGGAGAGATTTGCTGCCTTGCTTGTAGTCTGCCCCATGCGCCCACAGCCAGACATTGCGCGGCGTGAGCACCGACG
Source organism: Undibacterium sp. Ji42W (assembly GCF_049340405.1). Taxonomy (NCBI): domain Bacteria; kingdom Pseudomonadati; phylum Pseudomonadota; class Betaproteobacteria; order Burkholderiales; family Oxalobacteraceae; genus Undibacterium; species Undibacterium sp. Ji42W. Next base: position 597,080 of record NZ_JBMPOV010000003.1, read on the forward strand.
TCAGCGCTGCCGTAAAAAAGATCAGCGATGCGCATGACCACAAGGCGGGACCAATGACAATATCGGCCATGTGTTGCAGCTTGACCAGTGACACCAGCAAGCCCAGCATGAAAATCTCTATCATGCTCCAGGGGCGCAGGGTCTGTAACAGCCGCAAAGGCGCACCGAGTGCCCGCCTGGCATCACCAAACTTGAGCACACATAATAAAAAGATGGCCACCGATATCTGCATGGCAGGGGCCAATATGGTCGTGATCATCACCAGCAGCGACAGGATGTGCATGCCGTCATCCCACATCGCCAGCGCTGCGCGCAACAGAGTGGTGTCGCGCGTGACTTGCTGTACTTTGAGTGACAGCAGCGGGAAGCTGTTGAGCAGCAATAACAGGATTGCCGAGGTGATCGCCAGCGCCAGCGCCATGTCAATGCTGGCACTGCCATTACGGTACAAGATAGCCCGGCAACGCGGGCAACTCGCCGCCTCACCCGTGGCGACCGGCACATCCGCACAGACCAGGTCGCATTCATGGCAGACAATAAATTGATGGGCAGGCTTGATGGCGGGCTTCACGTTATGGTGCAGGGTCAGGTAGATATCAGGAAAACAAGGCAAAACCGACAGTATATGAGTGTAATCAATTTTGGAGATTAATCATAGAATAACGGCGGTGGCAGCCATTTATTGTGATGTTGCCTGGGTTTCAGGAGCTAAAGCGGGGATTGTCGCGTGTAAGTACCTTGTTTCCCTGTGTGGAGATCAAGCGTACCGAGGGGTAGGGCGCATTGTCATGTGCCGCATGAGGTGCTTGCATGCCGTGGGAAGAGGCCTGTGCCGTACACGATGAATGTTGCGCATTGGTAGAGGGCGCCGTGCGCACCATCGTATTTATTTACATTGCCGTCACGGTGCGCATGGCGCACCCTACAAACTGCGGGTCATTTGATGGCAGCGGATTTTCTTTGTGCTTCTTGTGTGGTCTATCGTTTGGCAAGCCCGCCGAAAAAATATGGTAATTTCATTTCTGCGCTATACCGCAATCCGCAAGCAAAGCCATGACTTCATCAAACTTCGCTCTGGCCTGCGCATTCTGCGTGGCGTCGCTACTATCGTACTGATGATAAAAAACCGGGTCGCCGATTTTTTTTCTGACCCAATCCATATCCAGACTGCTGTGATTGTTGAGTCTGAGCCTGAGACAGATACTGACGGAGTCCAGATAAGTATCGTCATCCGCCAGTTCTTTATCCGCCTGATGCCAGGTTACCGAGGCGTACATATGTTCAAAAGGCACGGTCACTACGCGGTTTTTTTCTGATGCAAACCGATAGACTTCTTCTGCCACCAGCAGTTTCTGGTTGCCATCGAGATGCAGGGTTTTGGTGGCGGCATACTGCTTCCTGGTCATGTAATCACGCACCGGGGTTTGCCTGCGCAGTGACAGCCAGACGCCAGTGGCGTAGGCCAGCGCGACAGCGTACATATTGACCGACGAATTGGGGATGTCGATGACATTGCGCAGCACCTGAGCAAGGATGACAAAGGCGGGATACAGTATCAGGCTCCATAGCAGTGGCCCCCAGAAAAACAGGCCGACCAGCACAGACCACAGCGAAACATCGCGGATGACAATCTTGAGCATCGTTAATTTGCTCTTTTTCCTCAGCGCGTACAGCAATTCACCTTCGTTGATGCCATAGCCACCACCGCGTTCGTATTCCGTTTCTATGGCCAGATTGGTGTTGCGCATTCATCTCCTTTGTTGGGTGTAGCTGAGCTCTGTAGTTGCCGGATGCGTTATAACGCACCGCATTTTGTGTATAAGCCATGGTGTTACAACGCACCTTGCAAGCCGCTTGATACGCCATTTTAAGAGCTCTTGCGCAGATGGATATTGGCCTGTTCACTTCTGCGCGCTGCCGGGTTTCCAGACGCTGACGTCATCATGGATCTTGCTGACTTGCTCGGGAGACAATTTCTTCTCTAACAGTGTTATATAGTGCTGCGCTCCTGGTTGTCCGCGGGTGTTAGCCAGCAAAAACCAGAAATAGGCGTTTTCTTCGTCCATGACCACACCATCGCCTTTGAAGTATGTTGCCCCCACTGCCAGTTGAGCCAGAGCATGTCCTTGCTCGGCAGCCTTGCGGAACCAGTGCGCAGCCTGTTGCATATTTCTGGGCGTTCCTCTGCCATTGGCGTACATCGTACCGAGGCTGGCCTGGGATTCAACCTGCCCCTGTCCGGCAGCTTTGAGAAACCAGCCTAGCGCCTGCCGCTCGTCTTTGGGTACACCCCATCCATTCACGTACATCAGACCCAGGTTGGTTTGTGCGGTCGCATAGCCTTGCTCTGCCGCCTTGCGGTACCAATTGACGGCTTGACGGTCATCTTTGGCAACACCTTTGCCTTCGTTGTACATCAGCCCCAGATTGGATTGCGCGGCGGCATATCCTTGCTCTGCCGCCTTGCGATACCATAGAACCGCTTGCGTCTCGTCCTTGGTCGCGCCTTCTACATTGGCATAGATCAATCCAAGGTTGTATTGTGAAGGGGCATGCCCTTGTTCTGCTGCCTTGCGATACCAGCTCATCGCCAGTTGCCAGTCTTGCGGCAAACCTGTGCCTGTTTCATACTTCCAGCCAAGATTATGCTGAGCACTGGTATTACCTTGTTCGGCAGCCTTTCGACTCCAGTATTGGGCTTGCTCAGTCTCTTTTTGCACGCCTGTACCCTGGTCATATAACAACGAAAGATTGTGCTGGGCTTCAGCATTACCTTGCTCGGCTGCCTTGCGAAGCCAGTTGACGGCTTGTTCAACGTCCCTGGGAACACCACGGCCGTTATAATAGATCGTTCCCAGCTTGAACTGGGATTTGGCATATCCCTGCTGTGCCGACTCGCGATACCAGATCAGTGCTTGCTGCATGTCCTTGGGCAGGCCAGCGCCAATTTCATACCTCATGCCAAGGACATTCTGGCCTGCCGCGTAGCCCTGTTCTGCTGCCTTGCGGCTCCAATAGATGGCTTGCTGTTCATCCTTGGGGCCAGCGATTCCCAGTTCATACACGATCGCCAGATTGTGTTGGGAAGGCGCATATCCCAACTCTGCTGACTTGCGGTACCAATAAACTGCTTGCTCAACATCCCTGGGTACAACCTCGCCCTTGTGGTAAAGCACTCCCAGATTGTATTGCGCAATGGCGTCGCCTTGCTCTGCCAGCTTTTTATATAAGATTACTGCCGTAGCATAGTCTTTTCGGTGAAGCGCGGTATACGCCTCGTCAAGTGTCTGTGCCTGCGCCACAGGGGGGACATTCAAGACGACGGTCAGCAGCAGCGTGGCCAGGCCGCATTTCTTGTAGGAATTCATCGGTAATACATCCGGTATATTGAGGTAAACAGCGGCACATGATATACGCTTGCCAACGCAGTGTCATCACAACTCAGTGACTGCCGCCAGTGATGCAGCGTCATGCGCACTGCGTAATCGCCTTCATCTCCCTTACAATAACAAACGGTTGAGGACATGACCGTGACGAAGTGCATATTGCAATCAGCCCTGCGACTATCCATTTTCTGCGATGCAGGATGTGAATGAAGTTTTTCTCTGTACTGACTTTGCATCTCTGTGGTGAGCGGTCTTGAAGTAACACAAACACCCAAATACCCAAACACCCAAACACCCAAACACACAAACACACAAACACAAAAAATTAAGGCCCCAGGTGTTACCCCGGGGCCTTAATGCCGCTACTTTTAAATCAATATCAGGACATGCTCAACACAGCATTAATCCGTCGCCAGCAAAGTCACACCGCTGATTGCGCTGTAGGCTTTGATCAGCACATAGTAAGTGCCTGCTGCAGGTGAGTTGACGGTGATGCTTTCATTGGTGCTCGCACCGTCAGATTTTTGCAGGTAGGACGATGTCGTCGGTGCAGAACCCAGTTTGACATACAAGTCAGCATCGCCAGAGCCACCGCTGGTTTTGAATGTCACGGATGGGCGGCCAGCAGGTACCACGAAGGTGTAGACCGATGATGCGCCAGATGCCAGGCTGATGCCTGTCACTGGTACGCCATTGTTCAACACATTACCGGGTGTGCCGGTCTGGTAGCTGGCTACCAGGCTGATGCCATTGGATGCAGTGTAACCATTCAACAAGACATAATATGTACCTGCTGTAGGTGACGCCACAGTAACGGTTTCAGTGCTGGTAGAGCCATCTGATTTTTGCAGGTAGGTTGTGGTCGTTGGAGCAGAACCCACTTGTACATACAGATCAGCATCGCCTGAACCGCCCGTTGTTTTGAACGTCAGGTTAGTCGCACCGGATGGTACCGCAAAGGTGTACACCAGGTTGCCACCAGTAGCTACGTTGATGCCGGTGATCGGTACATCCTTGACCAGGACATTTGGTGGTGGTGGTGTCGAGCCCATGGCGTTTGCAAAGTTGGCCATGTTCAGGCTACCGTAACCACTGGCATAATCCCAGCCTGCCTTGGCGGTATAACCACCATTGCTGCCGGACGTGATGTCGTGGAACATGCCTGGCGTGCTGGCTGCTTTTTGATAGATCGCAGCAGCAGGGAAAGGCAAACTGTTATTGTTCATCGACTGTACACGCGCCCAAAAGCCGGTGAAGATAGGTGCTGCCAGGCTGGTGCCACCGATCTGCTGGTTGGAACCATTGACAATCACCAAAGCGCCACTGGCAGGGTCAGCATTGAACGAGATATCTGGCGTGCCGCGTTTGGTTGCAGAACCCAAAACGCCGGAACTGATTTGCCAGCTAGGTGCTGCTTCTGTCAGGGATGGCCCGCCACCAGCGCCACCGTTTGCGCTTTGCTGGCAACTGGCTGCCGTAGTACATGCCCACACTGTTTCAGATACCCAGGTGCTACCGGACGTATTGAGCAAAGTACCGCCCACCGAGATCACATAAGGTGATACCGATGGATAGCTTTGCGATGTACCAGGGCCACCGCATTCGTAGGCGCCAGAGTCACCGGATGAGACCGAGAAAGTCTGGCCTTGTGCCACCGCAGTCTGGAAGATTTGATCATTACTGGATTGGATACCAGAATTGACCGCATCGTTTTCACACTCGCCCAAAGACACATTGATGACCTTGGCCACGTTGTCACTGACAGCGCGGTTATAGGCGGCAGTGATGTCGGCGTCGTTCAAGGTATTGGCCGTGTACAGCACCATTTTCTTGATCGTGCCACCAGCAGTTGCCAATGCATCTTGCGTGTCCATGTTCCATTCACCAACACCGGCAGTGTCAGAGCTTGCCGAACCTATCGTGACCGTCTGCACATTCACCGTAGGATAGCCGGCACGGCTGGTGAAGGTATTCAAGTCTTTGATTGTTTGCGTCATGCTGCCTTGCGTGATGATGCCGATAGTGGCATTCACTGCGCTTGGTAATCCGCTGGCGTTATAGATGCTGGAAAACTCGGTAGGATTGTGTCCCGTGCTGGCCAGCGTGTTGGCGTTCGGCCTGACCAGGTGCGTGCGATAGGTATGCAAGTTTTGCAGACCATGTACTGCCAGCACCGTGTCCGACAACGATTGCGGTATCTGGGCATCTGTCGTATTGACATGCACAGTGCGGCCATCCACGTTATAGGTTTGCAGCTCGGTATTGAAGGCTGTCTTCACCGTTGCGGCCGCGCCGTCTGCTGTGACCAGCATGCGGTTATCCGACACCGAGATGTTGACGAAACCGCTGTTCTTCAAATGATCCACCACTGCCTGCACCTGTGCTGCTGTCGGTGCATAGCGCGACATGAATTCTGCGGTGGAAATCGTCTTGGCATTTTTACCATTCAGGATGCCCGTGGTCAGGGTATCGAGTTCAGCTTTATTGCGCAGTTTAAGTGCGACCACTACTTGCGTAGGCGAACCCGCCTGCATCAATGTGGGTGCTGACTTTGCAGTCACGGTCGCTGGCACTCTGGTGGCCTTGGTTGCTGTCGGCGCCCATTGTTCTGCTGCCTGGGCTGTGTCGAACAGCATGGCCAAAGCCATGGAGACACCTGCTAGTTTTAGATTACAACTGATACGCATTACTTCTCTCCTTGTTTTTTTGATACGAAGTATGTGACCGATGCTTGTTGGCGGCGCCGGTCCAGCTAAATACTCATCCCCATTCTTCCCAAAACAGGGATGGATGCACAGACAAAAACGGTGTATCCGCACCGCTCTCACCCTACATCCAGAGACCACCAGGCTGGCTGCGCGAAGCCCGCCCTTCGTCCCATATTGCCATGCAGTTAACTGATCAGTTTTCCCTGCATAACAATTCTTGCAGGCAATAGTAAGACCACTTGCACACGGAAAGCACTGCGCAAGAAGGTATTCACTGCCGAATTTTTTTTGGCACTGGAAATTTTCAATACCAGTTTGCCATTTTGTAACAGAGGCAGATTATTGACATTCTTTAACAATATGTCAAAAGCAATAAGTGTTTATGTATAGACAAATTTTTTTTATCATTTACCTTGAATTTTATGAAAACTTATTTTCATAGAGGAAAAGATATACTTTCATTACTGAAAGGGAATGATTGGGTAGTAGAAAGTGGTTGCGAAATCGCAACAGAAGCGTCGCAAAAAATGCATATCCGTACCAATTTTCTGTGCCGGTTTGCGCATTTTTGGGGGCCGTTTATGTAAAAAAAACAGGCAAAAATCAGTGTTGTGATACAGGTTTTTTTGCAATTGGCTTATGCGTGAATCACATTGCCGGGAGGAGGGTGGGAATTAGAATTTATGCTCTAGATTTTTTTGGGGGGGGTATGGTTGTTGATGTCATGTGCAACGCAATACGGTAGCGATGTTGAAAAAAAGGCGTGTGGACAAGTGACCGTACGTGCTTTTTTTTGTGTACTGTTTCTGGTGCTGGTGCGCCTCCCGCGCAGGTGCGATCAGGGTAGCGTATTCGTACGCATGTCATGCAGGTGGTAATGCAGCCATGGCAAAAAATGGCGTTCTCATCGTTGAGAAGAGTGGCGATTTAATGTCATGAAAATGGCGACATGGCATGCTTGCGATTTGTACGATTACGATTACAATTACGCTGTGCTTGTCGTATCGACGAGTTACGAACTGTAATCAGATCAATTGGCTCTTTTGATTGGGGTGCATTAAAGTTCTAGTCTGCCATGGACAAAATTGCCCCCGCGGTGGTGGCGACGTTTGCTGCTTGTGGAAGTGCCGACAATAATGCTCTCAATGCGAAACGTTTGGGCTTAGCCGTTGCAAATTGCGCTTCTGCCACTTCAATAAGTTCCATTGCTTCGAGTTTTTCATTGGCGTTAATTGGAGACTCTTCAACCGACCTTCTCAGTTCTGCGAATTTATTACTGACATCAGATCGTTTGTAAGCTCTGCTGAGGCAATTGTCTAACGAATGATTATTTACACTCATATCGTTACCAATGAATTGAAAATTACTATTAATCTTACTTACCGCAGACCGGGCCTCAAGCACATTCAATTTTTTAACCTTGAGACGATATCCTGCGGGAATAGCTGCCAATTCCTCTTGATATCCAGGGTCAAGTACTTCAAATGTTTCTTCGTCACCGTTGGATGTGGTATTGACGATTAAGTCACCAGTGTCGATCAATGATATTGTTTGCATTATCTGGATAAGATCAGTTGAGACTGACGCTGGAATATCACTTATGCAGCTTCCGTCAATTTTTTTAAGTACCGAAACCCTATCTCGAAATAGACCGTTTACATTCATAATTTCCCCGCTCTGTTTAAATTCGCCTACATGCAAAAGTAGGCCATTTCACGTCGAATATTTTGCTGTCCATCTTGGCGTTCATCCATCGCCATTACTATAGTCAACCTACCTGGCTAAGTAATCATAGGCTTGCGCACCAGGTATAGAACGGAATTGTGCTGAATGCCTAATAATTGCCCCCGCTCCGCTCATTTATCTGCAAGTTGGTACCAGACTTCAATGATGACATTGAATGCATGGGTGTCAGTCGCAGGTGGAATACGTCGTCAACTTCCTATATTGAATGTGGCTTCATGTCGCTGTGGAAGAATGCGTAATTATTCCTGCCTGCACTTTTCGCGCAGTACATGGCAGTGTCAGCGTTTTTTATCAGTGTCTCTGCATCTTGTCCATCGCCTGGATACAGGCTTATCCCTATGCTCGCTTGCGCATATAAGTCTTTTTGATCATGTTGAAAAGGCTGCAGGAGCGCCAACTGTATTTTTTCTGCGATATGCGCCGCATCTTCTGCATATTTACCGCCGACTAGAAGTATGACAAATTCATCGCCGCCATATCGGCTGACGGTATCAGAACCCCTGACGCAATCAGACAAGCGTTGAGCGACAGATTGCAGCAATACATCGCCACTGGCATGTCCAAGTGAATCATTTGTATGCTTGAAATTGTCAAGATCCAGAAACAACAATGCCAGTCGTGTACCATTCCTCTTGGCTAAATGTATTGCTTGCGCGATGCGGTCATTCAACAGTATGCGGTTCGGCAAATTAGTGAGCGCATCATGCTGTGCCATATGAGCCAATTTGTCGGTCGCCGCCTGAGCTACGCTGACATCATGAAACACAATGACTGCCCCAGCAAGTTTGCCATCGCAGTCATGTATTGGAGAGGTAGAATCTTCGATGTGAACTTCGCTACCGTCTTTTCGGATTAAGAGCGTATTTACGGGTAAGTCTACTATCGCGTTTCTTTTCAAAACAAGTTCTACCGTGCTGTCTTCAACTTGCCTGGTTATACCGTTAATGACTTTAAAAATTCTTTCTACCTGGTGCCCGGTTGCGTCTACTTTCGCCCATCCAGTAAGCGCTTCGGCAGCGACGTTAAGATAATCGATTTCGCCGTTAATATTGGTGCATATGATCGCTTCGCCAATCGAATTCAATACGATTTCAGCACGGGCTTGTTCTTCGTTGAGTTGTTTTTCGACATTCTTGCGCAAAATAATATTTCGCAATGATTGCGGAACCAGACTACTGACAAAATAACCCTTGGATAGGTATCCTTGCGCACCTAGCTGAACGGCTTCCAGAGAATCAGCTTCTTCTTCGTCGGCACTCAGGGTCATGATTGGTGTCCCGGAAAATTCGGCAAACAAGGCCTTGAATGTGTCAACTCCCTTGCTGTCAGCAAGTGTCAAGTCCACCAGGATCAAATCAATGTCACCTTTTTGCAATCGTGACAAGCCCGCATCAAGCCGGCTAAGACATTCAGTCAGAAATGGACCATCCTTGGAATGAAGAAGTGCATCCTCCAAGATCTTTGCATCGTCAGAATTACTTGTAAGGATAAGAATTCGATATATCATAATGCCTGCTTTTCTAACCAGAAAATTGGGTTACGGTAAGAAGGACATGCGAGGTGAACTAAATGTTGTATCGACCTTGCCATTCCTTTGCACAACAAGCTTGCCTTCAAGTTACTTATTCACCAGGCTGAACTGATCGACGAGGCAAATCAATGGTGAACATGCAGCCTTCTCCAAGTTTGCTTTGTACCGTCAGCAAGCCACCATTTGCTTCGACACTACGTCTCGCAATGGAAAGCCCGAGACCCAGGCCACTTTTGTTGGTGCCGCTTTGAGTGAATGGCAGGAACATGTCCCGCGCCGCTTCCTCACTCAGACCTGGCCCACTGTCCTTGACATGGATACGGATTCGCTCAGCATCAGCATCAACGCTGAGTGTAACGGCGCCATCTTTTCCGCTAAATTTAAAGGCATTTTGCAGGAGATTTCCCAACGCTGAAAAGAGCAAGTCTTTATCTGCATCAATCATCAGTATTGAAGGGGTTTGCTCAATATGGAAGCTACAATTGAGTATTTCAGCTTCGAGAGAAGCGGAGTATTTCACCTCGCCGATAAAATTGGCAAGACTGAAGACGGAGCGGTGCAGGGGCATGCCAGGTCCGATACGAACTTCTGCAAGCGAGCGATCAATCAAGCGCTGAAGTCCTACCAGGCTACGGTCCAGAACGCCACCAGTAGAACCGGTTAAACCGACATTGCCCGATTTGATGGCTGTGAGCGCAAGCATCGCTGTGTTTAAGTGATTACGCAATTCATGCGCAAAAAAACCCAGCCGCTCATTCGTTTCCAACGCCTGCTCATCAGCAATCACAAAGTCACGTTGTTCGCTAAACGCTGTAACAGCGTCAGCGATTCCATTATCCAGGCACCGGTTAAGGGTACGAAACTCACTGATCTCAAATTTCTGGTTAAGATCAATCGACAGGTCTGACACAGCCTGGCAGAGGTCACCATAATTATGGACGACCTCATTGATCGAATAGCCCAGCGTCAATAGGTCGGCACCATGCATTGCGGCAGATACACCCAGCTCGGCGTGACGGCCAGGATCACCGGACGATGGGCCTGAAACGGCCATGGCTTGCGCTATGGCACCTTGACTTTCAGCCTGGAGTGTGCGGATGAGTTGATCAAGGAACAAGGGAATCCCTTGTTCCAGTTGCCGTTTGTTTGGCGGCGATCTTTGGGGGCGCGCAGAAACTTTGTCGCGACATCGTCGCTCAAGCTCGGCCCGGTTAGCGATTAAAAAATCGTGCATCATGGAAAATCCTCGTAAGGTTTCCCATCCCTGTCAATTGAAGGGCTTGCGGCAACGTTGCCGGTCTTGGGATTTACGCCCCAGTAGTCGGCGCGTTTTCTCACATTAGGTTATTTTCATTATGTTGACTGTGCGATACCACACTTATGTATATTTTTTGATTCCTTGCTTTTTTTTGAAGTTATTGTATTTATTGCTATTATTTAGATGCGCAATTTCAATATTGTTTCAGTCGCCGGTACGATTTGCGCAGCGCCATTGTGCGCAGGTGATGCAGGTATAACTACCGCCAGCTCAAAAATCAGCATGTGGATGCGCTATGGCGCACTGCTACCAGGCAGGAGTCCGTAACTTGCAACGCAAGCCGCCTTCCTATGTCTGGTTGGTCAGCATGAGATATACCCGCAATTTCTGCAAATAAGTGTCCAGCACTGGCTTGACTGGTACCTTCAACCAGAATTCAAGTACAAGCACGGCCAGGCCAAATGCGGATATTGCCAGTTGTCGGGGTCGCAAGGCGAATGCGCATTCTGCGTGACTGGAGAATAGCTGAGCTAGATGGGTGGTGATATTCATGGTATTGGCTCTTTCATCAATGCGACAGTAGTTGTTACTGCAAGAGATGGCAGTCTGCGGTATTGCAAGCTAAATGAAAATTGCCTAGAATCGCATGGTCGCTATAAATAAATGTATATGCCATGAACACAGAGCCGAACTGGGAGTGGTACCGTACTTTCTTGATGGTCATCGACACCGGGTCTTTGTCGGCTGCGGGACGGGCGATGGGGATGACGCAACCTACTGTTGGCCGCCACATCGACAGCCTGGAGAAGGCGCTGGAGTTGAAGCTGTTCACGCGCACGTTTGACGGCTTCGCGCCGACCGAAGCGGCACTTGAGCTCAGGCCCTATGCAGCCGACGTTGCCGCCACTGCTGCGGCATTGCGCAGAGTCGCCAGCAGCCATGGATCAGGTGTGCGCGGCACCGTGCGGGTCACTGCCAGTGAAGTCACTTGTGTGGAAGTGCTGCCGCCTATCCTGACGGCACTGCGGCGACAACACCCTGAGTTGATGATAGAACTGGTGCTGTCGAACCGTGTGGATGATCTTTTGCATAGAGAGGCAGACATCGCCGTGCGTATGGTCAACCCAGACCAGGACGCCTTGATTGCCAAGCGTGCAGGTGCAATTGAAATTGGTTTTTTTGCCCATCGAGGCTACCTGGCTGATTTTGGTGTGCCAAAATCGATGGATGAGTTGTCGCGCCATGCCATCATCGGCTTTGATCAGGAAAATGCTTTCTTGCGTAAATTGAAGTCCAGGTTCCCCACACTTGATCCCTCAACATTTGCTTTGCGCACCGACAGCGATCTGGCGCAACTGGCGGCTATCCGTGCAGGCTATGGCATAGGGGTTTGCCACTCTGTGCTGGCTGCCAGGGACAAAGAACTGGTTCGGGTGTTGAAATCACAGTTCTCGGTTAACCTGGATATATGGATAGCCATGCACGAAGATCTGCGTGAAAGCCCACGTTGTGCAGTGACATTTGCTGCGCTCACGGCGGGTTTGAAGGACTACGTCAAGAGGCAATAGTTGACGTGCTTTTTTGCTGGAAGATATAAAACCAGATGCATGACCCGGCATTGCTTTAGCGCAAGGCGGGTAAGGCCGCCATAGAAATAGCTGGTCGCCGCAATAGCCTGTATTGCACTAGCCATCCTCATTCATCTCCATTCTGTCTGTTTGATAGACAGTGCATGGCTATGCATTAATGCATAGCTGCTAGTCGGTTTTACGTAATTTCTTTTACCTGGGCATTCGCCCATACTTCTTCTATCGCAATACGACTGCACAGCGGCAATATCTCACCAGGGAATTTGCCAATGCGAGCAGAAGTAGGTCAACAGACCAGCGATGACTGACGCAATCACCTACTAATTTTTTAATGCAATGAACTTATTTCAGGAGCTTTCATGAACTCAACTCGCAACTTATCTGGCAATTCAGCTGGCAACTCAGCTGGCAACTTATTTGGCAACTCAGCTAAAACCTCATCTGGAAAATATTCCCGTAGCACCATACAGATGGTCGCTGTAATCGCATTGCTGGGCACCAGCCTGAGTGCGGCTTTTGGCGCGACTGCGGAGGCAGCAACATCTACCCCCGCTGCAATCACGCCAACGCACCAAACCCGAGTGACCAGGCCACATCAGGTACTTACTACACAATGGATATCCTTGTGGAATGGCGATCTTGATCTGGCCAAATCCATCATCGCGCCTGACTTTGCTTTGCACGCCACCTTGCTGGATGGCCGCCCGGACACCGCGATCAGTGGTCCCGCAGGGCTTGCAGCCTGGATCGCACAAAGCCACGCGCTTTTCAACAACCTGCGCTTCACAGTGCAAGTCGGGCCCATTGTCGATGGCGACTTTGCAGTGCTGCGCTGGGAGGCGACTGGCAATTACGGCGGTGGCATACCCGGCACAGGCGCAGCAGCAGGGACACCGCTGAAATTCACAGGTACCGACATCCTCCGTATCGAAAACGGGAAAGTGAAAGACTATTGGCTGCATGCCGATACAGCGAGCCTGTTGACGCAGTTAAAGTTTGGGCAAACACCGGCCGCGAATTAAAGCTGTCGACCGTAGGACAGCAGGTAGGATTAGGTACCATTAGCGCAGCGTCATCGTACGCAAGTAGTGCATGTTGCTACCGCCAGCCACCCTTGCCTTATTAGGCAGTCTGCAAGGTATGTTCTGGCGTCGGAATATGCCGTTTTTTGGATGTCGCTGATTGGGTGATGAAGCTAGCCAATGCTGAGGCATGTGTATGTTTTTGCTGTACTAAACGTCGCTACGGGCTGCAATAAAATAGCGACTGTTGAAAAATTGGATGAATAATCAGAGTCGAGTAAAATTCTGTATTTCTATGGAAATTAGGTTAAATATATCTAATTACTGGTGGTAAAGTGAATTATATTTATTATATTGTAGCTTCTATATTGTTAAAAAATACAGAGGGCTGCAAAATTCAGATAGCATCACCGCCGAAGAATCTGCATGTTGTTAGAGATCATTCCCATTGATGAAATGAGTTCCAAGTGTGCCTGGGTCATCTTTTAGCAACAGGCCACGCTTTAAGCCAAGCCAGCAGTCTGTTACCTTTTCCCATCGAAATACTATGCGCCTTATCCTGAAATTATTCCTCTCACTTTCCCTCGCCTGTTCATTCGTTTCTTCCGCCCACAGTGCGGCAAACATCCCTAAGGCCAGTCTGCCAGTGCAGCGAGCCAGCTTTGACTATCACAGTGCGTTTTTAATGAACCTGCATCATTTTCTGCTGGATGTTTCGGTGGGAAAAAAATCATTGCAAGACCTGCCCTGGGATAACAAACCAAGCGAGGCAGAATTCGCTTTGTTGAAAGAGGCAATTGATTTTTATCAGGCTGATTACGCTAAACGCGACTTGCTCTTTGATGCGACCATGCAAACGATCAAGCGTGGCTTGAGCGTTGATGATCAGCGCCGTGATGCCAGCGGCCTGGCTATTCCAGCGCCGCTCATTGCTGTGTTGAACCGGCTTGCTCCTGTGTATGCCCGCTGCATTTGGGCATCGCAGAATAAAAGTAACCTGGACTGGATCAGCCAGACCAGACAACTGGATGCCACATATGGCAAGGAAATACAGGTGCGCATAGAGAAGTATCTGGCCCACGCTTTTCCAGTCGCACCAATACGTAGTGATATCGTCGTGCTGACGGGCACAAGGCAGGGCGCCTATACCGATGAACAGATCATCATGCCCAGTGGCCGGCCAGATTATCAGGGTCTCGCGGCGCTGGAAATGCTTTATCACGAGGCATCGCATATCGCTGTGACTGATACCTTGGTTGCAGCCATCAACGACAGGATGAAGGTCACACATCGTCATGGCGAATCTGACTTATGGCATGTGCTGCAATTTTACACAGTAGGAAAAATTACCCAGGATGTCCTCAAGCAGAGTGCTAATCTTGACTACCAACCCTACGCATTGAAGAACGGCCTGTATCAAAAAGCATGGCCAGAATATCTTGATTTGATTGATCAGGTCTGGGTTCCTTACCTGGATGATGAACTCAAATTTCAGCAGGCGATTGAGCAGGCAGTGAATCAAATGCCGGGAGAAAAAAAATAGCGAGGCAGTTGAGATCAAAGTGTGTGCGATGACGCTTCACAATAAAAATCTGACGTTCATCCTGGAGTAGGATGTCATCTACTTATCTGCATGATCCCGCGTCTGCATTGCAATGATTAGTGCTTGTCAAGGATCACCACTGACAAGCACATTGCTGCATCAGGTGCGTGATTACACACCGCTGACTACGTATGCATTGAGATTGCGTGATCTTTACTCAGAAACGATGCGTAGTAACGCATTTTATCGGTCATGGGTGGTGGGGAGATCAGTGTGGAATTTGCCACTTGCTCGTGCGAAAATCCTGTAAATGACGATTCTGCTCAGATGCTCTTGACAATTCAAATGAAAAAAGGCGTAGCTGACAGTCAATCAGCCTGTTTTTTTTTGCTGTGGAATGGCTGTGCGCCATATTGTTTGTAGTTCCATTTGCATTGCTCAGAACATCAACATAGAAAATCTGATCATTAGACAGCCAGTGGGTTGCAAAAATGATGCGATTGCAACTCATATTCGCTAGCATCAAGACTGCAAACGACTCTTAAGATCATCCAGTAACCAGCGCCCCGCAGGACCTGGCGTGCGGCTGCGTTTATGGGCGGCGTAAATGGTCAGGCCTTCCTTGGGTGTGGGGTCGTTTTCGATTTGGAGGGCAACCAGGTCGCCGCTTGCGATGAGGCCAGCGACCAGGTGCCGGGGCATGCGGCACCAGCCAAAACCGCCTAGCAGGAAATCGAGGCGGCGGCCAAGATCGACAAAGCGCCATAGCCTGGCACTGGCTACGCCATAGTTTTCGCTTTCAGGTGCTACCGGGTCGGACAGCACCAGTTGTACATGGGGCTCAAGATCGGCCTGCGTCGCCGGGCAGCCCTGTGTTGCCAGTGATGCAAGCGGATGACTGGCGGCGACAACCGCCTGCATATCTATACGCAGCAAAGGGTAAGCGGCAATGTCTTCTGGCACGGCGGGTAACAGCAGGCAGATTCCAATCGCAGCAGCATCGCTGCGCAAGCGCCTGAGCGAGCCGCCCAGGCCCTCGGTCGAAAAGCTGAGGGGCAGGTGAGGGTAGGTCTTACTCAGCATCGACAAGCTGGCTATCAGCGGTGCGCTTGGTACCAGCGGGTCTATCGCGATGACCAGCTCTGGCTCCAGCCCTGCGCGTGTGCCCGCAGCCACTGCCTCGAAGCGGGCAGCGCTGACCAAGACATGGCGCGCCTGTTCTACCAGCACACGCCCGGCTTCTGTCATGCTGGGTTTGTGGCCGCTGCGGTCAAACAGCGCCACGCCTTGCACATCTTCCAGCGTCGCTATCGTCTGGCTGATGGCGGACTGCACGCGGCCCAGCTTGCGGCCAGCGGCAGAGAAGCTACCAGTGTCGGCGATAGTGACAAGCACGCGCAGTTGATCCAGCGTCAGGCTACCTATCAAGATTTTTCTCCCACCAAAATGATATGTGTTCCCCATCACCAATTGTGATCGACTTTATCATAATTTAATCTCTATCGCAGAAGATGAGGTGGCGATATATTGAGTTTTTTTCAAGGAGATATCACATGACACAACTCTTGATCGTCGAAACCAGCCCACGCGGCGAACAATCTGTCTCACGCCATTTGACGCGCCGCTTTGTACACGAATGGCAAACAACGCATACAGATGGCAAAGTCGTCGAGCGAGACCTGATGCAGACCGGCTTGCAGTTCACCAACGCCGCCTGGTTGCAAGCCTACTTCACACCACCCGCCCAGCATACTGCTGCCATGGCCGATGCATTGAGTTTGTCCGACCAACTGGTCGCAGAAGTGCTGGCAGCAGACCATATCGTCATCGCCACTCCTGTGTATAACTACAATGTGCCCGCATTGCTCAAGGCATGGATAGACCAAATCGTGCGCAAGGGCTTGACCCTGGGTTTGGATGGCCGTGGCCTGGTGAGTGGGAAAAAGGCGACGGTGCTGATCGCATCAGGCGGCGTGTATACCGAGGGCTCGCCGATACGTGAACGCGACATCGCCACACAATACCTGCGCCTCATCCTTGGCGTTATTGGTATCACTGACGTGACTTTCATTGCTGGTGGCGGAGCCAAGAGGGTTGACCTGGGGGAGGAGACGATGGAAGGCTTTGTCGATAAGCTGAGGCAGGATATCAGGCAGGCGGCGAGTGCGTAGGAGATCAACAAGTAGGGTGCGATACAACTCTCCTTGCTCGCTGAATGCGGATTGCCTGGCTATGCAAAGCAGTGATAGCCAGGATGTCATGACGTGCATCGATGCATCTTGTTTTCAGGATGCGTTCACCGCTTTGTGCCGGAGTGCAGGCCGGCGACGGTTCCTGGAGCGACCTTGCAAAGATGCTTGGCGAAGTCGAGCAAGTGAGGTGGCTTGGTGCCGGCGCGCGACCAGGTTGCTTCGAAACTGATCGTGAGTTCGCGGCCAGATTTATCGGTGATTGGAAATGATGCGCTCCCGCTCACTGTCACTTTCGATTTTGGCAGTATCGCCGAACCGATACCCAATGCGGCCCACTCTTCAAGCACCTTGTAACTCATGGCTTCGCCTGAGTATTCCTGGAGCTTGCGACGCTGGCTGCGAAACATGGCACGGGTCGCACGCGACAAACCGCAGGCGTCAGGCACCATGACATAGGTTTCATTCGCAATGTCTTTGAGTTGCACAGAGTGCCGCGGCGTGTCGCCCTGCCACATTGTGCCACGGGGGATGAAAATGAGCGATTCTTCATAAAGGAAGGTGGAGTCCCACGGTCCTTTGTGAACATGTGCGACGCCGAAAACAAAATCCAGGAGCCCTTTATCAAGCATGCGGTAAAGGTCAGTCATGTTCATCTCGCGTAGCACAACGTCAATGTCTAGATTGCGTAGCCGGAACGGCTCTATCATCAATCCCAAGAGATTTGCACTGATGAGTGGCGACGTGCCGATGCGGATCAGACGTTTGCCTGGATTGTGGAACATGCGGGTCTGATGAACCAGACTGGTCTGCGCGCCCAGCACCTCATTGATATAAGGTAAGACGTGCACACCAAAGGGTGTCAGCGCGACCTTGCGGGTCGTGCGCACAAATAAACGTTCGCCCAACTCGCTTTCCAGTTGAGCGATGCCATTCGATAACGTTGGCTGGGTGACGCAGCATTCCTGCGCCGCGGCGGTGAACGACCCCGTGGAAGCGATGGCACTGGCAAAGCGAAGTTGGCTGAGATTCATCTTCTATTTATAGCACATATGAATGAATTGCATGTGAAAAGACAATTTCCGAATAAGTCGGCGTATGCGTAATCTTCATACATGTCAGCAACCTGCTGGCAAAAACCTCAAGGAAAATGAAGATGATCTATCTACAAATTGGTCTGGCTGTCGCTGCGGAGGACCGCCCGGCGGCTGCTGCAATTTACACACAGTTCAAAGCGGCATTCCTGACACAGGCAAAGGGCGCACTGTCCAAGGATCTGCTGATCCGGGATGAAGACGTACAGGTCCTGCACGGCTTCGATACGATCGAGAACACTCATGCCTACCTCGCCAGCCCGCTCTTTAACGACGACGTGGTCACCGCGCTGAAACCGCTATTGCAAAGCACACCCGATGTACGTGTTTACACGGCAGCCTGATCCACTAAAGCACTGTTCCAGCTTCATTTTACCAGGAGAACTCATGACGAATAAATTCCAGCGCACGATGACCAGATCCTTATCTGCCGTGTTCTTTACGTCGGCCCTTATCTTGCCGGGCCTGGCATTTGCAGAGAAGGCCTACCTTGAGATCACGCTCAAGGTCGATCCTCAAGATCGGGCCGCTGCCGGAGCGATCTATTCCAAATTCAAGAAATCATTCCTCAGCAAGATTCCGGGCGCAAAGTCGAAGGAACTGCTGATCCGTGACGAAGACGTCCAGGTGCTGCACGGATTTGCCACTCGCAAGCAGGCAGAGACGTACCTCAGTAGCAATCTCTTCACGAAGGATGTTGTGGTCCAGCTCAAGCCCTTGCTCAAGGCCGACCCAGAAGTCCGGATTTATTCGGCTGATTGACGCGTGCCGGAAATGCAGTGGAGTACAGCGCATCCGGGCGCATATGCTCCCCTGTCTGTTCCGGCGACGCTGCCTATCTGTGGATACAGACTTTGCAAGCAACTTCATCAAAGCATATGACAACTTCAAGGCTCTGGGAGGGCTCCGCAAAGTTCTTGATCCCGCTGGCGCATCAATTCTCAACATCGCCTGACAATTTCTATGGAACCAAGAGGGGCGTTAGTGGGGGCATTAGTGCCCAAAAAAGTAGGGGGGATTGTCTGTTGCTGATTATCTTTCTGCTGATTGTGCCCGGGCTGAACCTGTGAGCACAGATCCCATGTAGCGCGAACGAGTGACGTAAAAAGAAGAGTGCTGCTGTTCACTTTATTTGCACACCCATGTAAAATCGATAACACCGCCAACAGCGGTCAACAAATTTTATCTGCCTCTTATCCATGTGCCTGAAAAGGAAACGAATGCGCACCAGCGATGCACTACTCGCGATATTGAGTTTGTTCCTGACATCCCTTACAACTGCGCAAGCCAGTGCCACAACCAAGGCTGCGATACCGGATAAAAACACAGAGTTGCCGCCTGCTGCTGAAGCGGCAATGAATGACAAGTTGCAAACCATGTTTAACACAGCCTGCAACAAGGATGAATTCTCTGGTGTTTATCTGGTCGCAAAAGCTGGCAAGATCATCAGCGAGGCCGCATGTGGCGAAGCCAGCAAGCGTTACCATGTGGCGAACACGATAGAAACGAGGTTCAATGTTGCCTCGGTTGGCAAGATGTTTACAGCGGTGGGCATAGGCCAGCTCGCAGAGGCGGGGCGTTTGTCGTATGCTGACCCTGTCAGCAAATATGTGGATGCCAGTTGGTTGTCACCTGAAGTGGCAAAGAAAATCACCATAGGGCAGTTGCTGTCGCACACATCGGGCCTGGGCGATCTTTTCAACAGCAAGTTTCTCAACGGCCCGTATATGCAGATGGTCGCGCTGCGTCACCTGGATGACTACAAGCCATTTACACGGGATGCGACACTGGAGTTTGCACCCGGCAGCAATTATTTGTACAGCAATATGGGTACGCTTTTACTCGGCGTCATCATCGAAAAAGTCTCGGGACAAAATTATTATGACTATGTACGCCAGCATGTGTTTCTGGCGGCAGGCATGCATAGTACCGACAGCTATGTCAGGGATGAGGGAACAGAAAACCTTGCTACCGGTTATCTGGGCAAGCAAGCCGCGACAGCAGGCAGGAAAGAAAATACTGTCCTGATACCATTGCGTGGCGGGCCGTATGGCCTGGGCTATTCGACCACGCATGATTTGCTGCGCTTTGCCGATGCACTGCACGCAGGCAAGCTGCTCAAGCCAGCAACGCGCCAGTTGTTCTGGCAAGACCAGACCGCAGGCCGTGCAGACAAGGGCAGCTATGGATACTGCTTTGAGTTAAGCGCGGGCAAGCTGGGCAAAGTCGTGGGCCACAGCGGGCAGTTCACCGGGGTGTACAGCAAGCTCGATATGTATCTCGACGCTGGCTATACCGTGGTCGTGTTGTCGAATTATGAGCCAGGTCAGCAACCGCTGGCGGGGCGTATTGCGGCTGTGCTGGAGAGTATGTCAGGACAGTAGGGGGCGTCTTGACGCACCACATCGTCAATCACCGTAACGGTTCAAAGCAAAACGGTGCGTCAAGACGCACCCTACTTGCCATGACATGTGTGACCGCGCTACTGGCTCAAAAATAAATGGACTTCAGTTTTTGCGTTTTGCCATAGTGCTCATCAAAACCATACACATCCAGATGCACCTTGCCGCTGGCATGCACTTTAACGATGGCCCAGGCATACATGCGGTCTTGCGGCTTGCTGGTGTCGTTCGCCTTGGCCGAGAATGGCGAACCGCCTGAGCCTACCGTCACTTGCCATGCCTTGCCACCTGTGGCCAGTGTCGGCTGCCAGGCATGGTAAATATGCTGGTGCCCGCAAAAATAAGCGGCCTGATACTTCTCGACGACATCCCAGAAATCTTTCAGGTTATCAGGGTAAATATCGAGCCCATCGAGGTTCACATCTGCTTTATAGAAATAGGTATAGGCGGGTTTGTGGCCGAATACAAAATAGTGTTTGGCGCCGCGCTCTTTGGCTTGCTTGAAATCTTCTGCCAGCCAGTGCGCAGGTGCATGGCCGTCATTGCCGACCGGGTCGGTATTGATGACTGCAAAATGACTGTCGGCAAAGTCGAAAGAAAAACTCAGTTGCGACTGGCTTGTCTGGATATTGTCCGGGCCACCTACTGCGGGGGCATTGTCGACCTGGAACGCGGCAAGCTCTTTGCCAACGATGTTTTTCCAGCGCTCAGTATCTACGATCAAATCCCCCATGTTTTCACGCCAGATGTTTTCATTGGCGAGGCTGGCGGCCTTCTGGGTCTTGCCTGCGCTGTCTTTGCTGCGCTCCTGTACTTCGTGGTTGCCGGGCACGGGCACCACATAGGTGCCTGTCTCCATCATGTTGGCTACCATGCCGCGCCAGTAGGCATATTGGCGGTTGAACGTGGCCTTGTCCGTCGTGTATCCCATGACCATGTCGCCGTTAAAAAACAGGGCATTGGGTTGCTGCACCTGTATCTCGCGCAATATGCGTGTCACGGCCCTGGTATTTTGCAGCCAGATCTGGTCTTGCCTGTTCAAATGCGGCCCTGGTTCGGCACGCGAATCACCCACTGTCGCAAACGACACCAGCACCGGGTCTGGCTTGGCCGCAAGCACGCTTTGTTGAACGAACAGGCTGGAGATAACAAAAGCAAGATTGGCTAGCAGCTGATGAGTTTGCGTGGCTGGTCTGATCGACATGGGGTGTCCGGCGAAGTAAATATGCCGAGTATAGGGGAGCTATGTGACAGGAATAAAACAGCGATAAGAGCGCATTCAGTGCTATTGACAAGCAGGATAGTCTTGATATAGGCTTGTGTCTCAACGCCTTGCAATGCCTTGCGATACCATGCAGGCACCTATTCATTTTTTGACAGCAATCATGCAAATTACTTCGTATCCACCCATAGCAAGTACGCCGGAGCCACGCGGCCTGCGTAGTTTCGCCTGTGGCTGCGAGGTTTTGTCGCTTGTTGCCCGTTTTAATAATAATGATTCCAACTCGAAACCGGGCTGGGGTCGTTTCGTTGTATCAGATTAGTATTTGATCAAATAGCGAAAACCACGATTCAAAAAAGCCCGGAGATTCCGGGTTTTTTCATTTCCGGAATCCGAAGGCGGCAGTTAATCAACCCGCAATCAAGGAGAAGGACATGTTTACATTCGAGGACATCGCAGTACAGGCAGGTAAAAAAGTAAGAGTAGAAGGTTTTGTGGCGACCACCCGTATGCAGAGCAAAATGGCGTTTGTCATTTTGCAGTCGGGCGCGAGCAAGGTGCAGGTCGTGGCGTCTGGCGCGGCGCGTGAACAGGCGAAGGCCTTGATGCAGCAGGCGTATGCGGCGGTCGAAGGCAGCGTTGTTGCATCGGCGCAGGCACCTGGCGGCTTTGAGATACAGGCAGAGTCGGTGGAGCTGGTGTCACCGACGATACAGTGGCCGATATCCAGCGATAGCGAAATCGGGGTCAAGCTGGCATGGCCTGCTGCACGCTTTCGCGAGCGTAAAGAGGCACTGGCACTGATAGTGCAAAGCGAAATCGAGATGGAAATGACCAGCTATCTGAGGCGGCTGGGTTTCATTGGCATTCATTCACCCAAGCTCATGGGCGCACCATCTGAATCAGGATCAGAAGTGTTTGAAGTGAAGTATTTTGGTGAGCGGGCTTATCTGGCCCAGTCACCGCAGATCTACAAGCAAATTGCCATCATGGCAGGCTTGGGAAAGATTTATGAAGTTGGGCCTGTGTTCAGGGCAGAGCCCAGTTTTTCTTCACGGCACGCGACGGAGTTTATCTCTTTTGACGTTGAACTCGAAGGTGTCAAAACCGAAACCGAGATCATAGAACTTGAATGTGCAATGATCATTGCTGCCTTGCAGCAGGTGATCATCAGAATGGGCCCGGAGCTGGCCTTGCACTACCCCAAAGCAACGGTGCCTGCCGCCTGTCATGTCCTCGAATTTGCCCAAGCGCAGGCCTTGCTTGGCGTATCCGGCGACGAATCACTGAGCGCCGAAGAAGAACGACAACTCGGTGCGATGATGCAAGAGCAAGGCCATGAACTGGTGGCGCTGACCCGCGTACCGTGGAAGCAAAGGCCGTTCTACCATATGCGCGAAGGCGAGAGCCTGACACGGAGTTTTGAGTTGCTGTATCGCGGCGTAGAAATTACCACGGGTGCGATACGCGAACACCGGTACGATGTCCTGATGGCGCAACTCGCCGAGAAAGGCTTGACAGGCAAGGGCCTGGAATTCTATCTCGAGTCATTCAAACTGGCAGCACCACCACACGGCGGCTTTGGCCTGGGCCTCGCACGTTTGACTGCCTTATTCCTGGGTTTGCCCGGGATTAAAGAGGCGACGTTTATTCATAGAGGGCCAGGACGCTTGTCGCCTTGAGCATGAATCGTTCTCAGATATTCAAGGTGCTAAAAGAAACGCAGATGGAAGGTGCAGAGTAGCGCACCTGCATCCTGGTTTAAAACTTCGTTTCCCATTGCGCATTGCCGCTTCTGTTGGTCGCGCCATAAATGGTACGTGCAACTGCACATAGTGCCATGGCTTGTACCATCAACAGATACCATCCTGCTTCGCCGGCGGCAACGGCGTCCTGGGTATGGCTATTGAGGCGCATGGCGTGCTTGACCCTGGTCACATAGAGGCAAATAAATTCCATGAATGAAGCGGGTGACGGATGGGCGACCTTGCCCATGAAGTAGAACGATAGATAAATACCCAAGAAAATCTGCAAGACGAACGCCACGGCAACCAGCAGCAAAAAGGCAAAGTCAATGCGGCTGGCTGGAAACTTGACATGGTTTGCGACCAGGTAAAACCCGCTCAGGGCACAAAACCCCATGAGGATGGCCCCTATGGGCAGGAACACCAGATAAGAAAATGAAAAAAGATTCAGGCCAGTGCCACGCCAGATGATGGTGTTGATCGTGCTCACCAGCAGTGAACTGATCAGGCAACATGCCCAGGCGAGGGGTCTTGCGTATGGGGAGATAGATGTCACTGGCTGGCCTGGATGCGGGTAGGGTACTGGATTCGTATTTATTCTGCGGCACGATAAAATTTTGCGCGATATTAGCTTGATGCTAAAGTGGCGTCAAGGATGTGCGTTTGTACGAGCAGATTGGATGTGACTGATATTCAATCTGCAAAATGATTGGCCATTTCAGGAGTACGGATTTTACGCAGATGGATCCCAGCCTGCGCTGGGATGACGTTAATACGGTCAAGTGAGTATTCCAATTTTTGTGATTTCAATCAGCTTCAGCTTTCTCGTCGCCGCTGTTTAATTCAGCCGCAATTTTAAAGTCGTCATTCCAGCGCAGGCTGGAATCCACCGGGCTGGCGCGCCAGTGACGTTTGTCGCAATGATATATCGCTGCTATTGCCGTATCCTTCCGCAGTAGGGTGCGCCGTGCGCACCGTTTTTTAAATCCGGCGATTTGAAAATACAAACGGTACGCACGGCGCACCCTACTGGTTCATCAGATGCAGCGGCAATTGCATCTGGCGTTCATCCACAAGCATCATCAGCGCCATTGCAACGTCACAAAGTCCCCACCCAGGCCAGCGCATCATCCGCAAAATGTCGCAGCAAGCGCGCCAGTTCGCGCACGTCTTCTTTTTTCCAGTCGCTCAGCATTTTTTCTATGATCTTTTGCCGCGCACTGTCGAGCGCATCTGTCATGACGCGACCCTGTTCGGTGATGATGGCGGCCTTGACGCGGCCATCTTGCGGGCTGGGGCAGCGGCTGACCAGGCCCAGGCTTTCAAGCTTGGCGATCTGGCGGCTGACGGTGCTGTGGTCGCGCCCGACCAGTTCTGCCAGCTCGACGATGCCTATCGGCCCCAGGCGTTCTATGCGTACCAGCAAGGGGAAGAGGGCGCGGTCCAGATCAATGCCCGCTGCCGCAATGAGGGCGGCATCCGGCTGCGGACGGTTCAGCACACCGGTGATATCCATCAGGGCACCGCGCAGTTCGCCAATTTCTTTCTTCATGTTGTAGTCCTTGCGTATATTAATATATGTGTATAATGCACGGATATTCAGTGCATCCAATGTGAGCAAGCCTGAATAATTTCAGCAAAGGATAGCAGATATGAAAGCAGCAATCGTAGTAGAAGCAGGCAAGCCACCCGTCTATGGTGATTTCAAGGAACCGGTCGCAGGCGAGGGGGAGGTGCTTGTCAGGGTGGTGGCAGCAGCACTCAGCCCTGTGGTCAAAAGCCGCGCCTCGGGCAGGCATTATAGTTCCGCAGGCAGCTTGCCATTTGTGGTGGGCATTGATGGCGTAGGTTGTCTGGAAGATGGCAGCCGCGTCTATTTTGCCCTGCCGCAAGCGCCCTTTGGCAGCATGGCAGAAAAGACCGTAGTCAGGGCTGCGCAATGCATCGTCTTGCCAGATGCGCTTGATGATATCAAGGCGGCAGCCATTGCCAACCCCGGCATGTCCGCCTGGGCCGCGATGCAGGAGAGGGCAGAGCTGGTGGCAGGCGAAACCGTGTTGATCAACGGCGCAACTGGCACGGCAGGCCGCCTGGCAGTGCAGATTGCAAAGTACCTGGGTGCGAAGAAGGTCATTGCCACAGGCCGCAACAAACAGACGCTGGAAGCACTGCACGCCATGGGCGCAGACGTGGTGATCGCTCTTGGCGACGATCAACAAGCCATGGAAAAAATCTTCAAACAGCAATTTGCACAAGGGGTTGATGTGGTCGTCGATTACCTGTGGGGGCAGAGTGCAGAGCTGCTGCTCATCGCCGCTGCCAAGGCAGGCAAAGAGGCCGTACCCATGCGCTTTGTACAGGTGGGTTCGGTCAGTGGCGAAGACATCAATTTGCCGAGCGCGGTATTGCGCTCATCGGCTATCGTGCTCATGGGTAGCGGTATAGGCAGCATCCCGCCCAAGCGCTTGTTCACATCGATAGGCGAAGTCTTGCATGCTGCCGTGCCCGGCGGGTTTGACATCGCAGTAGAGGCGGCACCCTTGTCTGCGGTGGCAGAAAACTGGGGCAAGGATGCCAACATGCCGAGGCTGGTGTTTACTGTGGATTGAAGCTTTGCCGAAAGCTGTGCCTGTACTAGCATGCGCCAGCTTGCAGTAGTTTGCAATGATCTGCTTGAACAAGCGCATTGCTTTCCGTATCTTTGTTGTCTGTATCAATGACACCAGCTATGGATACCAGCATGGAAATCAGTTTCACAAAATACCAGGCACTCGGTAATGCCTATCTGGTTGTTGATGCATCCGCTCCTGGCATAGGCAGTGACGGTCTGCTGTTTGGCCACGGTTACCCGGACGATGCCGACTTTGGTTGGTGCATCATCAACCCGGATGGCAGCAATGTGCAATTCTTGCGCATGCTTGATCGCCAGAACATATCACTGGAAATATGGGAACGTGGCGCAGGTTACACCCGTGCATCCGGCAGCAGCAGTTGCGCCGCCGCTGCCGTGGCGCACAGGCTGGGGTTGGTTGATGCGAACCTGACGGTGCACATGCGGGGTGGTGACATCACGATGGCCATCTCGCCTGATTTTGAAGTGGCGATGACCGTGCCTGTGCTGGTGGTGTGCCGTGGTGAGGTGGTGAGGTGGTGAGGTGGTGAGGTGGTGGTAAGGGATAGGTTTTTGTAGGGGGCGCCGTGCGCACCGGATCCACTTTTGCTACATGTTGTGTGTAAAGACGGTGCGCATGACACACCCTACCGCTGTTAGATAGCTTCCTTCCATTTGCCGCAATTGCCCTGGCCTAGCCGTAACCTGAGGCGCATTGCAATGCGCTGCATGAGATCGTCGCATTCACATGAAAATATTTCTACTTCAGATGCAGCAAACATGTGGCTGCATTAGGTCTTCGATGATTCCATCTACAGCCAAAAACTTCCCATTGTTTTCAAAATAGTAATACAATCCTGCCTTCGATACGCAAAATTTTATCGGCAAGGATGGCTGTGCCCATCTCATTGTCATGCTGCCAGTCACATACATGCAATACACCATGCCGCACGTAAAAACGTTTTAAGGACATTGATGATCAACGTCACGCAACTACAATTTGATTATGGCAAGAAGCGCGTCTATGACGACTTTTCACTGACGCTGGACAAGCCCGGCGTATATGGCCTGTTTGGCCGCAATGGCAGTGGCAAATCGACGCTGCTCAAAATTCTGTCGGGTTTGCTGTTCCCTCACGGCGGGCAAGTGGCGGTGCTGGGTTACAGGCCCGCAGCGCGTCTGCCGACTTTTCTGGAACAGGTGTATGTCGTGCCGGAAGAATTTCATCTGCCCGATATCAACTTGTCGGTTTTGTATAAAACCCATGCGCCGTTTTATCCGCAATTTTCTGGCAGTGACTTTTTAAAGTATGCCGAGATTTTTGAAATCCCCCGCGACAAGGGTTTTGCTGCCATGAGCCTGGGGCAAAAAAAGAAGGCTGTCATTGCCTTTGCTCTGGCAACACACACGCCCCTGCTGCTGATGGATGAACCTACCAATGGCCTCGACATCGTCGGGCGTTCACAATTCAAGACTATCCTGGGCGGCAAGGAGCATGCCAACCGCACGGTGATCATCAGCACCCATCAGGCACATGACCTGGAAAGTTTGATGAGCCATGTGCTGTTTGTCGATGGCGGCAAACTTGCGCTGTCGGCCAGCATGCAGACACTGCAGCATGCACTGCACCTGGGCGTGGCTGACAATCAGGCTGACGCAGCCGGCAGTATCTATCAGGAGGCTTATGGCCACCAATGGGCGTATGTGAGTCGCAATGTGAGCACTGCACCAGGTGTGGTCAATCTTGAATTACTATACAAGGCACTGAGTATCAATAAGCAGGGAGTGTTGGATGCGGTGGCGGGCTATCTGCTACATCAACCCCATCCCCAGCTTACAAAGGAATTGCAATGACAGATTTTTTTGACATACAACGTTTTGGCCGCCTGCTGCGTGCGCATTGGGCAGAAAGCTGGCGCGAATATGCGTGGTTTGCGGGTGTGCTGGTGATACTTGATCTGGTGATCATGGTGGTGACGGTTTCGCTTAACGCCAACGGCAGGAATGAGCAGTTTACTTTCACTGCGCAGTCAACCTGGTATTTTACGGGCCTTTACCTCTCTGCCCCACTCTTTGCGTGGCGGTATTTCAAATACCTGCAAAACCCCGGTGCCTGTCTCATTGCTTTGATGCGACCGGCCTCGGTATTTGAAAAATGGCTTATGGCGTTCCTGGTCATCGGTCTTCTTTATCCGCTGACTTACAGTTTGCTGTACGTCATATTGCATTATCCTGCGGTGCAGTTGGCCAAAGCTGTGGTGGCTAGCATGCCAGCCTGCGATGAATGTGACCGCGATTTTCGTTTTTTCTTTCCTTTCCTGACAAGCGGCAGTACAACAGGGGATGACCACTCCCTTTTGTTCCATGTCTATTCGTTTTTGCTGCTCTCGTTCTCACAGGCACTTGTTGCTGGCGGGGCGGTTTACTTCAGACGCTCGCCCGTGCTGCGTACTGCACTGGTCACGTTCTTTTTGGGCACACTGACGCTGCTGACAAGGATTGCACCGCAAGCTGGTATATTCATCAGGGACTGGCGCTACACCGACGCTTACGTTCACAGGCCGGTGGAATATGTACTCTCCCTTGGCCTGTGGCTGGGCGTACCCGTTTTGTTATGGATTGCACTTTATTTCCATATCCGGGAAAGGGAGGTGGCATGATGCCGCGTTATTTCTCCAAAGTAGGTGTCTGGTTGTTCACACTCGCCTTTGTCTGGTACCTGGCAGGTAATTATATGCTTGACCACCTGAGCAAAGAACGACTGGCCAAGGCTGAGAGCATGCATGTCAAGGACCAATTTGCTGATCTGGGCGGCCAGACCATGGTGGTGCTTGATACGCAGGTTGAAAATCGCCGAGGTGCTGGTAAGATCAAACTCGTCTTTGAGCCTGGTATGACGCAGGCAAAAGTCAGCAATCCAAATTTGCAGATTGCTGTAAGCATGCAAGCAACCAGTGATGCTTTTCATATCAGATTAAGTTCAAGTAAATCAGATTTGAGGCACTATAATTCTGAGACAATAGAAATCCGCTTGCCAGTGAGCGTAAGAAAGCTGGAGTTGACAGGCACTTCCAGTGCAGAAATCTCGGGCAGTTTCCCTGCACCTGAGGCCGTGCTGGAATTGTTGATACAAGATTGCGGGTCTCATACTGACATCGGAAATTTGCAGGTGAGACAGCTGAGGCTGGTGTCTCGCTGTGTGCCACCACCAACAAAAGAATGCTGTTCGATCACTTATTCTTTGAACAAAGACATGCAGATCAGAATGCTCGAAGTAAAAATGCCGTTCGGTAACCTGGATATACACCCTGAGCACTTGCCACAACAAATCCTGCTGGATGTGGGGGAAGATGTAACGATATCTGGCAGGCGCGATTTTTTTAAATTGGCGCGTTTTGTACCTGACAAATCCTGAGTTGAACCTGGTGAATTGATGCTGCAGCAAGTTTCAGTCTTGCTGCCGCATTGTCTTTATGGTCGGAACTCTTGTCGTGCAAGATGCCGGTTAGCAGTAGTGTGCGCCGTGCGCACCGTTTCCTGCTCAATATTTTGCGAAAATCCAATTCAAAACCCGGTGCGCACGGCGCACCGTTTTTCTACGCTTTCCTGAACATTGAAGAGATGGTGCGTCAAGACGCACCCTACAAAAAACGACGCCATGCAGTTTGCAGGCGTCGCTTTTATTGTTCCTATGCGCGTAACGCATGAGCACGGTATTCGGTTGACAAGCTACCTGCTGTTTAGAACAACAACACTAAGCCCCACGTCCTGTGGTTTTTTGCGTCAACGCAATGTAGCCGGGCGGCGTTTTTGGCTTACG